>NZ_VFUI01000002.1:0-623812 GCF_006440535.1 Mesorhizobium sp. B2-5-13 | reverse complement strand
TCAGCCACCGCATCAAGAAATGCGCCTGGAATGACGACTATCTCATCAATGCCATCACTCATATGCGATAGCCCTGCCGTGAACGGGGAGAAGGAAAGATAGCTCACTGAGCCGCAAATTCCGCCGGATCGAAGTCGTACCGCGTCGAGCAGAACTCGCAGGCGACGTGGATGCCGCCATCCTCGGTGCTGTCCTTGATCTCCTGCGCGGAGAAGCCTTCGAGGATGCCGCGGATCTTGTCCCGGGAGCATGAGCACTGATCGGCGACGGGAACGCCGCCGAAGACGCGCACGCCATGCTCGTGGAACAAGCGATAGAGCAGCCGCTCGGCGCCGATGGTCGGGTCGATCAATTCGGTCGGCTCGATGGTGCCGAGCAAGGCCAGCAACTCCTGCCAGGAATTGTCTGTGGGATCATGGATCTCCTCGCGCGGATCGCCATCCCCACCCGGCAGGTCCGGAATGCGCATGCGCTCGGGCGATTGCGGCAGGAACTGCGCCAGGATGCCGCCGGCGCGCCACTGCTCGCGCGCACCGCCGACACCGGGCGTCAGCAGCTTGGCGACCGAGAGCCTTAGGTCGGTCGGGATCTGTTCCGACTGGCGGAAATAGGTGCGCGCCGCCTCTTCCAGCGTCTCGCCGTCGAGCTGGACGATACCCTGATAGCGCTGCGTATGGGCGCCCTGGTCGATGGTCAGTGCCAGCACGCCGCTGCCAAGCAGCGTTTGCTGCGAGGTCTCGCCGGCCGCGATCAGTGCCTCCAGCCGGTCGGCGTCGAAACGCGCATAGGCGCGCAGCGCCGAGGGCGTGGAAAAGTCCGCGACCAGCATGTCGACAGGCCCATCGGTACGGGTCTGCAGGATGAACTTGCCTTCGAACTTGAGCGAGGTGCCGAGCAGCACCGTCAGCACACAGGCTTCCGCCAGCAGGCGGGCGACCGGCTCGGGATAGTCGTGGCGGCCAAGGATAGCGTCGAGCATCGGCCCGAGCTGGACCGTGCGGCCACGCACGTCGAGCGGACCGACTTCGAAGGGAACGACGTGATCGTCGCCGGCGTAGCCGAACTCGCCGAGTTTGGGGTGATGTTCAGTCACTTGATGGCTTTCCAACATGACAAAGCTCCAGGGCGCGGCCATGGGGCCCTGGTGGGCACATGCGTCCAAACGCGCTTGATTTGCGTGATGCGGCGCAGATAAGCATCGCGCCTCCGTAGATCAAGCGCCTGGGCATTTCAGGCGCCCAGGCATTTCGGGCGCCCAAGACACTTCAAGCACCGAGGCACCAGGCGAGTACGGCCTTCTGGGCGTGGAGCCGGTTCTCGGCCTCGTCGAACACCACCGAATGCGGCCCGTCAATGACCTCGTCGGTCACCTCCTCGCCGCGGTGGGCCGGCAGGCAATGCATGAACAGGGCATCGGGCTTTGCCCTGGCCATCAGCGCTGCGTTGACCTGATAGGGCGAGAAGACATTGTGGCCGCGAGCACGGTGTTCCTGGCCCATCGACACCCAGCAGTCGGTGACGATGCAGTCGGCCTGGTCGACGGCTTCCTCGGGCGAGCGGGTGAAATGCAGCTTGCCGCCATGCGCCTTGGACCAGTCGATATGCTTCTGCGCCGGTTCGCTGCCTTCGGGCACGGCGACGTTGAGGTTGAAGCGGAACCGTGCCGAGGCCTCGAGCAGCGAGTGCAGCACATTGTTGCCGTCGCCGGTCCAGGCGATCGTCTTGCCAGCCACCGGCCCGCGATGCTCCTCGAAAGTCATGATGTCGGCCATCAGCTGGCAGGGATGGGTGTCGTCGGTCAGGCCGTTGATCACCGGAACGGTGGCGTTCTCGGTCAGCTCCAGCAGCCGCTCATGCGAGGTGGTGCGGATCATGATCGCATCGACGTAGCGCGACAGCACCTTGGCGGTATCGGCGATGGTCTCGGAGCGGCCTAGCTGCATCTCGGTGCCGGTCAACATGATGGTCTCGCCGCCAAGCTGGCGCATGCCGACGTCGAAAGAAACGCGCGTGCGCGTCGATGGTTTGTCGAAGATCATCGCGAGCACCTTGCCTTCGAGCGGCTTGGTCCGTTCACCGGCCTTGAGACGCGCCTTTCGCGTCACCGCGTCATCCAGCATGAAGCGCAAATCGCCTTCGGAAACGGTGGAAAGATCAGTGAAATGGCGGACTGACATCAGGAATGGTTCCGGATTACTTCGCGGCGGCGGAGGCCATGGCCTCCGACAGGCCCTTGGCGCCAGCGCGGATGCGATTGAGCGCTTCGTGAATCTCGGCATCGATGACGGTGAGCGGTGGCAGCAGTCGGATGACGTTGTCGCCGGCCGGAACGGCCAGCAAATGCTGGTCGCGCAGCGCCATGTTCACCTTGCCGTTGGGCATCGCGCATTTGAGGCCGAGCATCAGCCCGGTGCCCCTGATATCCTCGACTATTTCGGGGAATTCGTCAGCTATTGACGCAAGCCCCTGCTTCATCAGCAGCGCCTTGCGCTGGACATCCTCGAGAAAGCCATCTTCCAGCACCACGTCGAGCACGGCGTTGCCGACCGCCATTGCCAGCGGATTGCCGCCGAATGTGGTGCCGTGCACGCCGGCGGTCATGCCGACGGCGGCCTCGTCGGTGGCAAGGCAGGCGCCCATCGGGAAACCGCCGCCAATGCCCTTGGCGATGGCCATGATGTCGGGCGTCACACCCGACCACTCATGCGCGAACAGCTTGCCGGTACGGCCGATGCCGCACTGGACCTCGTCATAGATCAACAACAGGCCGTGCTGTTCGCAGAGCTGCCGCAGCCGCTTCAGCGACTGTGTCGGCACCGGACGGATACCGCCCTCGCCTTGCACCGGCTCGATCAGGATCGCGGCGGTCTCCGGCGTGATCGCCTTTTCAGCGGCGTCGATGTCGTCGAAACCGACCTGGTCGAAGCCTTCGACCTTGGGTCCGAAGCCTTCGAGGTATTTGTACTGGCCGCCAGCCGCGATGGTCGCCAGCGTGCGGCCATGGAAGGCGCCTTCGAAGGTGATGACGCGGAAGCGCTCGGGATGGCCCTTGACGAAATGGTAGCGCCGCGCCGTCTTGATCGCGCATTCCAGCGCCTCGGCGCCGGAATTGGTGAAGAACACCTTGTCGGCGAAGGTGGCATCAGCCAGCCGCTCGCCAAGCCTGCTCTGCCCCGGGATTTCATAGAGATTGGAGACGTGCCAGAGTTTCGCCGCCTGTTCGGTGAGGGCCGCGACCAGATGCGGATGGCCGTGGCCAAGCGAATTGACCGCGATACCGCCGGCGAAATCGAGATATCGCTCGCCCTTGTCGGTAACCAGCCAAGTGCCTTCCCCATGGTCGAAGGCCAGGGGTGCGCGAGCAAAGGTCTCGTAAAGCGCCGAACCGCTCATTATATGCGTCTCCGGTACCGGAAAATCAAAAAAGCCGCCAAAGCGGCGGCCTTCTGCGGCTTATCGTGTTTTTCGGCCATGAAGTCAACGAAAACGTCGCGTAGTGGCGCGCGGCAAGCCCCCTGACGCAACGCCGGCTCATGAGCGACCGGGCAAGTTGGGGAAAACCGAAAAAACCGATTCGTGTTGCACTTGGGACTCTTGTCACCGAGTCAGCGCATAGAGTAGTTGTAGTCGAGAAATAACTAGATTTCGTGCGGCGGACCTAATCACCAGATATATGTGGTGTCTGCCCCAGCAGTTGTGCTGGGTCGGGAGTGGATTCTGATTGCCGCACGCTTATGAGGAGCGCGGTCATGAACTGGACTGACGAGCGGGTAGAACTCTTGAGAAAACTGTGGTCGGAGGGTCTGAGCGCAAGCCAGATTGCTGCGCAGCTTGGAGGGGTCAGCCGCAACGCGGTCATCGGCAAGGTGCACCGGCTGAAACTGTCGGGCCGCGGTCGCGCGACGGCGTCGCCGGCACGCCAGAAGAAGGCGACGCAGGGATCGACCGTCCAGAAGTCGGTGGCGCGCGCCGCGAGCACGGCACGCCATGTCACGACTTCGATCGGCGCGACGGCCCTTCAGACGCAATTCGATGCCGAACCCGTGGCGCGGCACTACATCCGCCCGGTCGAGAACGTCGTGGTGCCGATCTCACGGCATCTGCAGCTCGTCGAACTGACAGAGCGCACCTGCAAATGGCCGAACGGCGATCCGCTTTCGGAGGACTTCAATTTCTGCGGCAACGAAGCCGCTGAAACCGGTCCCTACTGCAAATACCATGCCCGCGTGGCGTTCCAGCCAGCGGCGGAGCGGCGGCGGAATCGCTGAGCGAATAGCGAATAGCGAATAGCGAATAGCGAATAGCGAATAGCGAATAGCGAATAGCGAATAGCGAATAGACAGTGATTGAGCTTCCGCGAGGGGGCAATGCGGTTTTTCCCCTAATCGCTACTCCCTATTCGCTATTCGCTCTTTTACAGCCACCCATTCTTCCTGAACCGCCAATACAGGAAGCAGCAGATCAGCGCGATCATGGCCAGCACCATCGGGTAGCCATATTCCATCTTCAGCTCCGGCATGTCGGTAAAGTTCATGCCGTAGATGCCCGCGAATGCGGTTGGCACCGCCAGGATGGCCGCCCAGGAGGCGAGTTTCTTGGAGATCGCCGTTTCCTGGCTTTGACCGACCAGAAGACTGGCCTCGAAGGCGAAGGCCAGCACCTCGCGCAGGCTGTCGATCTTCTCCTGGACGGTACGGATGTGATCCGTCACGTCGCGGAACAGCGGGTGCATGGCCGAATGGATCTGTGGCAGGTCGGCGCTGGTCAGCCGGCGGCAGACTTCCACCAGGGGCAATGCCGCGTTGCGCAGACGCAGGAGGTCGCGGCGCAGCATGTAGAGGCGTTCGATGTCGGGGCCGGTCATCGGCTTCAGCAGGACCTTGTCCTCGATCGCCTCGACCTCGTCCTCGATCTGCTCGAGCACGGGCATGTAGTTGTCGACGATGAAGTCGAGAATGGCATAGAGGACGAAATCCTCGCCCTTGGCCAGCGAATGCGGGCAGCTTTCCCAGTGCTGGCGTACGGCGGCATAAGATGTGGAAGGACCGTGCCTGACGCTGACGATGTAGCCTGAGCCGACAAACAGATGTGTCTCGCCGAAGGTGACGCGCCCTTCGATCAATTGCGCCGTGCGAGCGACGATGAACAATGCATCGCCATATTGCTCGATCTTTGGCCGCTGGTGGGGGTGCTCGGCATCTTCGATCGCCAGCTCATGCAGATGAAACTGCGCCTTGACGCGCAACAGAAGTTCGCGGTCGGGTTCAAGCAGCCCGATCCAGACGACATGTCCCGATTTCTTGGCCCAATCGCCGGCTTCCTCGATGGGAATATCGGCGATACGGTGCCCGGCGGTGTAGACACTACAGGCGATGATGCCCGATGTCAGCGGCGAGGGCTTGAATTCCCGGACATATTCCATCGCGGCCTCCCGAAAGCGTTGCCTTCCCTAGGGAACCGGCAAGCTTATCTCGGGATAGTTTAGCGCAATATGATCAAGCGTTCGAGAGGAGGTGCGTTCACTTCACCGGCAGCGCCGCGGGGAGGCCGATCTTGTCCGTCTTGTCGCTCTTCGGCCGCTCGGCCGGCATCTGGTCGCCGGTGACGATGTAGTAGATGGTCTCGGCGATGTTGGTGGCGTGATCGCCGATACGCTCGATGTTCTTGGCGCAGAACAGCAGATGCGTACAGGGCGTGATGTTGCGCGGATCTTCCATCATGTAGGTCAGCAATTCGCGAAACAGCGACGTGTACATGGCATCGATCTGGTCGTCACGGTCGCGCACGAAGCCGATCTTGTCGACCGAACGCGACGCATAGACGTCGAGGACTTCCTTCAGCTGGGTCAGCGCCAGGTTGGCCAACGCCTCCAGGCCGCGGAAAAGGCTGGTCGGCTGACGGCCGTCGGTGACGGCGACCACCCGTTTGGCAACGTTCTTTCCGAGGTCGCCGACCCGCTCGAGGTCGGCCGAGATGCGGATGGCGCCGACGATCTCGCGCAGGTCCGTCGCCATCGGCTGGCGCTTGGCGATGATGATGATCGCCTTGTCGTCGATCTCACGCTGCCCCTCATCCAGCACGATGTCGTCGCGAATGACCTTCTGGGCCAATCCCGGATCGGCATTGACCAAGGCGGCGACCGCCTGCTCGACCATGCGCTCGGCATGGCCGCCCATCGCTGCGATGCGCTTGGCGAGATATTTCAGTTCCTCGTCAAAGGCGCTCATTGTGTGAACGGACTGCATGGACGAAATGCCTTCCCACGGGGTGTCTTGATCTTGAGTCGTTTCCTCGAATCCCCGCTGATACGCTAACCGGATGACAGAAAAAAGAAACGGTCCAGTGGGAAACTAGGGCAGTATCAGTGCGCCGGCAAATGGACCGAGAAGGCGGCGCCCTTGCCGACCTCGGACTTGATCGTCAGCCTGGCATTGTGACGCGTCAGGATGTGCTTGACGATCGACAAGCCAAGTCCCGTGCCTTTCTGGGTCCGGCTGGTCTCGACATCGATGCGATAGAAGCGCTCGGTGATGCGCGGGATATGCTCCTCGGGAATGCCGGGGCCAAAATCCCTGATCGTCACGTCGATGCCTGGTTCGGAACCATCATCGCCACGCGCGATCGACACCACGACGCGGCCGCCCGACCGGCCGTATTTGCAGGCATTTTCCAAAAGGTTCTCGAAGACCTGGAACAACTCGTCGCGATCACCCGGCACATCGAGCGACCCCTCGGCGAAATCGCGTTCGATGGCGACATTGTTTTCTCGGGCAAGCGGTCCGAGCGAATCGATGACGCTGTCGACGGTCTGGCGCAGATCGACTTCGGTTCCCGGCTTCAGATAGGGCTTCATCTCCAGCCGCGACAGCGACAGGAGATCATCGATCAGTCGCGCCATGCGGCCGGTCTGGTTCTGCATGATCTGGAGGAACTGCTCGCGCGCCGCCGGATCGTTGCGGGCCGGTCCGCGCAGCGTTTCGATGAAGCCAGCGATCGAGGCCAGCGGGGTGCGCAACTCGTGACTGGCATTGGCGATGAAGTCGGCGCGCATGCGGTCTATGCGCCGTGCCTCGCTCTGGTCCTTGAAGACCAGCACATAGAGGTCGGTGCCATGCCCGACCGAGGACGCGCTGACCCGGTAGGCCCGTTCGACGGGAAGTTTCTCGGTATAGTCGACAACATCCGAGGCAACGGTGCCCGACAGAACACTGTCCAGCAGCGCCTGCATTTCCGGCGCCCGGAATTTCAGCGGCAGCGATATGCCGGGCGCGATGCCTCCAAAGGCGGCAAAAGCGGCGGCGTTGGCGTGGACGATGGTGGCGGCCTGGTCGAAGATGATGAGCGGATCGGCGACGGCGGCCGCGAGATATTCGCCGGACAGGCGCTGCAAGCCCATCGCTTCGATTGCCCCGGCGCTCTCGGCGGAATGGCGCGCAGCTGTAACCGGCAATAGTGCCGCCGTCAGCAGCAGGAGCAGTGCCGGTACCAGCACGTAGGCGGAAATACCCGCGAAGCCATAGGCGATCAGGACCGCCACGACACCGGCCGCGAGCAGCCAGCGGCTGGTCCACAGCCGGGCGGCGATCGCTTGCCCCATGCCTTTCTGCTCTGCGCCCAGGTCAGTCATTCGCGCGCCCAGCCTCCACCGGTCACACGGCGGCGAAAACTTCCGCTGGACCGCAAATCAAAAGTGCTACAGCGTCCTTTGCGCGCCCAAATGGACGCGCGGCGCTGTAGTGGCTCCCAATAGCATGAGTCCAGACACTTAAAAGGGTTCGTCTGCATGAATAAGGCCAAGGAAAATTCCGCCTCGCCAACTTCAGGTCCGCTGAAAATCCGGATCGGCGGCAAGGAACGGGAGTTCGATATCGAGAATCCCGAGCTTCCGGACTGGGTCGAGGAGAACAAGCTGACCGCGGGCGGGTATCCCTACGACAAGAAGATGAAAGCCGAGGAGTACGACGATACGCTCGAGCAGTTGCAGATCGAGCTGGTCAAAGCGCAAGCATGGCTGCAGGCGACCGGCAAGCGGGCGATGGCGCTGTTTGAGGGGCGTGACGCCGCCGGCAAGGGCGGCACGATCTTCGTGCTGCGCCAGTACCTCAACCCGCGCACGGCGCGCAACGTCGCGCTGACCAAGCCAACCCCGACGGAGCTGGGGCAATGGTATTATCAGCGCTATACCGACCATTTCCCGACGTCGGGCGAATTCGTCACCTTCGACCGCTCATGGTACAACCGCGCCGGCGTCGAGCCGGTGATGGGTTTTTGCACCCCAGAACAGCACCAGAAGTTTCTCGACGAGACGCCGCATTTCGAACGAATGATCGTCAATGACGGCATCCATTTCTTCAAATTCTGGCTGAACATCGGCCAGGAGACGCAGCTCGAGCGCTTTCACGATCGCCGCTACAGCCCCCTCAAGAGCTGGAAGTTCTCGCCGATCGACATTGCCGGCATCACCAAGTGGGACGACTACACCAAGGCGCGCGACAGTATGTTCGAGCGCACCCACAAGGAGTTCGCGCCATGGATCATCGTGCGGGCCAACGACAAGCGCCGCGCGCGGCTGGCAGTGATGCGTCGCATCCTCCTGTCGCTGCCCTATGAGGGACGCGATCTCGATATCATCGGCAAGGAAGACAGGAAGATCATCGGCGAAGGGCCGTCATTCCTGGGTAAGCAGGACTGACGCTTTTTTTGGCGCCGCGCAGCCAAAGGCGGCGCGGCGCAATTGATGAGGGCCCTTGATCCGGCTCTACAGCATGTCGCGGCGAATGGGATTCGCCCGACCTGCTGTAAGCTTCTGACTTATGCATGTCGTTATCCCGGAACCGAGGACACTTCCGGGCGACATGCATTAGGCCGCCAGGCGTGCGATCCGCTGCAACCGTCGCAGCGTGGCGTCGTCCTGCAGCGCCTGCTGGAACAGCGATATCTCCTCATCGATGCGCTCGCAAAGCGCGGTGGTGTTGCCCTTGAGCAGGCCGCGCGTCTGCAACAACGCCGCAACCGGCTTCTTGGCGAGCTGCCTGGCCCGGCCGAGCGTCGCCTCCTCGACGCTGCCTTCCGGGACGATCTCGGCGACTAGGCCGAGCGCCCTGGCATCTTCGGCACGAAGCGTGTCGCCGAGGCAGAAGAAGCGGAAGGCACCGGCATAGCCGAGCTTCTGCGGCGCCAGGATGCTGGTCGCCGCGTCGGGCACCAGGCCGAAATCGACGAACGGCACCCGGAACGTGCTTTTTTCTGACGCGATCACCATGTCGCAATGGAACAGGATGGTGCAGCCGACGCCGACGGCATCGCCGTCGACACAGGCCAGGATGGGCTTTGGAAACGTTGCCAGCATGCGGAACATGTCGGTGACGGCGGCGATCAGCTTCTGATGCTTGGTGGCGTCCAGGAATTCGGAAAAGTCGCCGCCAAGACAGAAGCAGCCCGCCAGGCCGCGCAGCACGACGACCCGCACCTCTTCGTTCTCGGCGGCTTCCTGAAACGTCCTGGCAAGGCTCTCATAGGCCCTCCTGTCGAGCACCGGCCGGCCGTCATTCGACGACACGGTGACGATCAGCGCATGGTTGCGCAGTTCGGGTTGTGGGTGCGCGTTCATGACGCCCTCCTTTGGCCGAGCATGTCGGGATATCCCCTGGCCAGGACGGGTGCATGGTGATTGCGGCGCGAACGCACCACGTCCAGCGTGTGCTCGTTGAAGGTGAGCAGCGTCGCCACGACCTGCTGGTTGCCATAGGTGCGCTGATAGCCCAGCGGCGTCGCCAGGAAGTGCAGTTGCAATGCGCGCAGCACCCACATCGGCTCGAACTCGATGATGACCTTGTCGACGCCGCGCTTGAGACCCCACTCGACGAAACCGGCTATCAATTCCGTGCCGACCGTCGAGACGCCGCGCCGGCCATCGCGAAAACCCGGAGCCACCGCATAGCGGGTCAACTCCCAGATGTTGGGGCCCGCCGGCGGCGTTCCTTCGGAGAGATCGGTCAACACCTCGGTCAGCAGATGCGGCCGTGTGGTCGGCAACATCCTCTGATAGCCCGCGACTTCATCGCCCCTGATGACGATCTGATGCACCGCCTCGTCATGATCGAACTGGTCGACCTCAAAACCGTCGGGGCGCCGCAGGTCCTCCCATCCCATTTCCTCGACGAATATCCGGTAGCGCAGCCGATGGACGGCCTCCCAGAGGTCGGGGCGTTCCATCAATTCCTTGGTCGAAAGACAAAAAAGCATTCCGTAGTCTCCTGTGTTTCAGGGGAAGATACGGCCGTGCTTCGATGCGAAAATTGCGTGATCACGTAGGCAAGAAGTTCTAGGCCTGCACGGCCGACCTAGCTAATGTATCCGCGCCTTATCGCCTCGGCGACTGCCTGCACCCGGTTGACGGCACCGAGTTTGCTTTTGGCGTTAAGAAGATGTTTCTCCGACGTGTGTTCGGAGATCCCGAGGATTTGCGAGATCTCCCATTCGGACTTGCCGACCGCGGCCCATTGCAGGCACTCGCGTTCGCGCGGCGTCAGTTCGATGTGATCGATGGTCGTGGCCGCCATGGTGTGAAGCTGCATGGCGCGGCCAATGGCATAGGTCGAGACCAGCGAGACCAGGCCGAATTCGGCCGCCGACAGTTCCACGGCCTCGCCACCCAGCGACACCATGACGATTTCGCCATCGAGCGTGATCAGCGGGAAGGCCAGCCCGTCGCGCAGCTTGAAGGCGCCGGCGTCGCCCATTACTTCGCCACTGCTCTTGTCGATGCGAACGCCCTGGGCGGCTTCCCGCCACTGGAACGGCGCCTGCAGCTGTTTCATGTGACTGACGACGGGATCGTGATCGACATAGTTGCGCGTCACATAGCGCTCGAGCCATTCGACCGGCCAGTCGCAAAGCAGCACATGCTGCTTTTGCTGCCCCGTCGGCGTGCCCGGCCGCGGAACGGTTCCGGCCATCAGCGCGGTCAGGCCGAACTCCGATGTTACGCCTAACAGTTTCTCGCATACCGCGGCCGCCGTTGCGGCGTGCTGCAGCTGGTCTATGTATTCCAGCGTCCGATCGAACTGACTCATCGCAACATCAACCCCATGTTGCCTTATGCATTGAAGCCCATGGTCCACGCCATGCCGGCGCTTCGCCACCGACCAGGAATTGCAAAGCGCCCCCTTCCGGTTGTGGTTCTCGACCCTGGTACCCCCACCAGGGCAGCCACCGCTGTTTGCAAACCCACCAAATCATATCCCGAAATCGAAGCGTTGAAATCAAAAAGCATTGTGCCTGTACCATTTTCATACCAAAACCGGCACGAGCACGGTGCGGGGAGTTCTATCGTGGCGTTCCAATGGAGGTTCCAGGTCCTGGCAGCGGCGCTCATCGCGGCACTGGTTTTGGTTCCCGGAGCGCGCGCGGCGGAGCCGCAGGTACCGGTGCTCTGGGACGCCAAGGAGCGGCTGCCCAAGCCGGACCTTTCGGCACTGCCGCGGCTGCGGTTCCTGACGACCACGGATTTTCCGCCCTTCAATTTCCTCGATGGTTCGGGAAAGCTGTCCGGTTTCCACATCGACCTGGCGCGGGCCATCTGCGCGGAACTCGATATCGTCGACAGGTGCCAGATCCAGGCCTTGCCCTGGGCGGAGCTTCAAGGCGCGCTCGAGAAAGGCGAGGGCGAGGCGATCATCGCCGGCATTGCCGCAACGCCACAGTCACGACAGACATACGCCTTCTCGCGCGCCTACCTGCAATTCCCGGCGCGCTTCATTATGCCGAAGAACAAGGCGCTGGCGGAACCGATCTTCGACAAGTTACACGGCAAGCGCGTCGGCGTGATATCAGGCTCGGCGCATGAACGCATGCTGCGTGACTATTTCGGCACGGTCCAGGTCGTCCCCTTCGACAGACCGGAAGCCCTCTACGGCGACCTCAAGGCCGGCAAGATCGACGCTGCCTTCGGCGATGGCATGCGATTCGCCTTCTGGCTGGGCGGCTCCGATGCCGCCGGCTGCTGCCGCTTTGCCGGCGGCCCCTACCTGGCGCCCGAATATCTGGGCACCGGCATGGCCATTGCCACGCGAGCGGACAATCCGGCGCTGGCCGCGGCGCTCGATTACGCGCTGCAGGAGATTTCGATGAAAGGCACCTTCGCCGAATTCTACCTGCGCTATTTCCCGGTCAGTTTCTTCTGATCCGGTCCGTCAGTTTCTTCTAAGCACAGCCGATGTTCAGGTGACTTGAACCCCAACAGTCCTTGTTCAGACCGATGTCAGGTGAGCGTGCGAAGCCTTGCCTTCGCCGCACGGCCGATCGCAGCGACGGTCAACGTGTCGAGATCGAGCTGACGACGGATCAGCTGCAGCACGCGCACCTCTTCCAGCCGCATCTCCAGATCGACGGCGGCGACCTCGAAGGCGGCTGCGTAGGCAGTGTCGCGCAACCGCTCCGGCAGCGCCTCCGCAACCTGGGTCAGGACACCTTCCAGCCCATCCTTCTCATGCAGCATCTTCTGGCAGGCTTGGGCCACGGCAACCAGCCGGTCCTGCCTGAAATCCTCGAACACCGGCCACGAGCGGACGACATCGCCGATCCTGGCCAGTTCGACGTCGGTCATGTCCCGGTCGGAGGCCGAAGTGATGACCATAAGATAGATCAGGGCTTCGTGAGGGGTGGGCGACGGCATTCTTTACTCCTTGAACGGGTTCCGAAGGTAGGAAGGTGAGCCCGAGGCCGCAAGGAAAAAGCGCCCCACGCGTTGACGCTCCGGCCACGCGCGCCTAGAGACCGGTTGAAAATCGACACTTGCAGCCAGAGCGGCGAATAATTTTGGAAAATAGGACCATGGCGGGATCAAACATCATCGATCTCAATCCCGAACTGCTGACGGCCGCGGTCGAGAGCAAGGCATGGCCGTTCGAGGAAGCCAAAAAGATCATCGAACGCTACAAGGGCGCCGACTTTCCAGAATCGATCCTGTTCGAAACCGGCTATGGGCCGTCGGGCCTGCCGCATATCGGCACGTTCGGCGAAGTGGCGCGCACATCGATGGTGCGTCATGCGTTCCGCGTGCTGACGCAGGACAAGGTCGCGACCAAGCTGCTGTGTTTTTCGGACGACATGGACGGCATGCGCAAGATACCCGACAGCGTGCCGGATCGCGCAGCGCTCGAGCCGTATCTGCACAAGCCGCTGTCGTCGGTGCCCAATCCGTTTGACGGCGACTATGCGAGCTTCGCCGACCACAACAATGCGATGCTCTGCCGCTTCCTCGACACGTTCGGCTTCGACTACGAATTCGCCAGCGCGACGCAGTACTACAAGGCCGGCCGTTTCGATGCGATGCTGTTGCGCGCCGCCGAACGCTACGACCAGATCATGGCGGTCATGCTGCCGACGCTTGGGCCGGAGCGGCAGGCGACCTACAGCCCCTTCCTGCCCATCTCGCCGAAGAGCGGGCGCGTGCTCTACGTTCCCATGAAGCATGTGGACGCCAAGGCCGGCACCATCACCTTCGACGATGAAGGCACCGAAACCACGCTGCCGGTCACCGGCGGCAGGGTGAAGCTGCAGTGGAAGCCGGATTTCGGCATGCGCTGGGCGGCCCTCGGCGTCGACTTCGAGATGTTCGGCAAGGATCACCAGACCAATGCGGTGGTCTATGACCGCATCTGCAACATCCTGGGCGGGCGGGCGCCGGAGCATTTCGTCTACGAGCTGTTCCTCGACGAGAACGGCCAGAAGATCTCCAAGTCGAAGGGCAATGGCCTGACGATCGACGAATGGCTGACCTATGCGCCGACCGAGAGCCTGGGGCTCTACATGTACCAGCGGCCGCGGCAGGCCAAGAAGCTCTATTTCGACGTCATCCCGCGGGCCGTGGACGAATATTACACCTTCCTCGCCGCATACTCGCGTCAGGACTGGAAGGAGCGGCTGGGCAACCCGGTCTGGCATATGCATGACGGCAATCCGCCCGCCATCGACATGCCGGTGCCCTTCTCGTTGCTGCTCAACCTGGTCAGCGCCTCCAATGCGCAGAACAAGGATGTGCTGTGGGGCTTCATCTCGCGCCACGTGCAGGGCGTGACGCCTGCCACCCATCCCGAGCTCGACCGGCTGACGGGCTATGCGATCCGCTATTTCGACGATTTCGTGAAGCCGACGAAGACCTTTCGACCGGCCGACGAGGTCGAGCGCGAAGCGCTGCTGGCTCTCGAAAAGGCTCTTGGCGACTTGCCGGCGGGCGCCAGCGGCGAGGCGATCCAGAACGCTTCGCTCAACGTGGCGCGCAAGATCGAACGCTACCAGGATCATTCCAAGCAGAGCCCGGAAGGCGGCCCCGGCGTTTCAGGCGCCTTCTTCCAGATGATCTATCAGGTGCTGATCGGCCAGGAACGCGGCCCACGCTTCGGATCCTTCGCCGCCCTCTATGGCGTCACCGAGACCCGCTCGCTCATTCAGAAGGCGTTGGCTGGTCAGCTGGCTTGAGGACGCCGTGGTCCTCTTCCAGGATCGAACCCGGCGCCTGAGGCGCCGGGGCGGGTGCGCCCGGCGCCGCTGAGATGCCGGCAAGGTTCGGCGCCGATCCGAAAATGCCTTTCTTCGCGCTTTGTGCTTTGTCACCCGCTTCCACATAGGGCCCGCCCTTGGCGGCGCGCGCCCAGCCGTTTTCGACCAGCCATTGACCGACATCCTGCTTGCCGATCCGGCACTCCGCCGCGATCCGGTCGCGACCACCTTCCGGCGGCACCGTGCAGACCACGGCGCGACCGCGCAGGAAGGCCCGGAACGCCGTGCGGGCACGGACACCGCACGGCCAGGATTTGCCATCGGTGGTGCAGGTCTCGTCCTGCCCGACGACATCGATGCCGGAAACGGCGACCGAATAGCCTTTCGCCTCGATCAGGCCGGCGGCCGGGGCGACCGGCTGGAACAGCTTTGTGCCGTTCCAGTCGTCGGGCATCTTCGGCTCGGGCGGCACGGCGAGCGCCAGCTTGCTCAACGGCTCGCGCGGCTCGACCCGCTCGAGCTCTCCGGCGGGCAGTTCCGGCGGCGCGACGACCTGCGGATCGATCGCCCGCGAATGCGCCGCCGGTTTTGGCGGCTGCGGAGCAGGTATGGCTGAGGTGGCAGGTTCTTCTGGTACCGTCCCGGTGTCAGCCCGCGGGATCGTATCGGCGCCGGGATCGATCTGATCCACCGCAACAGTGCTTGCGCTGCCTTTCAGCGTGCGTCCGCCGGCAACGACCAGCGCCGCCATTACCGGAACCATCAGAACCGCCAGGACAAGATGAGGAAGTCGCACCCGCTGCACCTATTGGCTTGCCCAGACGATCCGCGCCACCCATTCGACCTCGCGCATGGGGATGTCGCGATCCGGATGCTCCGGATTGAGCGAGACCAGCTCGATCGACTTGACGGTCTGGCGTTCGAGCACCTTGGCCATCACCTCGCCTGATGTGGTCTTGACGACGACGCGATCGCCCTTGCGGGTGGCGGCGCCCGGCTCGACGATGAGCACGTCACCGTTGCGGTAGAGCGGCAGCATGGAATCCCCTTGCACCTGCAGCGCATAGGAATTCTCGGTCGATTGCGCAGGCAATTCGACGAGATCCCAGCCCTGCCCGGCGGGAAAGCCGGCATCGTCGAAGAAGCCGCCGGCGCCTGCCTGGGCAAAGCCGAGCAACGGCACGGCGCGCCGGCTGGCGGGCGATGCGCCCCGGCCTTCGATCAGTCCCGTGAATTCGTCCAGCGAAGCGCCCGTGGCCTCGATGATCTTGGCCAGCGATTCGGTCGAAGGCCAGCGCGGCCGGCCGTCGGACGAGAGGCGTTTCGATTTGTTGAAGGCGGTCGAATCAAGTCCCGCGCGCCTTGCCAGACCCGAAGCCGAAAGCGAATAGCGCTCGGCAAGAGCATCGATGGCAGCCCAGACGCGGTCGTGCGAGAGCATGACGTGCTCTCCTTCGAAACAGGAAAAAATGCCTCTTCCTGTCTAACGCGCAACCGCTGCGTTGTCCACCAGCGCGGCCGGTGGATCACGAACAAAGCTGTGTGCCGCAACGACGGCACAGTGTCATGGCCGAAGCCGCTATCCGGCCAATGCCGCCATCGCCCTCGGCAAACCCTTCTTGAGCTCGTCGACGTTCATCACCGGGATCAAATCGACGGTGGCATTGAAGGCGAAGAAGAACCGCTCGGCGACATAGGGCATATCCGAACTGTCCTTTACCTCTAGGAAAAGGTAGGCCGTCCGCCAACCACCGTCAGCGGTAAAATAAGCAGCCTCCGGCTTGAGATCGGACAGGGTGTGCTCGATGAACTTGCCCATGCTGCCGTCCTTGATCGCCTTGTTGCCTTCCTCGGCCGGGATGGAAACTCTCAGCATCATACGCATGATGATTAATCCTCCGCCAACTCCACGTTAGCGATACCTAATGTACCATCCGCGCCTGGCTTGGGAAAGTCGATCGAACCCTGCCCGCCGACGGGTTGATCAGCCGGACGATTTGGCCAGGCCGCGCAGTCCCTGGTGCGACGTCATGAAAATCCGTTCCGCCTCTGTCGGTGGCCGCGGGTTCACCGCACGGCCAAGTGCGGCGACAACCTCGTCAATGTCGAGGAAGCGGCGCGCCTTGCGGTCATAGACGCCGGCCGTCGTCAGGATCAGGGCGGCCGTCTCGCCATTGTCGAGGACGAAGCGGTGCTTGCCGATGACCTGGGTGCCTTCCCAAGTCTCGATCGAGGACACCACTTCGAAGCGGCGCCACAGCCGTATCTCGCGGGCGTAGACGGCCTGCAACCCGCCCATCATCGGCGCCCAGCCATTCTTCCTCGCCAGCGTGATGAGGCCGGCACGGACAAACAGATCGATGCGGCCAAGGTCGGCCAGCATCATGTAACGCGCATTGTTGAGATGGATGTTGAAGTCGATGTCGGTCGGCAGGCAGCGAAAGGCCAGCCGGCCTTCGCCGCCCATGAGATAGGGACCACGCCTGCGCGCCGTGGCCAGCATGCGCGCCATGCGCGCCCAGACGTACATGACGCTATGTCAGGCTGCCTGCTTCACATCGCCCTTCGCATGGGGATCAAAGCGTTCGTAGAAGGTCTTACCTTTCTCGGCCATGTCGATGAGCAGCTTGGGCGCCTTGAACTCGGCGCCATACTTCTTCTGCAGGCCCTTGGCGATCTTGAGGAATTGCTTGGTGCCGATCCCGTCAATGTAGGACAGCGCGCCACCGGTATAGGGTGCGAAGCCGAAGGCAAGGATCGAGCCGACATCGGCCTCGCGCGGGTCGGTGACGATACCCTCTTCCATCACCCGCGCCGCTTCGAGCGCGATGGTGACCAGCAGGCGCTGCTGCAGCTCCTCATAGTCGACCTTCTCGGCCGCGAGCTGCGGATAGAGGTCCTTCAACCCCGGCCACAGCTTCTTCTTCGCGGGCTTGGCTGGATAGTCGTAAAAACCCTTGCCGTTCTTGCGGCCGAAGCGGCCGTGGTCGTCGACCATGGTGTTGATCAGCGCCATCTGCCTGGGGTCGACGGCCTTGTCGCCGAGATCCCTGATGGTCTGCTTCATGATCTTCTGGGCGAGGTCGATGGCCGTCTCGTCGGTCAGCGCCAAGGGACCGACCGGCATGCCGGCGGCCTTCGCTGCATTCTCGATCATCGGCGCGGGCACGCCTTCGATCAGCATCTTGTAGGCTTCCGACATGTAGCGCAGCACGCAGCGGTTGACATAGAAGCCGCGCGTGTCGTTGACGACGATCGGCGTCTTCTTGATGGCGCGCACGAAGTCGATCGCGGTCGCCAGCGCCTTGTCGCCGGTCTTCTTGCCGAGGATGATCTCGACCAGCATCATCTTGTCGACCGGTGAGAAGAAGTGGATGCCGATGAAATTCTTCGGCCGCGCCGAATTCTTGGCCAGGCCGGTGATCGGAATGGTCGAGGTGTTGGAGGCAAAGATCGCCGACGACTTCAGCACGGCCTCCGCCTGTTCGGTGGCGTTCTTCTTGACGGCGGAATCCTCGAACACGGCTTCCACCACGAGATCGCAGCCGGCGAGGTCTGCATAGTCTGCCGTCGGCGTGATCAGCGACAGGAGCTTGTCCTTCTCCTCGGGCCTGGCGCGACCCTTCTTGACCTGATCCGAGATCAGGCTGTCGGAATGCGCCTTGCCCTTTGCGGCCGCCTCCATATCCCGGTCGAGCAGCACCACCGGAATGCCGGCCTTGGCGGTGACATAGGCGATGCCCGCGCCCATGAAGCCGGCGCCGAGGATACCGATCTTCTTGAACCTGGTGTCCGGCACGCCGGCCGGGCGGCGCGCGCCCTTGTTCAGCTCCTGCAGCGACACGAACAGCGAGCGGATCATCGCCGCCGCCTCCTTGCTCTGCATGATCTCGGTGAAATAGCGCTGCTCGATCCTGAGCGCGGTGTCGAAGGGCACCAGCAGGCCCTCATAGACGCATTTCAGGATCGCGGCGGCGGCCGGGTAATTGCCATGGGTCTCGCGGCGCAGGATGGCGATGGCCGGCGGCCACAGATTGGCGCCGGCCGCCGAATAGATCGGCCCGCCGGGCAGCTTGAAACCCTTCTCGTCCCACGGCGCCACCGGCTTGAGGCCGTTCCTGATCATCGCCTTCGCGGTCTCGATCAGCTTCGCCGGTTCGGCGATCTCGTGGATCAGGCCCATCGCCTTCGCCTTCTGCGGCGACAGGGTCTGGCCGGAGGTCAGCATCTGCAACGCCTGTTGCTGGTCGGTCAGCCGCGGCACGCGCTGGGTGCCGCCGGCACCGGGGAAGATGCCGATCTTGACCTCGGGGAGCGCCATCTTGACCTTGTCGGAGTCGGCGGCGACGCGGCCATGGCAGGCGAGCGACATTTCGAAGGCGCCGCCCATGCATGTGCCGTTGATCGCCGAGACCCATGGCTTGCCGCAGGTTTCCAGCTTGCGGAACAGGCCGGTCATGATGCCGGCATTGTCGAACAGCGCCCTGGTCGCCTTCTCGCTGACCTTGTCAGTGGCGAAGCTGGTCAGCATCCTCTGCAGCAAGGTGATGTCGGCGCCACCGGAGAAAGTGTCCTTGCCGGAGGTGATCACCGCGCCTTTGATGGCGGCATCGCCGGCCACCTTGTCCACGATGGCGTTCAACTCGCGCATCACCTCTTCGGTGAAGACGTTCATCGAGCGGTCCGGGCTGTTCCAGGTGACCAGCGCGATGCCATCGGCGTCGATGTCGAGGGTGAAATTGGCGTAGCTCATCGTTCTCTCCCCGTCAGACGCGTTCGATGATGGTTGCGGTACCCATGCCGGCACCGATGCACAGTGTCACCAGCGCGGTGTTCAAGTCGCGGCGCTCGAGTTCGTCCAGCACCGTGCCGAAGATCATCGCGCCGGTGGCCCCGAGCGGATGGCCCATGGCGATGGCGCCGCCATTGACGTTGATCTTGTCGTGCGGGATCTCGAAAGCCTGCATGTAGCGCAGCACCACCGAGGCGAAGGCCTCGTTGAGCTCGAACAGGTCGATGTCCGACAGCTTCATCTTGGCACGCCTCAACAGTTTCTCGGTGACGTCGACCGGGCCGGTCAGCATCAGCACCGGCTCGGAGCCGATGTTGGCGAAGGTGCGGATGCAGGCGCGGGGCTTGAGGCCCATCGCCTTACCGGCCTTCTTCGAGCCAAGCAGCACGGCCGCCGCGCCATCGACAATGCCGGACGAGTTGCCGGCGTGATGGACGTGGTTGACCTCCTCGACCTCGGGATGCTTCTGCACCGCCACCGCGTCGAAGCCGCCCATTTCGCCGGGCATGACAAAGGACGGATTGAGCGAGGCGAGCGACTGCATGTCGGTCGACGGCCGCATATGCTCGTCATGGTCGAGAATGGTCAGTCCATTCTGGTCCTTGATCGGTATGACCGAGTTCTTGAAGCGGCCATCGGCCCAGGATCTTGCGGCGCGCTTCTGGCTCTCGACCGCGTAGGCGTCGACGTCGTCGCGCGAGAAGCCGTATTTGGTGGCTATCAGGTCGGCCGAAATGCCTTGCGGCACGAACCAGCCGGGCAGGCCGACCGAAGGATCCATGAACCAGGCGCCGCCGGACATGCCCATGCCGACGCGCGACATCGATTCGACGCCGCCGGCGATGACGATTTCATCGGCGCCCTGCGCGATCTTGGCGGCGCCGAAATTGATGGCGTCCAATCCGGAGGCGCAGAAGCGCGAGATCTGCATGCCGGGTGCCTTGGTGTCGTAGCCAGCCTCGAAAGCGGCGGCACGGGGAATGACGGAGCCCGCCTCGCCGACCGGGTCGACGCAGCCGAAGATGATGTCGTCGACCGTGCCGGTGTCCAGCCCGTTGCGGTCGCGCAGTGCCTCGAGCGTCCTGGCGGCGAGCCGCACCGCCGGCACCTCGTGCAGCGATCCGTCCTTCTTGCCCTTGCCGCGCGGCGTGCGAACGGCGTCATAGACATAAGCTTCGGCCATTTTCATGCTCCTTGGGTTCGCTGAAGAGAGCTGCTCAGAGCGAGCGTCCGATCAGCAATTTCATGATCTCGTTGGTGCCGCCGTAGATGCGCTGGACGCGGGCGTCGCGGAACATGCGGGCGATCGGATATTCATTCATGTAGCCATAGCCGCCGTGCAATTGAAGGCATTCGTCGACGACTTTACCCTGCAGGTCGGAGAGCCAGTACTTGGCCATCGAGGCCGTTACCGGATCCAGCCCGCCATTGATGTGGCGGGTGACGCAGTCATTGTAGAAGACACGGCCGATGGTGGCCTCTGTCTTCAATTCAGCCAGCTTGAACTGGGTGTTCTGGAAGTCGATGATCGCCTTGCCGAAGGCCCTGCGCTCCTTGACGTAGTCGATGGTCAACGCCAGCGCCCGCTCGATCATGGCAATCGCCCCGGTGCCGATCTGCAATCGTTCCTGCGGCAATTGCTGCATCAGCTGGACGAAGCCCTGTCCCTCTTCATGGCCGAGCAGGTTGGAGGTCTGCACACGCACGTCGTTGAAGAACAGCTCCGACGTGTCGTTGGCCTTCAGCCCGATCTTGTCGAGGTTGCGGCCGCGCTGGAAGCCTTCGACCTCATCGGTCTCAATAACGATCAGCGAGGTGCCCTTGGCGCCCTTCTCCGGATCGGTCTTGGTGACGACGATGATGAAGTTGGCCAGCTGGCCGTTGGTGATGAAGGTCTTGGAGCCATTGATCTTGTACTGGTTGCCATCCTTCTCGGCACGCGTCTTGACACCTTGCAGGTCGGAACCGGCGCCGGGCTCCGTCATGGCAATGGCGCCGATCAGTTCGCCGGTGGCGAGCCTGGGCAACCATTTCTTCTTCTGCTCTTCCGAACCGTAATGGAGGATGTAGGGGGCGACGATCGAATTGTGCAGGCCGATGCCGAAACCATCGACGCCGACATGGCCGATCGCCTCGATGATGGCGCTCTCATGCGCGAAGGTGCCGCCGGAGCCGCCATATTTCTCCGGCATTGACGCGCAGAGCAGCCCGGCGGAACCAGCCTTCAGCCAGCTTTCGCGGTCGACCATCTCGTTCTTCTCGAACTCGTCGTAGCGCGGCGCGATCTCCTCCGACATGAAACGGGTAGCCATGTCGTAGAGCATGCCGACCTCGTCGGCCGCCCAGGCTGGCTTCGGCAAAGAGAGCACTTCGGCGGGATTTGTCGCCACGATTTCCTCCGCGTATCGACAGACAGACAGACAGGCCAGCGAGGTTGAGTTTAGAACGCTTCCGCCGACAGGGCCATCAGCGTATCGGCGCCACTAGAAATACGGGCGAGGTGGGCCGAGGTCTCCGGCATGATCCGTTCCATGAAGAAGCGCGCCGTCACGACCTTGTTGTCATAGAACGCCCCCTTGTTTTCAAGGAAAGAGTGGGAACCGTTGGCGCCGGTCTTGCCCTGTGCCGCCTTGGCCATCCGCGCCCACATGTAACCCAGCGCCACGAGGCCGAAGAGATGCATGTAGTCGGTCGAGGCTGCACCGGCATTGTCGGGCTTGGCCATGCCGTTCTGCAGCAGCCACATGGTCGCCGCCTGCAAATCGTTGAGGCCCTTCTTCAGACCCTTGGTAAACGGCGCCATCTTCTCGTCCGCGCGGTTTTCCTCGCAGAATTCGCCGACCTCCTTGAAGAAGGCCTGTATGGCGCGGCCGCCGTTCAAGCCGAGCTTGCGGCCGACGAGGTCGAGCGCCTGGATGCCATTGGCGCCTTCATAGATCATGGCAATGCGGGCATCGCGCACGAACTGGCTCATGCCGTGCTCTTCGATGTAGCCGTGGCCGCCGAACACCTGCTGCGCCATCACGGCGTGGTCGAACCCCTTGTCGGTCAGCACGCCCTTGACCACCGGCGTCATCAGGCCGGTGTAGTCGTCGGCCGCCTGGCGGTCCTTGTCGTCGGCGGAGCGGTGCGCGATGTCGGACTTGATCGCCGTCCACAGCGCCAGCGCGCGGCCGGCCTCGTTGAAAGCCTTCATGGTCATCAGCGAGCGGCGGATGTCGGGATGGACGATGATCGGGTCGGCCTTTTTCTCCGGCGACTTAGGGCCCGACAGCGAGCGGCCCTGCAAACGGTCCTTGGCGTAGGCGACGGCGTTCTGGTAGGCGATCTCCGACAGCGACAGCCCCTGCAGGCCGACGCCGAGCCGCGCCTCGTTCATCATCGTGAACATCGCCTTCAGGCCGCCATTGGCCTCGCCCAGCAGCGTGCCTTCAGCCTCATCATAGTTCATGACGCAGGTCGAATTGCCGTGGATGCCCATCTTCTCCTCGATGGAACCGCAGGAAACGGTGTTCCTTGTCCCCGGATTGCCCGACGCATCGAGCTTGAACTTCGGCACGATGAACAGCGAGATTCCCTTGACGCCTTCGGGGGCGCCTTCGATACGGGCCAGCACCAGATGGACGATGTTGTCCGACATGTCGTGCTCACCGGCCGAGATGAAAATCTTCTGGCCTGAAATCTTGTAGGTGCCATCGCCGTTCGGCACTGCCTTGGTGCGCAGCAAGCCGAGATCGGTGCCGCAATGCGGCTCGGTCAGGTTCATGGTGCCGGTCCAGGTGCCCTCGACCATCCTGGGCAGCCAGGTCGCCTTCTGCTCGTCGGTGCCGTGGGTGATGATGGCCGCGATCGCACCCTGGGTCAGGCCGGGATACATCATCAACGACATGTTGGCCGACACCATGTATTCGGCCACCGCCGTGTGCACGGCATAGGGCAGGCCCTGGCCGCCGAACTCGACCGGAGCCGCCAGGCCCATCCAGCCGCCTTCGCGATACTGGTCGAACGCTTCCTTGAAGCCCCTGGGCGTGGTCACCGAGCCATCGTCGTGGCGCACGCAGCCTTCCATGTCGCCGACACGGTTCAGCGGATGCATGACGTTCTCGGCGAGCTTGGCCCCTTCGGCGAGAATTGCCTCCAGTATGTCGGGCGTTGCGTCGGCGAATCCGGCAAGGTTCGAATAGCGCTGATAGCCCAGCACCTCGTTGAGCACGAACAGCGTGTCCTGGACCGGGGCCCTGTAGATCGGCATGCTTTCCTCCACCATGCGGATAAAGGCCCCGAAATCAAGCCGTGCGCGGCAAGCGGGCCAATGTCGAAGTGGCAATAGCAAATATTGACGTTTGCGTAAACGTCAATATTTTCGATGCGACAAGATTCCGTCGCCACGCGCGCGGAGCCTGGCGTTGCGGCATTGCGCAAGCCAGCGCGAAACAGCAGGCCATGACAGCGAAAAGCCGCGCAGCATGGCCACGCGGCTTTGATGGTGAAAGTCCGACAGTGTCGGAGAGTGGCTTAGCTCGCGACGCTCGCCTGCGGCGTCGAACGCTCGGCCAACATCTGGCGCACCGCCGACATCGAGCCGCCGAGCTCATTGATGGCGTCGTCGATCAGTGCCCGCTGCTTCTGCAGGCGAGCGAGCTGCTTCTCCGACTTGTCCAGCGCCAACCGCAACTGCTTGGTGTTGGAACCGGTCGGATCGTAGAGGTCCATCATCTGCTTGACGTCGCGCAGCGAGAACCCAACCTTTCGGCCGAGCAGGATCAGCTTCAGCCTGGCCTTGTCGCGGCGCGTATAGAGACGGGTCGAACCGTCGCGCTGCGGGTGGAGCAGGCCTTTGTCTTCATAGAAGCGCAGCGTGCGCAGCGTCACGCCATACTTTTTGGCCATTTCGCCGATGCGGGAGAGATCCTCGCCGACTTCTACGGATGCATTATTGGTATTGGCCGCGGTCTCGCCGGCCGAGATAAGTTTCATGGTCACTGGCTTCCCCGTCTGGTGGCGTCGCGGTCCCGGACCATGCGTCGCCTGACTGGAAGCGGGGGCGTGCTTCCAGCCGTGGTTTCAACAAACAAATCGCAAAACAGCACAGTTGATGCGCCATTTACGTTTACGTCAATTCTATACCGATAGCCGCCTCATGACGCAAGGGCGTTCTGAGAACGGTGCCTTATGCCGCACCGGAAATCGCGACAGCCAACTTCCTTGCAACTTCTTAAGCTTGGTTAACGCGTTGTTTACCACGTTGGGCGAAATGTGCGCGTGTCGGCTATCCGTGGTTATCCTGTATCGAATTTTCACGGTTTTTCGGAGCGCGGGTGAAACCCGGGAAGCTTGTCTTCCACCGTGGCATGGAAGCGCGGTCGCCTCGTTCCGGCAGGGACTTGGGGAGCTGGTCGCAAGCCGGCCAATCTGAAAGACGGACGCACCGATGAACAGCAAGCGGTCCTATCTCGATACACTCAATGCCGGCAGGCAGCGCAAGCCGCAGACAACGCTCGAGCAGCTGAACCGCTCGCTGGAGACCCTGGAACAGCGCCTGGGGCAGACGCGTGAGGACGCGACGGCACGGCCCGTTCCTCGCCAATATGGCGCCGACCCGCGTTACCCCGCCGCGGAACCGCGTTATCCCGCCGCGCAGCCGACGGCCCAGCAGCGCTGGTATGAGGATCCGCAGCCGGCACCGCGTGCGCACAACCCGGCGCCCTCGCCTGCCTTCGACCAGAATTACCAGGCAATCGCGCGCGACATCGACCGCGTGCGCGGCCAGGAAGACAGCGTCGCCATGGTCGGCAAGATCGCGGGCGAGCTGCGCGGCATGCGCGAGGAACTGCGCCACCAGGTGACTTCAGGCCTGCAGCGCGAATTCGACGCGCTGCGCAAGGACATCGACCGCGCCTTCCAGGCGAACGCCAAGCCCGGCGCGACAGGCAAGGGCAGCGCCGAACTCGGCGTGGAATTCGAGCGGCTGTCCGGCGCCATCAAATCGCTGTCGGAGAAGAGTGACGACAGGAGCGTCAACCTGCTGCGACTGGAACTCGAGCAGGTCAAGGCCGCGCTCGACACGCTGGCGCGCGAGGAGAGCGTGCAGAAGGTCGACCGCCGCTGGGACGATTTCGATCGCCGCTGGACTGCCTTCGAGGACCGCGTCGACGCCGATCAGCGCAAGCGCTCCGACGATCCCGCCCTTGCGGCCCTGACCGATCGGCTGGAGCAGATCAGCAACGCCGTCAACAACCTGCCGGAATCGCTGTCGCTGCGTTCGCTGGAGGAAAAGGTCCGCACACTGGCTGGGGCGGTCGACCATTTCGCCAACCAGCAGGACAATCGCGGCGGCGGCACGCTGGCCATGATCGACGAGCGGCTGGACGAGATTTCCCGCGCCATCGTAGCCTCGACAGTCGCCGCCCAGGCG
This sequence comes from Mesorhizobium sp. B2-5-13, assembly GCF_006440535.1. Taxonomy (NCBI): domain Bacteria; kingdom Pseudomonadati; phylum Pseudomonadota; class Alphaproteobacteria; order Hyphomicrobiales; family Phyllobacteriaceae; genus Mesorhizobium; species Mesorhizobium sp. B2-5-13. Next base: position 598,103 of record NZ_VFUI01000002.1, on the reverse strand, counting down.
AATTCAATCGACCACGAAGCCTTCGAGCGCATCGAGAAGCGGATCGACTCCCTCGCCCAGCAGATCGAGGAAGTGGCGCAGGACCGTCCCGGCAATATCGTGGTCGACCGGTTGAACACGCTGTCGAGCCGGGTCGATGACCTCGCCGGCCGCGCCAACCTGCCCGAGCAGGCGATGGAACGGCTCGCAAAGCAGATCGCGCTGATCGCCGACAAGATCGATCAGGCGCCGGCCATGCCCGACGCCGACTACATCTTCCAGGGGCTTGAGCAGCGTTTCGACGTGCTGTCCGGCATGATGGAGCGTCGCCAGGGCGACGCCATCGAACAGGGCAACATGCTGTTTCGCGATCTCGAGCGCCGGCTGGACGAGGTTGCCGACCGGCTGGACCAGCGCAGCATGGCGCAGGTCGACAGCGCCGGCATCATGGACGCCATCGACGCCCGCTTCACCGCACTGGCCAAGCGCATGGAAACGCGCGCTCCCGATCCCGCCGGCGAGGCGGCGATCCGCGGGCTGGAAAGCAGGCTCGAGGATATTTCAAGCCGCCTGGACGCTTCGGCGGCCCAAGTCGCCGGCATCGATCCGGCGCTGATCCGCAGCCTGGAGGCGCAGGTCGCCGGCCTGTCTGCGCATCTTTCCAAGCCGAGCACGCCGCTGCCGGATTTCGAGGACATCAGCCCGCGGCTCAACGAAATCGAAAAAGCGCTGGCCGGGACCCGCGATTCCATCCTCGGCGCCGCACGCGAGGCGGCTGAGAACGCGGTGCGCTCGCTGGCCGGAACGAGCACCAATACGGCCGCGGTATCTGGCCTCGCCCAGGACCTGAAGACGCTGGAGACATTGACGCGGCGTTCCGACGAGCGCAATTCGCGCACCTTCGAGGCCATTCACGATACATTGCTCAAGATCGTCGACAGGCTGGGTTCGCTGGAAACCAGCGACCCGTCCGAAGCGGTAAGCGAACTCCTCGACGCGGCTCCGATCGAACCGAGTGGTTGGCGGGGCGCACGGCGGCCCAAGATGGCCGTGAACGCACCGTCGATGACGATGGACGAGCCGCAGCCGCTGACCGGCATGGCCGATCTGGACGCGCGTGCCGCGGCCATATTGCGCGCCGAGCCCGGCGAGCCGGCACCGCACGTTGAAACGGGCTTGTCTGCCCGGCCGGGCGCGCGCTCGCCCGCGGAAGCAGCAGCCGCCGCCGCAATGGCCGCACTCGGTTCCGACGCCACCGCCGGAGAGGGCCAGCCTGCTGGCCGCAAGTCGATGTTCGGCGGCCTGGCGCGCGCCTTCAAGGGCAAGAAGGCGGCGGATGTTCCGCCGCTGGCCGGCTCGGCGCCGAGCGCCGATATCCCGAGTGTCGATCTCGACGAGCCGCTCGACCCGAAAGTCGCCAACCGCCCGCTGGAGCCTGGCTCCGGCGCGCCCGACCTCAATGCCATCATGAAGCGCGTGCGCGACGAGCGCGGACAACCGGCAAAGCCCGGCGACAGCGACGCGGCGAAATCGGATTTCATCGCCGCTGCCCGGCGCGCGGCGCAGGCGGCCGCGGCCGAAGCCGACGCCCTGAAGCGCCAGTCGACGATGAAAGGCCCGGTCAAGGCGCTCAGGATAGGCGACCTGCTCAAGGCGCGGCGCAAGCCGATCCTGATGGCTGCGGCAGCGATCATGCTGGCGCTTGCCGGCCTGCAGCTCGGCAAGGCGTTTCTTTCGGATCCCGCCGCCCAGGTGGCAAATAACGACACGGCCCCGATCGTCGCCTCGCAGCCGGTGAAGACGGCATCTGTCGATGCCGCCAGCCAGCCGAAGACCGAAGTCCAGCCGGCGACGACAGACAGCGCGCCGGCCCCTGCCGTCAGGCAGGCCGAACAATCCGCGCTGGCAAGCAAGGACGACATGGCGGCGCAGACCGTCATGGCCACGCCGTCTGATACGGACGCGATGCCGGATACCGCACCTGCCGCCGGGGCCGCTCCGGCATCGGTCGCGTCGGCCATGGCTTCCGGCCCGAGCACAACCGCTCCCGACGCGATAGCATCGGCCGCGCAGGCGCCTGTTGCTCCGATGACCGCTGCTCCTACCATGACGGATCCGGCACCGGCCGCCATCGCCGGCGGTACGCAGACGGATGCCGATGCCCAACCGGCCCCTGCTACGCCAGTCGCGACCGAGGCAACGGCCAACGACACGACTGGCGCCGTTGCGCCCATGGACAAGGCGGCAGCGACTGCCGCGACCAAATTCGACGTCCCGGCCGATGCGGGCCCGGCCGCCTTGCGTGACGCCGCCGCCGGTGGCGACGCCAAGGCACTGTTCGAGGTCGGCTCGCGCTACGCCGAGTCGCGCGGCGTCAAGGAAGACATGGCGGCGGCCGCCAGATGGTATGAGAAGTCGGCGGAACTCGGCTTCGCGCCGGCCGAATACCGCATCGGCAATTTCTACGAGAAGGGCATCGGCGTCGCGCGCGACATCAAGAAGTCAAAGACCTGGTACCAGCTCGCCGCCGCGCAGGGCAACGCCAGCGCCATGCACAATCTGGCGGTGCTGTTCGCCATGGCCGCCGATGGCGTGACCGACAATCAATCGGCCGCGCACTGGTTCCAGGAGGCCGCCGACCTCGGCGTCAAGGACAGCCAGTTCAATCTCGGCATCCTCGCCGCCAAGGGCGTCGGCATGAAGCAGAACCTGGAAGAATCCTACAAATGGTTCGCGCTCGTCGCCAAGACCGGTGACAAGGATGCCGCGGCCAAGCGCGACGAGATCGCCAATGCGCTGCGGCCCGAGCAGCTCGAGCGGGCGCGCGCAGCGACAGAATTGTGGAAGGCCAAGCCGCTCAACGCGACAGCCAATTCGGTGGACATTCCTGAATCCTGGCAGGAAGGCACGCCGCAGACGACCGCCGGCATCGACATGAAGAAGGCGGTCAAGAACATCCAGCTCATCCTCAACAAGAACGGCTATGACGCCGGCGGCGCCGACGGCGTGATGGGCGGGAAGACCAAGAACGCCATCATCGCTTTCCAGACCGCCAACAAGCTGCCGGCGACCGGCGCGGTCGACGAGAAACTGGTCAAGGCATTGCTGGCGCGCAAATAACGGCAGAAGCGTCGTTTCCACGACGCCCTTGCCATATATTTGCCTGTTAACTGATTGAGTTGTCTTTTTGTTTCGGCGCGGTGGCGGGATTTGATCCCGCTGCCGCGTCGTCGCAAGAGAAAATTGGCTTTTCGATGCGATACTGTCCGAAACGGCTTTATTCGCCGACAGGCAAACTGATCGAGACTGACGGGTGGGCATCTATCTCCCGATCGCGGAAATTTCCGTCAACGTCTTCGTGCTGCTGGCCATGGGCGCCGCGGTGGGCTTTCTGTCGGGCATGTTCGGGGTGGGTGGCGGCTTCCTCATTACACCGCTCTTGATCTTCTACAACATCCCCCCGGCGATCGCGGTCGCCACCGGCGCCAACCAAGTCATCGCTTCTTCCGTCTCCGGCGTCCTTTCGCACATGAAGCGAGGCACGCTCGACTTCAAGCTCGGCGGCGTGCTCCTGGCCGGCGGCATCGTCGGGTCCACCGCCGGCATCTACGTGTTCGGCTTCCTGCGCAGGCTCGGCCAGCTCGACCTGTTCATCTCGCTGCTCTACGTCGTGCTGCTCGGCAGCGTCGGCGGGCTGATGCTGGTCGAAAGCATCAACGCGCTGCGCGCCACGCGCAGCGGGGCGGCACCGGTGTTGAAGAAATCCGGCCAGCACAACTGGATCCACCGTTTGCCGCTGAAGATGCGCTTCCGCGCGTCGAAACTGTTCGTCAGCGTCATTCCGGTGCTCGGGCTTGGCGCCGGCATCGGCTTCCTGTCGTCGATCATGGGCGTCGGCGGCGGCTTCATCATGGTGCCGGCGCTGATCTATCTCTTGAAAGTGCCGACCAACGTCGTCATCGGCACCTCGCTGTTCCAGATCATCTTCACCTCCGCCTACACGACGCTGGTTCACGCCACCACCAACCAGACCGTCGATGTGATGCTGGCCTTCCTCTTGATGGCCGGCGGCGTGGCCGGGGCACAATATGGCGCCAAGGCCGGCCAGCGGCTGCGTGGCGAGCAATTGAGAGCCCTGCTGGCGCTGCTGGTGCTGGCGGTGGCGATCCGGCTCGCAACCGATCTGTTCGTCACGCCGCCCAACCTTTATTCGCTGTCCGGCGCGGGCCTCAACTGATGAATGGCCTGAAAGCGTTCGCAACCGTCGCTCTCCTGTCCCTGACCGCCGCGGCGCCGGCGAAGGCGCAGACGCCGCTGACGGAAGGCATCCAGATCGGCCTCTCCACCGACACCGTGTCGATCACCGCCGGTTTTTCCGGCGCCGACCTGACCATTTTCGGTTCGCTGGAAAATCCCGACCCGCTGGTGGCACGCCAGGGCCGTTACGACGTCATCGTCGTGCTCGAAGGGCCACCAAAACCGGTGGTAGTGCGCCGCAAGGACCGGGTGCTGGGCGTCTGGGTCAATCTGGATTCCGAGACCTTCGAGAACGTGCCGGTGTCTTATTCGGTGGCGACGACGCGGCCGTTGCAGGACATCACCGAACCCAACAGCTACAAGCAACTGTCGCTCGGCGCCTCCAACCTCTATATGCAGCCCGCCGATGCCGGTGACAGTCCGGCGACGATCGAGGAGTTCACGGCGGCGCTGCGCGAGCGCAAGGCCGCCGCCGGCCTCTACAGCGAGAATGTCGGCGGCGTGCAATTCCTGTCGCAGAACCTGTTTCGCGCCACCGTCAGGCTGGCGCCTAATGTGTCGGTCGGCACGCACAAGGCGCGCGCGTTCCTATTCAAGAGCGGCCTCTTCGTGAAGGAGAGTTCGGCGCAACTCGAAATCCGCAAATCAGGCTTCGAACAATCGATCTTCCGCGTCGCCCACGACTATTCGTTCCTCTACGGCGTGTTCGCCATATCGCTGGCCATGGTGACGGGCTGGCTCGGTCGGCTGGTGTTCCGCAAAGATTGATGTTGCGGGAAAAGAGGGGTTCCCCTTTTTCCCGCCATGCGATAAACCGCCGCCTCCCAGCCCAGGGGCAAACACGCACATACAATTCGCAAGAGCGGTCCCGGATGACAGCGCGATGCGCCGCCGCTGTTTTGCCGCCGTGAAACAATGACAGGAGGCTGCAATGCATCGGGCATTCGGCGGCATCGACTTCGGCACGTCCAATTCCACGGTGGGCGTGATCCGGAACGGCAAGGCGCGGCTGGTCGCGCTGGAGGGCGAACAACCCACTCTGCCAAGTGCGGTGTTCTTCAACTTCGAGGACGGCCACACCTATTTCGGCCGTCGCGCGATCGGCGATTATACCGACAGTATCGAAGGCCGCCTGATGCGCTCGTTAAAGAGCGTGCTCGGCAGTTCGCTCGCCCACGAGAAGACGCGTATCAAGGCGCGCCAGATCGGCTTCATCGACATTATCGGCCTGTTCATCGGTCATCTGAGGACGCGGCTGGAGGCGGACGCCGGCGGCGTGGTGGAGAGCGTGGTGCTCGGCCGCCCGGTGCAGTTCGTCGATGACGATGCGCAAGCCGACGCGGAGGCGCAAGGCGAACTCGAGAAGGCTGCCCGTGCCCAGGGCTTCAAGCATATCGCCTTCCAGTTCGAGCCGATCGCGGCGGCGCTCGACTACGAGCAGAAGGTGACGCGCGAGGAACTGGCGCTGATCATCGACATGGGCGGCGGCACGTCGGACTTCTCGATCGTGCGGGTCTCGCCGGAGCGCTCGCGATCGATCGACCGCAAGGACGACATCCTGGCCAGCCGCGGCATCCATATCGGCGGCACCGATTTCGACCGGCTGCTGAGCATCGCCCATGTCATGCCGCAGCTCGGCTATCTCTCCGCGACCAAGGACGGCAAACGCAATCTGCCGGCCAGCTACTTCATCGATCTCGCCACATGGCAGCGCATCAACCTGGTCTACACCGCCAAGGCGATGACGCATCTGCGCCAGATCCGCTACGAGGCCGCGCGCGCCGATCTGGTCGACCGCTTCATCCATATCGTCGAGCACCGCTACGGGCACGCGCTGGCGGCGCTGGTCGAGAAAGCCAAGATAGAGCTGACCGACAGGTCATCGGCGGACGTGGCGGTGAAGCTGCCGGACGCGAGTTTCGCCGCGGAAATCACGCGCGACGGACTGGAGGCCACGATCGCCCGGGATATCGAGCGGGTCACCGAAACGGTGGCGCAGACCATCCGCGACGCCGGAGTCAAGCCGTCCGACATCACCGCGGTGTTCCTGACCGGCGGATCGACGGCGATCCCGCTGGCAAGGCGGGAAATCCTGTCGCTGGTGCCGCAGGCTTCCGTCATCGACGGCGACATGTTCGGATCGGTCGGGCTTGGCCTGGCGCTCGACGCGCAGAGGAAGTTCGGCTGACCCTACCCTGACCCGTTCATCTCCGCAGCCAGATGCGCCTTCAGCGCCATCTGGGCCAGGCTTGCCTGACGGTCGCGATGGGTGATCATGGCGAAGTCGCGCTTCGGCAATTCGATCGGCACGGCTCTCAGGCTCCCCTCGGCGACCGCGCGCCCGACGACGAGCTCCGAAATGATGGTCGCGCCGGCGCCGGCCTCGACGGCCTGACGAACCGCCTCGTTGCTGGGCAGCACCAGGAATATCCTGAGGTCGGCAAGCGAAATCCCCTCGCGGCGCGCCAGATCCTCCAGCACCTCGCGCGTGCCGGAGCCGCCCTCGCGGATGATCCAGCGCAGGCCGGTGATGTCGGGGCGGCCCGGCGCGATTTCGACGATCTTGGGATGAGAGCTGGCAACGACCAGCATCAACCGGTCGGTATCGACTTTGGCGCGGCGCAATATATCGGATTCGGTGCGCCCTTCGACCAGGCCGAGATCGGCGGTTCCATCGAGCACGCTGGCCTCGACCTGCCTTGTGTTGCCGATGGTGACGCTAAGCCTGACGGCCGGATGCGCCTCGTGGAAGGAGGCCAGCCGGCGCGGCAGCCAGTAGCTGGCGATGGTCAGGCTGGCGGCGATGGAGAGGCTGCCGGCGACCGTCTGCGAAACATGTTCCAGCACATTGCGGGCGGCAGCGGCCCGCTCCAGCACGGCCTTGGCCTCGGGCAGGAACCGGTGGCCGGTCTGGGCCAGCTCGATGTTGCGGCCGACGCGGTTGAACAGATGGACGCCGTGCTGCTCTTCCAGCGCGCGAATAGCCGCCGACGCGGCCGATTGGGAAATGCCCAGGAGTTCGGCCGCCTTGGTCATGTGGCCGCGCTCGGCGACGGCGACGAAAATGCGCAACTGATCCAGAGTCATGCGCGCATTAAGAACCAATATCGATCGAATTTACAAGAACAACTGATTAGACGGATCGATAGCTTTATTCTACTTTTTCGGAAGAAGTTAGAAAAAATTCGCCAGTGGATCGCGAAGGATAAAATGATCGGGCGGTTCAGATCCCTGCTTGCGCATTGGACCCGCGGCATCCGACGGCGGTTGGCCGGTGATCGATACCACCCGGAAGAGCAGTACATGCGCGGCCCCGGGCCGAAGACGCGAGCCAAATCCGCCGGCCGCGCGAGCAGCACGGGATGATGATGCAAGGACCGCCGCGCGGCGCCAATTCAGCCCCCTCGCAACGCCAGCTTGCCGACACGCGCGCGCCCGATGAGGGCGATGGCGTCGACACCTCGCCTGACGTTTCCGACAGCATCGCCAAGACGACCTGCTACATGTGTGCCTGCCGCTGCGGCATCGACGTGCATATCAAGAACGGCAAGGTCCGCTACATCAACGGCAACAAGGATCATCCGGTCAATCGCGGCGTGATCTGCGGCAAGGGCAGCTCCGGCATCATGCAGCACTACAGCCCGGCCAGACTGAAGAAGCCATTGCTGCGCATCGGCCCACGCGGCTCGGGCGAGTTCCGCGAGATCGAATGGGAGGAAGCCTTCTCGATCGTCACCGGGCGGCTGTCGGATATCCGCCGCACCGATCCTAAAAAACTCGCCTTCTTCACCGGGCGTGACCAGTCGCAATCCTTGACAGGCTGGTGGGCGAGCCAGTTCGGCACGCCGAACTTCGCCGCCCATGGCGGCTTTTGTTCGGTGAACATGGCGGCCGGAGGCCTTTACACGATCGGCGGCTCGTTCTGGGAGTTCGGCGAGCCCGATTGGGACAACACGAAATACTTCATGCTGTTCGGCGTCGCCGAGGACCATGATTCCAACCCGATCAAGATCGGGCTGGGCAAGCTCAAGGCGCGCGGCGCCAAGGTGGTCTCGATCAATCCGTGCCGGACCGGCTACAATGCGATCGCCGACGACTGGATCGGCATCCGGCCCGGCACGGACGGCCTGTTCGTGTTCGCGCTGATCCACGAACTCTTGAAAGCCGGCCGCGTCGATCTCGATTATTTGCTGCGCTACACCAACGCGCATGTCCTGGTTATTCAGGAGCCGGGTGCGGCCGATGACGGGCTGTTCGTGCGCGACAGCGACGGCAATCCGCTGGCATGGGACAGAGTGGCGAAGCGTGCGGTGAACGCCACCGATGCCGACGCCAAACCGGCACTGACCGGCAGCTGCGATGTCGATGGCCGCCGCTGCGTGCCGGTGTTCCAGCTCATTGCAGACCGCTATCTCGACGAGAGCTACGCACCCGATGCGGTCGCGGAGCGTTGCGGCGTCTCCGCCGGAACGATCCGCCGGATCGCGGCCGAACTGGCCCACGTCGCCTTCGAACAGGCAATCGAATTGCCGGTCGCGTGGACCGACTGGGCGGGGCGCCGGCATGAGACGATCAAGGGACGCCCCGTTTCGATGCACGCGATGCGCGGCATCTCGGCCCATTCCAACGGCTTTCATACCTGCCGCGCCATCCACCTGCTGCAGGTTCTGCTGGGTACGGTGGACGTACCGGGCGGCTTCCGCTTCAAGCCGCCCTACCCCAGATCCGCCCCGCCGGGTCCGAAGCCGTGCGGCAAGGACGTGAGGCCGATGACGCCGCTCGACGGCATGCCGCTCGGTTTCGTTTGCGGGCCCGATGATCTGCTGGTCGACGAAGCGGGCACGCCGCTGCGCATCGACAAAGCCTATTCCTGGGATTCGCCGCTTGCGGCGCATGGCCTGATGCACACCGTCATCCGCAACGCCTGGGCCGGCGATCCTTACCCGATCGACACGCTGATGATGTACATGTCGAACATGGCCTGGAATTCCTCGATGAACACGGTCGAGACCATGGCCATGCTCACCGATCATGATGAAGCGGGCAACTACAGGATCCCCTTCATCATCTATTCCGACGCCTACTACTCCGAGACCGTGCCGTTCGCGGACCTCGTCCTGCCCGACACCACCTATCTCGAGCGTCATGACTGTATCAGCCTGCTCGACCGGCCGATCAGCCATGCCGACGGGCCGGGCGACGCCATCCGCCATCCGGTCGTCGAGCCCGACCGCGACGTCAGGCCGTTCCAGTCGGTGCTGATCGAACTCGGCGCGCGGCTTGGCTTGCCCGGCTTCGTCGAAAACGATGGCTCGGCGAAGTACCGCGACTACGCCGACTACATCGTCAATCATGAACGCACGCCCGGCATCGGCCCGCTCGCCGGCTGGCGCGGCAAGGATGAAACCTCGATCGGCAAGGGCGAAGTCAACCCCAACCAGTTGCAACGTTACATCGACAATGGCGGTTTCTGGCACCACGACTTCACCGACGACCAGCGCTACTACAAGATGGCCAACCGCTCCTATCTCGACTTCGCGGTGCAACTGGGCTTCATCCCGAAGGCCGAGCCGATCGTCTTCCAGCTCTATTCCGAACCGATGCAGCGTTTTCGGCTGGCCGCGCGCGGTCATGGCCTGGTGGTGCCGCCCGAGAGCGAACGCGAGCGCGTCGAGACCTACATGGACCCGCTGCCGTTCTGGTACATGCCATTCGAGGAAGCGGCCGTCGACCTTGGAAAATATCCGCTGCACGCGCTGACGCAGCGGCCCATGCACATGTACCATTCCTGGGGTTCGCAAAACGCGTGGTTGCGGCAGATCACCAGCCAGAACCGGCTGTTCGTACATCACCGGACCGCGGCCGGCCTCGGCCTCGCCGACGACGACTGGGTGTGGATCGAGAGCATCAACGGCAAGGTGAAGGGGCAGATAAAGCTGGTCGACGGAGTGAACGAGAGCACGGTCTGGACCTGGAATGCGATCGGCAAAAGGCGCGGCAGCTGGGGGCTGAAGGACGATGCCGCCGAGAGCAATCGCGGCTTCCTGCTCAACCACATTATCGGTGACCAGACTTCTGCTGACGTCAGCGGCAAACGCTATTCGAATTCCGATCCGGTCACGGGACAAGCTGCGTGGTTCGATCTGCGCGTCCGCATCGTGAAATGCAGGGCCGAAGAGATCGGCTTCACCGAACCGCAATTCGAGCGTTTTCATCAGCCACCGCATTTCGGATTCTCGCCGGACAAGCTCACTTTCGGCACCGGGTTCCGGCAGGCAAGAGAGGCAGCCGAATGACCTGTCTTCCGCATCCAGGCGGCAAGAAGCTTGGCCTCGTCATCGACCTCGACACCTGTGTCGGTTGCCAGGCCTGCGTCACCGCCTGCAAAGAGTGGAATACCGGCGGCCACATGGCGCCGCTGACCGACATCGACCCCTATGGCGGCCATGTCGACGGGGTCTGGTTCAACCGCGTACACAGTTACGAGCACATCACCGAGATGGGGGGGCGCACTGTGAACTTCCCGCGCTCCTGCCTGCATTGCGAGACGCCGGCCTGCATCACCGTCTGCCCGACGGGCGCCTCTTACAAGCGGGCCTCCGATGGCATCGTACTGATCGATGAGGACAAGTGCATCGGCTGCAAATTGTGCAGCTGGGCCTGCCCCTATGGCGCGCGCGAATTCGACACGGATGTCGGCGTGATGAAGAAATGCACGCTCTGCGTCGACCGCATCTACAACGACAACCTGGCCGAAGGAGACCGCGTGCCGGCCTGCGTCGCCGCCTGCCCGACCAGCGCCCGGCATTTCGGCGACCTCGGCGATCCCCAATCCCCTGTTTCGCAACTGGTGGCGGAGCGGGGCGGTGTCGACCTGATGCCGGAACTCGGCTATCGCCCGACCAACAAATACCTGCCGCCGCGCGCTCACACGCAACGCGCCGCATCGGTGGCCGCTCCCGCGCTGGAGCAGGTACGGGCCGAGGGCGGTTTCCTTGGCTGGGTCGACCGCATGCTTTCAAGCTGACCATCCATGCATCCAGCTTTTTCGGTCGTCTTCTTCACCACCGCCACGGGTGCCGGCTATGGGCTGCTCGCGCTGCTCGGCGTGCTCGGTCCGCTCGGCTTCATCGCACCCGATTTCTGGCCGGGCTTCGTCGGCATGGGACTGGCGCTCGGCCTGATCGCCGCCGGCCTGTTGTCATCGACCGGTCATCTCGGCAGGCCCGAACGTGCCTGGCGGGCGTTCTCGCAATGGCGCAGTTCATGGCTGTCACGCGAGGGCGTTGCCTCGGTAACCACCTTCGTCCCGGCGGGACTGTTCGGCATCGGCTGGGTCCTTCTTGGCCGGGTCGATGGATGCGTCGCTGCTGCCGGACTTCTTGCCGCGATTGGCGCCATCGTCACCGTCTGCATGACCGGCATGATCTATGCCTCGCTGAAACCCATCGCCCAGTGGCACAGCCCCTACACCTTGCCCGGCTATCTCATCTACTCGGCGATGAGCGGCAGCGTGCTTCTGAACGCTGTGCTGCAAGCATTTTCTCTCGACTCGAAAATGCTTCTGACGGCTTCCGCGCTGCTCACCTTGCTCGGCTGGGGCTGGAAGCTGGCGACCTGGCGCCACAACGACCGGCTTGAAATCCCGACCAACGCCAACACCGCGACGGGGCTGACCGGTGGCACGGTGCAATCCCTGGAATGGCCGCATACAGAAGAAAACTACCTGCTCAAGGAAATGGGCTTTCGCATCGCGCGCAAGCACAGCGCGAAGCTGCGCCGGATCACGCAAATACTGGCCTTCGCTTTGCCCATCCTGCTGCTGATCGTCACCTTCGCGCTGCCTTGGCCCTTCGCGACGGCGTTCTCGGCGCTGGCCGCGATCGTCCAGTTCGCCGGCATGCTGGTCGAGCGCTGGCTGTTCTTCGCCGAGGCCAAGCACACGGTCATGCTCTACTACGGGCGATAGATCTCAGCCTGGCCGCAGCATCGAGTGCGAGATGGCGAAGATGCGCTCGGTGCCAAGCATGTAAGCCATCAACGACTCCAGGCGAAACAGCCCGGCATAGGCGCGGTCGAGCACATTGAGCGAGCCGGTATAGGCACCGAAGGCAGGCATGATCATGCGGCCGCCGTCGCCGGCAAAGCAGCGCCGCCGCACCGAGCGGCCTTGCTGCACAATACGGGCGCAGGGGTGGAGGTGGCCGGATATTTCGCCCTCGACCCGCACCTTCGATGGCTCGTGCCGGAACAGCAGCGAGCCTATGGCCAGTTCCCGCACGGTTTCGCCGGGCAGGTCGGCGGGCGCTTCCGGATCGTGATTGCCGGCGACCCAGAACCAATCGCGGCCTGCCATCAGCGCTTCCAGCCGTTCGCGAAAACTTTGATGCATGCGTTTGGCGCCGCCGCCGTCGTGAAAGGAGTCACCCAGGCTGATGACGATCGACGGCTGGTAATCCGATATCACCGCCTGCAGCCGCAGCAGGGTCGCGCCGGTATCGTAGGGCGGGATCAGCGTGCCGCGCCTTGCCAGCGACGACCCCTTTTCCAGATGCAGGTCCGATACTGTCAGCAGCCTGAGCTCGGGAAAATAGAGCACGCCGCGCGGATCGCAGACCGCACGTTCGCCGGCGATGCCTATCATGTCGGCCTCGGCGATCAGCGATGCGCGCGCCAGCGAAAAGTTCATTCGTCAACCATCCCAGGCCCCATGGCCTCTTCGACCAGCGTCGCCGCATCCATCAGCAGCGTTTCATCGGCCTCGCCGTTCACCGGCATCTTGCCGATCTCAAGCATGATCGGCACGGCCAGCGGCGAAATCTGTTCGAGCGCCTTATGCATGATTCTACCCTGGATGCGCGAGAGCATGTCGGCAAGTCTGCTGACATCGAGCAGGCCGGTCGCCGCGTCGGCACGGGTCGCCTGAAGCAGGATGTGGTCCGGCTCATGGCTGCGCAGCACATCGTAAATCAGGTCGGTCGAAACGGTGACCTGCCTGCCGCTCTTCTCCTGGCCGGGGTGGCGTTTTTCGATCAGGCCCGAGATCAGCGCGCAATTGCGGAAAGTGCGCTTGAGAAGCCAACTGTCGGCCAGCCAGGCTTCGAGGTCGTCGCCCAGCATATCCTGGTCGAACAGCGCGCCGAGTGAAGGTTTCCTGGCTTTGAACATGGCGCCCATGTCGCCCAGCGACCATATAGCGAGCGCATAGTCGGTGGCGACAAAGCCGAGCGGCCTGGCGCCCGCCCTGTCGAGGCGACGGGTGAGCAGCATGCCAAGCGTCTGGTGCGCCAGCCTGCCCTCGAAGGGATAGGCGACCAGATAGTCGCGGTTGCCGCGCGGAAAGGTCTCGATCAGCAAATCGTCGCGCTTGGGCAGCATCGATTTGTCCGACTGGAACCGCAGCCAGTCGGCCACTTGCTCCGGCAGCTTCTTCCAGCGCTGCGGATCGTCCAGCATGATGCGGACCTGCTCGGCCAGATAGGTCGAGAGCGGGAACTTGCCGCCGCCATAATAGGGTACCTTGGCGTCGCTGCCGGGCGCGTTCGAGACGAAGCATTCATTCTCGCGGATACCTTCGAAGCGCAGTACCTTGCCGGCGAACATGAAGGTATCGCCATGGATCAAGGTCTCGAGGAACGCCTCCTCGATCTTGCCGAGCACGCGGCCGCCGTGCGACGCCGAGCCTTTGCTGCCGGCCTTGACGTAACGCACGTTGAGCGCGGGCACCTCGATGATGGTGCCGACATTCAGCCTGTATTGCTGGGCAACGCGCGGATTGGATACGCGCCACAGTCCATCCTTGTTCAGGCGGATGCGGGCGTAGCGCTCATAATTCTTCAGCGCATAGCCACCGGTGGCGACGAAATCGATGACGCGGTCAAATCTCGGACGATCGAGGCCTGAATAGGGTGCCGCCGTTCGCACCTCTTCATACAGGTCATCGGCGCGGAACGGTGCGCCGCAAGCGCAGCCGAGCACATGCTGCGCCAGCACGTCGAGCCCGCCATCGACCAGCGGCGGCGTATCCTGCGCGCCGAGATAATTGGCGTCGAGTGCTGCCCGGCATTCCAGCACCTCGAAACGGTTGGCGGGAATCAGGATCGCCTTCGACGGCTCATCCATGCGGTGGTTGGCACGGCCGATGCGCTGCGCCAGCCGGCTGGCGCCCTTCGGCGCACCGACATGCACGACCAGATCGACATCGCCCCAGTCGATGCCGAGATCGAGCGTCGAGGTGGCGACGATGGCGCGCAGCGCGTTCTCGCCCATCGCCTTCTCCACGCGCCGGCGCTGGGCGACGTCGAGCGAACCATGGTGAAGCGCGATCGGCAAGGTGTCCTCGTTGACGCGCCACAACTCCTGGAACAGCAGCTCCGCCTGGCTGCGCGTGTTGACGAACAGCAGGGTCGTCTTGTGGCGCTTGATCTCGCGGTAGATTTCCGGCGTGGCGTAGCGCGCCGAGTGGCCCGCCCACGGCACGCGCTCCTCGGAATCGAGGATCGAGATTTCGGGCTTCGCACCGCCCGTCACAGTGATCAATTCCGCCATGTCACCCCGCGGGTTCTGACTGACCAGCCAGCGCCGCAATTCGTCCGGCTCGGCCACCGTCGCCGACAGGCCGATCGTCTGCAGGCTTGGGACAAAGCTGCGCAGCCGCGCCAGCCCAAGCGCCAGCAGATGGCCGCGCTTGGACGTCACCAGCGAATGCAATTCGTCGAGCACGACATAGCGCAGATCCTCGAAGAAGCGCCTCGCATCGCCTGCCGCGATCAGCAGCGCCAGTTGCTCCGGCGTGGTGAGCAGGATATCGGGCGGCGCAAGCTTCTGGCGCTGGCGCTTGTGGGCGGGGGTGTCGCCGGTGCGCGTTTCGATGGTGACGGGCAGACCGATCTCCTCGACCGGCTTGCCGAGATTGCGCTCGATGTCGACGGCCAATGCCTTCAGCGGCGAGATATACAGCGTGTGGATACCGCGCCGCGCCTGGCCTGGTTTTCGCCTCGGCCTGACGGCCAGTTCGGTCAGCGACGGCAGGAAGCCGGCCAGCGTCTTGCCGGCGCCGGTCGGCGCGATCAACAGCACAGATTGCCCGGCTTGGGCCTTCGCCAGGAGTTCGATCTGATGCGCGCGCGGCGACCAGCCTTTCTCGCCGAACCATTCTACGAATGGCTCGGGCAAGACGACGGCGGCATTCTGGTCTGCGAGGCGCGGCAGCTCGGTCACCCGCCAGAGGTAGCGCGGCGGCGCGCAATCGCCAAGCAGAATCGGAACAAAAGGGGATCGAAAGCCTTACGGCCGCCGGAACCCTGTCGGCGCGCCATAGAGATAACCGATGCGGGCGATGGCTTCCTTCAGCCCTTCGCGCGACGCCAGCATGGTGTGGCCGTTGGCGTGGATCATGGTCTCGGCGCCGGTCATGATGGCGACATGGCCTTTCCAGAACACAAGGTCACCACGTCGCAGCCCCGTATAATCGGGGCCGGGCTGAAGCGGCTCGCCGACCGAATTGGCCTGCATGTCGGAATCGCGCAGCACCTCCCTGCCGGCCATGCGCATTGCCAGTTGCACCAGGCCGGAGCAATCGATGCCGAAGCCGGAAACACCGCCCCAGAGATAGGGCGTGCCGAGAAACGTCTCGGCCACGGACACATAGTCGCCGGCCACTTCGCCGATCGGCTGCAGATGGCCAGCGATCAAGGCTTCACCGGAGGGCAGCAGTGCATAGTGCGTGCCGCGCGTTTCGGCGGCACCCGTCACGGTTACCGTCGATCCCATCGACAATTGCCCGGAAATCGGAAAGCGCAGATCGGGACCGGGATATAGGAACGTGCGCGGCACCGAGATGATGTGGGTGGGCGCATGGTCCCGCTCGCCCAGCATGGCGTCGGCGACATAGCCGACATAGCCGTCTCGCTCGGCCTGGATCCAGGCCCAGCCCTCTCTATTCTCGAAAACCAGGACATCGTCGCCGAACAGAGCTTGCGTGTTGACGCCCGAATCCAGCGCCGGCGCCTTGCGGATATCGGCCACCGATACCGAAATCCGCGCCGGCCGGCCCGCTACGAAACGGTCGGCAGCGACCTCTCCTTTCAACCTGGCATCGGCGAGATCGGAGCGGAAGGCGTGCAGGCGGGGGTCGTGGGCGGTCAAATCGGCAATCCAGTTAGATAGGAAAATTGTTCAGATCGGCAGGTCGTGGGCCTTGGCAATGATACCATCGCCGAAGCGCTCGACAAAGAGCGCGCCTTCGACGGTGCGCTTGATCAGGACGTTGCGCTTGTCGAGCTCGTCGCGATGACGCGACACCAGCTTCAGCGCGCCCATCGTGTCGAGGGCGCGCGTGATGACCGGCTTGGTGACGTTGAGGCGGGCGGCAAGACCGCGCACCGTATGCGGCGGCGGATCGAGATAGATGGTGAACAGAATTGCCGTCTGCCGCATGGTGAGATCAGGCGCATCCTCGCGCACCTGCGACAGCATCACTTGCTGCCACAGTCGCAAGGCTTGGCTCGGGCGCATCGCAATCGACATCGCGCCAGCATGACGGCAAATTGTTTCGGTTCCGTTTCAGTTTCTGCAATTTGCCGGCCCTGCTTGCGCATCAGCCATAGCGCGTCGACATGATCCGCTCCAACGCCCGGATGCCTTGCGCCTCGCCACCGGCAGGGCCGTAGGGGCGATCGGCGGGGTTCCAGGCGAAGATGTCGAAGTGGGCCCAGCTTGCCGTCTTCTCGACAAAGCGCTTGAGGAACAGCGCCGCCGTGATCGACCCGGCGAAACCGTCCGTGGTGACGTTGTTGATGTCGGCGATCTTCGACGACAGTTTCGCGTCGTAGGGCCGCCACAGCGGCATGCGCCACAGCGGGTCCTCGACCGCGATGGAGGCGGCCGCCAGCTCCGCGGCAAACGCCCCGTCATCGGTGTAGAAGGGCGGCAGGTCGGGACCCAGCGCAACGCGGGCTGCTCCGGTCAGGGTCGCCATGTCGACCAGGAGCTGCGGCTCCTCTTCGTCGGCAAGCGCCAGCGCATCGCCCAGCACCAGCCTCCCTTCCGCGTCCGTATTTCCGATCTCGACTGATATGCCCTTGCGGCTCGCCAGCACGTCACCGGGGCGGAAGGCATTGCCGGCAATCGAATTCTCGACCGCGGGGATCAGCACCCGCAGCCGTACGTTGAGCCCGGCAGCCATGATCATCGAAGCCAGGCCCAGCACATTGGCCGCGCCGCCCATGTCCTTCTTCATCAGGAGCATGCCCGAAGAAGGCTTGATATCGAGGCCGCCCGTATCGAAGCAGACACCCTTGCCAACCAAAGTCACCTTCGGCGCGCCTTGCTGCCCCCATGTCATGTCGATCAGGCGCGGCGCATCGGACGACGCACGACCGACGGCGTGGATCATAGGGAAATTCTGTGTGAGCAGGTCGTCGCCCTTGATGGCGGAGACTTCGGCCTTGTGGGTCCCAGCCAGGACCCGCACTGCCCTCTCCAGATCGTCCGGCCCCATATCGTTGGTCGGTGTGTTGACGAGGTCACGCGTCAGGAAAACGCCGTCGGCGATGCGGCGAACGCGCTGCGCATTGACGCCGGCCGGCAATTCGAAGCGCAGCGCCTTGCCCGGCTTCTTGCCGTAGCGGGTAAAGACATAGCCGCCGAGCGCCAGCGCGACCGCCGCGAGTTCAGGCTCGGCCGGCACCGAGGCGAAGTGCCAGTCGCCTTCCGGCAGGGTTTTCGACAGCGCGCCCAGACCGAGCGCGCCCTCACCGTCGCCAAGACCGAACACGGCGCCGCCGAGCACTCCGTTCTCGCCCGGCACGACCAGCGTCCTGCCGGCCTCGCCGGAAAAACCGTTTGCCTTGGCCCAAGCGACAATAGATGGCGACAGACCGGCCGCGTCCAGCCCGTCCCTGGCGACCAGATGGATCGGCAGCGGGTTCTTCAGCTTGTTCTCGACCAGTTCCACGGACATCAGACGTTTCTCCTGCCGAACTCGCCCGAGTCGGCGTTTCTTAACCCTCCGTTAGGGTTAACAGAATATTTCTGCTGGAGGGAAGATGGCCACGCAATGGCCACGCGCATGAATGGAGGCCCAGGGTGCCGATGCCGACCAACCGCACGATAAACATCCGGGGAAAGCGGCTCATCACCACGGCATTCATGCTGGCGCTCGCGGCAGGTGTCGCGGGATGCGCAACCGACAAGCTCACCACCGGCTCCATCGGACGCACCAGCGGCAAGCCGCTGGAGACGATGTCGGCGGGAGAATTGCACAACGCCAGTGCCGCTCTTGGCCAGTCCTATGCGAGGAACCCCACCGACAAGCGAATCGCCACCAATTTCGCGGCGGCGCTGCAGATGGATGGGGATGCCGACCAGTCGCTTGCCGTGATGCGCAAGCTGGCGATCGCCTATCCCAAGGACCGCGACGTACTCGCCGCCTATGGCAAGGCGCTGGCCGCCAACGGCCAGTTCGAGGCGGCGCTCGATGCGGTGCGCCGCGCACAGACGCCCGAATATCCCGACTGGAGGCTGGTGTCGGCGGAGGCGGCCATCCTCGATCAGACCGGCCAGAAGGACGAGGCGCGCCAACTCTACCGCAAAGCCCTCGAACTCAAGCCGAACGAGCCCTCGATCCTTTCCAATCTCGGCATGTCCTATGTGCTGGAAGGGGATCTGCGTACCGCCGAGACCTATATGCGGTCGGCCGCCCAGCAGTCGAACGCCGACAGCCGGGTGCGCCAGAACCTGGCGCTCGTCGTCGGCCTGCAGGGCCGTTTCGACGAAGCCGAGAAGATCGCCTCGCAAGAACTTTCCCCCGAACAGGCACAGGCCAACGTCGCTTACCTCAGGCAAATGCTGGCCCAGCAGAACGCCTGGAGCCAGCTCAAGGACCAGGACAAGGCGAAACCGGCGAAAACCGCCACCAACTGATCGCCGCGAGCTTACCGCAAATCGTAAAAGCCGCGCTCGATTACAGCGCGGCTTTTTGTTTTCGCAGGCGGATTCTGCGTTGGCTACTGGCTGCTCGACGCGGCCGCCCCGGGATGATCGCCGAAGATACCGCGCTGGCTGACCTGGATGCCCGCCGGCCCCAGGATGATGGCGAACAGCACCGGCAGGAAGAACAAGATCATCGGCACGGTGAGTTTGGGCGGCAGGGCGGCCGCCTTTTTCTCGGCGGCGTTCATGCGCATGTCGCGGCTTTCGGCGGCGAGCACGCGCAGCGCGTGCGCTACCGGCGTACCGTAGCGTTCGGCCTGGACAAGCGCCTGCGACACAGACTTGACCGATTCCAGCCCCGTGCGGCTGGCCAGGTTCTCGTAAGCCTGCTTGCGCTCCTGCAGATAGGAGAGTTCGGCGTTGGTCAGGATGAATTCTTCCGCCAGGGCCACCGACTGCGCGCCGATCTCGTCGGCGACCTTGCGCAGCGCGGCTTCCACCGACATGCCGGACTCCACGCAGATGAGCATCAGGTCGAGCGCATCCGGCCACGCCATCTGGATCGACTGCTTGCGCTTGGTCGCGCGATTGTTGACGTAGAGGACCGGCGCGTAGAAGCCGCCATAGGCAACCAGGACGCAGACGAACAGCCGGACCACCAATGGCTTGTCGGGCAATCCTCCGAGCACGAAAATATAGACCAGACCGAGCGCGAAGCCGACAAAAGGAAGCACCAGGCGGAAGAACAGAAAACGCGTTAGTGGATTCTGCCCGCGAAAACCGGCAACCTTGAGCTTTTGCAAGGTGGCCTCGTCGGCCAACGCACGCCGCAGATCGAGCCGGTCGACAATGTTGCGCATGCCGACCGACTGTTGCTCGCGCAGACCCTTGCGGCGGCGATCGGCCTCGGTCGCAAGCCGCGCGCGCTGCTTGGCGCGAAGCTCATCACGCTCCAGCGCGACCGATTTCATGCGCGCCTTGAGCTGGTTTCCGCCAAGCGCCGGGAGCAGCGTAAAGACAGTTGCGAACACGGCGATAGCGACCAGCAGCGCAATCAGGAAGCTGGGATCCGTCAGTGATTTGATGGCTTGTTCGGTCATGCCGCGGCCCTAGACTTCAAAGTTCATCATCTTGCGCATCACGAAGATGCCGATCGACATCCAGACGGCGGCGAAACCGAGTATCAAATGGCCGACGCTGGTCGTGAACAGCGGCATCAGATAGTTGGGACTGGAGAGATAGACGAGAAAGGCGACGATGAAAGGCAAGGCGCCGATGATGGCGGCGGATGCTTTCGCTTCCATCGACAGTGCCGCGACCTTGGCCTTCATCTTCTTGCGGTCGCGCAACACGCGCGAAAGGTTACCCAGCGCCTCGGAGAGATTGCCACCGGCCTGCGACTGGATCTGGATGACGATACCGAAGAAACTCGCCTCGGTGCACGGCATGGTTTCGGGCATGCGCAAGGTCGCGTCGGGGATCGACAGGCCCATCTGCTGCGAATCGACTATCCGGCGAAACTCGGCCTTCACGGGTTCAGGCGATTCATTGGCGATCAGGCGTATGGCGTCGTTCAGCGGCAGGCCGGACTTGACCGCCCGCACGATGATGTCGAGCGCGTTTGGAAATTCGTTGAGGAATGCCTTGACGCGGCGGGTACGACGAAAGGAGACGAACCAACGCGGCAGGCCGAGCGCTCCGGCGAGCAGCACACCGGGCAAGACAATCATCGGCGCTCCGGCCATGAACGCGACGATTGTCAGCGCGAGGCCGAATATGGCCGAATAGATATAGAAACGCTCGATCGGCACCTTCATCCCAGCCTGGCGAAGCTGGGCTTTCAGCGGCGGCTTCTTGACGGCGGTGTCCTTGGTCTTCTGCTTCTCGTCGAGTTCCTTCAGTGAATCCTGCACCGATTTGCGGCGCTTGGCGGCGTCCGCCGCGCGGTCACGGGTCGCCTTGACAACAGAACGGTCCGTCTCGGCGGCCTTGATCGTTTCAAGCCGCTTTCCGGCCTGTTTCTCATTGCTAATCTGGGTGAACAGGAATGCATAGGCGACCGCGCCGGCGCTGAAGCCGGCGAGCACGACAAACGCCAATACGGTGCCGTCAATTCCAAACATCGACCAGAACCTTCACGCCCGCGGATGCGTCAGTCAGCACGTTTCTCCATAGCCTCGAGCGCTGTGGCGAGACGCTGCTCCTCGCCATAGTATCGGGCCCGCTCCCAGAAATGGGGGCGGCCGATGCCGGTCGAGACGTGTTCACCCAACAGCCTGCCGTTGGCGTCCTCGCCCTTGATGTTATAGAGGACAATATCCTGCGTGATGATGACGTCGCCCTCCATCCCGATTACTTCGGTGATGTGGGTGATGCGGCGCGATCCATCGCGCAGGCGCGCCGCCTGGATGATCACGTCGATGGAGCCGACGACGATTTCGCGCACGGTTTTCTGCGGCAGCGAATAGCCGCCCATGGCGATCATGGACTCGATACGGTTCAGGCATTCGCGCGGGCTGTTGGAGTGGATCGTTCCCATCGAGCCGTCATGGCCGGTATTCATCGCCTGCAGGAGATCGAAGACCTCGGGTCCGCGCACTTCGCCGACGATGATGCGTTCGGGCCGCATGCGCAGGCAGTTCTTGACCAGGTCGCGCATCGTCACCTCGCCCTCGCCCTCAAGGTTGGGCGGACGCGTTTCCAGGCGCACGACATGCGGCTGCTGCAGTTGCAATTCGGCCGAGTCCTCGCAGGTGATGACGCGCTCATCACGGTCGATGTAGTTGGTCAGGCAGTTGAGCAATGTCGTCTTGCCGGAGCCGGTGCCGCCCGAGATGACGATGTTGCAGCGGACACGGCCGATGATCTTGAGAACTTCGGCCCCTTGCGGAGAGATGGCGCCGAACTTGACCAGTTGGTCGAGCGTCAGCTTGTCCTTCTTGAATTTGCGGATGGTGAGCGCGGTGCCGTCGATGGCCAGCGGCGGCGCAATGACGTTGACGCGCGACCCGTCGGGAAGACGGGCGTCGCAGATCGGGCTGGATTCGTCGACGCGGCGGCCGACCTGGCTGACGATGCGCTGGCAGATGTTGAGCAGCTGCTGGTTGTCGCGGAAGCGGATGTTGGTCTGTTCGACCTTGCCGTTGACTTCGATGTAGACGTTCTTGGACCCGTTGACCATGATGTCGGCGATGTCGTCGCGCGCGAGCAACGGCTCGAGCGGCCCATAGCCGAGCACGTCATTGCAGATGTCCTCGAGCAGTTCTTCCTGCTCAGCGATCGACATCGCGAAGTTTTTGATCGCGATGATATCGTTGACGATGTCGCGGATTTCCTCGCGGGCGCTTTCGGGATCGAGCTTGGCGAGTTGCGACAGGTCGATCGTATCGATGAGGGCCGAGAAAACCTGGCTCTTGGTATCGTAGTAGGTTTCGCTCTTTTCGCGGCCTCTCCTCGGTTCCGGCGCCATCGGCGGCGCCTCGACCGCGCGCCTGGCCGGTGGCGCGACAGGCGCGCTCGGCTGAGGCGTGGCCGCGGGCCGGGCAAGAACCGCGGTGTCCGCCGAGACCGCGGCGGCCGGCGCGACCGGTGCCGGCTGGCGAAATTCCGGCGTGAACCGATTGCCGTCGTCGTTGCCTCTTTTACCGAACATGACCGACTACCGACCCCATTGCGTCACTTTTTGTTGCGCGAGAGCTTGCCGAGCAGACTGCCCAGGCCAGCCTTCTTTTTCGCTCTGATTTCGCTGCGGCCGGTCAGCACATGAGCAATCTCGTTGATGGTGGCCACAACCGGGTTCTTGGCATCCATCTCGCCCAGCATGCGTCCGTTGTTTGCGGCATTGCCGAACAGCAAGGGATCAAAGCCGATGACCGACATCGGTGTCAGGCCGAGCGGCTCGGCGAAATCGGATGACGATATCTCCGGCCGCTTCGGCACGCCGGCCTGGTTGATGATCAATTTCGGCGGCGGGTCGTTCGGGCGAAGCCGCTTCAACATGTCGACCAGGTTCTTGGTGTTGCGCAGATTGGCCAGTTCCGGCGTTGCCGTGATGACGATCTCGTCGGCCTTGACCAGCGTGTTCTTGGCCCATCCCGTCCAGACATGGGGAACGTCGAGCACAAGGATCGGCACGCTGCGCTGCGCGGTATCGACAAGCTGCGCGAAGGCATCGGGATCGAAGTCGTAGACGCGTTCCAGCGTCGAGGGCGCCGCGAGTAGCGACAGATGCTCGGCGCATTGGGTCAGCAGCCGGTCGAGATAGACTTCGTCGATACGCTCGGGCGAGAACACGGCCTCGGCGATGCCCTGGGCAGGATCCTGATCGAAATTGATGTTGGCGGTGCCGAAGGCGAGATCGAGGTCAGCGACAACGACCTCGGATTTGAACAGGGAGGACATTGCCCAGGCAACATTGTGGGCGATCGTGGAAGAGCCGACGCCGCCCTTGGCGCCGACGAAGGCGACCGAGCGGCCAAGCGGTTCAGCTTCCGGATCGACGAAGATCGACGACACGACGCTGACGACGTCGGCCATCGACACCGGCGCGATGACGTATTCGGAGATGCCGGAACGGATGAGTTCGCGATAGAGGCCAACATCATTGTAGTGACCGATCACCACCACTTTCGAGGATGGATCGCAGTATTCCGAGAGCTGGGCGAGTTGCTCCAGCAGTTGCTTGGGTTCGCTGCGCGATTCCAGCAGGATCAGGTTCGGTGTCGGCGCCGACTGGTAGAACTCGATGGCGGTGGGAACGCCGCCCATATGGACTTTGAGGTGCGCCTTGGTCATGCGGCGGTCCTCGCCGGCGCGCTGGACCGGATTGGCAACGCCCTCCGTCTCGCAGAATGCCTGGATCGAAATACGCGGAACCGGCCGCAACGCCTGCATCGCGGCAACGTCCTGCGGCGAGGTGTCACCGCCCTCCACGGTGGCGTCATAGGCAAGGTTGCTCATGGTCATGCTCTTTCCGTTGCCTGGTCGTGGCGTCGCTTCTTTCCGAGGGCGGCTTAGTAAGTCACTTCCGAGTTGCCGAGTAATTCATCCGAAATGCCCCTGTCTTGGTAGACACCGATGGCTTTGCTGCGATTTGCCGCATCAATAGTGGTAGATTTGCGCGGCCCGAGAAGATCGCCTGGATTGGCCATCTGGGCGGCAAGATTGTTCTGATAGGAGCAGCCGAAATCGGCGTAGTGCTTGTTCTCCGACGTTTCCACCAGGTCGGCGGGCCAACGTCCGCATTTGTCGGTCTGTGCCCTCACCGCGATGTAGGAGACGCGAACCGGGGCTGATGCCTCGCTCGATCCAGCCTGATAGGAGACCACGACGACCCGGTCGCGTTTGATGCCGGCGGCGACCGCGAGCCGGGCGAAATCGCGGCCGGCCGCCGTCGCGGCGACTTCGTTGGCCGATCCGCTTGGAATCTGGATCGTCAATGCCGGAGCGGCACTCTTGTCATAGCCGTCGAGGAAACCCAGGAGCGTGTCGCGCTGCGAGCCGGTCATGCCGCGGTCGCCGGCGCCGACAGGAAGATCGATCTTCTGGTTCTTCTCCGCGATGACGATTGGATGATTGGTGCGATAGTCGTCGGGGATGGCGCCGACGGTAATGCTGTCGCGGTGGGCACAACCGGCCAGCAGAGCCGATACCGCCACCGCCATGATCGGAAGGACCCGCAGGCTTATCCGAGAACGGCCGGAGCGCATCGCCATGGTCCTTGCCTTCAATGCTGACTGAGACATGTCTGCTTTCCCGTTCACTTGTAGATGAAGCCGACAACGCCGTGATAGCGGCCATTGGGCCTGTCGGTCTGCATGGTGCCGTAGACGCGATTGACACGCCCAAGGAACATGCCCGCCCCGTCGCTCGGAGGGTTGAAATTGTCGTCCGGCTTGGCGAGATCGTTGCGTGCCACGGGTTTCACCAGATAGGGCGTGATGATGATGACGAGCTCGGTCTCGTTGCGCACGAAATCCCTGCTGCGGAAGAGCGCGCCGAGCACAGGAATCTTTGTCAGTCCAGGCAAGCCGTTGACCGCTTGCCTGACATCGTCGCGAACCAGGCCGGCGATCATCATGGAGCCGCCCGAGGGCAGTTCGACGGTCGTATCAGCAAGGCGCTTGCGCAGTGACAGGGCATTCATGCCGATACTCCGATTGTCCGTGGATGCCGAGACGGACCCCTCGGTTGTCGGCTCGGAAACCGAGGTCCTGACTTTCAGGCTTATCCGGCCGGGCGATAAAACCACCGGCTGAAATTCCAATCCGATTCCGTACTCGATCTTATCGACGGAATAGGTCTTCAAGCCGGTCTGGTTGTCTTGCGATACATTCGCGGAGACGTTGGTCACCATGTTGTATTCGCCACCCACCTTGAACGTCGCCTTCTCACCAGATACGGCGGTCAGGGTCGGTTCGGCCAACGTCTTCATGACCCCCGACTGCTCCATCGCGTTTATATATGCCTGGAGTGCGGAGGAGCCGATGCTTAGGCCAGCGTTCGACAACGGCTTTCCGAGACCAGTGAAAGGGTCACTGAGCGCGCCATAGCTGATGCCGTTGCTGCCGCCGCTGCCGACCATATTGACACCGAGCTGCTTCATCACGGAGCGGCTGACTTCGGCCACCGTCACCTTCAGCGTGACCTGATCGTCTCCGATGATCTGCAGCAGATTGACGATTTGGCTGACGCGGCGCTCCTGGTCCGGGTTGTTGATGTCGACACCGCTCTGGGCCGAGCCGCCGGCGGCGGTCTGCGAATATTGTCCCGTCGTCGCTTCACCGCCGGATACAAACATATTTGCCAGCTGTTCGGCGCGCTTAGCATCCAAGGGAGTATCCACGGTGCCGGTCAGAACCACGTTGTCGTTGAGCAGTTCCACCTTGACGGCCGAGGTCGGAATGAAGCGCCTGATATAGTCCTCCAGGCCGGCGACGTCGCGCTCGATGGCCAGGTCCAGGCTGGCGATCTGTTCGCCGTTCGGCCCAAAGACGAAGATGTTGGTTTCGCCGACCGCCTTGCCGAAGAGGTAGATACGCCTTGCGGTGCGGGTCACCGCATCGGCAACGGAGGGATTGGCGACAAGAATGTCGTAGGCATCGCTCGGCAGGTCTATAACCACCGATTTGTTGAGGCCAAGCTTGACGCGCTGGGTGGCTGTCGTGGCCGACACCTTAGTGCTCTTCGCCTCGACGCCCTGCACATTCGCTCCGACGAGCAAAAGGCCGAGTGCCATGGCCACGATTGCCGGCAGTTTAGCGCTTAGCCTCATTTCCTTGCCCCTACTTCGGAGACTTCGCCCGACTTGATCAGCCTCACCGTTCCCCGGCGGCCATTGCC
The DNA here is from genome assembly GCF_006440535.1 of Mesorhizobium sp. B2-5-13. Lineage (NCBI taxonomy): Bacteria > Pseudomonadati > Pseudomonadota > Alphaproteobacteria > Hyphomicrobiales > Phyllobacteriaceae > Mesorhizobium > Mesorhizobium sp. B2-5-13. The sequence goes on along the minus strand of NZ_VFUI01000002.1, from coordinate 571,592 downwards.
GGAAACGAGATAGTCGGCCTCGTCCACATTCTTTTCCTTGGTGTCCGTGATCGCCCGCAGCGCCAGCGTCAGGCGATCCGCCATCTGTTGGGCGACGGTGATGATCTCGGCCTGTTTGGGTGTCAGCTCCAGCGTGGCGGTCTGGCCCACCCTGGTCTTCTTGCCTTCCTCGTCTTCCTGGATGGTCTGGTCGATTGCCAGGACGCGGATATTCTTCAGGATGGTCTCGGTGCTGAATCCGGCCCCGGTGTTGGCATCGGCCCTGCGGGTCATGATGACGTCGACGAAATCGTTGGGAAGGATGAAGCCGCCGGCCGAAGTGTCCGCCGATATTGTCGTTGCGACCGCCCGCATGCCGGACGGCAGGATGGACGACATGAAGCTTTGTCCCTCGCCGATCAGCTTGGAGCGCCGCACGGGCTCGCCGGCATACATCGGCACACGGGCAATCGACCCTTTCAGCTTCTCCAGGGCATCGGGGGCTGTGGCCTTGGTGATGAAATTCGCGTTGATGCCGTCAGCAGGCCAGGATTGCCAGCCTATGTTGTTCTCGAGCGCGTTGCCCATTGCGACATCGCCCGAGAGCACAAGCACGTCCTGCAGGGCCACCGCGGGGGCCTGGGGGCCAGAATCGACGACGACCTGAGGCGGCGGAGCGACCATGTTTTTCGCGACATAGCCAGCACCGCCCGCCGCGGCCACCGCCACGCTCAGAATAATCAATCGGGATGCTGGCATCTGTCCGAACCCTCGCCCTTGGCAAACCAACCTAGCCAAGCCGGACTTTGCAGCGGCAATCGTCAAAACAAGGTTAATGCAATGCTTACGATCGTGATTAATTTAAGGTTTATATAAATTAGAAAAGATTACGCCGTGAGGCGCGGAAATGCTGGGCCGCCGCTCCGCAAAGCTGGCGTGCAAGGCATATCGGCCGACGAAAATTTAATGAATTCAGCTCGCCAGCCTTGCCAGCGCCCACACCATCAAGGGGGAATCGGGATAGGTCAGCAGGCCACCCAGGCCGAGCGCGATCCCGTAGGGAACACCGGCTGATTCTTCCGCAAAATGACGCAGGAATGGATTGCGTCCGGTGAACATCGCCAGAGGCGATTTCCGGTAAAACAGGATCGCGATTGTCAGAAGGCCGCCGATGATTGTCGAAGCGACAAGATATTCGACGAGGTGGACGTTGAGTCCCATCCACACGGCCGTGGCGGCCAGCAGCTTGGCGTCGCCACCGCCCATGCCACCCAAGGCGAACAGACCGAATGTCACGGCCAGGACAATGGCGCCGGCGGCGAAATGCCAGCCGTAAGCCGCCCATTCCATGCCCGTCAGCGGCGCCACCAGCGCGAAGACGGCGACAAGCAGCACCGGCACGCGATTGGCGATCGTCATCGACAGCATGTCGGAGATCGCTGCAAACAGCATGCAGAACGGAAAGACGACGAAGATCAGGGCTTCAAGCATCGGGGCTATGCCTATTGTCGGATTCCACGGGGCTCAATCTAGGCATGTTCGATTAACGATTGATGAGGCCCGAACGAAAAGACGACTGGTATTGGCAGCGGCATAGAACAAGGGCCGCAACGCGGCGGCCCTTGTTCAGAATGCAGTCCGAGTGTTTAGCAAACGGCAGATTAGCTGCCGCTGCCTGCGGTGTTCATCGCGGTACCGATAGTGGTAAACTTAGCATTGATTGCATTGCCGAGGGCGCCGGCGCCGGTGATGATGGCGAGCGCGATGAGAGCGGCGATCAGACCATATTCGATAGCGGTCGCGCCGGATTCGTCCTTCACGAAACGTGCGATGAGATTAGACATTCGAGAGCTCCTACTCCACGTGTTACAGCACTTCCGTCAACTTCTGTGATGGTTGATCGGATGCTGGCAATCTAGGGAGAAGCTCTTTCAATCGGCTTAATAAACAGCCTTACCGATTCCTTTCCCGGCTCGAACCGAGTGCGTGGTTAACTCCACACTAAGCGCTGGCAAATATTCCGTTTCGCGGGTCAACGCCGTAAAAGGCAAGGGCTTGGGGAAGCTTGCGAGCCCTGCGCGCATCGGGCCATGCGGTAGCCATGTCGACCGCTACATCCGGCGGCGGCAAGCCGACTTAACCGTTGGTTCACCAATCTCGTTCATGTTCCGTTGAACAGTCCGCTTGCGTGGAGCGCCTTGATGGCCGTGCCGAAATCCTCAATCCTGATTGCCGCGCTTCTTGTCGCCGCCAGCTTGATTACGCCCGCCAGGGCTGGCGCCGACATCGAGGTCACCATGAATCAGGCCAAGATCGTGAAACTGTCGCGCCCCGCCGATACGATCGTCGTGGGCAACCCGGCAATTGCCGACGCTTCCGTCCAGGATGCCTCGACGATCGTGCTCACCGGCAAGGGTTTCGGTGTCACCAATCTCGTCGTTCTCGACCCGGACGGCAGCCCGATCGTCGACGCACAGGTTACCGTGGTCCGCCAGGCAGCCTCGTCGGTTCGCATTTACCGGCGCGCGGATGTCCAGACCATGTCGTGCACACCCTATTGCGAAAGCTCCTACAAGAGCGAGGCGGAGAAATCGTCCGAAGCCGAGATGAACCTCAGCAAATAGGCTGCACGGAGTGCGCCATGGCCCAGGTTACCGCCTGGTTAAAACGCCCGCGCCGACTTTAACGATCATTCAAACCGGACCTCAATTGGTTTGCGCTAGTGGACCTGTCAGCACCGTCCAGGGATGGCAGGAACATCGCATGAGCATGGAATTCAGCTCGACAGGTCAGCACAAGATGGAGCGCACCAGATTTTTCAGGCGCTTCGTGCGCGACCGGCGCGGCAGCACTGCGCTGGAGTTCGCGCTGCTTGCAATGCCGTTCGCACTCCTGGTGTTCGCCATCCTCGAAAGCTGCATCTCGTTTGCCAGCCAGGAGGTGATGGCCAACATCACGGACGATGTCGCACGCCGGCTGCGCACCGGCCAGTTGAGGGCTGCCGACATCGCCGGAGATAGTTTGAAGAACATGATCTGCGACAAGCTGGAAATCATCGTTTCCCAGGATTGTCCCAATCAGTTGAGCGTCGATCTTCGCCAGTACACGGCGTTCGCCGACGCGGCTTTGGCCGGCTTCAGGATTCAGGGCGGTGACATCAAGCTGACGAACAGCGGCGCCGATGTGCCCTTTACCGTCACGGCGGGTGCGGCGGAATCAAAGAACATGCTGCGGGTCTTTTACAAATGGCCGATCATGACCGACCTGATGGCGCAATCGATGGGGGGTAACAAAACCCTGCATTTCGCTTCAGTGACCTGGCAGAACGAGCCGTTCGACAATTGAGACTATCACGCAAGCACCAACAAGAAAAAAGGCAATGAGTATGATGCGTGCGGGGGCACATCTGGGAATTGCAGGGCTCTGGGCCAAATCGGTCAGGTTCTGGTCCAATCGCCGCGGCGTCGCGGCGGTCGAGTTCGCGCTTATCGCGCCTATCCTGCTGGTCATGTATTTCATGACCTTGGAGGCTTCGCAGGCCATCGAGACAAGCAAGAAGGTCAGCCGTGTCGGCAGCATGGTCGCCGACCTCGTGACGCAACAGCCGAGCATCGTCAAGGCGGACCTCGATGCCATCATGAAGATCGGCAGCGTAACCCTTCAACCCTACAACCGCTCGACGCCCAACATCACCATCACGGCCATACAGATCACCACCGAAGCCACGCCGAGGGTGCTGGTGGTGTGGTCGCGCAAGGTGGTCAACGGTGTGAACGGCGTCGGAGCCACCGCTGGCACCGCGACCACGGTTCCGGCAACGCTCAGGGTCGCCGGCACCTTCCTCATCCGCGTCGAGAGCAATCTCAACTATTTGCCGATCATCGGCTGGACGACGGACAGCCAGCAGAAGCTTGGAATGACCCCATCTCTCACAACGACGATCCCGATGGGCGAAACCTATTTTCTGCGCCCCCGCAGGAGCGTCACGATTCCTTGCGGCGACTGCTGAAGACCTTATCGCCGCCCACCATCGACCGAGACCAGGCGCACGATGGCCTCCGCCGTGGCATAATCTTTTGAAACCACGGGCATAAAGCCGCCGGCATGCTTCGATTCCAGAAGATCGTAGACATCCGGCGTCGTCGATTTGAGGTTGGTGAGGAACACGGTCAGCCGACGCTTGGCTTCCGGATCGAGATCGCTGCGCACCGCATGGGGACCGTATCTCAGCAGACCCGACGTCCACGCCACCTGGAGGGCCGACGCCGAAAGGCCTGATGCCTCGAGCCTTGCCTGCGTGCCCCCTGACAGCTGCGGCTGGCCGTCGGCCGCTGCCCTCACCCAGCCGAACATGGCGTCGGTCTCGCCGTCGACGAGCATGGTTTCGGCCGCCGACGCCGAAGGGGCATGGACAAGAAACCGTGCATCTTCGGCGATCTCGACGTGTTCGGCAGCCAACCCCGCCAAGGGCAAAAGAGAACCGCCGACGCTATCCGGCGGCGATATGGCGACCCGGTGGGTCTCCATATCGGCCAAGCCGCGCAGTTTGCCATCCCTGGTCAGCAGTACCGAGCGGATGCCGGCCACACCGTCGGAATCGACCGGAGCCACGAGCGGCTCGATGCATCCGCAGCGTTGCAGCGCCGTGGCGTAGGCGGTCGCCGAATAGATGGCGTATTCGATCCGTGCATTGGCCTGTCCCTCGATCAGTGCCGCATAATCGCGGGCAACGACGAACTCGATCTTCATGCCGAGCGCATTGGTAAAGGCTTGCGTCAACACCGCCAGCCCCGGAACGGTGTTGCCGGCGCCGGGCTCGGCGACGATGCCGATGCGAAATGTGCCTATATCATCGCGCCAGTCTGCCCACGCCGGTCCGCACCAGAACGCGTTCACCGCCATGAAGGCGGTCCATGCCTTGAGCGCAGTCGACAGGACCGTCCCGCCTCTTGTTCCGTCCATGGATCCCTCGTCACAACACCCGATCGTTGTGTGAATCTCGTTGCCAAGACCGCCGGGCACATTGGGGCGACATGGAATTGACTATCGCGCCAAGCCGTTGCCGTTTGGTTTCCGAATTGCCAAGGCCGCCGCGGAACCCTATGTCTGGGTGTCCACACTGGCAACAAATAACCCGATGGCGCGTGCTTTCCTCTTCGTCCTGGATTCCTTCGGCATCGGCGGCGCGGCCGACGCTGAAAGCTATGGCGATGCCGGCGCCAACACGCTGGCGCACATCGCCGAAGCCTGCGCCGAAGGGCGCGCGGATCGCGAAGGGCTTCGTCAGGGACCGCTGTTCGTCCCCCATATGGCATCGCTGGGACTTGGCAAGGCGGCCGAGACCGCGACAGGACTGGGGTTTACGCATTTCGGGACGGACCTGCTCGCCAATGCCTTCCACGGCGCGGCGCAAGAGATTTCGCGCGGCAAGGACACGCCTTCCGGCCATTGGGAGATCGCAGGCCTGCCGGTGCGCTTCGACTGGGGTTATTTCCCGGACACGGTTCCCGCCTTCCCGGCCGACCTGACCGAGGCGATCATCCGCGAGGGCAAGGTGCCCGGCATTCTCGGCAATTGCCATGCGCCGGGTACCGAGATCATCGAGCGGCTCGGCGAGGAACATATCCGCACCGGCAAGCCGATTTGCTACACGTCGGTCGATTCGGTCCTGCAGATCGCCGCGCATGAGGTCCATTTCGGCCTGGAGCGGCTCTATGAATTGTGTCAGGTGGTGCGCCGGCTGGTCGACCCGCTGAGGATCGGACGGGTGATCGCGCGCCCCTTCGTCGGCGAGACATCAGCCACGTTCGAGCGAACCTACAATCGCCACGACTACGCCGTGCCGCCACCCGAGCCGACATTGCTCGACCGGCTGACGGCGCGCGGCAGCCGCGTCGTCGCCGTCGGCAAGATCGGCGACATCTTCGCCCATCGCGGGATCTCGCAAGTCCGCAAGGCCGCGGGCAACATGGCCATGTTCGACCAGGCGCTGGTCGCGATGGACGAGGCCACCGACGGCGACCTCGTCTTCGCCAATTTCGTCGATTTCGATACCGAATTCGGCCATCGCCGCGACGTCGCCGGTTATGCCGCCGCGCTCGAGGCTTTCGACCGGAGACTGCCGGAGGCCTTCGCGAAGCTGAAGCAGGGCGACCTTCTCATCCTGACCGCCGATCACGGCAACGATCCGACCTGGCGCGGCACCGACCATACGCGTGAACGCATTCCGGTCATCGGCACTGGACCCGGCCTCAAAGGCGGCGACATAGGGCTTAGGGCGACATTTGCCGATATCGGCGAGACCGTTGCCGAACATCTCGCGCTGACGCGCGGCCGCAACGGCATATCCTTTTATGCCTCGATTGGCGGCCATGCCTGAATTACCCGAAGTCGAAACGGTCCGGCGCGGTCTGCGGCCGGTCCTGGAAGGTGCCCACCTGGCCGAGGTCGAGATGAGACGGCCCGACCTGCGGTTCCCCTTCCCCGAACGGTTTTCGGAGCGGCTGACCGGCAGGACGATCACGGCGCTTGGACGGCGGGCCAAATATCTGACCATGCATATGCTGGGCGGTCCGGTGCTGATCTGCCATCTCGGCATGTCCGGCTCCTTTCGCATCGAGACCGGCGACGACGACGAGACACCTGGCGTGTTCCACCATGAGCGCTCGAAAAGCGCGGCACACGATCATGTCGTGTTCCATGTCGTTTCCGCGGCCGGCAGGCGGTCACGTGTGATCTTCAACGATCCGCGTCGCTTCGGTTTCATGCTGTTTGCGCAAGAGCCGCCGGAGACGCATCCGATGCTCGCCGGACTGGGCGTCGAACCGACCGGCAATGCACTGGACGGCGTTCTGCTTGCCTCGTTGCTGAAAGGCCGCAGCTCGCCGCTCAAGGCAGCGCTTCTCGACCAGAGGCTGATCGCCGGCTTAGGCAATATATATGTCTCGGAGGCGCTCTGGCGCGCCGGCCTGTCACCGCTACGTGAGGCGGGCACCATCGCCAGGCCAGGCAAGAAGGCCAGGGAACAAAGCGAACGCCTCGCCGAGGCGATCCGCTCGGTCATATCAGATGCCATCGCGGCCGGCGGGTCTTCACTGCGCGACTATATGCACACCGATGGATCGCTGGGTTATTTCCAGCATTCCTTCGCCGTCTACGACCGCGAGGGTGAGCCTTGCCCCAGGCCTGGCTGCGGCGGCCATGTCGAACGTATCGTGCAGGGCGGTCGCTCGACCTTCTATTGCCGGACCTGTCAGACGTGAGCTAGACCGGTGTCGAGCAAAGGAGGAACAGCCATGGCCTATGAGACGATCATCACCGAGAGGCGCGGTAAGGTCGGACTGATCACGCTGAACCGGCCAAAGGCGCTCAACGCATTGAATTCCCAGATCCTCGCCGAACTCGTCGCAGCCGTGAATGTTTTCTGCGCCGATCCTGGCATCGGCGCCATGGTTGTTACCGGCTCCGACAAGGCCTTTGCCGCGGGTGCCGATATCAAGGAGATGCAGGCAATCTCCTATGCGGATGCCTACAGCCAGGACTTCTTCGTCGGCTGGGAAGAGTTCACGCGGGCGCGAAAGCCGATCATAGCGGCGGTGGCCGGCTATGCGCTCGGTGGCGGGTGCGAACTGGCGATGATGTGCGATTTCATCATTGCCGCCGACACGGCCAAATTCGGCCAGCCGGAGATTACGCTCGGTGTCATTCCCGGCATGGGCGGGTCGCAACGCCTGACCCGGTTCGTCGGTAAATCGAAAGCGATGGACATGTGCCTGACCGGACGGATGATGGATGCCGCCGAGGCCGAACGTTCGGGCCTTGTGTCGCGGGTCGTTCCGGCCGGCGAGCTGGTCGAGGAGGCCGTCAAGGCGGCGGCCAAAATCGCCGATTTCTCACTGCCGTCGGTGATGATGGCCAAGGAAGCCGTCAACCGGGCTTATGAGACGACGCTTGCCGAAGGATTGCGCTTCGAACGCCGCCTGTTCCATTCGCTTTTCGCGCTCGAAGACCAGAAGGAAGGCATGGCGGCGTTCGCCGAAAAGCGGAAGCCGAATTTCACCAACCGGTAGGGCGTCGGGGGTCAGCGACCGAAACCCGTGGCATCGGCCAAAAAGAACGCCAGGCGGCGTTGACGCGCCGGAAAAGCTGAACTATAAGCCGCACCAACCGAGGCGGCCCCGTGGCTGCCCGTTTGTTTTTTGCGCCCTGCGGCACGCCGCGTGCGCCGACCAGACCAGAAGAGAGGCATCATGGCCAACACATCCTCGGCCAAAAAGGCAACGCGCAAGATCGCCCGCCGCGCGGCGATCAACAAGAACCGCCGCTCGCGCGTCCGCACCTACGTCCGCCAGGTCGAGGAGGCACTCGCCTCGGGCGACAAGGCCGCAGCACAGGCCGCCTTCAAGGCTGCCGAGCCGGAATTGATGCGCGCCGCGACCAAAGGCGTGATCCACAAGAACACGGCGTCCCGCAAGGTGTCGCGCCTCGCCCAGCGCCTCAAGGTGCTGTCGGCCTGACATCGCCTTCTCAGGACGATCTTCTTCGAACCCGGCCGATCACGCCGGGTTTTTTCGTTTGCCGGCAAGTACTTAAAAAGAATAGCCGGAACAACTGCAAATGCAGCGTCCACAGTTTGAAATGGTTTGCCGGCACATTCATGCCCGCTGATGATCGGAACGCTTGAAAAGCGTCGACTTTAAAAACCATGTCCATCAGAAATAACCGATACTTTTCAAATATTTAGCGATGGTCATCCACAGCTTGTCCACAACGCGCCGAAGGGACGGGAGGACAACTGGCTGTCAAGTGAATTATTTCAGAAAATTTCGCGCCGGTCCGGCTTTTTCATATTCGTCGGAAAAGGGTTTGAATCACAATGGCTTTGTTAAAATACAGCACTGCGGCATGGCGCTCCAACCCGCCCGAGGTAACCAGATTCCTTAAAAATCCGTTAGACGTGGCCTTGCCCTATCCACAGCGATTTCGGTAATGTCCGATCTATCGAAGGAGACGGGCCTCTGGCCCTTAACCCAGCCTGACGCGGCCAGCTTAAATTGGCGGGATTTGCGACGCGGATCAAATCCGCGGACGGGTATGGTTTGCTCTTTTTCGATACGGTAGGGGACTGGCGTAACTAGACATGGCAGGTAGGACGGCGCGCCGGCGCTCTTTCGCCGGACGGTGTTGTATTGCCCTGACATACCCAACGCGGGCTGGCTTCCATGAGCCGGCACCGGTTCCCTTGGATGGTGGGCGACGTTCATTGCCGGCGGCGGCAACGGGCATCGTAGCGAAGACACGGTCGCTGGAAAAAGGGTGCAGGAGGCGCATCCCCAGCGAAAAACGGGTACAGAAAGGCAAGGAACTCGATCATGCAGAGCGGCATCGAAAGGGAGCTTACGGGCGACCTCCCATTTCCTGGAACTTTGATCGGAGCAAACGAGATGGCGGTCTCCAGCGACGCGGAACAGAAGTTCGACCGGGTCAAGGCCCAGTTGAAGGCGCGCCTGGGAACCGAAGTCTATTCCAGCTGGTTCGGCCGCATGAAGGTCGCGGAAGCTTCCAAGGGCATTGTCCGCATCTCCGTGCCCACCGCGTTCCTGCGCTCGTGGATCAACGGCCACTATCACGATCTCATTTCCGAGCTGTGGAAGCACGAGGATCCCGAGCTTCTCAAGATCGAGATCATCGTGCGCACCGCGACCCGTCAGGGGCGCAGCCAGCCCGAACCGGAATTGGCGCCGGCGCGCAAGATGACGCGGCAGACGCAGACGGCGCTGGCCGCCGGCACGGTCAGCCCAGGCAGGGTGGAGCGGTCTCCCGTGCCGCGTCCGGGTGTGCCGGTCGAGAGCGAGTTCCGCCACAATGTGCTGGGATCACCGCTTGATCCGCGTTACACGTTCGGCTCCTTCATCGAAGGGCCCTCGAACCGCGTCGCCTTCGCCGCCGCCAAGGCCGTGGCGGAATCTCAGTCGAGCGCAGTGCGCTTCAATCCGCTTTTCCTGCATGCCACCGTCGGGCTCGGCAAGACGCACCTCTTGCAAGCCATCGCCGCGGAATCGCTGAAGCAGAACCCGAAGTCGCGCGTCGTCTATCTCACCGCGGAGTATTTCATGTGGCGCTTCGCCACGGCGATCCGCGACAACAACGCATTGACGCTCAAGGAGCAGCTGCGCGACATCGACCTCCTGATCATCGACGACATGCAGTTCCTGCAGGGCAAGTCGATCCAGCATGAATTCTGCCATCTGATCAACATGCTGCTCGACAGCGCCAAGCAGGTCGTCGTCGCGGCCGACCGGCCACCGTCGGAGCTGGAATCGCTCGAGCCGCGGGTCCGTTCGCGCCTCAATGGCGGCGTCGCGCTCGAAATGTCGGCACCCGATTTCGCCATGCGGCTCGGCATGCTCAAACTGCGCCTAGCCACAGCCAGGATCGACGATGCATCGCTCGACATTTCCGAAGAGATCCTCAACCACGTTGCCCGCACCGTGACCGGTAGCGGACGTGAACTGGAAGGCGCCTTCAACCAGCTCTTGTTTCGCCAGTCGTTCGAGCCGCAGATCACCATCGACCGCATCGACGAGATCCTCGGCCATATCTATCGCACGGGCGAGCCGAAGCGGGTCCGCATCGAGGACATCCAGCGCATCGTCGCGCGCCACTACAACGTCTCGAAGACGGAATTGCTGTCCAACCGGCGCACGCGCACCATCGTCAAGCCGCGGCAGGTCGCCATGTACCTGTCGAAGGTGATGACGCCGCGCTCGCTGCCGGAGATCGGGCGGCGTTTCGGCGGCCGCGACCACACGACGGTGCTGCACGCCGTGCGCAAGATCGAGGACCTGTCCGGCAATGACAACACGCTGGCGCAGGAACTGGAATTGCTGAGAAGGCTGATCAACGACCAGGCCTGACCGGCCCAGAACGGCCGGCTTGCAGGGTTGGCCAGCTTTATCCCCAGAAAGCCCGCGTAACCGGCCCGAACCGGTGGCGCGGGCTTGCGCTCACTGGTTTTTTCCTGTCAGTTTGCGTAGATTCTGAAGCCTGTTCAGACCTTTTGCGGGGCGCCGGTAGCCGGAGACCCGTTCATTCATTCAAGCGAGCCTGTTTCGTCATGCGTGTTATCCTGGAACGGTCAAATCTCCTGAAGTCGCTCAACCACGTCCACCGCGTGGTCGAACGGCGCAACACCATACCGATCCTGTCCAACGTGCTGCTCAGCGCCGAAGGCGCCAGCCTCGAAATGAAGGCCACCGACCTCGACCTGGAGGTGACGGAAGCGACGCCCGCCAAGGTCGAGCGCGGCGGCGCGACGACCGTCCCCGCGCACTTGCTCTATGACATCGTGCGCAAGCTTTCAGACGGCGCCGAGGTGATGCTGAAGACGGATGAGGACGGCAACGCCATGACGGTTACGTCGGGCCGCTCCAGCTTCCGCCTGCAGTGCCTGCCGCAATCCGACTTTCCCGAGCTTTCGGCGGGATCCTTCTCGCATATTTTCCGTCTCGATGCGGTGGCGTTGAAGGGCCTGATCGAGAAGACGCAGTTCGCCATCTCCACCGAGGAGACGCGCTACTATCTCAATGGTATCTACCTGCACACGCATGAAGTCGGTGGCAAGCTGAAGCTGCGCTCGGTGGCAACCGACGGCCATCGCCTGGCGCGCGCCGAGATCGACGCCCCGGCGGGTTCGGAGGGCATGCCGGGCATTATCATTCCGCGCAAGACGGTGAGTGAGTTGCAGAAGCTGGTCGATGATCCGGATGTCGCCGTGACCACCGAACTGTCCGACACCAAGATCCGCTTCACCATCGGCAGCGTCGTCCTGACCTCGAAGCTGATCGACGGCACCTTCCCGGACTATCAGCGCGTCATTCCGACCGGCAACGACAAGAAGCTGATCCTCGACCGCCAGAGCTTCGCTGCCGCGGTCGACCGCGTCTCGACCATCTCTTCCGAACGCGGCCGTGCGGTGAAGCTCTCGATCAGCGAAGGCCAGGTGACGCTTGCCGTCAACAATCCGGATTCAGGCAGCGCCACGGAAGAACTGGCTGCAGACTATTCATCCGACCCGATCGAGATCGGCTTCAACGCGAAATATCTGCTCGATGTCGCCGCGCAGCTGACCGGCACGGAAGCCAAATTCATGCTGGCCGATGCCGGTTCGCCAACACTGATCCACGACATGGCCGACGAGACCGCGCTTTACGTGCTGATGCCGATGCGAGTATAGCCGGACCGGCGTCGCCTGACGATACGATCGGCGGAGGATATTGGTTGCGGTGACTTCCACAGGCGGATAGCGGTTGCCGGTACAAACCCACATAAGTAAGCTTACGCTTACCAATTTTCGCAACTATGCAAGCCTGGCGATAGATGTTGCTCCTGGCGCCGTGATCTTTTCCGGCGACAATGGTGCCGGCAAGACCAATCTCCTCGAAGCGATCTCTTTTTTGACCCCGGGGCGCGGCTTGCGCCGCGCGCCTTACGCGGATGTCGCACGTGAGGGTGGCGATGGCGGCTTTGCCCTGCATGCCCGGCTCCACGGACCTGACGGCGAGGTCGAGATCGGCACCGGCATTTCCGGAGGCGACGCGGCGGAGAGCGGCAGGCGGGTGCGCATAAACGGAGCCGCCGCCCGGGCCGAGGACATGCTGGAGTGGCTGCGGGTCGTGTGGCTGACGCCGGCGATGGATTCGTTGTTCACCGGACCGGCCGCGGATCGCCGGCGCTTTCTCGACCGGCTGGTGCTGGCGATCGATCCCGGACACGGCCAGCGTGCGCTCGACTACGAGAAGGCGATGCGGGGCCGTAACCGTTTGCTGACGGAAGGCTCACGCGATGCCGGCTGGTTCGAGGCGATAGAGACGCAGATGGCGGAGACCGGCGTGGCGATCGCCGCGGCGCGCGCCGAAATGGTGCGGCTGCTGGCCGCCATGATCGGCAGGCTGCCCGACACGGGGCCATTTCCGCAGGCCGATATCGGCCTTTCGGGTGACCTGGAGGCCGGGATTGCCAATGCACCAGCGGTCGATGTCGAGGAGCGGTTCCGACGGGCGCTTGCCGATGGCCGTGACCGTGACCGTGCCGCCGGACGCACCCTCGAGGGCCCGCACCGCTCGGACCTCGTGGTCCGGCACCGGCCCAAGGCCATGCCGGCCGAACTTTGCTCGACCGGCGAACAGAAGGCACTGCTGGTCGGTATCGTGCTGTCGCATGCCCGGCTGACCGGCGAAATGTCCGGCCTGACGCCGATCCTTTTGCTCGACGAGATCGCGGCGCACCTCGATGGCGGTCGCCGCGCGGCACTGTTCTCGATCCTGGAGGAACTGAACTGCCAGGCTTTCATGACAGGAACCGATGCGGCGCTGTTTTCCAGCCTGCATGGCCGCGCGCAGTTCCTGACGGTCGACCATGGCACGATTGGGCCAACCGAAGACCCCTGACAAGGTTTTTCGGCCGCTATATGGTCCTGATATGACCACTGCGCTCACCGCCGACGAGATCGAACGTTATGCCCGCCACATCGTGCTGCCGGAGGTCGGCGGCGCGGGCCAGCAGAAGCTCAAGCAGGCGCGGGTCCTGGTGATCGGCGCCGGCGGGCTCGGTGCGCCGGTGCTTGAATATCTCGCCGCGGCCGGCGTCGGCACGCTCGGCGTGATCGACGACGACACAGTTTCGCTCTCCAACTTGCAACGTCAGGTCATCCATGGCACCGATACGATCGGCATGCTGAAAACCCAGAGCGCCGAGGCGGCAATCGCCCGTATCAATCCCAACATATCAACCGAAACGCACACATTCCGGCTGACCGCGGAGAACGCACCTGCCCTCGTGGCCAAGTACGATATGGTCGTCGATGGGTCCGACAATTTCGAGACACGTTATGTGGTGGCTGATGCCTGCGCGGCCGAAGGGAAGCCGCTTGTGCATGCGGCCGTCGGACGTTTCGACGGCTCGGTGACCGTGCTGAAGCCTTTCGAAAACGGCAGCGACGGCAAGCCAAACCCGAGCTATCGGGATCTGTTTCCCGAAGCCCCGCCGCCGGGCCTGGTGCCGTCCTGTGCCGAAGCCGGAGTGCTCGGCGCACTGACGGGGGTCATCGGCACGCTGCAGGCAATGGAGGCGATCAAGCTGCTGACCGGCATAGGCGAGCCGCTCATCGGCCGGCTGCTGCTCTATGATGCGCTGGCCGCGCGTTTCGAGACGATCCGCTACAAGAGACGCTGATCTTGGAACAATCCCGTATTTCGATCACGCAGATCCCGGCCGATTTCGGCCGCTGGGGTGATGTGCTTGCCCTCATCATGCGTGCCTTCGCCTTCATGGACGGCATCATCGACCCGCCGTCGTCGGCTCACCTGCTCACAGTCGATGCGCTACGCGCCAAGGCCCTGCGGGAGACGGGCTTTCTGGCACTCGACGGCGATGACAGAATCGTGGGCTGCGTTTTTGCCCTTGAAAGGGCTGACGGTTTTTATGTCGGCAAGCTCGCCGTCGCCCCGGACCGCCAAGGGCAAGGCATTGGCCGGCGGCTGATGCAAGCGGCCGAGGATCTGGCCCGCAGCCGCGGCAAGTCCGCCATCGATCTCGAGACGAGGATCGAACTCACCGCAAATCATGCCGCCTTTGCCCGGCTCGGCTTTCGCGAGACCGAACGGACGGCGCATGAGGGTTATGACAGGCCGACGTCCATCACCATGCGCAAAACGATCTCATAAACGGCGAGCCTACGCCTGGAGGGTTTTCAGGTTCTGAGCGGCAGCACGCGGTCTGGCGGGCGATGGCCATCGACGAAGGCGCGGATATTGATGATGACCTTCTCGCCCATGTCGATACGGCCCTCGAGCGTGGCCGAGCCCATATGCGGCAGAAGCACGACCTTGTTCCTGGCGGCGAGCTTCAAGAGCTTGCCGTTCAGGGCCGGCTCGTGCTCGTAAACGTCGAGGCCGGCGCCGGCGATCTTGCCGTCCTGGATCAGCTTGACCAGCGCTTCTTCGTCGATGATGTCGCCGCGGGCGGTGTTGACGATGTAGGCGGTGGGCTGCAGCAACGCCAGCCGCCGTGCTGACAGAAGATGGAAGGTCGCCGGCGTCGACGGACAATTGACCGAGATGATGTCCATGCGGGCGAGCATCTGGTCGAGACTCTCCCAATAGGTCGCCTCCAGTCCATCTTCGACCGCCGGCAGCACGCGATGCCGGTTGTGATAGTGGATGGACAAGCCGAAAGCCTTGGCCCGCTTGGCAACGGCGGTGCCGATGCGGCCCATGCCGACAATGCCGAGCCGTTTCCCCCAAATGCGCCGGCCAAGCATCCAGGTCGGCGACCAGCCGGCCCATTTCTTGTCGCCGGTAAGCACGCTGGCGCCTTCCGCCAGCCGGCGCGGTACGGCCAGCATCAGCGCCATCGTCATGTCGGCGGTATCTTCGGTGAGCACATTGGGCGTGTTGGTGACGGTGATGCCTCTCTTGGCCGCCGCCGCCACGTCGATCTTGTCGACGCCATTGCCGAAATTGGCGATCAGCTTGAGGTTGTCGCCGGCCTGGGCGATCAGTGCGGCATCGATCTGGTCGGTCACGGTCGGTACCAGCACGTCGGCTTCCTTGACCGCGGCGACTAGTTCCGGCTGCGTCATCGGCCTGTCCTCGACATTCAGCCTTGCGTCGAACAGTTCGCGCATGCGGGTCTCGACCGGGTCGGGCAGCTTTCGCGTGATGACCACGAGAGGCTTCTTTTTGCCTGGCATTGTTTCCCTCGTTGAGACCTCTTTAACCAAGACCGGCGAAACTGAAAGCTGGTCGCGGTAGCCGATTTACCCATGTAACAAGCGGTGCCGCCGAAGACAAAGAAAAAGGGGTGCCGCAGCCGTCGGGCCGGCGCCGAAAGGAACGAAAGTGTCTGGTTTCGCGTCGCTTCGCCTGGCCCTCAGCGCAGCATTTCTCGGCGCTCTCCTCTATTCTCCGCTTGCCGGCGCGCAGAGCGCGGCCGCCCCAGCCCAGAGCGCCATCACGCTCGGACCGAGCGGGCTGCCGCTGCCGCGATTCGTCAGCCTGAAATCCGGCCGCGTCAACTCGCGCGTCGGCCCCGGCGCCAACTATTCGGTCGACTGGATGTATATGAAGGCTGGCCTGCCGATGGAGATCATCCAGGAGTTCGATACGTGGCGGCGGGTGCGCGACGCCGACGGCTCGGAAGGATGGATCAACCAGTCGCTGCTTTCGGGCCGGCGCACAGCGATCATCGCGCCCTGGCAGCGCGGCAAGGGCGGCCAGATCAATCTTCTGAAAGGTCCCGACAAGGATGCCAGGGTGGTGGCGATCGTCGAACCCGGCGTGATGGGCATGATCAAGTCCTGCGACGGCCAGTGGTGCGAAATGACGCTCGACGGCCACACCGGCTGGCTTGCCCAGTCGGTCGTCTGGGGCGCTTATCCGGGCGAGCGGGTCAAGGACTGAACGTCTCGCGTTTGCGCCCGATGGGGCCAAGATGGGTGTCCTGAAATCCTGTCGACAGCTTCAAGCCGTAACCCAGTGCACGGTCGATCGCGATATGGGCGATCCAGATCAGTGCGATGGCGCTGCCGACCGCACTGCCGGCGAAATGCCCAGCAAGCAGCAGAAGCACCGGTACGATCAGGGTGTGCAAGGCGTTGTAGGCGATGGCGCCGATGCGCGGGCCACCGAGATAACCCAGCATCGAGAGGTCCGGCGCCAGGATGAGCAACGCTAAGAGCCACCAGGAGACGCCTGTCGCGCCATAGAAGACGACCGCAACCGCCGCCACGACAGCCCATTCGAGCCGGACTATCCAATCGAGGGGCTTCATCCCAGACCGATTATTTGGGCCAGACCGATTATTCGGGCCAGACCGATTATTCGGGCCAGACGGATTGTTCCGGCCCTGGCCCATTATTCCGGCCTCGCCGGTCATACCGGACGCTTGGGACGCAGCCTCACCACGATATCGACATTGGCGATTTCCATGCCTTCGGGCGGGTCCGGCAGATTGGTGACCGTGACCGGGCCGTTGGCGATGTCGAATATCCTGTTTTCGCCTTCGATGTAGAAATGGTGGTGGTCGGAGGTATTGGTGTCGAAATAGGTCTTGGAACCCTCGACGGCGAGGATGCGCAGCAGCCCCGCCTGGGTAAACTGGTGAAGCGCGTTGTAGACGGTGGCCAGCGACACCGGCACGCCGGCGGCCTGCGCCTCCTCGTGCAGTTCCTCAGCCGACAAATGGCGGTCGCCCTTGGCGAAAAGCAGGTCGGCCAGCGCAATCCGCTGACGCGTCGGCCTCAGGCCGGCTTCACGTACCCGCTTGTCCACAGCGACATTTTCCTTCCGGCAGCCCCGGTCCATCTGGTCTTCCAAGCTCACAGTCCCGCTTCAAGACACGCCCAGAATGGCAAAAAAATGAATGTCTGCCGAAACCGGACCCCTGTTGACATATATTCTGTCGCCCGAATGCGATCAATAGCGCGCATTGACCCGGGCGGACTGGCGGGTTAAGCGCAAACGCCGGTTTCCGGCCTGAAACAGATTGTGTTAGGACACCAACGACAAGGGCACGCTACCGCCCGGACGATATGGGGACGAAATTGATGGCGGGTTCGAAATCCAGCTACGACTACGAAGAATTGCTGGCCTGCGCCCGCGGCGAGCTGTTCGGAGAGGGCAATGCCCAGCTGCCCTACCCGCCGATGCTGATGTTCGATCGTATCACCGAGGTCAGCGAGACCGGCGGCGGCTTCGATAAGGGTTTTATCCGCGCGGAATTCGATATCAAGCCGGACCTGTGGTTCTTTGCCTGTCATTTCATCGGCAATCCGATCATGCCTGGGTGTCTCGGCCTGGACGCCCTGTGGCAATTGACGGGTTTTTACCTCGGCTGGCTTGGCGAACCCGGCAGGGGAATGGCGCTGTCGACCGGAGAGGTCAAGTTCAAGGGCATGGTCACGCCATCGGTCAAGAAGGTCGAGTATGGCGTGGATTTCAAGCGTGTGATGCGCGGCCGGCTGGTGCTCGGCATCGCTGATGGCTGGATGAAGGCGGATGGCGAGCCCATATATGCGGCGACGGACCTGAAGGTCGGCCTGTCAAAGCAGTCGGCGGTCGCTTGACCGCAGCCCTGGCCCGCCCATTGGCCAGCATCCCTGGAAGGAGTTGCGAATGAGACGTGTCGTAGTCACAGGCCTCGGCATCGTGTCGTCGATCGGCAACAATGCCAACGAGGTGCAGACCTCGCTGCATGATGCCAGATCCGGCATCAGCTTTTCCGATTCCTTTGCCGAGCATGGCTTCCGCTGCCAGGTCTGGGGCGCGCCGACGCTCGACCCTTCCGCCATGATCGACCGCCGCGCGATGCGCTTCCTGAGCCAGGGCGCGGCCTGGAATCACGTCGCCATGGACCAGGCGATCGCGGATGCCGGTCTCGGCGAGAGCGACATCACCAATGAGCGCACCGGCATCGTCATGGGTTCGGGCGGCCCCTCCACCCGCACCATCGTCGAGGCGGCCGAAACCACGCTCAAGAACGGCAGTCCCAAGCGCATCGGTCCCTTCGCGGTGCCGAAGGCGATGTCGTCGACCGCGTCGGCGACGCTGGCCACGTGGTTCAAAATCCATGGCGTCAACTATTCGATCTCCTCGGCCTGCTCGACCTCGGCGCATTGCATCGGCAATGGTTACGAGCTGATCCAGTGGGGCAAGCAGGACATGGTCTTTGCCGGCGGCCACGAGGATCTCGACTGGACGATGTCGGACCTGTTCGACGCCATGGGCGCCATGTCATCGAAGTTCAACGACAGGGCCTCGACCGCATCGCGCGCCTATGACGCCAATCGCGACGGCTTCGTCATTGCCGGCGGCGCCGGCGTGCTGGTGCTGGAAGAGTTGGAACATGCCAAGGCGCGCGGCGCCAAGATCTACGCAGAGATCGTCGGCTATGGCGCGACCTCGGACGGTTTCGACATGGTCGCGCCCTCGGGCGAAGGCGCGGTCCGCTGCATGCGCCAGGCGCTGGCGACGGTTTCCACGCCGGTCGACTACATCAACACCCACGGCACCTCGACGCCGGTCGGGGATTCCAAGGAAATGGGCGCGATCCGTGAAGTGTTCGGCGAGAAGATGCCGTTCATCACGTCGACGAAGTCGCTGACCGGCCATTCGCTGGGCGCGGCAGGCGTGCAGGAATCCATCTATTCGATCCTGATGATGCAAGGCGGCTTCATCGGCGAAAGCGCCCATATCGAGACGCTCGATCCGGAATTCGAGGGCATGCCGATCGTGCGCAAGCGCATCGACAACGCAGGGATCGACACCGTTCTGTCGAATTCCTTCGGTTTCGGCGGCACCAACGCAACGCTCGTTTTCCAGCGCTATTCCGCATAAGGCCAAGTTTTTTATATAAGGATTTGCCGGCCATGGACGGATTGATGAAGGGCAAGCGTGGGCTTGTCATGGGTGTGGCCAACGATCATTCGATTGCTTGGGGCATCGCCCGGAAATTGTCCGAACATGGGGCGGAACTCGCCTTCACCTATCAGGGCGAGGCTTTCGGCCGCCGCGTCAAGCCGCTCGCCGACAAGCTCGGCGCTTCGCTGGTCGTTCCCTGCGACGTCGAGGACAGCGCTTCGGTCGCCGCCACGTTCGAGACGCTCGGCAAGGCGTGGGGCGGACTGGACTTCGTCGTCCATGCCATCGGCTTTTCAGACAAGAACGAATTGAAAGGCCTCTATGCCGACACCAGCCGGGACAATTTCGTCCGCACCATGGTGATCTCCTGCTATTCCTTCACCGAAGTGGCGCGCAACGCCGCGCCGCTGATGACTGCCGGCGGCTCGATGATCACGCTGACTTATGCCGGCTCGGTCCGCGTCATGCCGAACTACAATGTCATGGGGGTCGCCAAGGCTGGGCTCGAGGCCAGCGTGCGCTACCTCGCCAACGACTACGGCCCACGCGGCATCCGGGTCAACGGCATCTCGGCCGGTCCGGTGCGCACACTGGCCGGCGCCGGCATTTCTGACGCGCGCCACATGTTCTCCTACCAGCAGCGCAACTCGCCGTTGCGCCGGACGGTGACGATCGACGAGGTCGGCGGCTCCTCGCTCTATCTCCTGTCCGACCTTGCGTCCGGTGTCACCGGCGAGATCCACTATGTCGATTCCGGCTATCATATCGTCTCGATGCCGACACTCGATGAGTTGAAGCAGACGGATGGCGGGCGTGACTGAAGCGTCCCCAAGTGGGGTCCTTTGCCAGTAAAGAAAATAATCCTCTCCAGTAAAATTGGAATCATTCGCGGAAACTCATTTTAAGAGGATTTCCGCTATAGAGCTCCCCATCTGGGGACCTTCATGCCTGGCATCAGCAACCCGAAGCGAACACCCGTGTTCCGACTGCTCACGATAGCAAGTTCGGGCATTGGCAGTTTCGTCCTCGGCATCTGGGGCCTGAAGCACGGCCTCGGCGACGGGTTTGCCGGCATATCGGCTGATATGATGGTCTCGGTGATGGCCGCGCTTTGCGCGCTGGCGGCATCGGTGGCGGCAATGTCCTTCTTCGCCGGCATCGATGAATCGGCCGATTTCGTCTTCAACGAAACCCATTTCGACAAGCTGACCGGACTGCTGGCGCGCTCGGCCATGGTCGGCAAGATCGCCGAGGCGGCATGCGCGACAAGCCGCACCGGGGAACCGGTGTTCCTGATCGACATCGACATTGACCGGTTCAAGCAGATCAACGACGCTATCGGCTACACCCAGGGCGATGAACTGATCCGCGCCTTCACCAGGCGGCTGCACGACTGCGTGCCCGCGCGCGCCCTAATCGGCCGCATCGGGGCCGGCGAGTTCGCGGTGCTGCTCCCGGACCATCTGATCCGGGGAACCCTGGAAAGCATGGTCGAGAGGCTCATCGACGAGATGATGGAGCCGTATGAACTCGGCAGTCATCAGCAATCGGTGAGCCTGTCGGTCGGCATCGTGGCGATGCCCAAGGACGGTATCGATCCGGTCCTTATCCTGCGGCGCTCCAACCTGGCGCTGCAGAATGCGCGTGCCAGAGGGGTTGGCAACTGGTCGGTCTTCGACAGCGAGATGGGACGCGTGGCCGACCATCGCCAATGGGTCGAATCCGAGCTGCATAGCGCCTTTGAACGCGGCGATTTCGACCTGCACTATCAGCCGCAGCTCGACCTCCCGACTGGCCGCATCGTCGGCTACGAGGCATTGATCCGCTGGAAGCATCCCGAACGCGGCATGATCCCGCCGATGGAGTTCATCCAGATCGCCGAGGAGACCGGCATGATCAACCCGATCGGCGAATGGGTTCTGCGCAAGGCCTGCAGCGATGCCCGCCATCTGCCTGACGACTGTTTCGTCGCCGTCAACATCTCGCCGGTCCAGTTCATGACCAAGGACTTCGTCGGCATTGTGCGCGACACGATGCGGGCCACCGGCATCAAGCCGTCACGGCTGGAACTGGAAGTCACCGAGACGGCGATGATGCAGGACCGCGACCGCGCGGCCATCATCTTGAAAGAACTTGCCGAGATGGGAATCTCGGTCGCCGTCGATGATTTCGGCACCGGCTATTCCAATCTCAGCTATCTGATCGACTTCTCATTCGGCAAGCTGAAGATCGATCGTTCCTTCGTCAGCCGCATCGATACGGATGCCAGCTCCGGCGCGGTCGTGTCGACCATTGTCGGGCTGTCGCGGGCGCTCGGCGTCAGCATCATCGCCGAAGGCGTCGAGACCGAAAGCCAGGCGACGCTGCTGCGGGCCGCCGGCTGCGAGGTGGTGCAAGGCTACCTGTTCGGCCGGCCAGCACCGCTCAAGATCAGCGTTGGCGACGGGCATGTCGCCGACGACATGAGGCGCGTCGCCAACCTGCATTGATAACCCGCCGCTCCGCATTACCTGCGCGCGGCAAACACCTTGAACATGCCGTCGCGGGCAAGCTCCGCATGACTGGCAAAGGCGGCCGACAGCACCGGCTCGTAAGGAAGCTGCCGGTTGGCGACCATGAACAGGCGTCCACCGGGCTTCAAGGCCTTGGCTGCCGCGCGGATCATGCCGGCACCAATCTCCGGCTCCGCCGCACGGCTGCGATGGAAGGGCGGGTTCATGGCGATGACGTCGTAACGGCGCTCGACAGGCTCGGCGAGCAGATCCATCCAGAAGAAGCCCTGCGCCACGGTGTTGCCGAGATTGCCCCTGGCCGCCTCCAGCGCATCGAAATCGGCCTCGTAAAGGTCGAGGGCCGACAAGCCCGGCGAGCGGGCAGCCATCTCCGCCGCCACGTAGCCCCAGCCGGCGCAGAAATCGGCCGCACTGCCACGCAGATCGCCGGGCAAGTTCTCGACCAGCAGTTTCGAACCGGCATCGACGCGATCGAAGGAGAACATGCCGGGTGCGGTGTGGAACCGCTCGCCAACCAGCAAGGCGGGATTGGCAGCGCGTAGCGCGGCGGCGGCTTGCGTGTCGGCCGGGCGGCGCAGCCAGAAGGCAATGCCGTGATATTTCGGCATGTGGCCATCAAGCGGCGCAAGATCGCCGACGCGCTTGCGCAGGCTGGCGATGCCATCCTCCTTGCCACCGGCAATGACGATCAATCCACCCTCGTCCACGCGCTCGAAAGCCTCGGCGATGCGCAGTTCGTTCTGACCGCGATGGCGGCCGGCGAGCACGAGCGCGGCATCAAAACGGTCGCCGGTCGATTGCGGCGTGACTGTGAAGCCCGCCGCCTGCAACGCACGGAAATACGGCCGGAAGCCCTGTACGAGATTGAGCGTAGCCTCGAAAGCCGGCGGCAAGCGCAGGCCAGGTTCGGCGCCAATGAAGAGGATGTGCTCGCCCTTGCGCGGTGGGGAAAGAGCCTCGGCAGCGAACGGATGAAAAAGCGTCTTCAGCGCTTCAGCGGACATAGCCGTGCTCCATAAACAAAAAC
Organism: Mesorhizobium sp. B2-5-13; assembly: GCF_006440535.1. NCBI lineage: Bacteria > Pseudomonadati > Pseudomonadota > Alphaproteobacteria > Hyphomicrobiales > Phyllobacteriaceae > Mesorhizobium > Mesorhizobium sp. B2-5-13. Next base: position 548,655 of record NZ_VFUI01000002.1, on the reverse strand, counting down.
GGGCGCGACCTAAGCCGCGCCCGCCTCATTTGCCGTCAGATCGCTCAGGCGGCGTCTTCTTCGCCTTCTGTCTTCTTCTCGCGCGCGATTTCCTTGCCGGTGGCCTGGTCGACGACTTTCATCGACAGGCGGACCTTGCCGCGCTCGTCGAAGCCCATCAGCTTGACCCACACCTTGTCGCCTTCCTTGACGACGTCCGAGGTCTTGGCGACCCGGTCGTTGGCAAGCTGCGAGATGTGGACGAGGCCGTCACGCGGACCGAAGAAGTTGACGAAGGCGCCGAAGTCGGCGGTCTTGACGACCGTGCCTTCATAGATTTCGCCGACTTCCGGCTCGGCAACGATAGTGTGAATCCACTTCTTCGCCGCCTCGATCTCCTTGGCGTTCGAGGAAGCGATCTTGACCGTGCCGTCGTCCTCGATGTTGATCTTGGCGCCGGTCTTCTCGACGATCTCGCGGATGACCTTGCCGCCCGAACCGATGACGTCGCGGATCTTGTCGGTCGGGATGTGCATGACCTCGATGCGCGGCGCGAACTCGCCGAGTTCGGGGCGGGCGCCGGTCAGAGCATGGGCCATCTCGCCGAGGATATGCAGGCGGCCGTCCTTGGCCTGGCCGAGGGCGATCTTCATGATCTCTTCGGTGATGCCATCGATCTTGATGTCCATCTGCAGCGAGGTGATGCCGCCTTCGGTGCCGGCAACCTTGAAGTCCATGTCGCCGAGATGATCCTCGTCGCCAAGGATATCGGAGAGCACGGCGAAGCGCTCGCCTTCCTTGATCAGGCCCATGGCGATGCCGGCAACCGGCTTGGCCAGCGGCACGCCGGCATCCATCAGCGCCAGCGAGGTACCGCAGACGGTAGCCATCGACGACGAACCGTTGGACTCGGTGATCTCCGAGACGACGCGCAGCGTGTAGGGGAACTGGTCAGCGCTCGGCAGCATTGGACGGATGGCGCGCCAGGCGAGCTTGCCGTGACCGATTTCGCGGCGGCCGGGCGACCCCATGCGGCCGGTCTCACCGACTGAGTAGGGAGGGAAGTTGTAGTGAAGGAGGAACTTCTCTTTGTACATGCCGGTCAAGGAATCGACATACTGCTCGTCCTCGCCGGTGCCGAGCGTGGCAACGACCAGCGCCTGGGTCTCGCCCCGGGTGAACAGCGCCGAGCCGTGGGTGCGCGGCAGGACGCCGACTTCGGAGACGATCTTGCGCACGGTCTTGAGGTCGCGGCCATCGATGCGCGAGCCGGTGTCGAGAATGTTCCAGCGCACGACCTTGGCCTGGAGCTCCTTGAACACCGAGCCGATCTGTTCGGAGGTGTACTTGGCGTCTTCGCCTTCGGCGGGGGCAAACGCTGCCTTGACCTTCGCCTTGACGGCGTCGACGGCGGCATAACGCTTCTGCTTGTCGACGTTCTTGTAGGCATCGCTGAGCTCGTCGCCGACGATCTTCAGCATCGCGGCCTCAAGCGCGGAATAATCCGGCGCGGTGAAGTCGCGCGGCTCCTTGGCGGCAACTTCGGCCAGCTTGATGATGGCGTCGATGACCGGCTGGAAACCCTTGTGGCCGAACATGACGGCGCCGAGCATCAGCTCTTCGCCAAGTTCCCTGGCTTCCGACTCGACCATCAGCACGGCGTCGGCGGTGCCGGCGACAACGAGGTCGAGCTTGGATTCCTGCATCTCGTCGACATGCGGGTTCAGCACATATTCGCCGTTGATGTAACCGACGCGGGCGCCGCCGACCGGGCCCATGAAAGGAACGCCGGAGAGCGTCAGAGCGGCCGAGGTGGCAACAATCGACAGGATGTCCGGATCGTTTTCGAGGTCATGCTGGACGACGGTGACGACGATCTGGGTGTCGTTCTTGTAACCGGCGGCGAAGAGCGGGCGGATCGGGCGGTCGATGAGTCGGGAAACCAGCGTTTCCTTTTCGCTCGGACGGCCTTCCCGCTTGAAATAGCCGCCCGGGATCTTGCCGGCGGCATAGGTCTTTTCCTGGTAGTTGACGGTCAGCGGAAAGAAGTCGAGGCCGGGCTTCGGCTCCTTCATCGAAACGACGGTGGCGAGAACCTTGGTCTCGCCGTAGGTGGCGAGCACCGCGCCGTCAGCCTGGCGCGCGATCTTGCCGGTTTCCAGGATGAGCGGACGGCCGCCCCATTCGATTTCTACTTTGTGGTGATTGAACATGTCTTGTCCTTAATAAGCGGAAAGGGGCGCGCCGTTTCACGGTGCGCGGATGCCCTTTCCCTGGCTTCCTTTCTCGGGCAGCCACGGGCAAGACAACGGGAAGCTCGGATGATTTAAGCGCGACGAGCGCGCACGAGCGTCCTGCAATCCTGCCCCATGACCGTCCATGGGCGGTTTCGAGTGGCCCTCTGCACGCTCGAAACCGGGTCTGGCCAGCCGATACGACTGGCAGAATGCGTGACCGGCGGACTTCCCTGGGAAAGTCCGCCGGTCAATTCGTCAACGGCGCAGACCGAGCTTCTCGATCAGTGTCTGATAGCGCGTGTCGTCCTTACGCTTGAGATAATCAAGCAGGCTGCGGCGCTGGGACACGAGAGCGAGCAGACCACGGCGGGAATGGTTATCCTTCTTGTGGTCCTTGAAATGGTCGGTCAGGTTCTTGATGCGCTCGGAAAGGATGGCTACCTGGACTTCCGGAGAACCGGTATCGCCCTTGGCGGTTGCGAATTCACCCATCAATTCCTGTTTGCGCTCGGCAGTAATCGACATCGTGTTTTTCCTTATCTGTTTGAGGAAACGGGTCGCCCACAGCCGGGATGTCGTCCAGCAGGGGCCGTGCATGCAAGGCGTCAAGGCGCTATGCTGCGGCGCATATAGTGCAATTTCCCGAAAAACACCAGCCCAATTCACAAGCCGGCTTTTGACGCTCAAATGGCAGGTTTAATCCCAGTCAAAGCCATTTCTTCCATTTGAAGAATGCAATCAGCCCGACAGCGACGGCAGCCATGAACAGCAGCGACAACGGATATCCGTAGTACGCCTTCAGCTCCGGCATGTTCCATGGCGAGCTCGCGGGGTCGAAATTCATGCCCCAGATGCCAACCAGGAAGGTGAGTGGCATGAAGATGACCGAGACGATGGTGAGATAGGAGATGACGTCGTTGGTGCGGGCCTGGCTCAGCGACAGGTGCATTTCGATCAGGCCGGTCAGCATGTCGCGCTGGGTCTCGACCAGTTCAATCAGCCTGAGCGAATGGTCGAGCGTGTCGTTGAGGAAGACCTTGGTCTCGGCTCCGACATAGGCCACGTTGTTACGGATCAGGGTGGCCAGCGCATCGCGCATGGGCCACAGCACGCCTTTCAGGACGTTGGCATCGCGCCGCAATTCGTGCAACTGCCGCATTTGGTGCTTGTGCGTCGAATGCAACATCTGGTCCTCGATGCTGTCGACAAGGTCGCCGGCAGCCTCGATCGGCGGAAAATAGCTGTCGACGATGGCGTCGATCAGCGCGTAGGCGAGATAGTCGGCGCCGCGTGTGCGCAACCGGTTGGGCGCCGAGCTCTCGATGCGCTTGCGCACTGGATTAAACGGATCGCCCTCGCGTTCCTGGAAGGTGACGACGAAGTTCTCGCCGAGGAAGAGAGCGATCTGTTCGTAGCGATGCGACGTGACATCGTCGATCATGCGCATGACGACGAAGGCGTGATCCTCGAAGAAGTCGACTTTCGGCCGCTGGCCGGTATTGACGACATCCTCCAGCGCCAGCGGATGAAGGCTGAAGATGCGGCCGATCTCCTCGATCAACTGGATGTTGGCGAGGCCGGTGCAGTCAAGCCAGATGACCGGCCATTTCCGGCAATTGGCCCCGACATCGTCGATGCTGGCATTGTCGATCGTCTTGAACTTCTGCGGCGAGATCAGGGTCAGCCGCAATTCGGAGCGCCGCGCCGCTGGATCGGCGATCAATGTGCCCGGCGAGGCGCCGACAGGCGGCCGCCTCGTCTTCACCGGCGCGCGCTTCTTGACCGTGTCAGCCTTTGCCATGGAGCCCCCTGCCGCGATGTCGCACCGACATTAGATGTGTGGCATCACCCGGCAAAGACCCGCTTGGGCTTGAACATGCCTTGCTCGATGGCGCCGATGGCGACCAGCTTGCCACGTGACGTCGCGCAGGCCTCTTCCGCCTCCACTGGTGCGTCACGGCCACGGATGATGACCGGATTGCCGAGGCGGATCTTTGTCGCCGCGTCATCGCTGATGGCGATCTGCGGCAGACAGTCGAGCGCCGCTGACGTGTCGACGAGAAGCCCGTCAATGGCGCCGAAGTCGATCGGCACTTCCACCGCGCCAGCAGAATCTGCTTCTGGGTCCGATTTGTCCTCGCCTTGCGCGCCGAAGCGGGCGGCCTCGAGTTCGGCGATGGTGACGAAGTCCTCCGGCGTGAACGGCTCAACCTCGACCCGGCGCAGCTCGCTGATATGGCCGAAGCAGCCGAGGTCGCGGCCCATGTCGCGGGCCAGCGAACGCACATACGTGCCCTTGCCGCATTCGACTTCGAAAATCGTCTGGTCCGGCTTATGCTCGACAATATCGAGCCGGCCTATCTCGATCTCGCGCGCGGGTATGTCGACCGTCCCGCCTTCGCGGGCGAGGTCGTAGGCGCGCTCGCCCGCAATCTTGATGGCCGAGAATTGCGGCGGCGTCTGCATGATGACGCCGGTGTATTTCGGCAGCAGCGCCCGCACCTCGGCTTCCGCCGGACGCAGCTCGGAGCTCTTCGTCACCGGCCCTTCAAGATCGTCGGTGGAACGCTCATCGCCCCAGGCAACGGTGAAACGATAGACCTTGGCGCCATCCTGCACGTAGGGCACGGTCTTGGTGGCTTCGCCGAGCGCGATCGGCAGCATGCCGGAGGCAAGAGGGTCGAGCGTGCCGGCATGGCCGGCCTTTTCGGCCTGGAACAGCCATTTGATCTTGGACACGGCCTCGGTCGAGCCCATACCGACCGGCTTGTCCAGGACCACCCAGCCGGAGACCGGCCGGCCCTTTTTCTTGCCGCGACGCGCCATTATTCTTCTTCCTTATTGTCGTCGCTATCCAGATCGCGCGCCACTTCGGGCGATTTCAGCAGATCGTTGATCCTGGCGAAATTGTCGAAGGACGTATCCAGCCGGAAGCGGAATTCCGGCATGTACTTCATCTGCCTGAGCGCGCCGGAGACGCGGCCGCGCACGAACTTGGCATGCTTGTTCAGCGCCTCGATCACCGCGTCGGCGTCCTTGGCGCCGAGCGGAGAAACAAAGGCGGTGGCGATCTTGAGATCGGGCGACATGCGCACTTCGGAGACCGAAACAACCGAGTTTTCAATCAACGGGTCGATGATCTCGCCACGCTGCAGAGTTTCGGAGAGCGCATGGCGCACCTGCTCGCCGACGCGCAGCATGCGCTGGGATGGACTTGATGTCGTGGAACGGGGCATTTTTCTCAATCCTGAAAGCGTGAGGCGCGGGATGGGACCGTGCCGCATGTCTCAAACGGTCATTCTCAATAGCACTGAGGCGGCGGTCTTTCGACCACCGCCCGGTATCGACGAGCCACTCGAACTCAGAGTGTGCGGGTCACCATCTCGACGCGGAAGCACTCGATGACGTCGCCGACGCGCATGTCCTCGTAGTTCTGGAAGGCCATACCGCACTCCTGGCCGCCAGGGACTTCCGAAACCTCGTCCTTGAAGCGCTTCAGGGTCTTCAGCGTGCCTTCGTGGATGACGACGTTGTCGCGGATCAGGCGTACGCCCGCGCCACGTTCGACCTTGCCTTCGGTGACACGGCAGCCGGCGATCTTGCCGACCTTGGTGATGTCGAAGATTTCGAGGATCTCGGCATTACCGATGAAGGTCTCGCGACGCTCCGGCGACAACAGGCCCGACAGAGCCGCTTTCACATCATCCACCAGGTTGTAGATGATCGAGTAGTAGCGGATCTCGATGCCCGCGGCCGCGGCCGCGGCACGCGCCTGCACATTGGCGCGCACGTTGAAGCCGATGATCGCCGCGCCCGATGTTTCCGCCAGCGAGACGTCGCTTTCGGTGATGGCGCCGGCGCCGGAATGAACGATGCGCGCACGCACTTCATCGGTGCCGAGCTTGTCCAGGGCAGCATTGATCGCTTCGATCGAACCCTGCACGTCGCCCTTGATGACCAGCGGGAATTCCTTCAACCCGCTCGTCTGCAGCTGCGACATCATCTGTTCGAGCGAGCCGCGCTGGCCGGCATGCCTGGCCACCGCCTTCTCGCGCGCCAGACGCTGGCGATATTCGGTGATCTCGCGGGCACGGGCTTCGTTGTTGACCACGGCGAAGCGGTCGCCGGCCTGCGGGGTTCCCTGAAGGCCGAGCACCTCGACCGGCATTGCCGGCGGCGCTTCCTTGATCTGATCGCCGCGATCGTTGACCAGCGCGCGCACGCGACCCCATTCGTTGCCGGCGACAAGGATGTCGCCCGGCATCAAGGTGCCGGTCTGCACCAGCACGGTGGCGACGGGACCACGGCCCTTGTCGAGCTGCGCTTCGATGACGACACCCTCGGCGGTGCGGTCGGGGTTGGCCTTGAGGTCGAGGATTTCGGCCTGCAGCAGGATCGCTTCGAGCAACTTGTCGAGATTGGTGCCCTTGGTCGCCGACACCTCGACGTCCAGCACTTCACCGCCCATCGATTCGACGAAGACTTCATGACGCAAGAGTTCCGAGCGCACTTTCTGCGGATCGGCATCATGCTTGTCGATCTTGTTGATCGCCACGATGATCGGAACGCCGGCAGCCTTGGCATGGCTGATCGATTCGATCGTCTGCGGCATGACGCTGTCGTCGGCCGCCACCACCAGGATGGCGATGTCGGTGGCCTGGGCGCCACGGGCGCGCATCGCCGTGAAAGCGGCGTGGCCGGGCGTGTCGATGAAGGTGATCTTCTGACCGTTCTTCTCGACCTGATAGGCGCCGATATGCTGGGTGATGCCGCCGGCCTCGCCGGAAACGACATTGGCGTTGCGGATCGCATCGAGCAGCGACGTCTTGCCGTGGTCGACGTGGCCCATGATGGTGACGACCGGCGGACGCGACACGAGGTCTTCCGGACGATCGGCGATGTTGAACAGGCCTTCCTCGATATCGGACTCGGCGACGCGGCGGACCGTGTGGCCGAATTCGGTAGCCACCAGCTCGGCCGTATCGGCGTCGATGACATCGCCCGGCTTCAGAATCTGGCCCTGCTTCATGAAGTACTTGACGAGGTCGACAGCACGCTCGGACATGCGCTGCGCCAATTCCTGGATGGTGATGGTTTCGGGCAGGATCACTTCGCGCATGACCTTCTCGCGCGGCTCATTGTGCATCGCGCGCTTGAATTTTTCCTGGCGGCGACGCATCGACGACAGCGAACGGGCCCGCGCGTCCTCGTCGGACAACGCGGAATTCAGTGTCAGCTTGCCACGGCGGCGATCTTCCTCGCTCTTGGTGGGTTTGGCCGGGCGTGCCACTTCGGGCGTGACCAGGCGGCGCACCGGTGCACCGGCGGTCGCCCGCTTCGGCTTGGCCCCTTCCTCCTCGTCGGCGGTCGCCAACTCAGCGGCTTGCGGTGCGCGGCGGCGTGCTTCTTCCTCGGCGCGACGGCGCGATTCGGCCTCGGTCTGCAACCGGGCCTCTTCCTCGGCCTGGCGGCGTGCGGAGTCCTCGCGTTCGCGCTTGCGGCGCTCTTCGTCCTCGGCGCGGCGCTTGGCCTCGTCGGCTGCGCGCTGACGGTCTTCGACCTCGCGGACCTTCGAGCCCTCGAGCGCCCTGCGGCGCGCTTCCATTTCGCTGCGCGACAGTTCGTTCAGCACCATGCCGCTGCGCTCGACCGGAGGCGGCGGCGGGGGCGGTGCCTTGGGCGCTTCCTGCACGACAGGTGCCGCCACGACTGCCGGCTTCGGCGTGAAGACGGGCGCAGACGCAGGCGGAGCCGCAGCCGGCTCCGGCTTATCGCCGGGCAGCGAGAACTTGCGCTTCTTGGTCTCGACCACGACCGACTTGGTACGGCCGTGCGAGAAGTTCTGGCGCACAGTGCCCTGTTCCATGCCGGGGCGCTTCAGCGTCAAGGTCTTCTTCGGTGTAACACTCAACGTCTTGTCGTCGCCCGATTTCGTATCGCTCATTCCATATCCTCTGCGGCATCATCTTCGTCAGCAACGGCCGCAAGCATTGCAAGATCGTCCGGGGTTCCGCCCCGATATCGGTCGAGCGCAACCATGCGCTTCTGGACCGCCTTACCCGCGTCTCCCGCGAGGACGGCAGCATGTATCACATTTGTACCCCCCAATGCCAAGCTCAACTCGGCCTCGGAGAAAAGTTTGTAGGCAAGGATGGAAGGGCCGCCGATATGGACGGTCGCCCGCCGCGCCTGACTGATCTTGCGTACGCCATCGTCGGACGCTTCGGTGGCGTGGAGCACGAAAAGCGCTAGCCCACCGCGCACCGCGCTCTCGACTTTGGTAGCACCGAGCGAAATCGCGCCTGCCTTGCGGGCAAGGCCCAGCATGCCCAGAGCGGATCTGGAGAGCAACCCGTCGACCATGCCACCGAGATCGGGCGGCACGACCACCTGTGCCTTAAAGGCGCGGGCAAAAAGGTTCTTGGCCGCCGCTTTCTCGATATGTAGGCGGTCGGCACTCACCCAGCAACCACGGCCGGGTAGATTTCTCTTGAGATCGGGAACGACGGCCGAATCCGGGCCGACGACGAACCGGATCAGTTCATCCGGTTCGGCCTGTTTTCGGGTGACGATGCAGGTGCGATCGTTCATCTCGTCCAAGGGCGGGTTGTGTGCGATGCGGTTTCACCTCACGCACCAACGGCTTCGTCAGCCGTTTCTTCTTCGGCCGCAAGCTCGTCTTCGGTGATCCAGCCGGCCTTGAGGCGAGCGGCCAGAACCATCTGCTCGGCATCGGCGCGCGAAACGCCGTGATTGGCCAGCACGCCGGGATAGACCTTGGTCTCGCCGTCCTTGCGTTCCTTCCAGCCGGTGAGGTCGTCGGCGGCATAGCCGGCGAAATCCTCGATCGTCTTCACGCCGTCCTCGCCGAGCGTCACCATCATGGCGGTGGTGACCCCGGGGATTTCGCGCAGATCATCCGAAACGCCCAGCGCCTTGCGCTTCTCGTCGTGCTCGGCCTCAATCTTCTCCAGATACTCGCGGGCGCGGGTCTGGATTTCAGAGGCGGTATCCTCATCGAAACCGTCGATCGAGGCGATCTCGCCGGCATCGACATAGGCGACTTCCTCGACGCTGGTGAAGCCTTCGGAAGCCAGCACCTGGCCGACCATCTCGTCGACATCGAGCGCTTCCATGAACAGCGCCGAGCGCTCGACGAATTCCTTCTGACGGCGCTCGGATTCCTCGGCCTCGGTCAGAATGTCGATGTCCCAGCCGGTGAGCTGCGAGGCAAGGCGCACGTTCTGGCCGCGGCGGCCGATGGCCAGCGACAGCTGATCGTCGGGAACCACCACTTCGATGCGCTCCGCATCCTCGTCGAGCACGACTTTGGCGACTTCCGCCGGCTGCAATGCGTTGACGATGAAGGAGGCGGCCGAAGGCGACCACGGAATGATGTCGATCTTCTCGCCCTGCAATTCGCCGACGACGGCTTGGACGCGGCTGCCGCGCATACCGACGCAGGCGCCGACCGGGTCGATCGAGCTATCACGCGAGATGACGGCGATCTTGGCGCGCGAGCCCGGGTCGCGGGCGACCGACTTGATCTCGATGATGCCGTCATAGATCTCCGGCACTTCCATGGTGAAGAGCTTGGCCATGAACTGCGGATGGGTGCGCGACAGGAAGATCTGCGGGCCGCGCTGCTCGCGGCGCACGTCGTAGACATAGGCACGGACGCGATCGCCGTATTTGTAGTTTTCGCGTGGGATCAGCTCGTCGCGGCGGATGATCGCCTCGCCACGGCCGAGATCGACGATGACGTTGCCGTACTCGACGCGCTTGACGGTGCCGTTGACGATCTCACCGATACGGTCCTTGTACTCATCATACTGGCGGTCGCGTTCGGCCTCGCGCACCTTCTGCACGATGACCTGCTTGGCCGACTGGGCGGCGATACGGCCGAAATCCATCGGCGGCAGCTGTTCGGCGATGAAATCGCCGAGCTGGGCATCGGGATTACGCTCACGGGCCGAGGAAATGGCGATCTGGGTGGCGTAGTCGTCCACTTTCTCGACCACCTCCATCAGCCGCTGCAGCTTCATCTCGCCGGTGTTCGGGTTGATGTCGGCGCGGATGTTGGTCTCCTGGCCATAACGCGAGCGTGCCGCCTTCTGGATCGCATCGGCCATGGCGGCGATGACGATCGACTTGTCGATCGACTTTTCACGCGCGACCGCATCGGCAATCTGCAGCAGTTCAAGTCTGTTGGCGCTTACAACCATGTTCTTTCTCCCGAGCCTGTTCGCCGGACCTTTGCGCCCGGCAGCTCAATCAAATTTCCTGTTCGTGTTCTTCCGTGGCGTCCGGTTCCGCACCCTCGGACACATCGTCGTCCGGTTCACCGCGGCGTCTCTTGGCTTCCTTGCGCGCCCTGTTGTCCTTCGACAACGCTTCGCGAATGAGGTCGTCGGTCAGGATCAGCCGGACATCGGCAATGGTGTCATAGGGCACGCGCACCGTCGGCTCCTCACCATAGGCCGCCTTGTCGCGCTCGATCAGCACGTCGTTCTCACCGGCCTCGGCGATCTTGCCCTTGAAACGCTTGCGGTCAGCGACGACGACCGATGTCTCCATCTTCACCAGATGACCGGTCCAGGTCACGAAATCCGATTTGCGCACCAAGGGCCGGTCGATGCCGGGCGAGGAAACTTCGAGATGATATGCCTTTTCGATCGGATCATCGACGTCGAGCGCCGGCGACACCGCGCGGCTGACCTCTTCGCAATCCTCGACGGTCATGGTGCCGTCCTCACGCTCGGCCATGATCTGCAGCGTCAGCCCGTTCTGGCCGGACAGATGCACGCGCACGAGGCGAAAACCGATGCCGCGCAGCACCGGCTGGACGATCAGCGCAATGCGCGCATCGATGCCGCTTTCGCGGATGATGCGGTCGTCGCCTTCGCTTGCCGTTGCAGTCATCAATTGCCTGTTGTTCGTTTCGACCTATCGGCAGGTAATAAAAAAGAGCGGGACCGGGTGGACCCACTCTTCGTCATCCCGACCAAGAATTTGAGGTCGATATAAACGATCCGGGCTGGTGTTTCAAGCCCGCAGTGCCGGCCTGTCGTAAGCACATGAATTGTCCGGATTAGGTAGCACATGAGTTGTCCGGTTTTCATCCCCAGCCAATGGAGCTGGGAATGGCACGGACAGCATGGCTACAGGGCCGGAGAATGCAGAAGTTCGGGATGTATTGAGCCGCTGGGATCGCGGCGATTTATCGATGATCCCGGCTCCCGGCAGTTGCCGCAGCCGTTGCCGGTCGGGCGGGCTTACGTCCTGATGAAGGTAAGATAGGCCGGCCGGCGACCCTCGCGAATGGCCTTGGCCTCGTAGCGCGTGCCGGGCCAGCCCTCGTAGGAGCGATGCCAGTCCGCCGCCTCATCCGCCTGCCATGCGAAGGCGCCATGCGCCCGGCAATGCAGCAAGGTCCAGTTCACATAAGTGTCGATATCCGACGCAAAGCGGAATTTCGAGCCCGGCTTCAGGACGCGCGCGAAACGGTCGAGATTGACCGGGCTGACGAAACGCCGCTTCCAGTGCTTCTTCTTCGGCCAGGGATCGGGATAGAGAAGGTCGATGCCGTCGAGCGAGGCCGGCGGCAGCCAGTCAAGCAACTGGGTGGCGTCGTCGTCGTAGACCCTGAGATTGGCCAGCGGCGCTGCCCGCACCGCCATCATCATCTTGGCCATGCCGTTGACGAAGGGTTCTACGCCGATGAAGCCGATCGTCGGCGCCTCGGTCGCGCGGTGCAGAAGATGTTCACCGCCACCAAAGCCGATCTCGAGCCGAACCTCCGAAACCTCAGTTTTGAACAAGGTTCGCAATTCCGACGGCGCTTCAGCCGTCAGATCGAGCCGGTAGGCGCCGAGGCCGCTTTCCAGGGCCGCCGCCTGCTGCGGACGAACGGGCTTGCCGCGCCGACGGCCGAAGAAGGCTTCGGTCGTACGGCTTGGCCTGTCTTGCTGGCTCATCTGGGTCGCGTGGTCTGTCGTGGCGATCAGGCCGCGACAGCATCCTTGAGCGCCTTGGCGAGATCTGTCTTTTCCCAGGAGAAAGATCCGTCACGGCCGGCCTTGCGGCCGAAATGGCCATAAGACGACGTCTTGGCGTAGATCGGCTTGTTGAGATCGAGATGACGGCGAATGCCTGACGGCGACAGGTCCATCACGGTGCGCAGCGCGTCCTCGAGCTTTGCCTCATCGACCTTGCCGGTGCCGTGCAGGTCGACATAGACCGACAGCGGCTGGGCGACGCCGATGGCATAGGAAAGCTGGATGGTGCAGCGGTCGGCGAGCTTCGCCGCCACGACGTTCTTGGCCAGGTAGCGCGCCGCATAGGCGGCCGACCGGTCGACCTTGGTGGTGTCCTTGCCGGAGAAGGCGCCGCCGCCATGAGGAGCCGCGCCGCCATAGGTGTCGACGATGATCTTGCGGCCGGTCAGGCCGGCATCGCCGTCCGGACCGCCAATGACGAACTTGCCGGTCGGGTTGATGTACCACATGCAGTCGTCAGCGATCTTGAGGTCACCCAATGCCTCGCGGATATAGGGTTCCACGACCTTGCGGACCTTCTTGGAATCCCAGCTCGAATCGAGATGCTGGGTCGACAGCACGATCTGTGTCGCCTCCGCGGCCTTGCCGTCGACATAGCGGACTGTGACCTGGCTCTTGGCGTCCGGCCCGAGCTTGCCAGCCTCGCCGTTGTTTTCGTGACGGGCGGCGGCCAGAAGCTCAAGGATCTTGTGGCTGTAGTAGATCGGCGCCGGCATCAGGTCCGGCGTCTCGCGGCAGGCATAGCCGAACATGATGCCCTGGTCGCCGGCACCTTCCTCGCCCTGACGGTCGGCGGCGTTGTCCACGCCCTGGCCGATATCAGGCGACTGGCCATGCAGCAGGACCTCGATCTTGGCCGTCTTCCAGTGGAAGCCGGCCTGCTCGTAGCCGATCTCGCGGATCGCCTTGCGGGCGACGGATTTGAACTTCGCCGGATTGACGACCGGATGGCCCGCGGCGTCCTTGAGGACGTTGCCGGCCTTGTCCTTCTTCAAGAGTGTCTCGGGAACGCGCACCTCGCCGGCGATGACGACACGGTTGGTGGTCGCTAGCGTCTCGCAGGCAACACGGACTTTCCACGGGTCCATGCCGGTCTTCTTGGCTTCACGATAGACCAGATCGACAATTTCGTCGGAGATCCTATCACAGACTTTGTCGGGATGGCCCTCGGCAACGGATTCCGAGGTAAAGAAGTAGTTCTGCCGCGTCACGGGTGTCCCCTCTTGAAAAACGATCGGCAGGCTGCCGATTTTGGCGCGCCACGTGTTAGCGGGGCAAAGCGCTGCTCGTCAAGCGTTGCCGCGGGTCTGGCCTGAATGTCGGAAGCGATATCTTGTGCCACCGGCGGTGCACGCCGCCGGTGCGAAGCGCATCGCCGATCAGTCGAGATCGCCCTCGGCGAGCGATTTCACCAGATCTATGATCCTGCGGCGTACCTTGACGTCGGCGATCTTGACAAAGGCCCGGTTGAGCTGAAGCCCTTCGGGACTGCCGCAGAATTCGACGGCGAACGCCATCGAGCTATCCTCGGCAAAGCCACGGTTGGCCGTCAACTCCTGCCCCGGCGCATCCTCGAAAAAGAAGGCGACGGGCACACCGAGTATCGAGGCTATCGCCTGCAGACGGCTGGCACCGACGCGATTGGTGCCCTTTTCATATTTCTGGATTTGCTGAAACGTGATGCCGAGATTCTCGCCCAGCTTTTCCTGGCTCATTCCGAGCATATTGCGGCGAAGCCGAACCCGACTTCCAACGTGAATATCGATGGGATTGGGTTTCTTCTTGTTTTCTTCTGTCATTTTTTCCTCGCCGAATTTTTTCGGCTTTGTGTTTTTTTCCTGCCCAAACAAAGCCGGAGGCGACTGCCCCAACAGAACGATCCACCGGCTTCGAGAAATTTTCAGGCCGTACAGTATGAGTTTCTAATGTGCCAACTGTCAATTCACCCGTAGCTTTTGCCTTACGTTCAACAGCAGCCCTACCAGCGCAAACAGCAACATGATCAGCATTGCGTTAATGCGTCGCTGGTTGGGCGAAATCACCGTCTGTTCGGAAACAGGCACCTTCACATCGATGACCCCACGCGCGTCGATCGCCAGCGCATCGACGACGCGGCCATGCGTGTCGACAACGGCCGAGATGCCGTTGTTGGCAGCACGCAACAAGGGCAATCCGTTCTCCACCGCGCGAATCTGGGCCTGCCTGAAATGCTGATACGGTCCCGGCGTGTCGCCGAACCACGCATCATTGGTAACGTTCACAATAAGCTGCGCTGACGTTGCGTCAACTGCCACCAGATCGGGAAAGATCACCTCGTAACAGATAAATGGCAGGGCACGAATGCCGCCCGGCAGCGCGATGGGATGGCGCTCGTTGCCGGCCGTGAACGTCAGCGGCCCGGCGACGAGCTGTTCGATGCCGAAACGGCCGAGCAGGTCGGCAAAAGGCAGGTACTCGCCGAACGGCACCAGATGGACCTTGTCCACGGCATCTGCGATTTCGCCCTTGTCGTTGATCGCCACAACGGAGTTGTAGTAGCGGCTCTCGGCGCTGGCGGCCGAGCCGCCCTCTTCACGCACGACGCCGGCGATCAGCATCTGGCCGTCGCCCAGCATGTCGCCCAGCGCCGTCAAGGCATCGGGGCGCTCGGTGAAAAGGAACGGCACCGAGGTTTCCGGCCAGAGAATCAGTTGCGGTTTTTCGTGACCTGGGTCCGGAGCCTTGGCGGACAGGCCCAGCAAGGTGGCGAAGATGCGGTCGCGCACCGAGGCGTCCCACTTTTCCGACAGGTCGACGGCCGGCTGGACGATGCGGACATCGAGACTGCGCGTCGCCGGCTTTTCGGGGGCCGTGAGCCTGACATAGCCAAAGCCGACATGGAGTGCGGCGAGTATGACAAACAGCGTGGTGCCCAGCCGAAGATGCCGGCGCGTCGCCAGCAGCGCCGGCAGTGCGAAAAGGAAGACCGCGAGCGCGTTCATGCCGGTCATGCCGGTTACCGAGACGCTCTGCATCAAAATAGGTACCGGCATCGCCGCGTAACCGACGGCATTCCAGGGAAAGCCGGTGAACAGGAAGCCGCGCAGCCACTCCGCCAGCGCAAAACCGAAGGCAAGGGCGGCGATACGGCCGATATCGCTGCTCCACAGGAGCCGGGCGACCATCGTTGCGAAGCCATAGAAGAATGCGAGCGCGAAAGGAATGCCGATCACAGCGAAGGGAAGCGCCCAGGCAAAGTCGTCGGCCTCGACCAGCAGCGCCGAGCCGATCCACCAGAGGCCGGCGAGGAAATAGCCGAAGCCGAACCACCAGCCGACGGCGAAGGCCGGCCGCAGGCGGCGCAACAGGCTGCCGGAGGCTTCGCCAGTCGCGCCGTCGAGCAGCCAGACCAGCACCGGAAACGAAATGAAACAGGCGGCGAAGAAATCGTAGGGCGCCTGGCCCAGCACCGCCAGCGCTCCGGCGAAAAAGGCCACCAGCGCGCGGCGCCAGCCCCAGAGCAGAATTATCCGACCGGCAAGGCGCACCATGAATACTTCCGAGTCGCGAGAATCAGGACGCAAGATTTATCAGGCCGCGGCCTGCAATCCAAACGCCGGCGCCGCCACCCGGCTGCGCTCTACCGGTGCCAGCCTTCGATGCGCAAGCCACCCAACCGCTCGGCCTTCGAGCCAATCCAGCGCCGCACGCGGGTCGCGGTAGAATACGCCAGAACCCAGGACCGGATGCTTGAACGGATCCTCGACCGTCATGGCGCGGAGCTTTTCAGGCCTGTTCGGTGCGCGCCGTGGCGCGCCGGCGGCGCTCGCCCTTCTGGCTCTGCACGATGCGGACACGCTTGACGCGGCGCGGATCGGCGTCAAGCACATGGAACTCGAAGCCGGGAATGGCCTGCACCACCTCGCCGCGCGCCGGCACGCGGCCGAGCGTGTTGAAGATCATGCCGCCAATGGTGTCGACATATTCGCCATGTTCACCCGCGGCGAAATCCTCGCCGATCATCTTGGCGACCTCGTCGATCTCGGCCTTGCCGTCGACGATGAACACGCCGTCACCGGTCTGGGTGATCATCGGCTCGTCGTCGTCGTGCTCGTCCTCGATGTCGCCGACCACCATCTCGACGATGTCCTCGAGCGAGACGAGGCCGTCCGTGCCGCCATATTCATCGATGACCAGGGCCATTTGCGTGCGCGTCGTCTGCATGCGGCCCATCAGGTCGGAAGCAAGCATCGACGGCGGCACGAACAGGACCTGGCGGATCAGGTTGAGCTCCCCGATGGTGCGCGCGAGGTCGACCTGGGCAAGATCGAGAACCGTGGCGACGGGCGTTTTACGGGTCGTGCGGCCCTTCCTGACGCGCGCAATCTTGGTGATATGGGCCAGCACGTCGCGGATATGGACCATGCCGCGCGGGTCGTCGAGCGTCTCGGAATAGACCGGCATGCGGGAATGGCCGGATTGCTCGAACATGCCAAGCAAGTCACCAAGCGTCGTGGCGATCTCGACCGCCTCGATATCGGCGCGCGGCACCATGACGTCCTCGACGCGCACTTCGCGCAGGCGCAGGATGTTGTTGAGCATGGCACGTTCGCCAGGCGAGAAGGATTCGACATCGCTTGTCGTTTCGGCGAGCGCGCCGGCGATCTCCTCGCGCAAGCTGGTGCCGTTGCGTTGCCGGAACAGGCCCAGCACGCGGTTGAACAGGGAGGGACCGGCAGGCGACGGGCCGGTGGCGGCGCTGCCGGTGTTGGCAACACCAGCGGTAACGGTACTGGGACTTGATCCCTCTTCCGACGTATCGGAAGCCTTGATCGCACTGCCGGCATCGGGGCGGGCGGCAGTCTCTGGTTTGTCGTTCATCGTCGTCCGGTCAATTGATCTTTTTAGTTACGCGTAGGGATCGCGAATGGCAAGCCTTGCAAGCGCGGCGCGCTCGACGGCTTCCATCTCCTCGGCCTCGGCGTCAGTCTCGTGATCATGACCCATGAGATGCAGCAGGCCATGGATGACGAGATGGCAGATATGGTTCTCCAGCGGCTTGTCTTCCAGTGTCGCCTCGCGCGCCACGGTTTCGGCGGCAAGCACGATGTCGCCGAGCATCGGCGGCAGCGGACCACCTTTCACATGCGGAAAAGCCGGGAAAGACAAGACGTTGGTGGGCTTGTCCTTGCCGCGCCAGTCCGCATTCAAGGTACGGACATGGGCATCGTCGGAAAAAACAATGCTGAGTTCGGAACGACCCGTCACACCGGTCTCGGCGAAAGCGGCGTCAACCGCGCGATCGACCAGCCGCGTCAGGCTTGCTTCATCGGGCCAGTTGCCCGCTTCAACCGATATATCGATCTCGACGGGACCCGGAAAGCTCCCGCCGCCGGATGTGCTGTCCTCAGGCATGAGGCCGCATCGTCACATCAATTCTCGGCGCCAAGGCCACGAGCCAGCTTGGTGTCCCGGTCATAGGCCCTGACGATTTCGGCCACCAGCGGATGGCGAACGACGTCGACGTCGTTGAAGCGCACGGTTACCGCGCCTGCCACACCGTCGAGCACACGCAAGGCTTCGACCAGGCCTGATTTGGTGCTCGGGGGAAGATCGATCTGGGTGGGATCGCCGGTGACGATCATGCGCGAGTTCTCGCCGAGACGGGTGAGAAACATCTTCATCTGCATCGGCGTGGTGTTCTGCGCCTCGTCGAGAATGACGGCGGCGTGCGCCAGCGTACGGCCGCGCATGAAGGCAAGCGGCGCGATTTCGATCACTTCGGCGGCAATCGCACGCTCGACCTTGTCGGCCGGCATCATGTCGTAGAGCGCGTCATAGAGCGGGCGCAGATACGGATCGACCTTCTCCTTCATGTCACCCGGCAGGAAGCCCAGCCGTTCGCCGGCCTCGACGGCCGGTCGCGACAAAATGATGCGTTCAACCATGCCGCGCTCGAGCAGCATCGCCGCATGCGCCACCGCCAGATAGGTCTTGCCGGTGCCGGCCGGACCGATGCCGAACACCAGTTCGGACCGCTCCAGCGCCCGCATATAGGCATCCTGGTTCAGCGAGCGGGCATAGATGGTCTTCTTGCGGGTAGCGATCTGGGCGGCGGAGACCTTGCCCTTGCGCTCCAATGTCGGCAGCGTGAGCTGATCATCGGCGGCGACAGCCATGCGCACGGCGCCGTCGACATCGGACTGGCCGATATCGACGCCCTTCTGCAGGATGCCGTAGAGATTGTCCAAGGCGCGGCGCGCCTGTTCGGCGGCAGAAGCGGACCCCTTGATGGTCAACTGGTTACCGCGCGAGCGGATGTCGACGCCGAGCTTCTGCTCCAACCGGGCGAGGTTCTCGTCGAACTGGCCGTAAAGGGCGCTGGCAAGCTTGTTGTTGTCGAAAGTCAGAACGATGTGCGCCATGTCAGAAGCCCCGGATGCCGGTACCGGGGGCAGATTCTTCAGCTCCGCTGCGCTCAACCGTCTCTCCTCATCTGCCGAGACCCTCAGGCCAATTCGGCGAACAGGCTGTTGTAGCCCGTCTTCGTGATTCGCACCTTGATAATGTCACCGATTTCGCCGGCCATTTCATCAACAATAACCGGCTGCAGCCAAGGCGAGCGACCAACCTTCTGGCCGGCCTGGCGGCCGGGCTTCTCGATCAATGTATCTATGGTGCTGCCGACCAAACTCAAGCCGAAATCCTGCTGTTGTTTCAACAGCAGTGCCTGCAGGCGCTGCAGGCGCTCATCCTTGACCGCTTCCGGCACGTGGTCGGGCATGTCGGCGCCCGGCGTGCCGGGGCGCGGCGAATATTTGAACGAGAAGGCCGAGGCGTAGTTCACCTGGCGCACCAGTTCCATCGTCGCCTCGAAATCGGTTTCCGTTTCGCCGGGGAAACCGACGATGAAGTCGCCCGACAACGCGATATCGGGGCGCGCGGCACGGATGCGGTCGAGTAGCGCCAGATAGTCGTTCGCCGTATGCCTGCGGTTCATCGTCTTCAGAATGCGATCCGAGCCGGATTGCACCGGCAGATGCAGATAGGGCATCAGCGACGGCAGGTCCCGGTGCGCCGCGATCAATTCGTCGTCCATGTCGCGCGGATGGCTGGTGGTATAGCGCAGCCGCGCTAGGCCAGGGATTTCAGACAACCTGAACAGCAGGCGGCCGAGACCCCATTCCTGACCGTTCTCGCCCTCGCCATGCCAGGCGTTGACGTTCTGGCCGAGCAGCGTCACCTCGCGCACCCCGGCCTCGGCCAGGCGCCCGGCCTCCGCGACGATCTGCGCCACCGGCCGCGACACTTCCGAGCCTCTCGTATAGGGCACGACGCAGAAGGTGCAGAACTTGTCGCAGCCTTCCTGGACGGTGAGGAAGGCGGTGACGCCGCGCTTGATCACCTCGGCACGCTTGGGCTGCGGCAGATGCTCGAATTTGTCCTCGATGGCGTATTCGGTCTCGACGATCTTCTCGCCGCCGCGCACTCTCGCCAGCACGTCGGGCAGACGGTGATAGGTCTGCGGCCCGATGACCAGGTCGACGGCCGGCGACCGGCGGATGATCTCGGCGCCCTCGGCCTGCGCCACGCAGCCAGCGACGCCGATCAGCATCTCGCGGCCGGCGCTGGCGCGCTCGGCCTTCATGTCACGGATGCGGCCAAGTTCCGAATAGACCTTTTCGGCGGCTTTTTCCCTGATATGGCAGGTGTTGAGCAGCACCAGATCGGCCTCGCCGATTGCATCGGTCGCGGTATAGCCGTCGGCGACCAGCGCATCGGTCATGCGCTGTGAATCATAGACGTTCATCTGGCAGCCATAGGTCTTGATGAAGACCTTCTTCGCTGCCGTGGTGCGCACCGCCGGCTGTCCGGCCACGGTGCCGATGTCGTCGCTTTCAATCGTGTTCAAGTCCATCCGGCGGCTTCTAACGCCTTTCCGTGACAAAAAACAGACGATTCTGGCATGCGTCAGCTGGCGCATGCCGGCGGCTAACGGCTCGGGAGCGGATCGGCGAGGGCCGCCTGCATCATCTCGCGCACCCGGCCTTCCATCAGCTTGGCCGTTTCCTTGCGGTTGGAACCCTTGGCAAAGGCGATCGGTTCGCCAAAATGCACCTCCACGTCGAGCGCGCCCTCGGCCATCAGCACCTTGAGATGCGGCATCAGGTCTTCGTCGCCGATCCAGGCGGCGATCGGGCGGTGGCGGCGGCCGAGTGGCACGCCGTGCAGCCGCGTGTAGGCGATCGCCACGGGCTGGATGAACACTTCCTGCGCGGCACCTTCCGAGATCGCCATCGAGGCGGCGCCGAACAGCGTGCTCTTGAAGGGCAGGACGACATTGCCGTCACCGGTCGACCCCTCGGCGAACAGCACCATGGCATCGCCCTTGGCCATGCGGTTGGCGATCTCGCTGGCCTGGTCGCCCGAGGAGCGCTTGCGCTCGCGCTCGATGAAGACGGTGCGCTGCAGCTTCGACAGCATGCCGATCAGCGGCCAGCCTTCCATGTCGGCTCGGGCGATGAACTTCACATCGGCAAAAGAGCCCAGCACCATGATGTCGGTCCAGGAAATGTGATTGGAGGCCACCAGCAAGGGCCGCTTGGCCGACAGCGTTCCCCTGACATGAATGCGCATGCCGAGCGCCCGGATGATCAGCCGGTGCCAGATCTTGAGGACGAAGGCTTCCGGCCACCAGCCCGTCTTCATCGACAGTATCTGCAGCGGCACGAGAACCAGCGACCCGGCGACGACAAGGCCCAGCGCCAGGAAAATCCTGATTTTTCCGATCATATGTCCTGGCCCTACCCGATCCCTCGCTAGCGAAGATCGCGGCGCATGACAAGCGCGCCGGTCGGCCCGCGATCAGGCGACTTGTAGTAATCCGGGCGCTTGCCGACTTCCCGAAAACCCAGCCGACGATAGAGGGCGATCGCGGCGGCATTGGTCTCATCGACCTCGAGGAACAGGGCTTCGGCACGCTGCGAATGGAGTTCGCGCAGCACCGCGTCCATCAACTGCCAGCCCAGGCCCTGGCGGCGATGCGATCGCGCCACCGCGACGGTCAGGATTTCACCCTCGCCCGCGGCCAGCCGGGCGAGGACGAAGCCAACAGGCGGCTTGTCGCCCTGCCCGGTTTCGCGCGCGGCATAGCCAAAGACGGTGTCCTGTTCGAGCAAGGCAGCGAACTCACCGTCGGTCCATGGGCGGACAAAGTCCTCGCGGTGCAGCACCGAGACAGCGGGGCTGTCGGTGACCCTGAGCGGCTCGAGCGCGTAGTCCCGGCGACGCGATTGGAGAAAGGGTATACGCATCAATTCTCGTTTTCTCGCCTGACCATGATCTCTGGACAAACAGGGCCGTTTGTCCGCGAAAACCGGCTTCCACTTTTCGGGATCATGGTCTTTGCCTCGAAAGTATAAATCCGGCCTGTGGCTTGGCATCGGCACCGCGCAGATAAAGCGGCTTCGGCCTTTCGCCCTGTCCCTTTGCGGCAGCCAGCCGGGCGTAGGTGAGGATGTCGGCGGTTGCTGTCCGAGGCCCGATGTCGAAGGTGCGGCCGATCAGCGTCGCTGCCGTACCGGCGAGCACCGCGGAATGCTCCGACGCCATGGCTACCGCGTTCGCAAGCGTGCTCACCGCCGGACCGTAAGTCAACACTGACATTTCATCGTAGAGCGCGGCATGGATTTCCTCGCGTCCGGCATCGAGCGCCGCCAGCACGGCACGGCCTGGAAATGCGGTGGCCGCCTCGGCGGCCAGCGCCTCGAGGGTCGTCACCCCGATTGCCGGCACCTTGAGCGCCAGCGCCAGGCCGCGCGCGGTCGACACACCGACGCGCAGGCCGGTGAAGGAGCCGGGGCCAACGGAAACGGCAATGGCGCCAAGGCCGGCGTAGTCGGTCGCACCGGCCTTCAACGCTTCGGCGATGACGGCCATCAGGTGCTCGGCATGGCCTTTGCCCAGATCGAGCACCGAACGGCCGAGCTCCCGCCCGACCGCCGCGTCGTAGACGCAGGCGGCGCAGAGGCTGGCGGCACAGTCGATGGCGAGAACTTTCATGAAACGACCGGTTCGAGAAACAATTCCCTGTGCCCGCCATAGCGCGCAATCGCAAGGGTATAGTGCACAATTTGTTAAGCGGCTTCGGTTTGGCCTGGCAGAAGAGCTTATGCCGCCTGCTCTATGCGCAGCATGTGGTTGTCCCAGACATAGGCCGGTTCCGACCGCGTGCCACCATTGCCCTCGATGATCTCGCCGGCGCCCGTGGTGGCCATGAAGCCGGCCCGGTCGGGCGCCACGCCGCAGACCTCGACCAGCGCGCTGGAGGAGACGACCCGGCCCCTTCCCGCATCGATCACGACCAGCGAATTACCTTCCGGCGAGGAGACGGCGACGGTACCGGCAACAGGATTGGCGGCGACCGAGCCGATATAGTTGCGGAAACCTGACAGCACGTCCTGCGGCATGTCGAGCAGCCGCAACTCCTTGCCCCGCGCCGCCCGTCCAACCAGAAGCGGACGATCGGTGCCGGGGCCTCGGTACTGGCAACCGAACCAGACGGCGCCGGTCTGGTCGGTATCCATGTGGCGGATCGACAATTGGTGCAATGCAGCCGGCAATTCATGCTTTTCGATCAGGTCGCCGGTGACGCGGTCGACCAGCACATAGGAGGGTTTCATGGTGGCAATGTTAAGCTCGGCGCGGCCATAGTCGGGATGGGTCTCGATGCCGCCATTGGCGACCGCGATCGTCTTGCCGTCGCCCAGCAGCAGAAGTTCGTGCGGCCCCATGCCGTAGGTCGGGAATTCGCCGATGCGACTGAATTTCGCCCGCGCATCGTAGACGCCGACCACGCCGGCCGCGTTGTCGAAATCGTTCTCGGTGGCGTAGAGCAGAGCGCCGTCGGGCGAGAACACGCCGTGACCGAAGAAGTGCCGGCCGGTGATGCTGGCGATGGTTTGCGGAGCGTCGCGCCCCGTGTGATCGAAAACGACGGCGAAGGTGCCGGGCTGGCGGGCGAAGACCACCGAACGCTTCGATATGGGATCGAAGGTGACGTCATGGCCGCGATCGGGCAAGTCGATCGCATGCAGAAGCTTGCCGGCCTCGGACAGGACGGCAGCGCCAAAACTGCCGTCGCGCTTGACGAAGGCGGTGGCGAAGACCGCGTCAGCAGCAAGCGTGTTTGCCCAGACGGAGGGCGTCACGGCGGCGGCGAAGCCGATGCCGGCGGCCCTCAAGAAATCGCGGCGGTCGATGAGCAATCTCTTCATGCTCAGTCCCCATCCAGCGACGAGAAGCCGGCGGTCAGGCCGAACTCGGCGGTCAGCCTGGTGCCGATCAAGGTCGACAGGCTGGAGGTGATCAGGGCGAAATGCTCGAGTTTTTCACGCAGCGCCGGATCGGCGAGCGCCTTGTCGATCGGGCCCCGGACGGCCTTGGCGGTCGCCACGCCGTTGACCAGTTGGATGTGGATCGATTCCGCCATCCAATGCGCATCCGGCGGCAGCGCGTCGCCAAGCTTCGACAGCTGGAACAGCGCATCGACGCCGGCCAGATTTCCAGCCAGCGCATTGGCGGTGTTTTGCGAACGCCAGTAGATCGCCTGTTTTGGCTTGTCGGCATCGGGTCTAGCGCCCAGAAAACCCTTCAGGCGCACATCGCGGACCATTTCCAGCTCGTTGATGAAGACGCCGACCAGTTCGGTGACCGCCTCGTTGCCATCGCGATAGAGCGCATTTTGCGGCCCCGGATTGGCCCAGAGTGCGGCGAAACCGTCCGGTTTGCTCCAGGCCGCGCTGACGTCGGCGGCGATGATTTCGATGTTGCCGGCAACGGCCGCACCATAGGCGCAGCGATAGGGTTCGTCCTTGCCCGTCAAGACATCGGCGCCGTCGCCGTAAAGCACGAATTCCAGCGCGCCGAGCCCCTGCATGGCAACGCTCTTGCCGGCGAGCTGGACAGGGTCGGTGGCGGCTGGATCCTCGTCCGACAACGCCGCCTGAACCTGTTTCAGACCGATGCTCTTGCGGTCCGGCCAGAACAGCATGCGCTCCAGCCTGTTGTTCTCCTTGATCGGCCCAAAACCGATGATCTCGGCCGATGACCAGGCATGAATGGTGGCCGAAAATTCGGCCCGCGCCGCATCAAGCTCCCCTTGCGACGGCGCCTCGCAGAGCTTGTGCATCGCTTTCACGAGGGCTTCCGTATGCTGGTGCAGGTCCTCATAGGCCGGTCGGATAAAGCCGTCGATCGCACGCTGGATGACGTCAGAGGCTTTCACCGCGGCCGATGCGGGCAAGGCCCCCAGCAGGGCCAATGGGAGAACGAGGACCAGCGCGAAACGCTTCGGCATCAAAGTGACTCCAGGAATTTGACCAATGCATCGCGCTCGATGGCGCCGGTGGCGGCAAAGCGGTCGCGCGCCTTCTGCGCCTCGCCACCATGCCACAGGATAGCCTCGACCAAAGAGCGCGCACGGCCATCGTGCAGATAGAAGGAATTGCCGTTGACCGTTTCGGTGAGGCCGATACCCCATAGCGGCGGGGTGCGCCACTCATTGCCGGTCGCCTCGCCCACGGTCTGGCCATCGGCAAGATCCGGCCCCATGTCGTGCAGCAGGAAATCGGAATAAGGCCAGATCAACTGGAACGCCTGCGCCTTGTCAGGCGCATCGCGACGGGTGACGAATTTCGGCGTGTGACAGGCGACGCAGCCGATTTCGTAAAAGACCTTCTTGCCGGCGAGCACATCAGGCGAAGCGAGGCCGCGCCGCGCCGGCACAGCCAGGTTCTGTGAATAGAAGGTGACGAGATCCATTACCGGCGCCGGCGCCTCGGCCGGGCCGAGACGCGCCTGCACGCCGTTGGGCATTGCGAGGCATTTTTCCTGCGCGGCGGTGCAATCACCCCAGTGTTTCGGCTCTTCCGCCGTCGAGATGCCGATATCGCCGGCAAAGGCATCCGCGGCCTGCTGGCGGATCGACGCCGCCTGCGCCTTCCAGCCGAAACGGCCAAGCGTCAGCTCGCCGCTTAGGTCATCACGCACGATGTTCAACTTGCCGGAGATGCCATCGCCGTCCCTGTCGTCCGGGTCGGCATGGGCCACAATGTCGGCCGGCGCAATCTGTTCGATCAGGCCAAGGCCAATCATCGGCGGCGTCAGGCGCGGCGACAGCGTGGTGCGCGGATCGAGCGGCCCATAGGCAAGATCGTCGACCGCGTAGGTGGGTTTGCG
The DNA here is from genome assembly GCF_006440535.1 of Mesorhizobium sp. B2-5-13. Lineage (NCBI taxonomy): Bacteria > Pseudomonadati > Pseudomonadota > Alphaproteobacteria > Hyphomicrobiales > Phyllobacteriaceae > Mesorhizobium > Mesorhizobium sp. B2-5-13. The sequence goes on along the minus strand of NZ_VFUI01000002.1, from coordinate 523,163 downwards.
CAGGGAAATGACGGTGCCGTCCGTCAGTTCCACCTTGCGTTCCTTATAGTCGACTCGCATCCTGCCTTCTCCCTTGAGGCCAGGGACGGCCAGTTCCTGCAACTGCGTGCCATAGACCGGGTCCGGGAGATTGAGCAGCCTGTGGTCGGCGAGCGCCGCCTTCTCTTCCGCGCTGCTTGCGTCACGCGCCAGCCGCAGGAACATCGAGGTGGTGCCGGCATCGCCTTGCGGCGGTCGGCCGCGGCCATCCTTCAGATGGCAGTTCTGGCAGGCGCGTTCGTTGAACAGGGGCCCAAGCCCATCCGAGGCCTGCGTCGAGGATGGCGACGACACCCAGTTCTTGCGGAAAAGCGCGTTGCCGAGCTTGAAGGTGCCTTCTTCCTCGAAGCTGATGTTGGCTGAGGATTGCGAGAAGGAATCACGGCTGACGTCCTTCCGCGAGGTGCCGGCGCCACCTTGCATCAGTTCGAAAGGCTCGGGTTTGGAGAAATCCGTGGTCGGCCTGCTGACGGCGGTGACGCGCGCCTGATCCTTAGCATTGAGATCGGTGCGCGTGGTGGCGAGGCCGGCCGGTTGAAGGTCGCCGGCGATCGCGGAGGGTGTCAGCGCCAGCACCAGAATAAGGCCACGCCGACCAGCCGGTATCGCTGGCGTTTTCCGAAGGCGCAGCGGACCCTTGGCCCGCCGCAAGCGGCGCAGGACGTCTAAGAGGCGCCGCATTCCCGCATATCCTTAGTCCGCCTCGTCCGCCGATGCGGCGTTGAGCTGGCCGTACTTCTCCTCGCCGATCGAGGCAAGGAGGTCGAGCTGCGTCTCGAGGAAGTCGATGTGGCCTTCCTCGTCGGTCAGCAGTTCCTCGAACAGTTTCATCGATACGTAGTCGCCCGCTTCATCGCAAATTTCGCGCGAGCGCTTGTAGGCAGTGCGCGCGTCATATTCACCGGCAAGATCGGATTCGAGCACTTCCTTGACGTTCTGGCCGATGCGCAGCGGCGCCACGGACTGAAGGTTGGGATGGCCTTCAAGGAAGATGATGCGGGCCACGAGCTTGTCGGCGTGGTGCATCTCCTCGATCGATTCCGCACGCTCCTTCTTGGCCAGCTTGGCGTATCCCCAATCCTCGAGCAGACGGAAATGCACCCAATATTGGTTGACGGCGCCGAGTTCCAGAAAAAGAGCCTCGTTAAGCCGCTCGATGACCTGTGGTTCGCCTTTCATGGGTTCTGCTCCCGTATTGAACGCGCAGGCCTCTGACGCGATCCAGATGTGAAACGATGTCCACGCCGCTCGCCTGCGAGCGGGCGTGGTAGTTCTCGGTGACCCGAATGATCGTTTCGACCACATTTGGGAAGCAGCCGCAACACCGACCCCGTTTGTGCATGGCGTGATAGACTTTTGCCGGCACGATGAGTTGCCAGGGATCCTGATCCAGCAGGCCGATGATCGTCTGCTCGATCTCCTTCTCGGTGATGATGTTGCAATGGCAGATCAGCATTTCGTCGCTCTGGCTGACGGCGCCGGTGCGGCGCCGTTTGGCTTGGGGTAGGCCTACTTGAACACCTTGTCGGGTGCGTCGAGGCTGTCGGAACCTTCGAAGGCAATGGCGTTCAACTTCAACGAACCGACCGCGCGCTCGATCGACTTGGTCTGGTCGATCAACGCGTCGATCGCCGCCTGAACGGTGGCATTGCCCGCCGTATTGCCTTCGGCGATCTGCTGGTCATAGGCCTCGCCGGCCTCGGCGCGCGCCTTGATCGCCTCCATCCTGGCGACGGTGACATCGAGTTTATCAGTCAATTCCTTGTCGATCGCCGGATCGGCGACCTTGACCATATCGGACACCGAGGGACCTGAAACGACGGTGCCATCAAGCCTGGTATAGCTGGCATGGTAAGCGGCGCGGATGCCGACTGCATCATAGAGATGTGAGTTGTAGGTGTTGTCGGAGAAGCAGTCTTGCTCCTCTTCCGGGTCATGCAGCAGCAGGCCGAGCTTCATGCGTTCACCCGCCAGTTCGCCGTAGGAGAGCGACCCCATGCCCGTGAAGATGATCGAGATCGCGGTGTTCGGCTCGCCATCGACGAGGTTCTTGCGCGCGGCGCCGTCTTCCTTCCAGTCGTTGACCATCTTCCGCAGGTCGGAAACCAGAAGGTCAGTTGCCGATTTCAGGTACTGTGCGCGGCGGGCGCAATTGCCGCCGGTGCAGTTCTTGAGGTCGTAGTCCGTATAGGGACGCTCGCCCGCGCCTGGACCGGTGCCGTGCAGATCCTGGCCCCAGAGCAGGAACTCGATGGCGTGATAGCCGGTAGCGACGTTGGCCTCGATACCACCGGCTTGCTGCAAGGTGCCGGAGAGGAATTCCGGCGAAAGCGTCGAGGCGTCGATCTTCTTGCCGTTGATCTCGATGTCCTTGTTGGCGATCACATTGGCGGTATAGAGAGAATTCGCATCGGACTCGGTGCCGTAGCTCTTGGCGACATAGTCGATCAGGCCTTCGTCCAGTGGCCAGGAATTCACCTCACCTTCCCAGTCATCGACAATCTTGTTGCCGAAGCGGTAGACCTCGGTCTGCTGGTAGGGCACGCGCGCCGCCTTCCAGGCGTCGCGGGCAGCATGGAGCGTTTCCGCCGACGGGTTGGCAAGCAGTGCGTCAACCGCCTTGTCGAGCGCCTGCGCCGTGGTCAGCGAATCCTCATATTTGGCAAGCCCGATATCCGCGTAAGTCTTGATGACCGCCTTCGCGTCGGTTTCCGCCCTGGCAGGCAGCACGAATACCGCTGCCGTCAGCAGCGCCGTGGCGCCGATCGCCGCCAGCCTGCCGCCATATCGTGCTGTCATTATCGCTCTCCAGTTCCTCGGAAATTTTCTAAGCGGCGCGCGCGCCAACCCACGCCAGGCCACATTCATGCCATTGGGCGCAAGACATGCCGCGTGATCACGCGGCTCAGGGAAGAAAGACACCAAAATGCCTCCAATCGAACGGGTTCAAGGCCCAGACATCAAAGGGATGCGCCAATGCGCGAGCTTCCTTAAAGCTTCGAGTCCGATGAAAGTCAATGGGAATTGCTGGAAAACCCAATCGAAACAATAGTTTAGAATTATTCTAAACTGCAATAGTCAACTTTATGCGCCCGTTGCGCCGACACTGCACCGAACTGTACGATTGACAGTCGCCGTCCCGGGTGCGACCCGCAAACCCTCTCTTGCGGCGGCGCCAGACAATTGCCACTTGGCAAGACGTCCTAGGATCGAGCGGGATCGGAATGCGATGAAGAACGGCGTGGTCATTGTCGGTGCGGGTCACGCGGGCGTGCAGGCGGCCGCCAGTCTGCGCGAGGATGGCTATGACGGGCCGGTGATCCTGGTCGGCGACGAGAACGAACTGCCCTACCACAAGCCGCCGCTGTCGAAGACCTTCATCAAGGAGGCCGGAGCCAAGCCTCAACCGCTTCGGGGCGAGACGTTCTACACCGGCAGCGCCATTGACTACCGGCCGGGGATGCGGATCGAGCGCATCGATGCCGGCCGCCATAGTCTCGACATTGCCGGCGGCGGCGTACTTGCCTTCGACCATCTGATCCTGGCGACCGGATCGCGCCCGCGCGCCCTGCCGCTGCCCGGCGCGGATCTGTCCGGTGTGGTGTCGCTGCGCTCGCTGGCCGATGCGCGGCTGATCCGGGAGTTGAGCGCGCGGAGCGAAGACGTCGTTATCCTCGGCGGCGGCTTCATCGGGCTGGAGATCGCCGCGACGCTGCGGGCGGCCGGCCGCACCGTGACGGTCGTCGAAGCCGTCGACCGGCTGCTCGGCCGCGCCGTGGCGCCGATGGTGGCGAGCCATGTCCGGCAAAGGCTGGAAGCGACAGGCGTGCGCATCCTCACCGGAACCTCGATTTCAAGGCTCGAAGGCGAAAACGGCCATGTCACGGCCGCGATCACCTCGTCAGGCGAAAGGCTGCCGGCGCGCATGGTCGTGGTCGGCATCGGCGCCGTGCCGAATGTCGAACTGGCGCAAGCCGCGGGCCTTGCTGTCGCCAACGGCATCCGCGTCGATCACCAGATGCGCAGCTCGGCGCCGGAGATTCTGGCCATCGGCGATGCCGCCTCCTACCGGCACTGGTTCACCGGCGGTGAGGTGCGGCTGGAATCGGTGCAGAACGCCACCGACCAGGCGCGGCTTGCCGCCCGGACAATTACCGATCACACCGACGCCTACTCGGCGGTGCCATGGTTCTGGTCCGACATCGGGGACATGAAGCTGCAGATGGTCGGCCTGACCGCCGGCGGCGACAGCCATGTCGTGCTGGGCGACCTGCCCGACAACAAATTCTCGATCTACCACTATGCCGGCGACCGGCTGCTCGGCATCGAATCCGTCAACCGCCCCGGCGACCACATGCTTGGCCGCAAGATGCTCGGCGTCGGTTTTTCGCCGACACCGCAAATGGTGGCAGTGGGTCCCGAGGGGTTGAAGGCGGCTCTGGCTGCCTTTCAGCAGAATGAGCCGGCAAGAGCTGCGGGATAGCCGCCCTCCCCTTGTGGGAGGGTCGCTGCGAAGCAGCGGCGGGGTGGGGTCGGCGCCAAGCCCCCCACCCGGACCTGCGGTCCGACCTCCCCACGAGGGGGAGGTAACGCGGTTCAGGCGGCGCAGACTTCGCGGATCGAGCTTTCCAGAATGTCGAGCGCTTCGTTCATGACCTCGTCCTGGATGGTGATCGGCGCCAGGAAGCGGATGACGTTGCCGTAGACGCCGCAGGTCAACAGGATCAGACCCTTGTCGAGCGCCTTCAGGCGGATCGCGTTGGCGATCTCGGCCGACGGCAAGCCCTTCTTGACATCGTTGAATTCGACCGCGTTCATGAAGCCCAGACCCCTGATGTCGACAATCTCGGGAACGTCGTCACGGATCGACTGCAGACGCTGCTTCAGCCGCGCGCCCAGCGTGTTGGCGCGGTCGCAGAGCTTTTCGTCCTCGATGACATCCAGGACGGCGTGTGCCGCGGCGACGCCGATCGGGCTGCCGCCATAGGTGCCGCCGAGCCCGCCGGGGCTGGGCGCATCCATGATCTCGGCGCGGCCGGTGACCGCCGACAGCGGGAAGCCGCCGGCGAGGCTCTTGGCCATGGTGGTGATGTCGGCCGCCACCTCATGGTGGTCCATGGCGAACATCCTGCCGGTGCGGGCAAAGCCGGTCTGCACTTCGTCCGCGATGAGCAGCATGCCGTGCTGGTCGCAAAGCTTGCGCAGCGCCGTAAGGAGTTCACGCGGCGCGTCGTAGAAGCCGCCCTCGCCCTGAACCGGCTCGATGATGATCGCGGCGACGCGGGCCGGATCGACATCGGCCTTGAATAGCTTGTCGAGCGCGGCCAGCGAATCGGCGACCGAGACACCATGCAGTTGCACGGGGAACGGCACGTGGTAGACGTCGCCCGGCATGGCTCCGAAGCCAACCTTGTAGGGCACGACCTTGCCGGTCAGCGCCATGCCCATGAAGGTGCGGCCGTGGAAGCCGCCGCCAAAGGCGATGACGGCCTGGCGGCCGGTGGCGTTGCGAGCGATCTTGATGGCATTCTCCACCGCCTCGGCGCCGGTGGTGACGAAGATGGTCTTCTTCTCGAACTTGCCGGGCAGCATGGCGTTCAGCCGTTCGGCCAGCCGCACATAGCTTTCATAAGGCACGACCTGGTGGCAGGTGTGGGTGAAGCGGTCGAGTTGCGCCTTGACTGCCTCGATCACCCTGGGATGGCGGTGGCCGGTGTTGACGACGGCGATGCCCGAGGAGAAGTCGATATAGCGGCGGCCCTCGACATCCCAGATTTCCGAATTTTCAGCCCGATCGGCGTAGATCTGCGTGGTCATGCCGACGCCGCGCGAGATCGACTGGTTCTTGCGTTCGGAAATGGCGGAGTTCTTCATGATATCCCTTACCGGGCCGGCGCCCGTTCTGTTTGATGTCGTTGAATTCCCCTTCTGGCCTTATTTCAGATTTTCCTCAAGTCGGCACCGTCACCGGGTCGATTGGGCCTGACCAGTCCGGCGATTCACCGGTTTCCTTTTCTTCGGGATCGATTATCCTCCTGATATCCGGGAGGGGATCGCGATCAGCGACCGGCGCGCGACCGAGGGAACCATGAGCAGGAACGCGACATCGTCCATCTCGCCGCGATCCGCCAAAACTCCCTCTTTGTCTTGTCCAGCCGCTTCGATTCTCGCCTGCACGGCCCTGGTGCTGCTCGCCGGTTGCCAGAAGCAGGAGGCGGCGGAAAAGAAGCTGCCGGTCATGGTGCGCACCGAAACGGTGGCGATGGCCGATTATGCGCCGAGAACCTCGCTGACCGGGGTGATCGCGGCGCGTACGTTGAACAATCTTTCGTTCCGGGTTGGCGGACGCGTCGCGGAGCGGCTTGTCGATGTCGGCCAGCATGTCGATCAGGGGACAGTGCTTGCCCGCATCGATCCGCAGGAGCAGGAATCCGATCTGCGTTCGGCGCAGGCCGATCTCGATGCCGCGCAGGCGCAATTGACACAGGCCGCGGCCACTTTCGAGCGGCAAAAGACGCTGCTTGCCCAGGGCTTCACCACGAGGCGCGACTATGACGTGGCCGACCAGACGCTGAAGGTGGCGCAAGGCAGCGTCGATGCCGCGCGGAGCGCGCTCACCAATGCCCAGCAGAACCTGTCCTTCACCGAACTCAAGGCCGGTGCGGCCGGCGTGATCACCGCCCGGCAGGTCGAAACCGGCCAGGTGGTGCAGGCGGCGCAGACCGTCTTCACCGTCGCCGAGGATGGCGACCGCGACGCGGTGTTCAATGTGCAGGAGACGCTGGTCGCCAGGACGCCGGCCTCTCCGGCGGTGACGATCACGCTGTTGTCCGACCCGCAGGTCAGGGCAACAGGCAAGGTGCGCGAAATCTCGCCGGCGGTCGACCCGGCTTCAGGCTCGATAAGGGTCAAGGTCGCCATTCCCGACACGCCCGCCGGCATGCCGCTCGGGGCAGCCGTGATCGGCTCGGTCGGCGCCAAGCCGGCGAAGGCGATCCTGTTGCCTTGGCAGGCCCTGACATCCAGTGCCGGCAAGCCGGCGGTCTGGATCGTCGATCCCGCGTCCAAGGCAGTCGCGACGACGCCGGTGGAGGTGCTGGCGTTTGATTCAGGTACCGTCGTCATCGCCAAGGGACTGAACGAAGGCCAGAGCGTCGTTACATCAGGCGGGCAATTGCTCAGCCCCGGCCAGACGGTCGAGATATCGGGAGCGGCGCAATGAAGCGGCTGCTACCCGTCCTGCTTGGCCTTGCCGCGCTTGCCGCCTGTTCGAAATCGGACGAGAAGCCGCCGGAGATCGTCCGGCCGGTGCTGTCGGTGGTGGTCGAGCCGCGCACCACGCAAACCTTCGGTTTCGCCGGCTCGGTCGAACCGCAGGTCAGCGCCGACCTTGCCTTCCGCCTGCTCGGTCGCGTCGTCTCGCGCGACGTCAAGGTCGGCGACATCGTCAGCAAGGGCACGACGATCGCGGCACTCGACCCAACCGCGCTGGAGTTGGCCGTCCAGGCGGCCAAGGCCGAACTCTCCAATGCCGAGGCGCAATTCGCCAATGCCGCCGCCAGCGAGGAGCGCCAGCGCCAGTTGCTCACGTCCGCCAATACGTCGCAATCGGTCTTCGATGCCGCGCAGCAGGCACGCAAAGCCGCGGAAGCCAGTGTCGAGCGGGCAAAGGCTTCGCTGGCCAAATCCCGGGAGCAACTCGGCTATGCCAGGCTGTTCTCGGATTTCGATGGCGTCGTCACCGCCGTCGGTGCCGAGGTCGGCCAGACGGTCTCACCCGGGCAGACGGTCGTCACCGTGGCGCGCTCGGACCCGCGCGAGGCAGTCGTCGACATTCCCGACCAGTTGACCGGCGATCTAACGGCCGGCACGCCGTTCCATGTCGTCCTGCAGTCGCTGCCGACAATTCAGACCGAGGCCAAGCTGCGCGAGATCGCGCCCCAGGCCGAGGGCTCGACCCGAACGCGCCGCGTCAAGCTGACGCTGACCGATCCGCCGCAGGCCTTCAGGCTCGGCTCGACGGTAACGGCGATCCGCATGACCAAGGTCGTACCAAGGATCGAGCTGCCCATCTCGGCTTTGCTCGACAAGAATGGTTCCGAAAAAGTGTGGATCGTCGACCCGCAGACCTCCAGCGTGAGCATGCGCGATATCAAGGTCGCGTCGAAGGCCGGCGGCACCTTCACTGTGGCCGAAGGGCTCGAAGCCGGGATGCGCGTCGTCACGGCGGGCGTCCACAACCTGAGCGAGGGCCAGAAGGTCAAAGTGCCCGAGGGAGGGGCCTCATGAAAGGCTTCAACCTCTCCGACTGGGCGCTCAACCACCGCTCGCTGGTCTGGTATTTCATGCTGGTCTTCGTGGTGGCTGGCGTGTTTTCCTATCTCAATCTCGGCCGCGAGGAAGATCCGGCCTTCACCATCAAGACCATGATCATCCAGGCCAACTGGCCGGGCGCATCGGTCAATGAAACGGTGCGGCAGGTGACCGACCGCATCGAGAAGAAGCTCGAGGAACTCGACAGCCTCGACTACACCAAATCAGTCACCACAGCCGGCCAGACTGTCATCTTCGTCAACCTGAAGGACACCACCAAGGCGCGCGACGTCGTGCCGAACTGGCTTCAGGTGCGCAACATGGTCAACGACATCAAGGCGCAATTTCCGCAAGGCGTGCAAGGCCCGTTCTTCAACGACCGCTTCGGCGATGTCTACGGCAACATCTATGCCTTCACCGCAGACGGGCTGACACAACGTCAATTGCGCGACTATGTGGAGGATATCAGGACAAAAATCCTGACCGTGCCCAATGCCGGCAAGGTCGATCTGGTCGGCGCGCAGGACGAGGCCATCTATCTCGAATTCTCGACGCGCCAGATAGCGGCGCTTGGCCTCAACCAGCAGCAAATCGTCGCCAGCCTGCAGGCGCAGAATGCGATCACGCCGTCCGGCGTGATCCAGTCCGGGCCGGAGCGCATCAGCGTGCGCGTCGGTGGCCAATTCACTTCCGAGGAGAGCCTGCGCGCCATCAATCTGCGCGTCAACGATCGGTTCTTCCGGCTGAGCGACGTGGCGACGATCACCCGCGGTTACGTCGACCCGCCGACGGCCTTGTTCCGCTTCAACGGCCAAAACGCGATCGGGCTTGCCATCGGCATGAAGCCCAATGCCAATCTGCTCAAATTCGGCGAGGCACTGCACGAGGAGATGAACAAGGTGCTGGCCGACTTGCCGGTCGGCGTCGGCGTGCATCTGGTCGCCGACCAGCCTGTCATCGTCGAGGAGGCGGTCTCGGGTTTCACGCGTGCGCTGTTCGAGGCGGTAGCCATCGTGCTCGCGGTGTCGTTCATCAGCCTCGGCATGCGCGCCGGCTTCGTCGTGGCGCTGTCGATCCCGCTGGTGCTGGCCATCACCTTCACGGTCATGGAGTATCTGGGGATATCGCTGCAGCGCATTTCACTGGGCGCGCTGATCATCGCGCTCGGACTGCTGGTCGACGATGCGATGATCGCGGTCGAAATGATGGTGGCGCGGCTGGAGGTTGGTGACAATCTGCGCAAGGCGGCGACCTATGTCTACACCTCGACCGCCTTCCCGATGCTGACCGGGACGCTGGTGACGGTCGCAGGCTTCATCCCGATCGGGCTCAACTCGAGTGCTGCCGGCGAATACACCTTCACGCTGTTCGTCGTCATCGCCGTATCGCTGCTGGTGTCATGGATCGTGGCGGTGCTGTTCGCGCCGCTGCTCGGCGTCACCATCCTGCCGGCGACAATGAAGACCAAGCATCACGACCGGCCGGGCCGCTTCACGTCGCTGTTCCGGCGCGTGCTTGTCGGCTCGGTGCGCCGGCATTGGCTGACGATCATCGTGACCGTGCTTCTGTTCGCTGCCTCGATCGCCGGCTTCGGCCTAGTGCAACAGCAGTTCTTCCCGCCTTCCGACCGGCCGGAGCTGATCGTCGACTGGAACCTGCCTCAGAACTCCTCGATTGCCGAAACACGCAACCAGGTGGAGCGCTTCGAACAGCGGGCGCTGGTCGGCAATCCCGACATCGACCATTTTTCCTCCTATATCGGTCAGGGCGCGGTGCGCTTCGTGCTGGCCTATGACGTGCAGCCGGCCAATCCCTATTTCGGCCAGACGGTGATTGTCACCAAGAGCATTGAGGCGCGCAACCGGGTGAAGCCGGCGCTGGAGAAGCTGCTGCGCGCGGAGTTTGTCGGCACCGACGCCTTCGTCAAGCCGCTTGAGCTCGGACCACCGGTTGGACGGCCTGTACAGTACCGCGTCGGCGGCCCTGACATCCAGACGGTTCGAGAACTGGCGCAGCAATTCGCCGGCGTGATCTCAGCCAATCCGAAGCTCGCAGCACCGACCTTCGACTGGAACGAACCGCAGCGTGTGCTGAGGGTCGACGTACTGCAGGACAAGGCGCGCCAGCTCGGCATCACCTCGTCCGACATCGCCAGCACGCTGAACAGCACGGTGGGCGGCGCGACTATCACACAGGTGCGTGACGCGACATACCTCATCAACGTCGTGGCCCGTTCGCGCGAAGCCGAGCGCGGCTCGATCGAGACGCTGCAGAACATCCAGCTGCCGACCGGCAATGGCGAGGCGATCCCCCTCGCCGCGGTCGCCAATTTTCGCTACGATCTGGAGCAGCCCACCGTCTGGCGGCGCGACCGCATCCCGACTATCACGGTGCGCGCCGGCTTGGTTGGCGACGTACTGCCGGCGACCGTCGTCAACGAGTTGAAGCCGTCGGTCGACGCCTTCATCGCCAAGCTGCCGCCTGGCTATTCGGTCGAGACCGCCGGCTCGGTCGAGGAAAGCGCCAAGAGCCAGGGACCAATCGCGGCCGTAGTGCCGCTGATGCTGTTCGTCATGGCGACCATCCTGATGGTGCAGTTGCAGAGCTTCCAGCGCCTGTTCCTGGTGGTGGCGGTGGCGCCATTGGGCCTGATTGGCGTTGTGGCGGCCCTGGTGCCAAGCGGCGCGCCGCTCGGCTTCGTCGCCATCCTCGGCGTGCTGGCGCTGATCGGCATCCTGATCCGCAACTCGGTCATCCTGATCGTCCAGATCGAGGACCTTGTCGCCGGGGGCAGGGATCGCTGGGCCGCGGTCATCGAAGCGACAGAGCACCGCATGCGGCCGATCGCGCTGACCGCCGCCGCGGCCAGCCTGGCCCTGATCCCGATCGCCCGCGAAGTGTTCTGGGGGCCGATGGCCTACGCGATGATGGGCGGCATCATTGCGGGTACCGCAATCACGCTGCTGTTCCTGCCGGCGCTTTATGTGACGTGGTTCAGGATCAAGGAGCCGAAAGACGCGGCGGAAGGCGAAGCGCAGCAGGATGAGGTCCTGCCGGAGAGCGGAGCGGCCTGAGGCGGGAAATACACTTTGCGTCGGACAACTATCGTCGCGTCGGACAACTATCGTCAAACTTGATCGGAGGCGGTTCTCACAAACCCGTCGCTCGCCCTGAGCAGGTTGCGCGTATAATCCTTCGTCACGCGGCGCTCGACGAGGTCGTTCGCCACCAGATTCTCCACCGCCTCGCCGCCCTGCATCACCATCAGCCGCTCGCACATGTGGGTGATGATGGCGAGGTCGTGGCTGACCATCAGGAAGGTCAGCTTGCGCCGCCGGCGGACTTCCTCCAGCAGGTTGAGCACTTCGGCCTGCACCGAGGCGTCGAGCGCCGAGGTCGGCTCGTCGAGCAGCAGGATCGAGGGCTCGAGGATGAGCGCGCGCGCGATCGCCACGCGCTGGCGCTGGCCGCCCGACAATTGGTGCGCATAACGGAAGCGAAAACCGTTGCCGAGGCCGACCTCGTCGAGTGCGCGTTCAATCCGCTTTTCGCCATCGGCAAAGCTGTGGATGGCAAGCGGCTCCTGCAGCAGGCGGTCGACGGTCTGGCGCGGATGCAGCGAGCCATACGGATCCTGAAAAACCATCTGCACTTCGCGGTAAAAAGCCTTGTCGCGGCGCGTGCCGAGCGTCTTGCCGTTGACGGTGATGCTGCCCGAGGCGACCGGCGCAAGGCCGGCTATGGCTCGCAGCAGTGTCGATTTGCCTGAGCCGGATTCACCGACCAGGCCGAAGGATTCACCCGGCTGCACATCGAGGCTGACGCCCTTCAACGCGCGGAAGCGGTCGAAGATCACCTCCAGCCTGTCGACGGCAATCGCGGAAGTCATGCCGCCCACTCTGGCTTGCGGTCGAGCACCGGCAGCGGGTGACGGTCGGCGCCGATCTTGGGCATGCAGTTGAGCAGGCCGCGCGTGTAGGGATGCTGCGCCTGGCTGAGTTCCGAAGCCTTGAGCTGCTCGACCACTTTGCCGGCATACATGACGATGACGCGGTCGCAGAAGGACGAGACCAGACGCAGATCGTGCGAGATGAAGATCAGCCCCATGCCGCGCTCTGCGACCAGCCTGTCGAGAATGCCGAGCACGTCGAGCTGCACCGTGACATCAAGCGCCGAGGTCGGCTCGTCGGCGATCATCATTTCCGGCCCGGCGATCAGCATCATGGCGATCATGGCACGCTGGCCCATGCCGCCGGACACTTCGTGCGGATGCAGGTCGAAGACACGTTTGGGATCGCGGATCTGTACCGCCTCCAGCATGGCCAGCGCGCGCTCGCGCGCCTCGGCCTTGCCGACCTTTTCATGGGTGCGCAAAGTCTCGACGATCTGGCGGCCGATGCTCATCACCGGGTCGAGCGAATATTTCGGATCCTGCAGGATCATGGCGATGCGGTTGCCGCGCAGCGCCCGGCGTTGGCGTGGCGAGACGCCGAGCAGGTCGATGCCGTCGAAGGTCAATTTGCTGGCTGATATCCGGGCCTGCGGCGGTGTCAGGCCCATGATGGCGCGGCCCGTCTGCGACTTGCCCGAGCCGGACTCGCCGACAATGCCGAGCCGTTCGCGGCCGAGCGAAAAGGAGACGCCGCGCACCGCCTCGATCATGCCGGTACGGGTCGGAAAGGTGACGCGCAGATCATCTACCTCAAGCAGTGTCCCCGTCTGGCGGCTCATTGGTCACTGCTCCGGGGATCGAGTGCGTCGCGCAGGCCGTCGCCAAGCAGGTTGAAGCCGAGGCTGACGATGAGGATGGCGAAGCCCGGCGCACCGGCCACCCACCATTGGTCGAGCACGAAGCGGCGCCCCGACGCGATCATCGTGCCCCATTCGGGCAGTGGCGGCTGCGCGCCAAGGCCGAGGAAGCCGAGGCCGGCGGCGGTCAGGATAATGCCGGCCATGTCGAGCGTGACGCGGATGATCAGCGAGGAGATGCAGAGCGGCATGATGTGGCGCAGCACGATACGGAAGGGCGAGGCGCCCATCAGTTGCACCGCCTTGATGTAATCCGAATTGCGCACGGTCAGCGTTTCCGCGCGGGCAATTCGGGCATAGGGCGGCCAGGAGGTGATGGCGATGGCGAGCACCGCGTTCTCGATGCCGGGACCGAGGGCGGCGACAAAGGCCAGCGCCAGGATCAGCTTGGGGAAAGCGAGGAAGATGTCGGTGATGCGCATCAGGATGGCATCGGTCCAGCCGCCGGCGTAGCCGGCGACGGTGCCGACCAGAAGACCGATGGGAGCCGCGATGATGGCGACCAGAATGACCACATAGAGGGTCCAACGCGAACCGTAGAGAATGCGCGAAAGGATGTCGCGGCCGAGGTCGTCGGTGCCGAACCAGTGTTGCGCACTCGGCGCCAGCAGCCGCGCGTTCTTCAAGTCACCGAAGGTCGGCGAATACGGCGCCAGCACACCGGCAAGGGCGGCGACGAGCAGCAGGGCGATGATGATCAGCAGACCGACAAAGGCCAGACGATTGGCGGAAAAGCGCCGCCACGCGACATAGGCGCGACCGAGCCTTGCCTGCATGCGCGATGCCGGCCGCTCCGACAGCAACCATGCGCGACGGGAGAAGGGGCGGGCGTCGGAGACGGTCATGACGATGCCCCTTGAAGCTGTCGACCCCCGCTCCGGTCTGCTTCGCAGACCACCTCTCCCCGGTTCGACGGGGGAAAGGAAAGGCGCCAAGCATGCGACCGCCTTTTCCTCTCCCCCTGGCAGGGGGAGAGGTGGCCCGAAGGGTGACTAGCCGCAGCCAAGCCCGAAATACCTCTACTCATCCTGTCTTGGTCCTCGGATCGAGCACACGGTAGAGCAGGTCGGACAGAAGGTTGATGCCGATGAACACCGAGCCGATGACGATGGTACCGCCGAGCACCGCGTTCATGTCGGCGTTCTGCAGCGAGTTGGTGATGTAGAGGCCGATGCCCGGCCAGGAGAAGACGGTCTCGGTGAGTACCGAGCCCTCGAGCAGCCCGGCATAGGACAGCGCGATCACGGTCACCATCGGCACGGCGGCATTGCGCAACGCGTGGCCCCAGATGATGCGCGTTTCCGACAGGCCCTTGGCGCGCGCCGCGACGACATATTCCTGGGCGAGCTCATTGAGCATGAACGAGCGCGTCATGCGGCTGATATAGGCGAGCGAGAAATAGCCGAGCAGCGAGGCCGGCAGGATGATGTGGCGGAAGGCATCGTAAAAGACGTCCCACTGTCCCTGCATCGCGGAGTCGAGCAGGTAGAAACCGGTGATCGGCGTGAAAGTGTATTCGTAGACGATGTCGAGCCGTGCAGGGAAGGCCACCCACTGCAGCTTGGCGTAGAACAGCACCAAACCCAGCAGACCCAGCCAGAAGATGGGTACGGAATAGCCGATCAGGCCGATGATGCGCACGATCTGATCGATGAGACTGCCGCGTTTGACCGCGGCCAGCACCCCGAGCGGCACACCGAACAGCGCGCCGATCAGTGTCCCCAATGTCGCAAGTTCCGTCGTTGCGGGAAGAGCGCGGCGGATGTCGGTCATGACGGGGTTTGTGGTCAGCACCGAGATACCGAAATCGCCGCTCAGCGCGTGTTTCACATAGATATAGAACTGCTCGATCAACGGCAGGTCGAGGCCCATCTCGCGGCGCGTGCGCTCCACGACATTGGCGGGTGCCCGGTCGCCCAGAACGGCGAGCACCGGGTCGATCGGGATGACGCGGCCAATGAAGAAGGTGACCGCGAGAAGACCAAGATAGGTGGTCACCGCAATGACCAGGAAACGGCCGAGCGATGATGCAAGGGCGACGGCGCGGGCGCTGCCGCGCCCGCCCTCGTTTTCAATCGCGCTCATGCGGCGTGTCCGCGAACACTATTCCTTGGAAACCGGCCCGACGAAGTTGGTGTCGAAGCTCGGACCGAGCGCGAAGCCCTTGAGGTTCTTGCGCAGACCCGCGACTTCCAGCTGCTGGTGGATGATGACGAAGGGGCTGGTGTCGAGAATCTTTTTCTCAAGATCCTTGTACATATCGGCGCGCTTGCCCGAATCCTTTTCCAGGAGTGCCGCTTCCGTTTCCTTGGTCAGATCCGGAATGTCCCAGCTATTGCGCCAGGCGAGCGTGTGGGACTTGCCTGCATCCGAATTGTCCGGGTTCGAGGCAAAGGTCTGCGCGTTGGAGTTCGGATCGAAATAGTCCTGGCCCCAATTGCCGATATAAATGTCGTGGTTGCGGGCGCGGTATTTGGTCAGCGTCTGCTTGCCGTCACCCGGAATGATCTCCAGCTTGATGCCAGCCTGGCCGAGCGTCTGCTGGATCGATTCCGCCATGCCGGTGGTCGGCTGGCCGGTGCGTACATCCATCGTGACGCTGAAGCCGTCGGGCAGGCCTGCCTTGGCCAGCAGTTCCTTGGCCTTGGCGACGTCGAGCTTGAACGGGTTTTCGTCCAGTTCGCCGAGCACGCCCTTGGGCAGGAAGGTCTGGTGGATTTCGCCAATGCCCTTGAGGATGGTCGAGCTCAAGGCATCATAGTCGACAAGGTATTTGAAGGCCTGACGGACCTCGGGTTTGGCGAGGTTCGGGTTCTTCTGGTTGAGGCTGATGTAGTAGACGGTGCCTTTCGGCGCGCTGGTGGTGGTGAGGTCGGCGTTCTTGGCGATGGCGTCGAGGTCATTCGGCTCGAGATTGCGGGCAACGTCGATGTCGCCGGCTTCAAGCGCCAGGCGCTGGGCCGAGCTTTCCTTCATGTTGCGGTAGATGACGCGGGCGAGCTTGGCCTTTTCGCCGTAATAATTGTCGTTGCGCTCCATGACGACCGCCTCGTTGGCACGCCATTCACGCAGCTTGTAGGCGCCCGAGCCGGCATAGCCTGTCTTCAGCCAGGCATTGCCGAAGTCATTATCCCATTTGTAGTCGGCGCTCGGCGTCACCGCCGCGACATGTTCCTTGACCAGCTTGGCGTCGACAACGGAGGCGACGGTGGCCGACAGGCAGTTCAGGACGAAACTTGGCGCGTAAGCCTTGTCGACGGTGAACTGGAAGGTGGTGTCGTCGACCGCCTTGGCCTTTTCGGTGACGTTGTCGCCGCTGATGCCGAACTGATCGATGATGAAGGCCGGGCTCTTGTCCAGCTTGACGGCACGCTCGAACGACCAGGCGACGTCGGCGGCGGTGATCGGGTTGCCGGAAGCGAATTTCAGGCCCGGCTTGAGCTTGAACGTATAGGTCAGGCCATCGTCGGAGACGGTCCAGCTTGCGGCGAGGTCGGGCTTGACCTTGGAGGTGTCGCTGAGGTCGAGGCGCACAAGAAGGTCATAGGTGTTGCCGGTGACTTCGGCGGTCGACAGCTCGAACGCCTCGCCCGGATCCATCGAGATGATGTCGTCGATGGCAAAACCTTCGACAAGCGTGTCGGCGGGCGTGACCGCGCCAGCCGGCGCGCCGGCCAGAAGCAGCGCCGACACCGCGGCGCCCGCAAGCAAGGTGCGGGATCGTAGAGCAAGCTTTTCCATCATCATGATGATTGTTCCCTGTTTTGTTGTTTGTTGACCTGAGTTCCCGGCTCAGGGTTGCGGTGTTCTTTCAAGGCTCGACGAGAGCCTCTGAGCCACCAACGTCGTGGTTTTTGTCCAGTTGGTCAATACCTTATCCGGCGACACCCGGCCCGGCAACGAGGATTTGCGAGACAGCCTCAGTGGAGCAGAATGCACGGCGGCGTGTCGACGCATGCGCGGCCAAATGACGCCGCGGATCGTGAAAAATCTGCTAAAATTTCGAAGCTATTTCAGCGCGGCGACCAGACCGGCATCAGGAAAACAGGTGGCCGCCTGACCATTCTTTTCCTGCCATCTGCCGATCGAGCGGCGGGTCTTGAAGCCCGGCAGGCCGTCGGCGCTGCCAACATCATAGCCCTTGGCTTCAAGGGTCCGCTGCAAGGCGGCGATATCGGAGCGGTGGAGATCGCCGACCGGACCCCAGTTACCGGAAAAATTCTGATCGCCATGGGCAATGCGGTCGGCGCCGTGGCCGATGAACAGCGCATAGAGGTCGCTGGTGTTGTATTCCTTCAGCACGTAGAAATTGGGGGTGGCGATGAAGGCCGGGCCGCTGCGGCCGGCCGGCATCAGCAGGAAGCCTTCCGTCTTCAGCTCGCTCGCCGGGAACGCTTTGCCGCCCACGCGCTTGATGCCCATGGCGGCCCATTGCGAAATCTTTTTGCCCTGGTCCGGGCCTTCCAGCGAGCAGGAGACGCTCTCGGGAACGGTCACCTCGAAACCCCAACCGCGTCCCCTCACCCAGCCATAATGGACAAGGTAATTTGCGATCGAGGCCAGCACGTCAGGCGTCGAATTCCAGATGTCGACGCGGCCGTCGCCGTCGAAATCCACAGCATGTTTCAGGAAAGAGGTCGGCATGAATTGCGGCTGGCCGAGCGCGCCGGCCCAGGACGATTTCATCGCGCCGACCGGGGCCAGCCCGCGTTCGACGATTTCCAGCGCCGCCAGCAGCTCGGTGCGGAAGAAATCCTTTTTCGTCGACATGAACGCCTTGGTGCCCAGCACCTCGAAGGCGTCGTAGGGCATCTTCGCCGCGCCGAATCCGGTCTCGCGGCCCCAGATCGCAAGAAGGATTTCACCCGGCACGCCGTAACGCTTTTCGATCGCGGCAAGCGTGCGGGCATTGGCGGCTTTGCGGGTGCGTCCACCCGATGTCACCGCACGAACCGTCTTCTCGGCAAAATAGGCGCCGGGCGAACCGAACTCGGCCTGGTGCTGCTTTTGCGGCGTCTTCGGCTTCTCGCCTGGCAAGACAAGGTCAGGGAGATCGAGATTGGGCTCGATGCCGGTGAACGCGGCGTCGAACGTGCTTTTGGAAATGCCTTTCGCCTTGGCGTCGGGCCAGAGGTCGGATTGGAGCCATGCGCGGAACTGGTCGTCGATCTTGGCGGCGGATGCGGGGATGGTGAGGAGGACGGCGAGGAGTGCGGCCAGAAAGGAAAGCAAAGCCAACCTGAGAGGTTGGGGGGCGTGCACCACCTGCCTCGAAAGATGCGTGACGGTCATCGTGCGCATCCTCTCCGCCGATCTGGTCAAAACGCCGTGCGCGAGCGCAGCGCGGCGGCCAGAGTACCTTCGTCGAGATAGTCGAGTTCACCGCCGACCGGCACGCCGTGCGCCAGACGCGTTATCTTGACCTCGAAGCCAGAGAGCTGATCGGTGAGATAGTGCGCGGTGGTCTGGCCCTCGACCGTCGCGTTGACGGCGAGGATGACCTCCTTGACCTCGCCGCCGGCTATGCGGTCGACCAGCGAACGGATGTTGAGCTGATCGGGGCCGATGCCGTCGAGCGGCGACAGCGTGCCGCCGAGCACATGGTAGCGCACATTCATCGCCGCCGCCCGCTCCAGCGCCCAGAGATCCGAGACGTCCTCGACGACGATCAGGGTGGCGGCATCGCGGCGTGGGTCCGTGCAGATCATGCAGGGGTCCGAGGTGTCGACATTGCCGCAGGTCGAGCAGATGCGCACCTTGTCGGCGGCCTCGCCCATGGCGGCGGCGAGCGGCGACAGCAATTGTTCCTTCTTCTTGATCAGGTGCAGCGCCGCGCGCCTAGCTGAACGGGGGCCAAGCCCCGGCACCTTGGCCAGAAGCTGGATCAGGCGTTCAATCTCGGGACCGGCGATTCGCTTGGACATCGCACTGATCTAGGATTTTTCAGAGCGGTTTGAAACATCCCTGTCGACGCACGGTCCGCCGCCATGCTGCCATGCGAGAATCAGTTGGTTTCGAGCGGGCGACCCTGGCTGACGATCATCGCGCCTATGGCGTCGGTGTTCTCAGGCGTCGACTGGAATCCCATCGATGCTTCCTGCGGAGCGTCCTGGACCGAGGAGATGACCCTTTTGTTCGAGGTTCCGCTGTTCAAGGTTCCGCCAAAACGGGCGGCGTCCGGCTCTTCCATCGGCTCCTGCATCGCAATTTCGATTGGCTTCGCCTGGACTCGCGCGGACTTTGCCGACGGCGCCGCGGATGCGGTCAGATAGGTCTGCTGCGCGGGGGCAGTGCGAGCGGGCGCCGGCTTGGCCGGTTCCGCCGCTGCGGTCATGTAGACCTGTTCTGCCGGGGCATTGCGGGCGGTCGCCTTGGCCGGGCGCACCATCTCGACGGACGCGACACGCGTCGCGGGTACTCCCGGCAACGCGGCTGGCGACTCGGCCGACGCGACCAGCGGCTCATCCGGCAGCGGCTGCCAGTTGCGGCCGCGCTTTTCGTAGAAGGCATTGCCGCCGGCAACCATGGTGTAGTGCATGTTCTTGTAGGGGAAGCGCAGGCCGGCGGTGTGGAAATACATCGTGTTCTTGAGCTTGGCCTTGCGCTCGCCCTTGAGCACGGCGTCGGCGGCCTCCTCCACATCGGGCATTGCACTTGAATTCATCGCCCTGGTCATGACGCCCGGCGCGAACTGCCCGGGCTCGCCCACCACCTGGCAGATGGTGCTGCCATGATTGCCCGAGCGCAGCCGGTTCATCACCACCGTGCCGACGGCGATCATGCCATCGCGGCTCGACCGGTTGGATTCGAAGAACATCGCCCGTTCCAGGCATTCCCTGTCCTTCGGCGTATGGCTGTAGGCGCGCGAACTCAAGAAGCTCGGCGTGATGGCGTCGGTCAGGCTGGCGACCGACATGCCGTGCGAGGTGGTCTGGCTGCAAGCGGCCAATAAAAGGGGAGACGTGACGACGCCGAGCAATAGCGGCGTCTTCCATCGCGTGGCTATCAACAGGTAACCCTCTCACTTCGATGCCCGCCCCCAGGCTGCGGCAAGAATGAGACACTTTCGGGCAAAATGATGGCCAAAACGTTATTAACGGCGGACTGTTGCCTAATTGACACAAATCGAGGCTTTCCAGATGGATCGGGCCGTCGTTTCCCACGGACGATGACCGCCTTTTCTTCGTTTTGCCGCAATTCCGCTGGGGTAAACGCCATACGCTTTTTGCCGGGAAGAGCGCGCCACGGCTTCCCAGAACAGTCTATCGCCCGGCGGCGATTGCTGCCGGCCAACCGGGTTCGATCTCTTCGATCGTGTCTGAAAACAGGCCCCGCCTGAGAAACAGCGCCCGCGCCTCCTTGGCCGTCGGCGCGATCTTGCCCGGCCAGTCGCTGTCGATGAACTCGGCCTTGGTGAAATCAGGATTTGTTTCGGAGGCCGCCTCCAGGAACTCGGCGATTTCCAGCACGATGGCGCGTTCATCCTTCGAAAGCGCCGACGTGCCGGCCTCGATCGACGGGCGGTGCACGAAATCCTCGAAGAGATTGAAGTAGCCCTTGATGCCGACGAGATCGACACCTGCATCGCAGTCGGCGAGGATCTCCAGAATCTCGTAGATCCTGTTGCGGATACGCTGCTCGATCAGTCTTTCTGACGGCTCGCCGATCATGGGCGCACCGAACGCCTAAAAAGGCAGTTTCATTCCCGGCAGGATGGGCAGGCCGGCGGTCAACGCCTTGGTTTTTTCCTGCATGATCTGCTCGACCTTGGCCTTGGCGTCATTGTGCGCGGCAAGAATCAAATCCTCGAGGATTTCGACCTCGTCTTCCCTGAACAAAGAGGGGTCGATCTTCAGCGACTTGATGTCGAACTTTCCGCTCAACGTGATGCTGACCAGGCCGCCGCCGGCCTGGCCGACGGCTTCGACCGTGGCGATCTCATCCTGCATGGCCTGGAACTTGGCCTGCATTTCCTTCGCCTTGCCCATCAGGCCGAGAAGATCTTTCATGGTCCGATCCTTTGCGGATTAGTGCTGGATATCAGGGTTCGTCGTCATCGGCCGGCGGCTCGACCGGCATTTCGGCGTCGGTCGCGTCGGCGTCCGGCGTATCGGGAATTCGCACATCGATGATCTTGGCGCCGGGAAAGCGGGCCAGGATGGCGGCCACGGTCGGGTCGTTCCTGGCGTCGAGGAAGGCGTTTTCACGCTTCGTCGATTCCATTTCGGCCAACGTCTGGCCGCCGTCTTCCTTCGACAGCGCCACCAGCCAGCTGCGGCCGGTCCAGGCGCGCAGTTTCGTCGTCAGCTCGTTGAGTAGCATCTTGGGCGCGTCATCGGTCAGGCTGACGTCGATGCGGCCGGGTTCGATGTGCACCAGACGGATGCAGCGCTTGACCAGCACCTTGAAGGCGATGTCGCGCTGCGCGTCGGCGAGGGCAACGATGTCGGCCAGCGATTTCAACGGTACGGCTTGCGTCTCCGGCGCAGGTTGCGGGGGCGCTACGAAGGCGGCCGGAGCGGGCGTGGCCTCGACCAGCCGCATGGTCTGCGCGCCGCCCGACCCGCCAGGAATGCGCGCCTGCGCCACGGCGCTGGCGCCATTGCCGCCTGCACCGCCATTGCCGGGGTTCACGGGCGCGCCGTTCGGGCGCGGCGCGGCGCCAGTCGCCGAAGCACCGCTCTCCAGCGATCTCAGCGCCTCGTCCAATGTCGGCAGGTCGGCGGCGTGCGCCAGCCGGATCAACACCATTTCGGCGGCACTGACTGGCCGGTTGGAGGACTGCACTTCGGGAATGCCCTTGAGCAGCATCTGCCAGGTCCGTGACAGCACGCGGACCGACAGCGCCCTGGCGAAATCGGCGCCGCGCTGGCGCTCGTCCTGCGACAGCGAGGCATCGTCCATGGCGGTCGGCACGAAGCGCAAACGGGTGACGAGGTGGTTGAACTCGGCCAGATCGGTGAGCACGGCGGCCGGATCGGCACCGGTGTCGTATTGCGCGCGGAATTCGCCGAGTGCTGCCGCCACATCGCCCTTCATCACATATTCGAACAGATCGACGATGCGGGCGCGGTCGGCCAGGCCAAGCATGGCGCGAACGGCCTCGGCGCTGACGGAGCCGGCGCCATGGGCGATCGCCTGGTCGAGAATGGAGAGCGAATCGCGGGCGGAACCTTCCGCAGCGCGCGCGATCATGGCCAGCGCGTCGTCGTCGACTGAAATGCCTTCCTTGCCGGCGATCGAGGAGAGATGCGCGACCAGCGCGCCGGCGTCGATGCGCCGCAGGTCGAAACGCTGGCAGCGCGACAGGACGGTGATCGGAACCTTGCGGATCTCGGTGGTGGCGAAGATGAACTTGACGTGCGGCGGCGGTTCTTCCAGCGTCTTCAGCAGGCCGTTGAAGGCCTGCGTGGACAGCATGTGCACTTCATCGATGATGTAGACTTTGTAGCGAGCCGAGACGGGCGCATAGCGCACGCGCTCGATGATGTCCCTAATGTCGTCGATACCGGTATGCGAGGCGGCGTCCATCTCGATGACGTCGACATGGCGGCCTTCCATGATCGCCTGGCAATGCTCGCCAAGCACGGCGAGGTCGACCGAGGGCTGGTCAACGGTGGCGGTTTTATAATTCAGGGCACGCGCCAGTATGCGCGCCGTCGTGGTCTTGCCGACGCCACGCACGCCGGTCAGCATCCAGGCCTGGGCAATGCGGCCAGTGGCAAAGGCGTTGGTGAGGGTGCGCACCATCGGCTCCTGGCCGACGAGCTCGGAGAAATTCGACGGACGGTATTTGCGCGCCAGCACGCGATAGGCAGCGGCCTTGCCCGTCGCCAGACTATCGGGCCCCGAATTTCCGGCTTCGCTCATTCGCCCGTTAAGCTCCAAAAGGCCGCCCAAAGGCGCCGATTCCTGCGCATAGTCTCGCCCGCGCTGCAATGCGTCGTCAATGTCGCGAGGAGGGCCGATGAGGTGGGAGGCTGGAACAATGACCCGTTCCGGGCTCGTTAGGGCTGCTTCCTTCCGGACCTGACCCGGTTGGCGAGTGGATCGTCCACCACCAACCTCCCGCTGTCCATATCGGCAATTGCGCGACGAAATGCAAGTGCGCAGGCAAATCGGCACCGCGAACCACGAGATTCGCTTGCAGCCCCGGTGCAGCCGCTTTAGCGTTCAGGGTTTGAGGAAGCCAAGAAAAGCAAGGGAAACGCCGATGCTGCCGGGCCTGAAGGCCGGATTCACGCTGGATGCCCGGCTGGAGGCTGACAGCGAGCAGTTGATGTGGCTTGGGCTGTGCGAATTGCGGGTGATGAACGACCGCCGCTGGCCATGGCTGCTCCTCGTGCCGCAGCGCCCGGGCGCGGAGGAAATCCACGACATGACGCCGCTCGACCAGGCGATGCTGACCTTCGAGACCAACATGGTGGCGCAGGCGCTGAAGAAGGTGAGCGGCTGCACCAAGATCAACACCGGCGCGCTCGGCAACATCGTGCGCCAACTGCATGTCCACATCGTCGCACGGTCCGAGGGCGACCCCGGCTGGCCCGGCCCGGTGTGGGGACATGGCCTGCGAGAGCCGTATGAGCGTTCCGACCTGCGCCGGTTTGCCGAAACGATAAGGGCAGCGCTATAAGCCTTCCCCGTGTCCATCCCAAGCATGTCCATCCCAAAGCAGCAGAGTCCCTATGAGCTTCCGCCTGTTTGACGCGCCCCTGCGCGAGCCAAGCCAGTTCGTCGGCTTTGCCGGCAACACGATCGACCGGCAATCCGAGAACCGCGCAGACGATTCGGTCGACAAGGCGCTGGCCGATCCGACGACGCGGCTGCTTTTGATGAATGGCGGCCGGCTCCACCTGAAACTGGCGGATGGCGGTTTCGACCCTTGGTACCGCGTCGCCGAGAGCGAGCCCTTCCGCCCTTCCTTCGACCAAAGTGTCCTGCTCGGGTTTTCCGAACAGGGGCCGGTGCTGGCGGTCTTGGCCGGCATCGATGCCGAACAGTTGCCTGAAACCGTCAAGGCGATCGATTACCGCTCGGTCTATATGCAAGGGCTGATCGACGAGGCCGCCGCCGGCGCGATGGCGCAAGGGGCGGCCCTGCTGGCCTGGCACGCCAGCCACCGCTTCTGCAGCAAATGCGGCACCGAATCGCAGATGCGGGCGGGTGGCTACAAACGCCATTGCCCCAATTGCGGCACCGAGCATTTTCCGCGCACCGACCCGGTGGCGATCATGCTGACGGCGACGCGGGAGAAATGCCTGCTCGGGCGCGGCCGGCATTTCGGGCCGGGCATGTATTCGGCGCTTGCCGGCTTCATCGAGCCGGGCGAGACGATCGAGGCGGCGGTGCGCCGCGAAACGCTGGAGGAAGCCGGAATACGGCTCGGCCGCGTCGTCTACCACGCCAGCCAACCCTGGCCGTTTCCCTATTCGCTGATGATCGGCTGCTTCGGCGAGCCGCTCAACGACGACATCCAGGCCGATCTCGACGAGTTGGAGGACTGCCGCTGGTTTTTGCGCGACGAGGTGCGCCTGATGCTGGACCGTGCGCACCCCCACGCCCTGGTCACGCCGCCGAAAGGCGCCATCGCGCATCACCTCATCCGTGCCTGGGTCGACAGCGAATTGTGAATATCGAAGTCATTGCAGGAGAGACAAATGATCCGTCACACCGTCGTCTTCACGCTGAAGCACCCGCCGCATTCGCTGGAGGAAAAGCGATTTCTCGTCGACGCCAGGAAAATCCTCTCGGCGATCCGGGGCGTCACGCATTTCGAGCAATTGCGGCAGATCAGCCCCAAGAACGATTATCGGTTCGGCTTCTCGATGGAGTTCGCCGACCAGGCCGCCTACACCAGGTACAACGACCATCCCGATCATGTCGCCTTCGTGCGCGACCGTTGGGTGCCGGAGGTCGGGACCTTCATGGAGATCGACTACGTGCCGCTGGGCTGGTAGCTCAATCCGCCACCTTCCACTGCTCGCGTGACTCGCTGGCCGGATAGACGCCGAGGATCCGCACTTCCCGCGAGAAGAAGCGAAGCTCGTCCAGCGCCAGCTTGACCAGCGGATCGTCGGGGTGGCCCTCGATGTCGGCGTAGAACAGCGTCGCAGTGAAGGCGCCGAGCTGATAGCTCTCCAGCTTGGTCATGTTGATGCCGTTGGTGGCAAAGCCGCCCATGGCCTTGTAGAGCGCGGCCGGCACGTTGCGGACGCGAAAGATGAAGGTCGTCATCATCTTGACGTCGGGTGCCGGGCGCTCGGCCCATTGCTTGCTCTTGGTCAGGACCACGAAGCGGGTGACGTTGCTGTCGGTGTCCTCGACATTCTCCTCGATGACGTCGAGCCCGTAGAGCGTCGCGGCCAGCGCCGGGGCCAGCGCGGCCATGGTGCGGTCCTTGACCTCGGAGACCATCTTGGCGGCGCCCGCCGTGTCCCCCGCGACTACTCCCTTCCAGCCGTTCTTGCGGATGTATTTGCGGCACTGGCCGAGGGCGTGGATGTGGGTGTGCACGGTCTTGATCTCGTCGCGCCTGACGCCGGGCAGCACCATCAGCTGGAAATGGATCGGCAGGAAATATTCGCCGACAATGTGCATCCTCGATTCCGGCAGAAGATGGTGGATGTCGGCGACGCGTCCGGCGATGGTGTTTTCGATCGGGATCATGGCGAGATCGGCCTTGCCGGTCTCGACGGCATTGAACGCGTCCTCGAAGGTCGGGCAAGGCAACGGCTCCATCGAGGGATAGACGTTGCGGCAGGCGGTGTCGGAATTGGCGCCCGGCTCGCCCTGGAAGGATATTCTGTTGGTCTTTTCAGGCATGCGGATATCTCAGTTTGAAAGAATTTCCCTGGCGCGTTCCAGGTCATGCGGCGTGTCGACGCCAAGCGGCAGCGACTGCACGATCTCGGCGTCGATGCGCATGCCGGCCTCCAGTGCCCGCAGCTGCTCCAGCCGCTCACGGCGCTCCAGCGGCGACGGCTTCAGCGCGACGAAACGCTCGAGCGCGGCGCGGCGATAGGCGTAGAGACCGACATGGTGATAGAGCGGCCCCTCGCCCCACGGTGCCGTGGCCCGGGTGAAATAGAGCGCCCGCAACCGCGTGCCGGAGAGCGGCGAGCCGACGATCTTGACGACGTTGGAATTGGTCTTTTCCTCCTCGCGGACGATCTCGACGCCGAGCGTGGCGATATCCACCGTGGCGTCCTCGAACGGCCTGAGCGAGGCGGCGATGATGGCGGGATCGATGGTTGGCAGGTCGCCCTGCACATTGACGATCGTTTCGACCTTGCCCAGGGGATCAAGAGCAACCAACGCCTCGTGGATGCGATCCGAG
Source organism: Mesorhizobium sp. B2-5-13 (assembly GCF_006440535.1). Taxonomy (NCBI): domain Bacteria; kingdom Pseudomonadati; phylum Pseudomonadota; class Alphaproteobacteria; order Hyphomicrobiales; family Phyllobacteriaceae; genus Mesorhizobium; species Mesorhizobium sp. B2-5-13. The sequence goes on along the minus strand of NZ_VFUI01000002.1, from coordinate 496,666 downwards.
CCGGACTCATGATCCATGCGCGTCATCACCGCCTCGAAACCATGCGCGCGCACCGCCTCGGCCACGCTCTGCGTGTCGGTCGCCACCACCACCCGGCCAAGGCCGGCTTCGGCCGCGCGGCGGGCGACATGCACGATCATCGGCGCGCCTGATATATCGGCCAGCGGCTTGCCCGGCAGGCGGGTCGAGGCCATGCGGGCCGGTATCAGGATCAAGGTGGACATCGGTCTGGCAAGGCGTCCGAAACGAGGAGGGGAAAAGTGGCAAAAGGTCTCACTGGCAGCGTCCTTATAGGTGTTGCAACGCCCGAGCAAAAGACCTAGTTTCCGCCCGATTTGACCGGCTCTGGAGGGCAGGTCTCGATACCGACGGACGGAGTGGACGGATCAGTCCGCCGGAAAAGGGAGCAAGGGGCGAATGGATTCCAACGAAGTCAACAAACTGCTCGCCGGATTGCTCGGAACTGTCTTCGTCGTTTTCTCGGTCGGCCTGGTGTCGGACGCGCTGTTTGCCTCGCCCGCGCCGGAAAAGCCCGGCTTCGCCATCGAGGCGACCGAACCTGCCGAAGGCGGCGCGGCTGCGCCGGCAGCAGCCGAAAAGCCGATCGCCGACCTCCTGGCCAGTGCCAGCGTCGACCAGGGCGCTGCCATCTTCAAGAAGTGCCAGGCCTGCCATTCCGGCGAAAAGGGCGGCCCAAACAAGGTCGGCCCCGATCTTTGGGATCTCGTCGACCGCCCGGTCGCCGAGCATGAAGGCTTCGCGTATTCGGCCGGCATGAAGGAATTCTCCAAGGGCGGCTCCGAGAAGTGGACCTACGACAACATCAACCACTTCATCACTTCGCCGAAGAAATTCGTGAAGGGCACGGCGATGGGCTTTGCTGGCCTGCCGAAGGAAGAAGACCGCGCCAACGTCATCGCCTATCTGCGCACGCTGTCGGACAACCCCAAGCCGCTGCCGGCGCCGGGCGCCGCCGCGGACGCCTCCGCGCCCGCCAAGCCGGCCGATGGAGCCGCCCCGGCAAAGCCTGCGGCGCCTGCCGCTCCGGCAGCGCCTGCGCCGGCCGCACCGGCAAAATAACCGGAAATACCGTGGTCATCTTGAAAAAGCCGGGTTCTGCCCGGCTTTTTCGTTAGGGAAAACGCATGGTGCGGCGACAAAGCCGCGCATGGCGGTTTTCACGAGCGCCAAATCATCTAGATTGCGTCTGGATGATCCGCAGGCATGGCGAAGAGGATAGTGCATGACGGTTGGCCGAACGCTTCTAAGGTCGTTGCTGGCGGCGGCCCTGCTGGCGGCGGGGTTGCAGGCAACCCGGGCCGACGAGTGGCGGACCACCTCATCGCTGATCGGCGAATCCAAATACGGCGACAATTTCCAGCACTATGACTACGTCAATCCGAACGCGCCGAAGGGCGGCACGCTGAATTCGGTGCTGCTTGGCACCTATGACAGCTTCAATCCCTATATCGTCCAGGGATCGCCGGCGGCGGGTCTCGTCGGATACGGCGGCGGCCTGCTCTACGACACGCTGATGGAGCAGGCGACCGATGAGGGCAGCGTCAGCCATCCCCTGATCGCCGACGCCTACAAATACCCGGCTGACTATTCCTCGGCGACGTACCGGCTCGATCGGCGCGCCAAATGGCATGACGGCCAGCCGATCACCGTCGACGACGTGATCTGGTCGTTCAAGGTGCTGAAGGCGAACAGCCCGCAATACAGCCGCTATTTCGAGAACGTCACCGATGCGGTGGCAATCTCCGACCGCGAGGTCGAATTCCATTTCAACCAGAAGGGCAACCGCGAACTGCCCAAGATCATGGGCGACCTTGCCGTGCTGCCGAAACACTGGTGGGAAGGCACGGACGCCAGCGGCAAGAAGCGCGACGTCACCAGGCCGACGTTGGAAATCCCGCTCGGCTCGGCCGCCTACAAGATCGCCAGCTTCAAGCCGGGTTCGGAGATCGTCTGGCAGCGCGTACCGGACTATTGGGCGGCCAAGCTGCCGGTGAAGGTAGGCCGCGAGAATTTCGACACGCGCCGATACACCTACATCCTCGACGACAATGCCGCCTGGCTTGCCTTCACCAAGGGCGGGCTGGAAGACATCAACCGTGAATACAGTTCCCGCAAATGGGCGACGGCCTATAATTTCCCGGCCATCAAGGCCGGCGACGTCATCAAGAAGGATTTCCAAACCCACTCGCCACAGCCGATGCAGGGCTTTGCTCTCAACCAGAGGCGGCCGCTGTTCCAAGACCGGCTGGTCCGCGAAGCACTGACCATACCGTTCGATTTCGAAAGCATGAATCGTACGCTGTTCTTCGGTTTCAATACCCGAACATCAAGCTATTTCCAGGGTACCGAACTAGCATCCAGCGGATTGCCGCAGGGCAAGGAACTGGAAATCCTGGAAAAATACCGCGACAAGCTGCCGCCGGAACTCTTCACCCAGGAATTCAAGCTGCCTGTCTACGACTCTCCGCAAGCGGAGCGAAAGTACCTGAAGCAGGCCGTCGATCTCTTCGCCAAGGCCGGATGGGTCATCAAGGGCGGCAAGATGGTCAACGCCAAGACAGGCGCACCGTTCAAGTTCGAGATCCTCGGCTGGAATGACACAGACCAGGTGATCGCCAGCCCCTATATAGCCAATCTGCGCAAGATCGGCGTCGACGCTACTCTGCGCATCATCGACCAGACGCAGTACATCAACCGCGTCAACAACTTTGATTTCGATGTCGTGACGGGTCTGTTCGGCCAGTCGGATTCGCCCGGCAACGAGCAGCGCGATTTCTGGAGTTCCAAGGCGGCCGATGCGCCTGGTTCGCGCAACCTGATGGGCATCAAGGATCCAATCGTCGACGCGCTGGTCGATCGCATCATCTTCGCCACCGATCGCGATGATCTCGTCGCCGCCACACACGCACTCGACCGCGTCCTGCTGTGGAACTTCTATGTGGTGCCGCAATATTACCGTTCCGCGGTCTGGCTGGCCTATTGGAACAAGTTCAAGTTCCCCGACAAGCAGCCTGCCTATGTAGGCGCCGATATCGATTCCTGGTGGGTCGATCTCGACAAGGAAAAAGCGCTGGCGGCCAAATACAAGGGCGGCAATTGATGGGTAGAAGATCAATGGCGGTGTTGCCCCGCCGCGATTTTCTCGCCCTTGGCGCGGCTGCCACTGCCGCCGCCTTGCTGCCGCGCAAGGCTTTCGCCGATATTGCGACCGGCACCAAGCTGCACGGTCTGTCCGCCTTCGGCGATCTCAAATACAAGCCTGATTTCCCGCATTTCGACTATGTCAATGTCGACGCGCCTGTTGGCGGCATCTTCAATTTCTCGCCGCCGAATTGGGGCTACAATCAGGATACCCAGACCTTCAACACGCTGAACTCCTTCGCCAACAAGGGCGACGCGCCGCCGCGCATGGAGATGTGTTTCGACGCGCTGATGGTGCGGGCGCTCGACGAACCCGACGCGGTCTATGGCCAGATCGCGGATGGCGTGACGCTCTCCGACGACCGCAATGGCTTCACCTTCTCGCTTCGGCCCGAGGTGCGTTTCCATGACGGCACGCCGCTGACGGCGCAGGACGCAGCTTTCACCTTCAAGCTCTACAAGGAGAAGGGCCATCCCGACCTATCGCTGTCGCTGACGCATATGGTCGATGCCGTTGCCGTCGATGACCGCACGCTGCGGCTTACTTTTTCCGGCAAGCAATCCGCCCGCACCGTGCTCAACGTGGTGGAATTCCCGATCCTGTCCAAAGCCTTCTACACGGCAAATCCATTCGATTCCTCGCAATTGAACGCGCCGCTCGGCTCAGGTGCCTATAAGGTGGGGCGCCTTTCGGCCGGGGCGTGGATCGAATACGACCGGGTGGCGGACTATTGGGGCCGCGACCTTGCGGTCAATCGCGGCCAGAACAATTTCGACCGTATCCGCATCGAGTTCTACCAGAACCGCAACGCCGGATTCGAAGCCTTCAAGAAGGGTGAGATCACGTATCGCGAGGAATTCGTGTCACGCGTTTGGGCCACCGGCTATGACTTTCCGGCCTTGGCCGCCGGCAAGGTGATCAAGCACGAATTCCCGGCCGAGAAGCGGCCGTCCATGCAGGCCACGGCCGTCAACCAGCGGCGCGAGCAATTTCACGATCCCAGGGTGAGGCAGGCGATTGCGCTGTGCTTCGACTTCGAATGGACTCGCCGCAACTTCTTCTACGGCTCCTACGAGCGCTCGCAATCGTGCTTCGAGAAATCGGATTTTCGCGCCGAAGGGCTGCCCTCGCCGCAGGAACTCGCTTTGTTGGAGCCGCTGCGAAGCCATCTCCCGGCAGAGGTCTTCGGCAAGGCAGTGACCCAGCCCGCATCCGACGGCTCCGGCCGTGACCGCAAGCTGCTTGGCCAGGCGGCAAAGCTTCTGTCCGCGGCCGGCTGGAAACGGTCGGGTGACTTCGTTGTCAATGCCAAGGGTGGCAGGCTTTCGGCCGAGTTTATGGTCGACGACGATACCTTCGTTCAGGTCTATTCGCCCTGGGTCGCCAATATGAAGGCGATCGGCATCGACGCCACGATCCGGCTGGTCGATTCGGCGCAATACCAGGCGAGACAGGCGAGTTTCGACTTCGACCTCTTGTCTGCTGCTTTTTCGTTCAGCGCGACGCCAACTCGCGACGATCTCGAAGTCTTCTTCCATTCGAGCACCGCCGGCGTCTCCGGTTCCCGTAACTTGCCGGGTATCTCCGATCCCGCGGTCGACGCGCTGATCAACGCAGTGGGCGCGGCAAAGGACCGTGAAAACCTGACCGTGGCCATGCGTGCGCTCGACCGGGTCTTGCGCGCGCGATGCGATTGGATTCCTAGTTGGTTCCTGGCGAATCACCGCGTCGCCTATTGGGATATGTTCGGCTTTGTCGAGCAAAAGCCCGATTTCGGCTTTCCGGTCGAGACGCTGTGGTGGTTCGATAAGGGCAAGGCGGCAAAAATTGGCAAAGGCTGATATGTTCGCACGAGCAGGACGCATGGCCTGATGGGCGCCTATATACTGCGCCGTATCCTTTTGATGATCCCGACCCTGTTCGGCATCATGGCGATATCCTTCGCCGTCATCCAGTTCGCCCCAGGCGGCCCGGTCGAGCAGGTCATCGCCAAGCTGACCAACCAGGGCGGCAGCGACCGGCTCGGCGGTGGTGGCGGCGACGCGGGCGGCTCCAATTTCGATGCTGCCGGCGATGTCGGTTCGAAATATCGCGGTGCCCAGGGTCTCGACCCCGAATTCATCAAGAAGCTGGAGAAGCAGTTCGGCTTCGACAAGCCGCCGCTCGAACGCTTCGGCATGATGCTGTGGAATTACGCCAGGTTCGATTTCGGCAACAGCTATTTCCGCGATATTTCCGTGCTCGACCTGATACTTGAGAAGATGCCCGTTTCGATTTCGATCGGGCTCTGGATCACGTTGTTGTCCTATCTGATCTCGATCCCGCTCGGCATTCGCAAGGCTGTGAAGGACGGCAGCCCCTTCGACGTCTGGACCAGCGGCGTCGTCATTGTCGGCTATGCCATTCCGGGCTTCCTGTTCGGCATCCTTTTGATGGTGCTGTTTGCCGGCGGCTCGTTCTGGGACTGGTTCCCGTTGCGTGGCATCGTTTCCGACAATTGGGACCAGTTGTCCTGGCCGGCCAGGATTGCCGATTATTTCTGGCACATGACCTTGCCGCTGACGGCGCTGGTGCTGTCGGCCTTCGCCACGACGACGCTTTTGACCAAGAACTCGTTCCTGGAGGAAATCCGCAAGCAGTATGTGGTGACGGCGCGCGCCAAGGGCCTGTCGGAACGGCAGGTGCTTTACGGGCACGTCTTCCGCAACGCCATGCTGATCGTCATCGCCGGCTTCCCGGGCGCCTTCATCTCGGCCTTCTTCACCGGCTCGCTGCTGATCGAGAACATCTTTTCCCTCGACGGGCTCGGCCTGCTCGGCTTCCGGTCGGTGGTCGAGCGCGACTATCCCGTGGTGTTCGCCAATCTCTATATCTTCTCGCTGCTTGGACTGTTCGTCGGGCTCCTGTCCGACCTGATGTACACCTGGGTCGATCCGCGCATCGATTTCGAGCGGAGAGACGTCTGATGTCGGAGGCAAGCGTTACCGCCGGTCTCTTGCCGGAGCGGCTCCCACGCCCGTTCCTGTCGCCGCTCAACAAGCGTCGCCTGCAGAATTTCAAGGCCAACCGGCGCGGCTACTGGTCGCTGTGGATTTTCCTCGTTCTGTTCGTGCTGTCGCTGTTTGCCGAATTCATCGCCAACGACAAGCCGATCATCGCTTCCTACAAGGGCGAAATCCTTTTCCCGGTGATGGTCGCTTACCCCGAGGAAAAATTCGGCGGCTTCTATGCCGTCACTGACTATCGCGACCCGGTAATCCAGGACGAGATCAATGCCCATGGCTGGATGATCTGGCCGCCGATCCGCTATTCCTACCAGACCGTCAACAACGCCATTCCCGAAGCGGCACCCGCCAAGCCGTCGTGGGAATATGACGCCAAGACGCGCTGCAACCAATATCCACAAGGAGCCGATGACCCGGCCTGCAATGTCGGTAACTGGAACTGGCTCGGCACCGACGACCAGGCGCGCGACGTGCTGGCGCGCGTCATCTACGGTTTCCGCATTTCGGTGCTGTTCGGCCTGATCCTGACCGCGGGCTCGGCGCTGATCGGCGTCGGCGCCGGTGCGTTGCAGGGCTATTTCGGCGGCTGGACCGATCTGCTGTTCCAACGCTTCATCGAGATCTGGTCGGCGATTCCCGTGCTTTATCTGCTGCTCATCGTCGCTGCCATCCTGCCGCCGGGCTTCTTCATCCTGCTTGGCCTGATGCTGCTGTTCTCCTGGGTGGCGCTGGTAGGCGTGGTGCGAGCCGAGTTCCTGCGCGCCCGCAACTTCGAATATGTCAACGCGGCGCGCGCGCTCGGCGTGCGCAACCGCACCATCATGTTCCGGCACCTGCTGCCCAACGCGATGGTGGCGACATTGACCTTCCTGCCCTTTTTGCTGAGCGGATCGATCTCGACGCTGACCTCGCTCGACTATCTCGGCTTCGGCCTGCCGCCCGGCTCCGCCTCGCTCGGCGAACTGCTCAAGCAGGCGCAGCGCAACCTCAACGCGCCTTGGCTCGGCATATCCGGCTTCGTCGTCATCTCGCTGATGCTGTCGCTGCTGGTCTTTGTCGGCGAGGCGACGCGCGACGCCTTCGATCCGCGCAAGACGTTCAAATGAGCGACGCCCCCTTGCTCAGCGTCCAGGACCTCAGCGTCGCCTTCAGCCAGGACGGCGGCCAGTCTGTCGCCGTCGACCATATCTCGTTCGACATCGCCAGGGGCGAGACGGTGGCGCTTGTCGGCGAATCCGGCTCCGGCAAATCGGTCTCTGCGCTATCGGTGCTGAAGCTGCTGCCCTACCCCAGCGCCAGCCACCCATCGGGCAAGATCCTGTTCCAGGGCGCCGACCTGCTGGCCATGAGCGAGAAGCAATTGCGGCAGGTGCGCGGCAACAAGATCACCATGATCTTCCAGGAGCCGATGACCTCGCTCAATCCGTTGCACACGATCGAGCACCAGATCGTCGAGATCCTGAAGCTGCATCAAGGCATGAGCGACCGTCCGGCCAAGGCGCGCACGCTGGCCCTGCTGAAAGAGGTCGGCATCCGCGATCCGGAAAAACGGCTCGATGCCTATCCGCACCAGCTTTCGGGCGGCCAGCGCCAACGCGTCATGATCGCCATGGCGCTCGCCAACGAGCCGGAACTGTTGATCGCCGACGAGCCGACGACGGCGCTCGACGTCACTGTTCAGGCACAGATCCTCGAACTGCTCGCGGGCCTCAAAAGCCGCAAGGGCATGTCGATGCTGTTCATCACTCATGACCTCGGCATCGTACGCAAGATCGCCGATCGGGTCTGCGTGATGACCAAGGGCAAGATCGTCGAGACCGGACCGACCAAGGACATCTTCACTAGCCCGCAGCACCCCTATACGCGTCATCTTCTGGCCGCCGAGCCGAAAGGCAAGCCACCAGCCGCCAATGCCGAAGCCAAGGCTGTCATGACCGGCAAGGACATCAAGGTCTGGTTTCCGATCAAGCAGGGCTTCTTCCGGCGCACTGTCGATCATGTGAAGGCGGTCGACGGCATCGACGTCACGGTGCGCGCCGGCCAGACGCTGGGCGTGGTCGGAGAATCCGGCTCCGGCAAGACCACGCTCGGCCTGGCGCTGGCGCGCATGATCTCGTCGACCGGAACCATCAAGTTCAACGGCCGCGACATCAACCAGCTCACCTTCAACGCCATGCGGCCGCTCAGGCGCGAACTGCAGATCGTCTTCCAGGACCCGTTCGGTTCGCTCAGCCCGCGCATGTCGATCGCCGAGATCATCGAGGAAGGCCTGAAGATCCACGAGCCGAAGCTGTCGCCCGACGAGCGCGATGACAAGGTGGCCGCCGTGCTGAAGGAAGTCGGCCTCGACCCGGCGACCCGAAACCGCTATCCGCACGAATTTTCCGGTGGCCAGCGCCAGCGTGTCGCCATCGCGCGCGCCATGGTGCTCAACCCGCGCTTCGTCATGCTGGACGAGCCAACATCGGCGCTCGACATGAGCGTGCAGGCGCAGGTCGTCGATCTCCTGCGCAATTTGCAGGCCAAGCACGACCTCGCCTATCTCTTCATCAGCCATGACCTCAAGGTCATCCGGGCGCTGGCCAATGACGTCATCGTCATGCGCAACGGCCAGATCGTCGAAGCCGGCCCTTCCGAACAGATTTTTGGAAATCCGCAAACCGACTATACTCGGGCGCTGATCTCGGCCGCCTTCAAGATCGAGACGGCGCCGACAGGCGTGGTCAGCGAGTGATCCCTATAAGGAAGGACTGAACGAACCGCGATGGAAAAAGGCCGTATCCTGCTTGCCGTCACCGGCTTTCATCCGCAGCGCTGGCGCGACCTGTTGTCGGCCGAGCGCGAGGTGGTGCTGGAGCCGGACGGCGCCAAGGATCCCTCGATCACCTATGCGGTGGTCTGGAAGCACAAGCCCAACCTGATGTCGTCGCTGCCCAATCTGCGCGCCATCTTCTCGATCGGCGCCGGCGTCGATCATATCTTCGCCGATCCCGGCCTGCCCGACGTGCCGATCGTCAAGGTCGTCGCCCACAACCTCACGCAGTACATGACCGAGTACGTCGTCTGGCGGGTGCTCGACCATCATCGGCAGGGCCTGCTCTACAGGTCGCAGCAACTGAAGAATATCTGGCACGAACCGCAACAGAGGCCGGCCGGCGACATTTCCGTCGGCATCATGGGTCTCGGCAGTCTCGGCCGGGCCGCGGCCTCGGTACTTCTGTCGCTCGGCTTCGCGGTCAATGGCTGGTCGCGCACCGACCGGCCGATGAACGGGGTGGCCACCTATTCCGGCGAAGCAGGCCTGATCCCGTTCCTCAATGCCACCGACATTCTGGTGGTGCTTCTGCCGTTGACGCCGGATACGCAAGGCATCATCAATTACGGCGTGCTGAAGGAGTTGCGCAAGCGCAACGGGCTTGGCGGCTCGGTGCTGATCAACGCCGGGCGTGGGCGCCTGCAGAAGGACGCCGACATCGTGCGGGCATTGGACGACGGCACGCTGAAGGAAGCGAGCCTCGACGTGTTCGAGGTCGAACCGCTGCCGAAGACCAGTCCGCTGTGGCGCCATCCGAAAGTGTTCGTGACGCCGCATGCCGCGGCGACCTCCGATCCCGTGCACCTGGCGCCGATCATGCTGCGCCAGATGGACGCTTTCGAGCGCGGCGAGAAGCTCGACAATCTGGTGGACCGCAAGGCGGGATATTAACCAGGCGTGGCCACGGCGATGTGGTGGATCATGTCCCATTTGATGCTGTCGCGCCCGCCTTCCAAGCCACCGCGCCTCGCCCTCTCGAACAGGGTTCGCCTGAAATAACGCAGCAGACTTGCCGAAGTGGAGATGTCCAGCAGGATCAATCCCGTCGCGCGCTGGAAGCGTTGCGGCATGCAGACCGAGTAGTTTCCGTCCATCACCCACCGCTCACCGGCGATCGCGGCGTCATGCAAGGCAATGAACTCGTCCCTCGGACGCTGCTCCCAATCCGTGTTGGGCAGATGAAAGAGCAGATCGAGATGGATAGGCGTCAGGCCACGCTTGCGCGCGATAGCGTCGGCAAGCGTCGACTTGCCGCTGTTGGACGGCCCCAAAATGCAGATGCGATCGCCGAGGTCCGAGAGGTTCACCGGATGGATCCTAGCAAGATGGACGATTGGTCATCAGCCGGGTAGAGCGAACTTCTTCTGCTTGTCCGGCTTGCCGCAGTCGCGGCGGCCGATGGACCGGTTCATGGCATCGATTTCGCCTGACGCCTTGTCGCTGTCGCGCTGCGCCTTGGAGCGCATGTCGGGCGTGAACGGGCCGAATCCCATGGCGGGATTGGAGAAGGTCGGCTTGGCGGTGGTCGGGAGATTATATTGCTGCGCCAATCCGTTGCGCTGCGCCAGCAACTGATCGCATGGCACGCTGTCATATTGCAGCGAGGATTCGATGTTGGCGTCCTGCCGCTCGGACGCTGAATTGCCGACGCAGCCGGCGGTTGCCAGGCAAGACGCCAAGATCATCATGTTCCAGCGCATCGAAGTGCTCCTCCTGATATCCCGCCCTGATGCGACCAGATCGCAAATATCAATCGCGCACGCAAATCGGACTTTTTCGCAGCAGTACAAAGCAGTGTCGGAATCACCGCCGTGAGTATCATCAGACTTCAAGCCGCGTGCGCCTTCCGTGCCACGACGGCCAGCCCTTTGACGGACTCGCGGCGATCCTGGCGGATGCTTGTTGGCTCCAACGCCACGATCGAGAGGCCGTTGGCCTCGAGGGTCCGCCTGACATAGCCATCCGAATGGGCATAGCGCCGCGACGGCTGCAGTGCCAAGTCGCCGCCATCCGCCAGGCTCTCGACGGAAAAGGCGAACAAGCCGTCCTGGGCGAGCAGGCCGGCGACCGTTCCCACAAAACCTTCGAGCCCGCCGATGTAGATCAGCACATCGGCCGACGTCACCAGATCGGCCTTGTCGCCCGAATAAGAAAAATCCTGCAAATCCGCTTTTGTCAGCGCGTCATAGATATTTTTTGCCCGCGCTTTCCTCAGCATCCTTGCCGAAATATCGACGCCCTCCAGCCGGTCGACGATCGGCCTCAGCCTCTCGCCCATCAGTCCGGTGCCGCAGCCCAGGTCGAGCGCCAGGCGGAAGCGGCCCGGCCTTGCCTTGCGGATGGCGGCGTCGAGCACCTCGGGCAGCCGGTAGTCGAGCTTACCGACCAGCATCTCCTCGAACGTCTCGGCATAGTGGTCGAACAGCGTCTCGACAAAGGCGCTGGGCGGCGCCATTGAGGCCGGACCCTTGCCGATCAGATGCAGTTTGAGAGCCGCGCCCTGACGATCGGCCGGATCGAGTTTCATCGACGTCGTCCAGGCTTGCGCCGCCAGATCGAGCCTGCCTGACGCCTCCTGGATCTCGCCGAGCCGAAACCAGCCCATTGCCCATTGCGGCGCCAGTTCCAGCGCGCCGAGCAGCAACTCGGCTGCGGCAGTGTGATCACCGGAGGCAAAGAGCATTTCGGCATAATCTGCACGGCGATCGGCGTTCGGGTCGCCCGACGAGGTCTGAAGCGGTTTCATGATGATGGTTCCACCGGCGGGGTAGGCGGCCGACCATCTCTGTAGAGCAAAGCATGCCGAAGCTGAACCGAATTGAGCGGGCTTTGCCGGGGAGTCAGCAGTCTCGGGCAACAGGCTTCCCGCGGCGGAATTATATCCTATCTTGGCATCATGCGCGCCAGCGACCTGCTTCATCCCCGGCCCGAAGGCCTCTATTGCCCGCCGGGAGATTTCTTCATCGACCCGGTGCGACCGGTGAACCGGGCGCTGATCACGCACGGCCATTCCGACCATGCGCGTTCCGGCCACGGCTCGGTGCTTGCGACGCAGCAGACGCTCGACATCATGGGGCTGCGCTATGGCGAGGACTTTGCCGGGACGACGCAGGCAGCTGCGTTCGGCGAGACGATTGCCATCGACGGCGTCGATGTCAGCTTTCATCCGGCCGGCCATGTGCTGGGCTCAGCGCAGATATCGGTCGAGCACCAGGGCAGGCGCATCGTCGCCTCCGGCGACTACAAGCGGCAGAAGGACGCGACCTGCGCGCCGTTCGAGCCGATCGCCTGCGACATCTTCATAACCGAGGCGACTTTCGGCCTGCCGGTGTTTCGCCATCCGCCCGACACGGAAGAGATCGCCCGCCTCTTGAAATCGGCGGCGCAATTCCCGGAGCGTTCGCATCTGGTCGGGGCCTACGCACTGGGCAAGGCGCAGCGGGTGATGCGGCTGCTGCGCGACGCCGGCTACGACAAGCCGCTCTACATCCATGGCGCGCTGGCCAGGCTCAGCGAATATTATCAGAGCCAGGGTATCGATCTCGGCGAACTCGAGCCGGCGACGGTGGAGAGCGGCGGCAAGCAGGATTTCGCCGGCGCCATCGTGGTCGGCCCGCCATCGGCCTTCGCCGACCGCTGGGCGCGGCGCTTTCCCGATCCGATCTCGTGCTTCGCGTCGGGCTGGATGCGCATCCGCCAGCGCGCCAAGCAAGGCGGCGTCGAGCTGCCGCTGATCATCTCGGACCATGCCGACTGGGACGAACTGATCATCACCATCAAGGAGACCGGCGCCGAGGAAATCTGGGTCACGCACGGCCGCGAGGAAGCGCTGGTGCGCTGGTGCGAGTTGGAAGGCATCGCCGCACGGCCGCTGCATCTGGTGGGCTATGAGGACGAGGGCGATTGATGGCAATTGCTGATCCGCTAATCACCGGCGCCGCGATCCTTCCCACCCCCCTCTGGCCTGCCGGCCATCTCCCCCGCAAGGGGGGAGATTGGCAGCTTCGACGCTGCGCTCATTCCTGCGACTTTGGAGATTGGCGAAAGCTGTCAGAACATCCGATCTCCCCCTTGGAGGGGGAGATGTCCGGCAGGACAGAGGGGGGCGCCTCGCGCAGACCTCTCCCCTTCGTGCGGTCTTCATCGCCATGAACCGCTTCGCCGAACTTCTCGACCGCCTAGTGCTGACGCCGTCGCGCAACGGCAAGCTGACGCTTTTGACCGATTATTTCCGCAGCGTCGAGGATCCCGATCGCGGCCTGGCGCTGGCGGCCATCACCGGCGATCTCAGGATCGCCGCGGTCAAGCCGGCCATGCTGCGCACGCTGGTCATCGAACGCATGGACCCGGTGCTGTTCGGCTATTCCTACGACTATGTCGGCGATCTCGCCGAGACGGTGTCGCTGGTCTGGCCGCAAACGCCTGGCAGGATCGCGAACCGCGAGCCGACGCTTGGCGAGGTGGTGGCCAAGCTGCAGGCGGCAAGCCGCTCCGACGGACCGAAGGTGCTGACAGGGCTGCTCGACAGCGCCGGCATCTCGGCGCGCTTTGCCATCATCAAGCTGGTGACCGGCGGCCTGCGCATCGGCGTCTCGGCGCGGCTGGCCAAACAGGCGCTGGCCGATTTCGGCAAAGTCGACGTCGCCGAGATCGAGGAGCTCTGGCATGGGCTGTCGCCGCCCTACACGGCGCTGTTCGCCTGGCTGGAAGGCAAGGCCGAAAAACCGCGCAACACGGCGATGGCGCTATTCCGCCCGGTCATGCTATCGAATCCGATCGGCGACGGCGACCTCGAAAAGCTCGATCCGGTGGACTATGCGGCCGAGTGGAAATGGGACGGGATCCGCGTCCAGGCGGTGGCCGAAGGCGGCATCCGCAGGCTCTATTCGCGCACCGGCGACGATGTCTCGGGCGCCTTTCCAGATCTCGCCGACGCCATGCATTTTTCCGCGACGCTCGATGGCGAGTTGCTGGTCGGCGATCCGCGAGAGGCGACGGGAACCTTCTCGGACCTGCAGCAGCGGCTGAACCGCAAGACGGTGACGCCGAAGATGCAGCAGCAGTATCCGGCCTTCATGCGCTGTTACGATCTGCTGCAGATCGGCGCGGAGGACCTGCGCGGACTGTCCTTCCGCGAGCGGCGCGGCCGTCTCGAAGCCTTCATCGGGACGCTCGATCCCAGCCGCTTCGATCTCTCCCCCTTCGTCGAGTTCACGGACTGGCAGGCGCTCGAGGACCTGCGTCGTACGCCGCCGCATCCGATCATCGAAGGCGTGATGCTGAAGCGCTGGGATTCGCCCTATGTCGCGGGCCGGCCGAAGGGTCCGTGGTTCAAATGGAAGCGCGATCCGCACACGGTGGACGCCGTGCTGATGTATGCCCAGCGCGGCCACGGCAAGCGCTCGAGCTTCTATTCCGACTATACATTCGGCGTCTGGTCCGGAGCCGAGGGCGCGGAGGAACTGGTGCCGGTCGGCAAGGCCTATTTCGGTTTTACCGACGAGGAACTGAGGCAGATCGACAAATATGTCCGCGACAACACGGTCGAGCGCTTTGGGCCGGTGCGCTCGGTGCGCGCCGACCGCGACAACGGCCTGGTGCTGGAAGTCGCCTTCGAGGGGCTCAACCGCTCGACCCGGCACAAATCGGGCGTCGCCATGCGTTTCCCCAGGATTTCACGGCTGCGCTGGGACAAGCCGGCCAACGAGGCCGACCGCATAGAAACACTGCAGGCGCTGCTCGACCGCTAGGAGCGGCCGATATGTCGGTCGCAACGGTTCAGGGTTCGATCGAGACGCGGATCTCGTAGACGTTGACCGCCTTGCCCTGTTTGTCGAAATCGGAATTGATGGCGATGGTTCCGGCTGAGCCGGGATGCTTGTCGGGGAACTTCACGTCGAACAGATATTCGTTTTTCTGCTGGCCGACCGCGTAGCGCTTGCGGCCGCAGTCGCCGAGTTCGCCGAAATTGCAGTCGACGGAGATCTGCGTGTCCTTGCCGTCCTCGGCGCGGGCGATGATGTCGAACACGGCGTGCTTGCCGGCGAGCTTTTCCAGCACGCCCTGCCCGACGTCGAAGGCGATCGCCGAGCCGGAGGCGCCGGACTGGATGCGCAGGAACGGCCCGCTGTCGTCCTTCATCACCTCGGCCTTGGCGTCCGACGGGGCGGCGACATGGGTCGGGTCGGTCGGCGAAAACACATTGATCCAATCGCGCGACTGATCCGCGGCACCGGGCTTTGCCGGTGCATTGGCGCCGTCGGCCGGGGTAAAATCGTCGTCCTCGACCGTCGGCGGCGCTTCCGGCGGCGCGGTATTGAGCTGCGCGGCCGTTTTGAACACACCGGTCTGCATGGCGAAGTACAGTCCGATACCAATCGCCGCGAGCAGCGTGACCGTGAAGAAAATGGCGGTCAACGGCAGGCGCCGGCCGCGTATGCGCCGCTCATCGCGGTCGGGCGCCACTTCCGTCGCGGCTCCCGGCGCGGCGGGAGCCGACATGTCGATGGCTGGCGCGCCGGGAAGACTGGCGTCCGGCATTATGTCGGGAACCACCGGCAGCACGCGCGAGCGCGGCGCGTCGGATCCGGGCTGCACGGGGCCGTCGACGGCGACGGCGGGCGATGGCGCCCTCGGGCCGGCCTCGATCGCCGGCGCTGCGCCGCCCTCGGCCTCGCCCGCCGGCGTGTCGATCTGCGGGGCAACGCCGGGCACCGCCGGCAGATACTCGGATTCGATTTCGGTGATTTTCGCCTGGATAGCCTTGCGGCGCTTGATGGCGACTTCCACGGTCACGCCGGGATTGGCCTGGAGCGCACGGTCGAGCGCTGCGAAGGCCGCACGATAGACCCTCTCGCGGAACGCGCGGTCCTCGGCGTTGCCCTTTTCCAAGGCGTTCCGGATCGCTTTTTCGATCGCGTCCAAGCGAGGTCCCTCTGCAAATTGCCACAAGCTTTCATGATGGTTAGCGGCAGGCGACCAATCAATCAACGGGCGGGCAGCCGCATTCTGCCTCGATGGGCCGTTCAAAGTCCATCTCCGCGATGTTCCGGCAAACAAAATCGGAATCTGTCGGCGATTCCAGCATGCAGGGACGCCAGAGCCCCGGGTTCGATCGCGGCGGGCCTCCTGCATGATTTGCCAAGTCGCATCTTGAATTCGCGGCCGGTTGAGTCTATCACCCAGCCCATCTTGGAGGCCTTGGCCTCCCGGGCCGCTTTAGCTCAGTTGGTAGAGCACATCATTCGTAATGATGGGGTCAGGTGTTCGAGTCACCTAAGCGGCACCAGTTCCTCTTGTCCACCTGCATGCTGCAATCAGCACCTGCGTCACTGCCCGTGCAGTGGATCGCGACACCGGCGAAGCATATCCGCCATTGTCGAGACCGGGGTTTGATGTGAAACTCGCGGTGTCAGCATGGGAGGTCCAAATGCCCAACACTTTCAAGACCGGAGACGTCGTCAAGCTGAGGTCGGGAGGCCCGAGGATGACGGTCAGCGACGGCGCCGCTTCCGGCATGTATCTCTGCCACTGGTTCAACCGCGAGGGCGATGTGTGGACCCCGCAACATGCGGGATTCAAGCAGGAGCAGCTGGTAGCCGCCGACCAATCGACGTAATTCCCGCTTCGCCAAGGGATGGCCGGGCCGGCGCGACTCCAGACGCACCGGACGAAGTGTTCTTCCGCTTCCGGGACCGCCACGGTCCGTCATGGCCGGCAAGCGGCGTGATCGACATTGGTGACCGACGGATTTTTATGATCACGACGTTTAACGGCTGAAGCGTGACCGTGGCATTGGGCCATGGCAATGCGCCAACCGGAGACGTGAAGCATGATACGCCGTTCGATCCTTGCCACTGCCTTGAGCGTGCTGACCACCGCGGCTCTGGCTCAGACAGCGATACAGCCACCGGCCGCCGCGTCGCCCGCTGCCACATCGTCGGCTGGCACATCGTCGGCCGGCACATCGTCGGCCGCCAAGTCCGACATCACACTGGCCAAGTTCCAGAAACGGCGGGAGAAGGCGATCATGGCCGCCGACACGGACGGCGACGGCAAGATCAGCCTGCTGGAATGGGAGGCCTTTCAGGCCAAGCGCAACGTCAGGCGCGACCGGGCCAAATCCTTCGCGCGCATCGATTCCAATCATGACGGCTTCATCGACCGGGCCGAGCTCGATGCGTTCTTCGCCAAGCGCTTTGCCAGGCTCGACAAGAATGGCGACGGCATTCTGACGGCCGACGAGAGGCCGAGCCACAAATCCGCTCCCAAACCGGAGCAGTGACCAAGAGGCTATGACGTGTGATGCATATCGGGAGTGCGCCAGCCGATGAGCGCCGATCCGGACGAGGAGCTGGTTCGTCGGGTCGGTGCTGGCGATCCCGCAGCGGTGCAGGCGCTCGTCGCGCGCAAGCTGCCGCGCATCCTTTCGCTTGCCGTGCGCATGCTGGGCGATGCGGCGGAGGCCGAGGATGTCGCGCAGGAAACCTTCGTGCGCATCTGGCGTCATGCCTCGAAGTGGCGGCGTGGCAATGCACGCTTCGACACCTGGGTTCACCGAGTCACGCTCAACCTTTGCTACGACCGGCTGCGCCGGCGCCGCGAATTGGTGACCGACGAGATGCCGGACATTGTCGACCCCGCTCCGCTTCCCGATTCCCATCCTGGCGAAGAGGGGCATCGGGTCGAGCGGGCCTTACAGGCAATCGCGCCACGCCAGCGCGAGGCGATCATCCTGGTCTACTATCAGGAGATGTCCAACATCGAGGCGGCCGCGACCCTGGAGATCAGTGTCGATGCCCTGGAGAGCCTGCTGTCGCGCGGCCGGCGGTCACTGCAGACGATGCTGGCTGGGGATGGCGGCCATGACTGAGAAACGCGCGCGCCCGTATACTGTACGTTCAACCCGCCTTGCGGGCGTCCGGTTGGTCTGCGTTGTTTCCGACCCGCGTGGGCACGCGGCACCGAGGTGCAAGGGGAAAACAAATGGCTGAAGACATCGAAGACGGGCCGGCAATGGATGCCAAGCGTTTCGCGGCGCTGGCGGATGCCTATGGCGGCGATGTGCGCCGCTGGCCGGAAGCGGAACGCGAAGCCGCCGCAGCTTTTGCTTCAAGCGAAGCGGGCCAGGCCATTTCGCGACAGGCCGGCACACTTGACGCCCTGCTCGACAGCTATAGCGTCCAGCATCCCGGCAAGGCGCTGCACGGCAACATCCTGCGCGCAGCCGGCCGGCACCTCGTCCAGCGCCGGCGCCATCGGTTCTGGTGGCTGGGTCTGGGACTCGCCGGCATTGGTCTGGCGGGCGCCGTCGCCGGATTGGCCCTGGTGAGCATTGTCACGCCGGAAGCCGGATCGGATCACTATGTGCTGGATGCCAATATAACGGCGTTCGGCGATGCCGGGCCCGATGCCGAAAACGGCGAGGAGAGCCTATGAGCACGGGCCGCAATCTCATCATCGCATCGGTGGTGCTGAATGTCTTCCTGGCCGGGGCGCTTGCCGGCGGGGCCGTCTGGATAAGAAGCGGCAAGTCCGGCCAGGGCTATTCGCTGGAGGCCGCCGGCGGCCGGCTTCCAGACCAGGAGCGCATGCTGTTCCGCAAGGCACTGCGCGAAGTGCGGCGCGAATCCCGCCAGGCCATCCTCGAGGGTCAGCAGGCCAGGCGCGAGGCAGCCGACCTGCTGCGCCAGCCGGTTGTCGACACGGCGGCCCTATCGGCCGCGCTGGAGCGGGCCCGCAACGCCGACATCGCCGTGCGCACGCGGCTTGAGCAGCGCATCATCGAATTCGCGGCGGCGGGTTCGGCCGCGGATCGCGCCGTGCTGGCGGAAGGGCTGGCCAGGCGGGCCGGGCCGCAGCCGAAGGCAGAGCCAAAAAAACAACCATGACGACCGACGGAAAACGCCTGCAAGGCCGTTTAACCGGGAGAAGGGCAGACCTGCCAGACCAATCGGTGCGAACAGGTCTTCATTTCTCGGAGAACATTCGGAGTAACGTCATGAACCGCCTGACACAGTATGCGGCAGCAGCCGTCCTCGCCTTGACCGGAACCGCAGCAACCGTTGCGACCTCCGCCGCCATGCCGATGGTGGCGCAACCGGCCGCCCCGGCACTGATCGAGCATGTGGCCTGGGGTTGCGGGCCCGGCTGGCATCCCAATCCCTGGGGGCGCTGCGTTCCCAACCGTGTCGTGGTGTATCCGCGCTACCGCTATTGGCACGGCCCGGCTTATTACGGCTGGCATCCGCACCGCCACTGGCACCGCTGGAGCCGCTGGTAAGCGCGTGGGAAGGGCCGGGCGGCACCCGCCCGCCCGGCCGCCTATCCCCGGTTTAAGCTGGGGAAACAGCCCAATCGGGCGTCGCGCACCTCGCATGAGATCCAACCATGGAGCGCTGACATGGCAGCTCAGGCTAAAGATTCCGCGCCGCCGGATCCCGCCCTGATCGCCTTCAACCGCTTCGGCCTCGGAGCCCGACCCGGCGACCGCGACAGGCTGGCGAACGACCCACGCGGCTATCTCAAGGCGGAACTGCGGCGGCTCGACGCCGCCATGATATCGCTCGACGACCCCACCTATGCCGATCTCAAGGGAAGCACGCCTGCCATCCAGGCCAGCATGGCGGCGAATCTCCAACGCAAGCTGGACCGGGAGCGAACGGCGACAGGGCAGCCGGCAACGGGCACGCCAGCCTCGGCTTCGGCCATGCCACCACCCGCCGCTCCGGGCATGTCGCCGGCCGCTGCCCCGGCCGCTGCCAAGATCAAACCCGCCGTGCCGCCTGTCGAAGTCAGTTTGTTTCGGGCCGAGGCACAGGCGCGCTTCGACATGGCAATGCAGGCCGGGGCCGGCTTCGTCGAGCGCCTCGTCTATTTCTGGTCGAACCATTTCTGCGTCTCCGTGGCCAAGGCCAACATCGTGCGCGCCAGCGCCGGGGCCTTCGAACGGGAAGCGATCCGGCCCTTCGTGCTCGGCCGCTTCGCCGACATGCTCGTGGCGGTGGAGCGTCATCCGGCGATGCTGTTCTATCTCGACAACCAGCAGTCAATCGGCCCGGACTCCCGCGCCGGCAAGAACCGGCAGCGCGGCCTCAACGAGAACCTCGCCCGCGAGATCCTGGAACTGCACACGCTCGGTGTCGGCAGCGGCTATAGCCAGGCCGACGTCACCAGCTTCGCGCGCATCCTGACCGGCTGGACGATGGCCGGGCGGGAAGGACGGCTGGGCGAACCCGGCAGTTCCGTCTTCAACGCCAATGCGCACGAGCCGGGCGACGCGGTGCTGCTCGGCAAGACCTATCCGGCCGGCGGCATGGGCCAGGCCGAGACCGCGCTCAATGACATCGCCCGTCATCCGGCGGCCGCGCAACACATCGCCACGCAACTTGCCCGGCATTTCATAGCCGATGACCCGCCGCCGGCGGCGGTCGCCCGTCTCGCAAAGGTGTTCGTCAAGAACGACGGCCATCTCAGGGCACTGGCGGCGGCGCTCATCGACCTGCCGGAGGCGTGGTCGACGCCCCTGGCCAAAATGCGCTCGCCCTTCGATTATGTCGCTGCCATCAGGCGGGCGGCCGGCCCGGGACCGAACGATCCCGGCCAGTCGCTCAACTGGCTCAACGCATTGGGCGAGCCGCTCTGGCAGCCGCCGGGACCGAACGGCTTTTCCGACCGAGCGGACAGCTGGGCATCGGCCGAAGGCATGAAGATCCGCCTCGACATCGCATGGCAGGCCGCCAGGCAAGTGAAAGATATCGGCAATCCCAACGACATGCTCGACGCGGTGATCGGGCCCTCCGCCTCGCCGGAGACGCGGCAGGCGGTCGCCCGCGCCGAGTCCAAGCAGCAAGGTCTGGCGTTGCTGCTGATGGCGCCCGAATTCCAGCGCCGATAGCTCGAGCGATAGGTCCGGCGCCGACAACTCCCATGGAGACGAAGTCATGAGCCTGCTGTGTGAAACCCCTCACCCTTCCCGCCGCGCCGTCTTGGTGACCGGCGGCGCGCTGTTTGCCTGGGCGCATCTGCCCCGCTTCGCCCGCGCCGCCGACAACCGCGACCCGCGCCTGGTCGTCATCGTGCTGCGCGGCGCGCTGGACGGCCTGTCGGCGGTCGGTCCGGTCGGCGACCCCGACTATGCCGGCCTGCATGGCGACATCGCCCTGTCGCTTTCCGGTCCGCATGCGGCGCTGCCGCTCGATGCTTTCTTCGCGGTCAATCCGGCGATGCCGGTGTTTGCGCGCCTGTTCAAGGCGAGTCAGGCGGCGGTCGTGCACGCGGCGGCGACCGGCTATCGCGAGCGCTCGCATTTCGATGGGCAGGATGTGCTGGAAAGCGGTTTTGCCGGCCCCGGCCATGTCGCCACCGGCTGGCTCAACCGGGCGCTGGAGAACCTGCCGGCAGGCGACCGCGTGGCGACGCTTGGCGGCCTGGCCGTCGGACCATCGACGCCGCTGGTGATCCGTGGCGCAGCCCCCGTGCTCGGCTGGGCGCCGCAATCGCTGCCAGCGCCAGCAGGCGACCTTGCGGCGCGGGTTCTCGATCTCTATCAGCACCGCGATCCGGTGCTGGCGGTAGCGCTGCGAAAGGGCCTCGACGCCGATCGCATGGCGCTCGACGACCAGATCGGCGCTAAGGCGATGAAGCCTAGAGGCGGCCTCGACAGCGCCGCCGGCATGCGGCAGGCCGCGCAAGGTGCCGCCAGGCTGATCGCGGCCGATGACGGGCCGCGCGTCGCGGCACTCGCCTTCGACGGCTGGGACACGCATGTCAACGAGGGTGGCGCGACCGGCCGGCTCGCCACCTTGCTCGGCGGCCTCGATGGTGCGTTCGAGGAATTCGAAAAAGGTCTCGGCGAGCGCTGGAAGGATACGGCGATCGTCGCGATCACCGAATTCGGCCGCACGGCGCGGATCAACGGCACGGTCGGCACCGACCACGGCACCGGCACCGTCGTGCTGCTCGCCGGCGGCGCGATCAAGGGCGGGCGCGTCATCGCCGACTGGCCGGGGCTAAAGCCCGCGCAACTCTACCAGCAACGCGACCTTGCGCCGACCAGCGATGTCAGGGCGGTGCTGAAAGGCCTGCTCGCCGACCAGTTCGGACTTTCGGCCGCAGTGCTCGGCGAGAAGGTGTTTCCGGACTCAGGTGCGGTGAAGCCGATGATGAACCTGATTGTCTGACGTCTAGAGCGGTTCAGTGTTTGTTGGAATCGCCGAACCGCTCTAACTCTTTGTTTTCACGCAATTCCGGATGGAAAACCGCTACGCACTTTTCCTGGAATTGCTCTAGCGACGCCGCGTTTTCTGCCGCGGCACCGTCTCGCTCTTGCCGGTGATCAGGCGGCCTCGACCTTGGTGGGCGCGAAGTCTTCGCCGCGCACCAGCCTGGTCACGCCGACGAAATCGATCTTGCCCGAGCCAAGCACCGGCACATGCGCCACGACGCGCACCTCGGCCGGCACCATCAGGTCCATGGCGCCGTTTGCCTTGGCGAAGGCCAGAAACTCGGCGCGCGTCGCCTTTTCGGCTTCGGTGATGAGCACCAGCTTTTCGCCCTTGCGCAGGTCCGGCACTGTCGCGACCGCCGAGAGCGATCCTTTCCACAGCTCGCCCGCCAATGCTTCGACGGCAGCCAGCGAAATCATCTCGCCGCCGATCTTGGCAAAGCGCTTGGCGCGGCCGCGAATGCTGACAAAGCCGGCATCGTCGATGCTGACGATGTCGCCGGTGTCGTGCCAGCCGTCCTGCAGCGGCTCGAGCACACCAGGCTTTTCGGCCCTGAGATAGCCCGCCATGACGTTGGGGCCGCGCACGAACAGCCGTCCGCCACCTTCGACGCCGATCACCGGTTCCAGGCGGTATTCCATGCCGGGCATGATTTTTCCGACCGTGCCTGATTTGTTGTACATCGGCGTGTTGATGGAGATCACCGGCGCCGTCTCGGTAACGCCATAGCCTTCGAGAATGCGCAGGCCGAACTTCTCCATATAGGTTTCACGGGTCGAGGCCTTGACCGGCTCGGCACCGGAAAAGCAATAGCGCACCGAGCGGAAATCATAGGGGTGGGCGGTGCGCGCATAGCCGCTGAGGAAGGTGTCGGTGCCGAAGATGATCGTCGCGTTCGAGGCATAGACCAGTTCCGGCACGATGCGGTAGTGCAGCGGCGACGGGTAGAAATAGACGGGAACGCCGGACACCAGCGGCAGCACCGTGCCCGCCGTCAGGCCGAACGAATGGAAGATCGGCAGTACGTTGAACACTTTGTCGCCCGAATGAAAATCGATGCGCGAGGCGGCCTGCGCGGCATTGGCCAGGATGTTGCGATGGGTGAGCACCACGCCCTTCGGCGTGCCTTCGGAGCCCGAGGTGAACAGGATCACGGCCGGGTCGGTGGCCTTGCGGGCAACCCTGGGCGTAGTCTTGCGCAACAGGCCAAGCAGCTTGTCCTTGAGGCCGATGGTTGCACGCAGATCCTCGAGCCAGACGATGTTGGCCGACCGGCCGACCTCCTCGACGATTGCGCCAAGCTTGGCCTGCTCGACAAAAGCCCGAGAGGTCAGGATGGTGGTTACCTGCGCCGCCTGGCAGGCGGACAGGATGTTGGTGGCACCGGCGGTGAAGTTGATCATCGCCGGGACCTTGCCGGCGGACATGACGCCGAGCAGAGCGGCACAGGCGCCATTGGCG
The DNA here is from genome assembly GCF_006440535.1 of Mesorhizobium sp. B2-5-13. NCBI lineage: Bacteria > Pseudomonadati > Pseudomonadota > Alphaproteobacteria > Hyphomicrobiales > Phyllobacteriaceae > Mesorhizobium > Mesorhizobium sp. B2-5-13. Next base: position 472,996 of record NZ_VFUI01000002.1, on the reverse strand, counting down.
TTGGGCAGCATGATACCAAGCGTGTCCTGTCCGGCATAAAGCGTCTCGAACTTCTCGCCGAGCACCGCGACGCCAGTGAGCAGCTTGCCGTAACTTAGCGAGCCGGCGACCGGATCCTGCACGGCAAGTTGCTTCATGCCGCGCTCGGTCGCCGTCTCGATGATCCTTTCGAGCACGGTCTTGTCGATATGCTGGGTGCGGAAGACGAGATCTGACATCACCTGGTAGAGCGCGGCACCGGCGGCGGCCCGGCGCTTGCGTCCCTTCAGCCCGTCGTCGACCTTGAGCTTGACCGGCGGCAGTATGGTCACCCTGACCTTCGGGAACAGGCGGCGGCGCACGTGCTGCGCCGTCAGCCGCGAGAAGGGGCTTTTCTCCAGCCCCTCGATACGGATCGGCACCACCATCGAGCCGGTCTTGTCGGCCACCATGGCGGCGCCGTCATAGACCTTCATCAGCCCGCCGGTGACGGTGATGCGGCCCTCGGGAAAGATGACCAGCGGGTCGCCGTTCTGCACGATCTTGATCAGCGTGCGCGTCGACATCGGCTTGGCCGGATTGAGCGGCAGGGCGCGGGTCAATTTGAGGAACGGCTTCATCCACCATGCCTGCGCGATCGTGTAGTCGATGGCGAAGACCGGCTCTTCATCGGTCAGCGTCAGCGCCAGCGGGCCGTCGAGGAAGCTGACATGGTTGAGCGCCAGGATCGGCGCCGGGCCCGCGGCCTTGAGGTTTTCCAGGCCCTCCACTTCCAGACGATGGAAGGCACGGAAGAGAATGGAGACGAAGTCGCGGAAAGCGTTGGTCGGCAGGTATTTCAGCATCAGCCAGGCGGCGATGGCATTGGCCAGGGCGAGGCCGAACAGGATACCTCCCGTTGAGACGCCGGCGGCCTGGATGCTGGCGACGAGCAAGCCGCCGACAGTCATGAAGCCGGCGTTGACGATGCTGACCGCGGCGACGACGCGGGCGCGGCGCGCCTCGGGCGACCAGGCCTGCACGGCGGCAAAGGTCGGCACCACCAGGAAGGCGCTGGAGATGGCCATGCCGGCGAGGTCGATGGCAACACGGATCGTGTTTGGCCCGGCGAAGAAGAGGCCAAGGGCTTCGGACCTGGGCGAAGGCTGCATGCTCCAGATGGTCCATGCGAGGTCGAGGCCGAACAGCGCCAGCAGCGCCGTGCCGACCGGTGCGGGCAAAAGCACGATGCGTCCCTGCGACATCCACGCGGCGATTGCCGAGCCGATGGCGATCGAGATAGCGAACACCGCGAGATAGGCGGTGACCGCGATCTCGCCACCGCCGAGCTGATCCTTGACCAGCGTCGGCAGGATCGAAAGCACGATGGCGCCGATCAGCCAGAACCACGAGGTCATCAATCCGGCGCGCCAGATCCGCGTGTCGGTGCGCAATTCGCTGACCTGCCGCCATGTCGAGCGGAAGATGTTCCAGTCGATGGCGAGGTCGGGCGCCGCGGAGCCGGTCGAAGGGATGTAGCGGCTGACGACCCAGCAGCCGACGGCGAGGATCATCATGATCGGCCCGAAGACCGAGACGCCGATGCCATCGGCCGAGACCACGCCGCCAACAATCGTGCCGCCAAGAATGGCGGCGAAGGTCGCCGACTCGATCCAGGCGTTGGCGCGGGGCAATTCGCTGCGCTCGAGATGATCGGGCAGGATGCCGTATTTAATCGGCCCAAACAGCGCCGAGATGACGCCGAACATCAGCAACGCCGTCATCAACACCGGGATCGACGAAAGCGCGATGCCGACGACCGCGACGGCGGCGGCGCCGATCTCGGCAAATTTCAGCCGGCGGGCGATGAGCGCCTTGTCGAAGCGGTCGGCAATCTCGCCGCCCAGCGCCGACAGGAGCAGGAACGGAGCCATGAACACGGCGCCGGCCAAGGTGACCAGCGAAGCCGCCTGATCGGCGGCCAGTGTGAAGAGGATCAGGAACACCAGAGTGTTCTTGAGGAAATTGTCGTTGAAGGCGGACAGGAACTGCGTCCAGAAAAGCGGCGCGAAGCGCCGCGAAAGCATGAGGTGCGTGTTCATGGCGATTTTCCATTTGGGCGGAACCACGCGGCGATGCTCCGGTGATCCCCGCGGTTTCATGCGCTGTTTCAATCATTGTAATAATGTGAGCTGGTTAAACTTCTTGCCGCGTCTGATCTTCCCGGCGATCGCAAGTCTAGGCTCGTTTCGGCCAGCGGCCCTGCCCGGTGTCTGTTGTGGAGCCGTTCAACATTTCCGCTTCTCCCTATGAACAATGTTCACAGCCTCAACCTACCACAACGTGAACAATGTTCAAGTTAAAAATGAACGCCGTTCACAAGAGAGCGGATTGATGAGCGAGGAGATGCAGCGGTGGCGGCCAGCCGTGTTGCCGTGGCCAGAGTCACGAAGGCGGTTGGTCGGCGCGATCGGCGGAGGTCACCCGCTGAAACTCAGGTGACTGGAGATGACCCCAGCGTCGCCACGGTCTTCAGCGCGCCGTCGAGCATGTCGCCATTCTCGTCCTTCAGCGCCGCCTCGCGCAGGCGGCGTATCCAGTCGGCGGCATCGTCGCGGCCCTTGAGCAGGTCGAGAGCAGAGAGTACGCGGTCGAATTTCGACTGGGCGCGCACATGGGTGTCGCTGTAGCCTTTGATCAGCCGGCGGCAGTTGAGGATTTCGATGGCAAGCGCGTACTCTGCCGGCACGTAGCCAAGCGCCAGTGTGTACCAGCGATCGAGATGGGCAAGCTCGACCTTATGGCGCAGCAGGCCGCGGCGCCATCGCCGCAGGCCGCCGATGAGCCACAGGGCGGCAAAGCCGGCAAAGCTGTCGGTGCGGATGCGGCGGCCACGGTTGATGCGGCGGTCGAGAAAGCCGGCGAGCTTGGGCCGGTTCTCGATGTAGCCGCCGAGCCCCGCCGGCAGCGTGCCGCAGAACTCCTCGATGCGCGGATGGAAATACTCGGTCACTTGCAGGACCGAACCGTCCTTGATGCCAACCTCCTTGCGCACCCGCCTGTCGCGGGTCGAGCGCGTTTTCAGATCGGCGACGCGGATCATGTCGTCATAGCACATGGCATTGGCCAGATGCTTGGCCGCCGCGATGGACAGAACATGAGCGTGGCCGGCGCTGTCCAGCGCGACGGCCTTGTCCAGCCGATCGAGATATTCGCGGCCATAGGCGATGTCCTGATAGTCGACGACCTTTCTCAGGCCGCGAAGCGCCATGTCGCGCACGGCCAGGGGCATCAGGTCGATGCGAGCAACCAGCGCCTGCCATCCCTGCAGCAGATTTTGCGGACCGCTCACGCGCCCAGTACCCTGGGCGGATTCGACAATCGCTGGCTCCGCCGGCTTTGACGAAGGTGCTGCCGCCAAGCCCCGCGCGCGATCGAACGCCGCGCTAAAGGCGGCGAGGCTGGCCTTGACGCCACGGCCGCCGGTGCCGATCGCCTGTTCATAACTTTCACGGGTAAACGGCAGTGCGTCGGAGCCGGCCAGCGCGCCAAGCAGGCTGGCCGAGATCATCGAGCCGTTGTCGGCGGCGATCTTTTCCATGTCGAAAGCGATGAAGCGCTTCGACGCGGTTTCCGCCGTGGCGTGAACCTTGGACGACGAGGCGCGGCCGTCGCCCGGTTCGATCTTTTCCGACACGGCGGCGATGCGATGCGAGGAAGCGATCAGCGTCGTGCGGTTGGGGGTGACGAACCCCCTGATGATCGCACGGCCGGCTTCCATCAGTTCGGCGGCGATCAAGATGTCGACATCGCCCTGCGAGGGCGACAGCGCGAAGACCGGCAGGCGGCCGGTGTCGCGGGCCATTTCGATATAGTAGATGGTGGCGCCGGTGCGCTGGGCGACGCCGGCGACCGAAGTCGATTGCGCGACATAGCCATTGCGCTCGGCGACATCGGTGATCCAGTCGGCCAGCACGCCGCCGCCCTGGCCGCCAACGGCCAGCACGGCGAGCTTGATCACCGGCTCATCGGCAGCACCGGACCTGGGATGCAAGGAAGGAACGGGCTCAAGCATCGGCGAATATCAGGCGCCGGCTTTCGCGCCGCCTCTGCAGCAAGCCGATCGTCGCGCGGCGCGTCGCTTCCAGGAAACGGTCCCAGCGGCTTGGATTGTGCACGACATCGGCACGGTAGAAGGACGGGCAGAGCACGGCGGCGTCCGCCACCTCGCCGCAATTGCCGCAGCCGACGCAGTTCTGGTCGATCGATGCGACCGGATCGTCGCGCAGCGGATCGTCGAGCGATTTCACCGACAGCGACGGGCAGCCGGAGAGCCTCATGCAGGCGTGATCGCCGGTGCAGATGTCCTCGTCGACGCCGAACTTCGGCTTGACGACCCTTGTCCCACCCTTGATCGCCTTGTCGACCAGCGGCCTTTCGCGGCGCTGGCGATTGAGCATGCACTCCGACGAAGCGACGATGACTTTTGGCCCCTTCTCGTCCGTCGTCAGCGCCTCGCGCAACGTGTCCTGCATCTTGCCGACATCATAGGTGCGGTCGACATGGCGCAGCCATTTGACGCCCATGCCTTTCACCGCCTCGGTGATCGGATGCTTGGTCGACTTGGTCCTATTGCCGGCACGCGACGACAGGATGTCCTGCCCGCCGGTGGCTGCCGAATAAAAATTATCGACGATGACGATGACGCCGTCATTCTTGTTGAACACCGCATTGCCGATCGAGGAGGTCAGGCCATTGTGCCAGAAGCCGCCGTCGCCGACGAAGGAGATCGAGCGGCGCTTGGCGTCGGGTGAATTGAACGCCGAGGCCGAGGCGGGCCCCAGCCCGTAGCCCATCGTGGTGGAGCCGAGCTCGAAAGGCGGCATGATCGAGAACAAATGGCAACCGATATCGGAAGCGATGTGGTGCTTGCCGAGTTCCTGCTCGACCAGTTTTGTCGCCGCGAAGATCGGCCGCTCGGGGCAACCGATGCAGAAGCCGGGCGGACGGCCTGGCACGACGTTGATCAGGTCAGCCGTGTCGACGCCGTCGCCAACCTTGTTGGGCGCGCGCACCTCGCCCGGCAAAAGATGCGGGGCTTCTGCGCGCAGGAAGGCGCCGATGCCGTCGAGCATGACCTGGCCGGTATATTCGCCGGCCATCGGCAGATGCTCCTTGCCGACCAGCCTGGTGCCGCGCCCCGCCTTGTGCAGCATCGCGGCAAAGGCCTGCTCGATATAGTTGGGCTGGCCTTCCTCGACCGCCAGCACCGCCTGCTTGCCCTCGCAAAAGGCGAGGAACTCGTCGTCGATCAGCGGATAGACGGCGTTGAGCACGTAGAGCGGCACATCCGTGTCGCCATAGGTGTCGGCAAGGCCGAGCCGCTGCAGCGCACGGATGACCGAATTGTACATGCCACCCTGCATGACGATGCCGACCGAGCCGTGGTCCGAGCCGAAGAACTCGTTGATCTTGTTCCTGGTGATGAAATCCACCGCCGCCGGCCAGCGCTTTTGCACCTTCTCCTTTTCGTGCAGGAAGGAGGCGGGCGGCAGCACGATGCGTCCGGTGTCGCGGCGCGGCGCATCGAGTGCATCGGCAACCGTCATCGACGGACGCTTGTTGTCCTTGGCGATGAAATGGCCATGCACGTGGCAGCAGCGAATGCGCACCTGCAGCATGACAGGCGTGTTGGAGATTTCCGACAGCTCGAAACCATCCTCCACCGCCTTGACGATGGATGGCAAATTGGGGCGCGGGTCGAGCAGCCAGACCTGGCTCTTCATGGCGAAGGCATGGCTGCGCTCCTGCATGATGGAGGAGCCCTCGCCATAATCCTCGCCGACGATGATCAGCGCGCCGCCGGTAACGCCGCCGGACGCGAGATTGGCCAACGCGTCGGAAGCAACGTTCGTACCGACCGTCGACTTGAAGGTCGCGGCACCACGGATCGGATAGTGCACCGAGGCCGCCAGCATGGCTGTGGCGGTGGCTTCCGAGGCGCTCGCCTCGAAATGCACGCCGAGCTCGCCCAGAATGTCCTGCGCATCGGCCAACACATCCATCAGATGGCTGATCGGCGCGCCCTGGTAGCCTCCGACATAGCCGACGCCGCATTGCAGCAGCGCCTTGGTGATGGCGAGAATGCCCTCGCCGGCAAATTCCTCGCCGGCGCCGAGCCTCAGCTTTTCGACTTCCTTGGCAAAAGACCGTTCAGCCATCTCTGCCTCCTTCCGTTGCCGCCGACAGCCGGCGGCGCGTACATCTAGATGTCGTGCTTGCGAATGTTCTTCAGCATCTTCAAAAGCGTGGCGATAAGTGCTGCATATTCGGCGTCGTCGATATCGTCGAACATGGCCTCGAAGGCGTCATGCATGGCCGGCCAGGCGCGGGTGAACTCGGCTCGGCCCTCGTCGGTCAGGAACACGTGGCGGATGCGGCTGTCGGTGACGCCCTGCTCGCGCCGCACGAACCCTTGCCCCTCCAGCGTGTCCAGCGTGCGGCTCAAGGTCGACTGCTCGATGACAGTATAGACCGAGAGGTCGTTGACGGTGACGCCGTCGGCGACCGACAGCACGGCGAGCGTGCGCACCTGCGAAATCGTCAGGCCCTGCTTGCGGAAATCATCACGCAGGGTGGCGTTGTAGCGGCCCATGATGCGGTTCATCAGATAGGGCGCGAATTGCTGCAGGCCGATCTGACCGAGGGTCGAAATGCGCTGGCGTTTTTCGGCGACCTTCTGTTCCATCACAGCTTCCCCGCCAGCAGGAAACCGGAGCCGCCGCCGAGACCGGCACCGGGATGGGTCGAGGCCCCGATATGGTAGAGGTTCTTGATGCCGGTCTGGTGGTTGCGGCTGGTCTTGAACGGCCGCCACAGGAACGACTGGTCGATAGCAGAGGAGCCGCCATAAGGGTCGCCGCCGACCAGGTTGATGTTCATCGTTTCGAGATCGGCCGGCGAATAGGCGCGGCGCGCGATGATGCTGTCCTTGAAGCCTTCGATATGGCTGGCGAGGATCGCTTCGACGCGATCGGCATAGGCCTCGCGCAGCGCCTCGGTCCATTGCCCGTCAGCCGGTGCCTGCAGCTTGCCGGCGGCGTCGCCCTTGATGTGGCGCGGCGCCTCGGGCAGTTGCAGCCACAGGATCGCCTTGCCTTGCGGGCAGCGCGACGGGTCGAGCGCATGCGGCTGGCCGACACAGATGGTCGGCACTTCGGGCAGCATGCCGCACGCCGCCTCGTTGCAAGCCTTCGACACGCCGTCCAGTCCAGGCGTCAGATGCAGCAGCGCCACCTTGTCGAGGCCCTCGCCGCGCCAGGACGGCGGCTTGTCGAGGGCGTAGTGGATCTGGAAATTGCCTTTGCCATAGCGGTACTTCCGCGTCGCTTCGACGTCGCCCTTCGGAGCGTTCTTGCCGAGCAGGCGACCGTAAAGCTGCGTCGGCGTGACCGAGCAGATGACGCTCTTGGTGGCGTGAACCATTTCGCCCGAGGCCAGCCGCACACCCGTGGCGCGACCTCCGGCCATGAGGATGGCGGCAACGTCCGCTTCGGTGGAAATGACGCCGCCGCGTTCCTTGATGAGCGCCTCGAAAGCCGACAGCAGGTTCTGCGCCCCGCCCTTGACGATCGGCGCGCCGGCCGCCTCCAGCGCGAAGGCGATCACCTTGGCGATCTGGCTGGAAAAGGCGTCTTCGGGACCAAGCCCGGCATGCAGCACCCACGGCGCCCAGAGCGCACGGACTGTCTCCGACTGATAAGTGCTTTCCAGCCAGCTACGCGCCGGCACCAGCGCGTCGCCGAGAAAGGCGGCAAGCCCGCGGGGACCACGCCGCCAGGCGTCGCCGGCCAGCAGCTTCGCGGTCGGATAGGACCAGAGCGCGCCGCCGAGCAGGCCGAACAGCAGGCCGGCATTGCGCTCGATGCCGCCGACATCTTCCGCGTGGCGGTCGCCGTCGCCAGCAGCGATCCTGTTAAGCGCGGCGATGTTGGCGGCACGGTCGGTGGTGAGCACCGCGTGGCTGCCATCCGGCCGCAGCACTCCGGTCGGCGTGCCGGTATGGCAGAAGTCCAGCCCGTGCCGGGCGAGATCGGCGCCTAGTGCCGCGGATGCCGGAGAGGTGATGAACAGAACGAAAGTCGTCGCCATCACGTCGTGAATGAAGCCGGGCGCGGTGATCTCCTCGGTGCGCATGCAGCCGCCGATGCGGTCGTTGCGCTCCAGCACGAGCACCTTGGCGCCCTTGCCGCCGAGCATCGCCGCGCAGACCAGCGCATTGATGCCGCTGCCGACGATGATGTGATCGGGGGCATTCATTGAAGGTCGCTCCCCGCCGGGAGGCGGAGTTCAAGTGCGCGAGATTGCTTTCCTTCGCGCCCCCCTCTGTCCTGCCGGACTGTCCGGCAGGACAGAGGGGGGTGCCGTAGAGCGCCAGCGCCACGCGGCCGGCGCTCTCCCTTTGTTCCCTTTGTCACTACACCATCACCTGCAACCATGATCTTCTCCCGAAGACCGCCCTCGCCCTATTTGCCCGAAACCAGCGCCAGTGCGCGGATCGGGCTGCCGGTGCCGTGCTCGATCTTGAGCGGGGCCGCGATCAGGATCGCGCCTTTCGGCGGCAGTTGGTCGAGATTGCAGAGGCTGGCAAGGCCGTAGCGGTTGGCCTTGTGCATTAGCGTATGCGCCGGGAATGGCGGCTCCATGCCGCCGGCCTTGCCGGCATCCGTGCCGATGGTCTCCGAGCCCCAGCCCTTGATGTCCTTGCTGATCAGGAACTGGATGGCTTCCGCCGTCGGGCCGGGCGTGTGCGGGCCCGTTTCGTTGGCATTGAGGAATTCGGCTTCCGAGCCGTTGCGCTTGTACCAGTCGGTGCGCATCACCACCCACTCGCCGGCGTTGATCGCGCCATGCCTGGCTTCCCAGGCCTTGATATGGTCGACGGTGAGCAGGAAATCGTGATCGGCGGCGGCCTCCTTCGAACAGTCGATGACATTGACCGGACCGATGAAATTCTGCGCCGGAATGGTGTCGGTGGCGCCGTCCGGATAATCCTTGCCGGAGATCCAATGCTGCGGGGCGTCGAAATGCGTGCCGGAATGCTCGCCAAGCTTCAGCCAGTTCCACGCCCACCATGGACCGTTCTTGTCATAGCGGGAGATCGAATGAATCTCGATCTTCGGCGTGTCGACGGCAAGTTCCGGCGGCAGCTTGATCAGCGGTGTGTCCGGCCCGAGCGGCGCCGTCAGGTCGACCACCTTGATGGCGCCGGAAAGAAGCTGGGCGGCGACTTCGCCGAGGAGTTTTTGGCTGTCCATGGTCTCTGTTCCCTCTTGGCTGACATGATCAAGGCTCGTCTCGGCCCTTAATATCCTACTAGACGAAAACATATGCATCTGCAATTATCTTTAAGCATAAAGGAAATGGGAACGGGGCGTGAGCGAGTTCGACGCCATCTTTGTCGGGGCGGGCCATAACACTCTGGCATGCGCCGCGCATCTGGCGCTCAAGGGCTGGAAAACCGGGGTTTTCGAACGCGGCGCAACAATCGGCGGCGCCGTCCAGACTCGCGAGTTCACCCTCCCAGGCTTCCGCCACGATTTCGGCGCGATGAATCTGAGCCTGTTCGCCGGCTCGGCGTTCCACCGGAAATATGCAAATGAATTGAAAGCGCAGGGGCTGGAATTCGCCCCGGTCGCCGACTGTTTCGCCAGCGCCTTTCCGGATGGGCGCTGGTTCGGCGTCAGCAACGATCTGGAAAAGACCGCCGGCCGCATGGCTGCCTTTTCGGCCGCCGATGCCGCGACATGGCGCAGGCTGGTTGCCGCCTTCCCGGCCGAAGCCGAGCATTTGTTCAAGCTGCTGGGATCGCCAATGAGCGCCCGGGCGATTGCGGGCACCGCATGGAGCCTGTGGCGCAAGAAGGGTGTTTCGGGCGCGCTCGACACCGGCCGGCTGCTGTTGTCTTCGCCGCGTGCCTGGCTGGAGGAAAATTTCGAGTCTCCACACATCAGGGCGACGCTCGCCACCTGGGGCATGCATCTCGACTTCGCGCCCGACATCGCCGGCGGTGCCGTGTTTCCCTATCTGGAATCGATGGCCAACCAGAGTTTTGGCATGGTGCTGGGCAAGGGCGGCGCCGATACGATCATCCGGGCGCTGGCCGGCATGGTGACATCCGCCGGCGGCAGGATCATTGCCAGCGCCGAGGTGGCCGAGATCACGGTCTCCGGCGGCAAGGCGACAGGTGTGCGGCTTGCTTCCGGCGAGACGCATACGGCCACCAGGGCGGTGATTGCAGGCGTGGCGCCCAAGGCGCTGTCCGGCAAGCTGCTGCCCGGCGGTTCCGGCGACACCGGCTTCGACATGGCGATGCAGAAGTTTCGGCATGCGCCGGGCACGATGATGATCCACCTGGCGCTGGACGATCTGCCGGACTGGCGCGCCGGGGCAGAGTTGCGCCAGTTCGCCTATGTGCATCTGGCGCCGTCGCTCGACCAGATGTCGCGCACCTATCAACAGGCGGTGGCAGGCATGTTGCCTGACGAACCGGTGCTGGTCGTCGGCCAGCCGACGGCGGTCGACCCTTCCCGGGCACCTGAAGGCAAACATGTTCTGTGGGTGCAGGTGCGCATGCTGCCCGCCGAAATCGCGGGCGACGCCTCGGCCAAGATCGCGCCAGCGCATTGGGACGAGGTCAAGGAGGCCTACGCCGACCGGGTGCTCGACATCATCGAAACCTACGCGCCCGGCCTGCGCGCAAAAATCCTCGATCGCGCGGTGTTTTCGCCCATCGATCTCGAGCGCGAGAACCCGAACCTCGTCGGTGGAGACCAGCTCTGCGGCAGCCACCATCTGGCGCAGAATTTCCTGTTCCGTCCGGCGCGCGGCCATGCCGGCTGGAACACGCCGGTGACCAATCTGCATCTCACCGGCGCCGCGACATGGCCCGGTGCCGGCACGGGTGCCGCCTCGGGCTTCATGCTCGCGCAACAGCTTGGCGGGAGGTAGGCCAGACGATTTCATGAAGGCGACGAGAGGCAAGGCGCTGCTGCCGACGAAGCCGAACCAATGACCGGACGAAGCTGCGCAACGACAATAACCAACAAGGGGAACGACCATGACAATCAACAGACGCGAATTGCTGGGATACAGTGCCGCGGCACTTGGCGTGGCCGCCGTCGGCCTGCCGAAGATCGCCCGGGCTGCCGCCGGCGAACTGACCATCGCCTACAACGTCAACCTGCCGTCCTGGGATCCGACCACCGGACCGTCGGCCGTCAACCCGACCATCCAGGGCCTCTACCAGTCGGTGTTCGACCAGTTCATCCCGCAGAAGCCTGACCTGTCCTTCGCGCCTGGCCTTTTGACGGAATGGGGCTGGAACGAGGACCGCACCAAGATCATGATGACAGTGCGCGAAGGCGTGAAATGGCATGACGGCTCGCCGTTCACACCGGAAGACGTGGTCTGGTCGCTGCAGCGGGCGGGCGACGAGAAGACCGGGAACCCGATCCAGTTCGTCTGGAAGAACGTCAGCAATTTCAAGATCGACGGCAACAAGATATCAGGCGACGTCGTCCAGTTCGACCCGGTCTATTTCAAATGGATGTCGTTCCTGACCGGCTACATCATGCCGAAGGCCTATTACGAGAAGGTCGGCGCCGAAGGTTTCGAGAAGGCGCCGATCGGTACCGGCCCCTACATGGTCGAAAAATTCGAGCGCAACGCCTTCCTGCGGTTGAAAGCCAATCCCAACTACTGGGGCGGCAAGCCGGCCTTCGAGAATGTGACGATCAAGTTCGTCACCGATGCGGCGAGCCGCGTGGCAGAGATTGAATCCGGCTCCTCGCAGGTGACGCTCGAAATCCCCTACGAGGAGTATGACCGGCTGATCGCCAAGGAGGGGCTCGCCGGCTCGATCAAGAATGTTTCCGATATTGGCATGATCTTCTTCAACGACATCGAAGCCATGCTCGACAAGAACGTGCGCCAGGCAGCCGTCATGGCGGTGGACAAGGAGCTTCTGGTCAAGCGGCTGCTGCGCGGCTATGGCCAGCCGATCGCTACGCTGGAAACGCCGGAATACACGGCCTTCGATGCCTCGATCAAGGTGGAGCACAATCCGGAAAAGGCCAAGGAACTGCTGGCCGCCTCAGGCTATTCGCCGGAAAAGCCGGTCAAGTTCACCATCCAGACGACCAAGGGCTTCAAGCCCAAGGATTATGAGATGATCCAGGCGATCGTCGGCATGTGGCGCAAAGTCGGCATCGAGGCGACGATCGAGGTCTACGAGATCGCCAAGCACTACGAGCTGCGCGCCGCCGACAAGCTCGCGCCCGCGGCCTTCTACAACTGGGGCAACGCCATCGGCGATCCGACCACCTCGACCGGCTTTGCCATGTATGGACCGAGCCCGCATTCGGTCTGGGACAGCCAGGACCTGATCGACATGATCAACCCGCTGTGGGGAGAGAAGGACGAAGCCAAGCGCATCGCCGGGTGGAAGGCGGTCGACAAATACATCGCCGAGCAGGCTTATGTGCTGCCGCTGATGCAGTACGCGCAGCCGATCGTGCATGCCAAGGGCGTCAACGTGGTGCAGCATATTTCAGGCGCGCTGCTGCCGGCGCTGATGACGCCGGCCTGAGACAGACGACAAGGCACGCCGTCGCAAGACGGCGTGCAACTTGCGCAGGCCCTCTCATCCGGCCCTTCGGGCCACCTTCCCCCTCGGAGAGAAGGTGGCCGCGAGGCGTCCGGATGAGGGGCTGCTCGTTAGAACACGCTAGGCCAACGCCAGAATGCTCCTGCAACGATTCCTGATCCGTCTTGCGACGATGCTGATCACGCTGTTCGGCGTGGCCGTCGTCGTATTCGTGGTCATCCGCGTGGCACCCGGCGATCCGATTGCCATGATGCTACCGCCCGGCGCCACCAATGACGACATCGCCCGGCTGCGGGCGCTGTACGGGCTCGACAAGACGATCGTGCAACAATTCTTCATCTGGCTGTCCGGTGTCGCCAGGGGCGATTTCGGCACCTCGATCTCGCTGCGGCAAGATGTGCTCGGCCTCGTCTTCAACCGGCTGCCGGCGACGCTTGAGCTTGCCATCGTCGCGCTTGTCATGGCGGTGGCGATCGGCGGCACGACGGCGATACTCGGCGCCCGCGAACGCGGTAGGGCGGTCGAAGCCGGCATCGACATCGCCAGCGGTGCAGCGCTTTCCATTCCCGATTTCCTCTGGGGCCTGGTGCTGATCCTGCTGTTCGGCGTGCTGGTGCCGATCTTCGACATTTCGGGCCGCGTGTCGCCGCAACTCGACCTGCCCTTCGTCTCCCAGTTCTATTTGTTCGAGAGCCTGCTGCGGCTGCGCTTCGACCTCACCTGGGATCTCTTGAAGCACATGCTGATGCCGGCGATTGCCCTGGCGCTGCCGCTGGCGGCAATCATCTCGCAGCTGTTGAAACAGTCGCTGAAGGAAGTGCTCGACCTCGACTATGTGGTGCTGGCGCGGGTCAAAGGGTTTTCGGAAACGCAGGTCATCCTGCGCGAGGCGCTGAAGAACGCCGCCCTGCCGACGCTGACCCTGGTCGGCGTGCAATTCACCTTCCTCATCGGCGGCACCGTCATCGTCGAACGGCTGTTCTCCTATGAGGGGCTCGGCAACATGGCCATCGATGCCGTCATCAACCGCGACCTGCCGCTGATCCAGGGCATCGTGCTGGTCTTCGCGCTGCTGTTCGTGCTGATCAACCTTGCCGTCGACATGATGTATGCGCTGCTCAATCCGAGGCTGCGCCATGGATGAGGCACGCATCTCGCGACATGGCGCAGGCGTAAAGCTATGGCTGGCGGGAGGCTGGCTGCTGCTGGCGCTGCTGGCAGCGATCTTCGCCCCGCTGGTCGCGCCGCAGGATCCGCTGGCGCAGGACCTGATGCTGGAGCGGTTGCCGCCGTTCTGGCTCGATGGTGCCGAGCCCGGCTATTGGCTCGGCACCGACAGCCTCGGCCGCGACCTGCTCTCGCGCCTGATTTTTGGTGGCCGCATCGCCTTCATCGTTGCTTTCGCGGCGGCCATCGCCGCCTGCGTCGTCGGCTCAATGCTTGGGCTGATCGCTGGCTATTTCGGCGGCTGGGCGGATCGTATCATCTCGCGCATCGTCGACGTCTGGATGGCCTTCCCGCCGGTGCTGTTCGCCATTCTGCTGGTTGCCGTGCTCGGCACCGGCTTAAGCTCCGTCATTCTCGCCATCGCGATCATCGACTGGACGCGCTTCTGCCGCGTGATCCGCGCCGAAGCCATGGGCCAGTCGCGCATGGACTACGTCGAGAATGCCCGCATTGCCGGCTACGGCCGCATCGGCATCATGCTGCGCGAGGTGTTGCCCAATGTGGTGCCGTCGATCGTGGCGCTGCTGTCGCTTGAAATGGGTATCGCCGTCATCGTCGAGGCGATCCTGTCCTTCGTCAATCTGTCGATCTCGACCGACGATCCGACCTGGGGCGGCATCATCGCCGAGGGCCGTCTCTCGATCCATCAGGCATGGTGGGTGCTGGTTTTCCCGCTGACCACGCTGATCCTCACCGTGCTGTCTTTCAGCCAGTTCGGCGAAGCTCTGAAGACCCGTTTCGATCCGGTGCTGCGATGAGCGCCTGTCTCGACATCGCCAGTCTGAGCGCCGTGCTGGCCAACGGCCAGCGCGTGCTGCGTTCTGTTTCGCTTTCCGTGCAACCCGGCGAGGTGCGCGCGCTCGTCGGCGAAAGCGGCGCCGGCAAGACGATGATCGGCAAGGCGGTGCTCGGCGTCTTGCCATCGAGCGTGCGCATCGTCGAAGGCGATATACGGCTCGAGGGCGAAGACCTCGGCAAACTCCAGCCCAAGGCGCGGCGCACGCTGATCGGCGCGCGCACGGCGCTGATCCCGCAGGATCCGCTGACCGCGCTCAACCCCTCGCGCCGCATCGGCCCGCAGATGACCGACCGGCTGGTGCGCATCCTCGGCTGGAGCGGCGACAAGGCCGATCGGCGTATCCGGCAATTGCTGGACGAGGTGCAGATCCGCGACCCCGACCGCGTGCTGAAGACTTATCCGCACGAACTGTCCGGTGGCATGCGCCAACGCGTGCTGATTGCCGCCGCCTTCGCCGCCGAGCCACGGCTGATCGTCGCCGACGAGCCGACCACGGCGCTCGACGTCACCGTGCAGAAGCAGATCCTTCGGCTGATCGTCGCGTTGCAGCGCGAGCACGGCACCGCGATCCTGTTCGTCACCCATGATCTCGGCGTCGTCGCCAAGATCAGCCAGAAAGTGTCGGTTCTTTATGCCGGCAAGGTGGTGGAGGAAGCCGAAACCACTGATCTCTTCGCGGCACCTCGGCACCCCTACACGCGCGCGCTGATGGCCGCGACGCCGCGCTACACCGATCCCTTCGCTTCACTGAAACCCGTGGACGAGACGGTGCTGGCCGGTCTCGCCGCCGAAATCGCTTCCGCCGATCAGGCCTGGAGGTGCCCGCATGGCTGAGCCGCTGTTTTCCGTGCGCGGGCTGAAGGTCGCGCTGCCCGACATGACGCGCAAGCCGCTGATCGGCCGCGCACCTTTGGCCGAGATTCTGAAAGGCCTGAATTTCGACCTGCCCACCGGCTCGGTGACGGGCATCGTTGGCGAATCCGGTTCGGGAAAGTCGACGCTTGGCCGTGCGCTGGTGCGGCTGCTGGAGCCGAGCGCCGGCAGCATCCGTTTCGAGGGCCGTGACATCACCCATCTGCCGGAAGCGGAACTGCGGCCACTGCGCCGCGACCTGCAGATGATCTTCCAGGATCCGATGTCGTCGCTCAACCCGCGCCGCACCATCGCCAGCATCATCGCCGCACCGCTCCGTCAGAACGGGCTTGGCGACAATCTGAAAGCGCGCGTCGCGGAGGCACTGCAACGCGTCGGCCTGCCGCAAAGCTTCGCCAGCCGCTATCGCCACGAACTGTCAGGCGGCCAGCGCCAGCGCGTCGGCATTGCGCGCGCGCTGGCGCTGTCGCCGAAATTCGTGCTCGCCGACGAGATCGTCTCCGGGCTCGACGTCTCGACGCAGGCCCAGATCCTCACCTTGCTGGAGAAGCTTGCGGCGGAGATGGGTCTGACGGTCGCCTTCATCAGCCACGATCTGTCGGTCATCCGGCGGCTGTGCCGGCAGGTGATCGTCATGCGCGAAGGCAGCATCGTGGAAGCGAGCGCCACGGACGCGCTGTTCGACATGCCGCGGCAGGCCTACACGCGCGACCTCATCGCAGCCATTCCGCTGCCCGAAATCGATGCGGGCTGGCTGGACATTCCTTCCGCCGGCAAAGCGCCGACATGATGCGAACGCACGCCGGCAAGCGGGCCTCGGACGTGCGACTGGAAAAGGATCAAGTCCCGCCAAATGGAGGAGGACTGACATGAAGACCACAATCGCACTTGCAACGCTTGCTGCTGCCATCCTTGGCAGCGCCGGCATGGCCTCGGCGGATTCGATCCCCGGCATGCGCGGCCACGATCACACCGGCATCACGGTTCCCGACATGAAGCAGGCGGTCGACTTCTTCACCGAGGTCGTCGGCTGCAAGAAGGCGATGTCGTTTGGGCCGTTCGCCGACAACAAGGGCACCTTCATGCAGGACCTGCTCGGCGTCGATCCGAAGGCTGTCATCGAGCAGGTCACCATGGTGCGTTGCGGCTATGGATCGAACATCGAGCTGTTCAAATATACCGCGCCCGACCAGAAGGATCTGACACCGAAAAACAGCGACATTGGCGGCTTCCACATCGCCTTCTATGTCGACGATGTCGCCGCCGCCAAAGCCTATCTCAATGGCAAGGGCGTCAAGACCAGGATGGGGCCGCTGCCGGTCAAGGAAGGACCCGCCGCCGGCCAGACCATCCTCTATTTCCAGGCGCCGTGGGGGCTGCAACTCGAGGCGATTAGCTATCCCACGGGCATGGCCTATGAGAAGGGTGCCGAGACCGTGCTGTGGAGCCCGAAGAATCCGGAGAAGTGATCTCTCGCGGCGCGCTTGCAGGATGGCCCGGCAAGCGCGCCGCCCACACTCGCATAATCATTTCGACATAAAACTTTAAGCTTGAAATATCTTGCCTCCGGCGCGATACTGAGGCATAGCAAGCGAAGAGGAGATCGCACGGATGAAGGTTGCGGTTCTCGGCGGCGGACCAGCCGGCCTCTATTTCGCCATTTCGATGAAGCTCAGGGACGCCGCGCACGACGTGACGGTTTTCGAGCGCAACCGCGCCGACGATACGTTCGGCTGGGGTGTCGTGCTATCGGCCGAGACGCTCGACAACCTTGCTGAGAATGATCCGGTCAGCGCCGTCTGGATCAAGAAGCATTTTGCCTATTGGGACGACATCGCCGTCATCCATGACGGCGTGCGCACGGTCTCGTCGGGCCACGGCTTCTGCGGCATCGGCCGCAAGCGGCTGTTGATCCTGCTGCAGCGCCGCGCCCGCGAACTCGGCGTCAAGCTGATGTTCGAAACCGACATCGCCGACCCAAAACCCTATATGGAGACGCATGACCTGGTCGTCGCCGCCGACGGGTTGAACTCCAGGGCGCGCAACAGCTTCATCGATATCTTCAAGCCCGACATCGACACGCGCAAATGCAAGTTCGTCTGGCTCGGCACCAACCAGAAATTCGACGACGCCTTCACCTTCATCTTCGAGAAGACCGAGCATGGCTGGGTGTGGGCGCACGCTTACCAGTTCGACAGCGATACCGCGACCTTCATCGTCGAGTGCAGCGAGCAGACCTGGGCCGCCTTCGGCTTCGGCGCGATGTCGCAGCAGGAGTCCATCGCGGTGTGCGAGCGCATCTTTGCCAAACATCTTGGCGGCCACGCGCTGATGACCAACGCCAACCACATCAGGGGCTCGGCCTGGATCAATTTCCCGCGCGTGCTTTGCGAGCGCTGGTCCTACAAGAATCTGGCGCTGATGGGCGACGCCGCGGCCTCGGCGCATTTCTCGATCGGCTCCGGCACCAAACTCGCCTTGGAGAGTGCGGTGGCGCTGGCCGACTATGTCGAGACCGAGCCGGACCTCGAGGCCGCCTTCCGCAAATATGAGGACGCCCGCCGCACCGAAGTGCTGAAGCTGCAGTCGGCGGCGCGCAATTCTCTGGAATGGTTCGAAGAGGTCGAGCGCTATCTCGGCCTCGATCCGGTGCAGTTCAACTATTCGCTTTTGACCCGTTCGCAACGCATCAGCCACGAGAATCTGCGGTTGCGCGATGCCGAGTGGCTGGGCGGCGCGGAAGAATGGTTCCAGCGGCAGGCCGGTGCCGGCGGCAACAGGCTGCGCCGGGCGCCGATGTTCGCGCCCTTCAAGCTGCGCGACATGGTCCTCAACAACCGCGTCGTCGTCTCGCCGATGGCGCAGTACAAGGCCGTCGACGGCTGCCCGACCGACTGGCATTTCACGCATTATGCCGAGCGCGCCAAGGGCGGCGCCGGGCTCGTTTATATCGAGATGACCTGCGTCAGCCCGGAAGGGCGCATCACGCCCGGCTGCCCCGGTTTCTACGCGCCCGAGCACGAGGTGGCGTGGAGGCGACTGGTCGACTTCGTCCATGCCGAATCCGAAGCGAAGATCTGCGCCCAGATCGGCCATTCCGGCGCCAAGGGTTCGACCCGGGTCGGCTGGGAAGGCACCGACGTGCCGCTGGCCTCGGGCAACTGGCCTATCATGGCGGCATCGGCCGTTGCGTGGTCGCCTGAGAATCAGATGCCGAAGGCGATGGACCGCGCCGACATGGATTTGGTGCGCGATCAATTCGTGGCCTCGGCCGAAATGGCCGATCGCTGCGGCTTCGACATGCTCGAGATCCACGCCGCGCATGGCTATCTCCTGTCGTCGTTCATTACGCCGGTCACCAACCAGCGCACTGACGCCTATGGCGGCTCACTGGAAAACCGCATGCGCTATCCCCTGGAAATCTTCCACGCGGTGCGCGCCGCCTGGCCGGCGGAAAAACCGATCTCGATGCGCATTTCGGCCAATGACTGGGTCGGCATCGAAGGCGTGACGCCGGCAGACGCCGTCGAGATCGCGCGGATGCTGCATAAGGCCGGCGTCGATATATGCGACGTCTCGGCCGGCCAGACGTCGGTTGCCGCCAAGCCGGTCTATGGACGCATGTTCCAGACGCCGTTTTCCGACCGTATCCGCAACGAAGTCGGCATGGCGACGATGGCGGTCGGCAACATCTACGAGCCCGACCATGTCAATTCGATCCTGATGGCCGGCCGCGCCGATCTGGTGGCGCTGGCACGGCCGCATCTCGCCGATCCCTACTGGATGCTGCATGCGGCGGTGACGCTCGGCGACCGTGGCGTCAAATGGCCGGATCCCTATCTGCCCGGGCGCGATCAGCTCTACCGGCTGGCCGAGCGTGACGCCGCTGCGGGGCTGAAAGTATGACGGCCGCGACAACGATTCCCGGCAAGCACGCGCTGGTCACCGGCGGCGGATCCGGCGTCGGCCGGGCCATCGCGCTCACTTTGGCCGCGGCTGGTATCGACGTGACCATTTGTGGGCGCCGCGAAGCTGAGCTCACCAAGGTTGCCGGCGAAAACGGCCGCATCCATGGCATCGTCGCAGATGTCACCAGTGAGGCGGCGATGGCGGCGCTTTACGAGATGGCGGAGGCCGCGCGCGGACCGTTCGACATCGTCGTTGCCAATGCCGGCATGGCCGGCAGCACGCCGGCGCACAAGATCGCCCTGGCCGACTGGCAGCGAACGCTCGACGTCAATCTGACCGGGGCGTTCCTGACGGTGAGGCCGGCGCTGGCCGGCATGGCCGCGCGCAAGGCAGGTCGCATCGTCTTCATCGCCTCGACCGCTGGATTGAAAGGCTACGCCTATGTCGCGCCTTATGTGGCGGCCAAACATGGCGTCGTCGGGCTGATGCGGGCGCTGGCCGCCGAGACGGCGAAATCCGGCGTCGCCGTCAATGCGGTGTGTCCGGGCTTCGTCGAGACCGACATGTTGGAGGAGTCCATCCAGCGCATCATCGAAAAGACCGGCCGCTCGGCTGGCGAGGGGCGAGCCAGCCTCGTCTCGACCAACCCGCAAGGCCGCTTCATCCAGCCGCAAGAGATTGCCGAAGCAGTGCTGTGGTTGTGCGGCGACGCGGCGGCGTCGATCACCGGACAGGCGATTTCGATCTCGGGAGGTGAAACATGGTAGCCGGCCCCCTGCCCGTGCCATCGGGTCCCGGCAAGGACCGGTTGCGTCTTTGGATAAGGCTGCTGCGGGCTTCACGCACGATCGAGGCCGAATTGCGCGAGCGCCTGAAGAAGGAATTCGACACGACGCTGCCGCGTTTCGACGTGATGGCAGCGCTTTACCGGGCGCCGGAAGGCATGCTGATGAGCGACCTGTCGCGCTTCCTGCTGGTGTCCAACGGCAATGTTACCGGCATTGTCGACCGGCTGGTGTCGGAAGGACTTGTCGCCCGGGCCCGCCGCAATGGCGACCGCCGTACCTCGATGGTGCGGTTGACCGAGGAAGGCACGAAGTCCTTTGCCACCATCGCCGCGGCGCATGAGGGCTGGATCGGCGAATTGCTGGGCAAGGTCAGCGAGGAGGATGCGCACCGGCTGACCGGCATGCTGACCTCGTTCCGCAGCAACTGGGAGGGACGCGAATGACTGCAATGGCCGGCCTCAAGCCGAAGCATTTCCTGTGGGAAGTCGAGGGCCGGATCGCCAGGGTCCGGCTCGACCGGCCGGAGCGCAAGAACCCGCTGACCTTCGATAGCTATGCCGAGCTGCGCGACACGTTCCGCGATCTCGTCTATGCCGAGGACGTCGACGCCGTGGTGTTCCTCTCCAATGGCGGCAATTTCTGCTCCGGCGGCGATGTCCACGACATCATCGGTCCGCTGGTCAAGATGGACATGAAGCAGCTCTTGGCCTTTACCCGCATGACCGGCGATTTCGTCAAGGCAATGCTCAACTGCGGCAAGCCGATCATCGCGGCTGTCGACGGCGTGGCGGTCGGCGCCGGCGCCATCATCGCCATGAGCGCCGACATCCGCATCGCCACGCCGGAAGCCAAGACCGCCTTCCTGTTCACACGTGTCGGCCTTGCCGGCTGCGACATGGGCGCCTGCGCGATCCTGCCGCGCATCATCGGCCAGGGCCGCGCCGCCGAACTGCTTTACACCGGCCGAACCATGACGGCTACGGAAGGCGAGCGCTGGGGGTTCTACAACAGGCTGGTCGATGCCGCGGCTCTGCAGGCCGACGCGCTGGAGATGGCGGCCCGCATCGTCTCCGGCCCGACCTTCGCCCACGGCATCACCAAGACGCAGCTCAACCAGGAATGGTCGATGGGCCTCGACCAGGCGATCGAGGCGGAAGCGCAGGCGCAGGCGATCTGCATGCAGACGCGCGATTTCGAACGGGCGTACCTGGCTTTCGTGGCCAAGGAAAAGCCGGTGTTCGAGGGGAATTGAGGATGGGTGGATTGTTAGAGACGTGGGCGGGACAGCGCCCCCCTCTGTCCTGCCGGACAGTCCGGCAGGACAGAGGGGGGCGCCGTAGAGCACCTAGCTTGCAGAACAGCGGAGGCCCAAATGCCTGACCGTTCCTTCCTCAACTGGCCGTTCTTCGAGGACCGGCATCGCGAGCTCGCCGAGCACCTGGACACCTGGTGCGCCAAAAACCTTCCCGTCGATCATCATGACGTCGACGCCGCCTGCCGCGAGCTGGTGGCGAAGCTCGGCAAGGATGGCTGGCTGAAGCCGACGGCGCTCGATACAGACAATCCTGGACCGCTCGACGTACGCACCTTGTGCATCACGCGCGAGACGCTGGCTCGCCACGATGGGTTGGCCGACTTCGCCTTTGCCATGCAGGGGCTGGGCACCGGTGCACTCAGCCTGTTCGGGACGCCGGACCAGCAGCAATGGCTTTCGAAGACCCGCGCCGGCAAGGCGATCTCCGCCTTCGCGCTGTCGGAGCCGCGCTCCGGCTCGGATGTCGCCAACACCGAAATGACGGCGACACGCGACGGCGACAGCTACGTTCTCACCGGCGAGAAGACCTGGATCTCCAATGGCGGCATCGCCGACCTCTATGTCGTCTTTGCCCGCACCGGAGAGGCACCGGGTGCCAAGGGGCTTTCCGCCTTCCTGGTGCCGGGCGACGCCATGGGCCTCGGTATTGCCGAACGGCTGGAAGTGATCGCGCCGCATCCGCTGGCGCGGCTTTCGTTCGACCAGGTCCGGCTGCCTGCCTCGGCGCTGATCGGCAAGCCGGGCGACGGCTTCCGCATCGCCATGTCGGTGCTCGACGTGTTCCGCTCGACGGTCGGCGCGGCAGCGCTCGGCTTTGCCCGCCGCGCGCTCGATGAAAGCATCAAGCGCGTGGCCGAGCGCAAATTGTTTGGCGCACCGATGGCCGAGTTGCAGATGGTGCAGGGCCATATCGCCGACATGGCGCTCGACGTCGATGCGGCGGCCCTTCTGGTCTATCGCGCCGCCTGGACCAAGGACATGGGTGCGGCGCGGGTGACGCGCGAGGCGGCGATGGCCAAGCTGTTCGCCACCGACAAGGCGCAGGAGGTGATCGACAAAGCGGTGCAACTGCATGGCGGCGACGGTGTCCGCAAAGGCCACATCGTCGAGAGCCTGTACCGCGAAATCCGCGCGCTGCGCATCTATGAGGGCGCATCGGACGTGCAGAAGGTGGTGATCGCGCGGCAAGTGATGGGCGCGGCCTGAACAGGTCGCGTTGATGGATTGTCTTGAGACGCGGATATTGCGGACCCGATATTGGACAGGCGGAGAGACGACATGCACGAGATCCTGCAGCCGGAAGGCTGGGCAAAACCGGTCGGCTACGCCAACGGCGTGGCGGCGCGCGGCAGGCTCGTCTTCGTCGGCGGACAGGTCGGCTGGAACGGGCAATGCCAGTTCGAGACCGACGATTTCGCCGGCCAGGTGCGGCAGACGCTCCAGAACATCGTCGCGGTGCTGGCCGAGGCCGGCGCGGAGCCACGGCACATCACCTCGATGACCTGGTATTTCACCGACAAGGCCGAATATCTCGGTAATCTCAAGGGGATCGGCGAGGCTTATCGCGAGGTGATCGGCCGGCATTTTCCGGCGATGGCCGCCATGCAGGTGGTGGCGCTGGTGGAGGACCGCGCCAAGGTGGAGATCCAGGCGACCGCCGTCGTTCCGGAATAAAGAATTCGTCTCTCCGGAATATTTTATTCGCGAAGCCCAGCCTGCCTCAGCAACGGCAGCACGTGGTCGCAAAAATAGGGCAATTCCCTGGTGTAGTTGACGAAGGATAGCGCAATGCCCTGATAGCCGTGCGCGGCAATGGCGGCCATCTCGGCGGCAATCGTCTGCGGCGTTCCAACCAGCGGATAGGTGCCGGCGCCGCCGGCGAAACGCTGGCGATAGCGCTCATAGGCATGCGGGTCGTGCGATTGCGAGAATTCCTTCTTGCCGGCCATATGCGCATCGACCGCCTCTTGGTCAGCCAGATCGACTGCATAGCGTGTGTAGTAGGCCTGCGCCTCTTCCATGGTCGGGCGGCAGACGACATGGGCCACGGTGTAGACGCCGACCTCCCGGCCAACCTTGTCGGCCCGTTCGCCGATGTCGGCGACATGCTTGCCGGCATCGCCCATCTCGGAAAAGGTCGTGAACAGATAATCGCATCTGGCGGCGGCGAAATCGCGGCCCGGGCCGCCGAAAGCGGCGTTCATGGTCACCGGGCGCGGAACCTGCAGGCTGGCCGGCCGGCTGACCGCCTCCTTGAGGTGATAATAGGTCCCTTCATAGTCGAGCGGCTCCGCCGATGCGTAGAGCTTCTCCAGAATCTCGATCCATTCGGCCGCCTGGTCGTAACCCTTCTCGACCAGCGGGGTTCCGAACATGCCGAATTCCTTCGGGTTCCAGCCGCAGACGATGTTGAGGCCGGCACGGCCCTGGCTGATGTGGTCGACCGTCGCCAGCGCCTTGGCGGCATAGAGCGGGTGCACCAGCGGCACATGCACGGTCATGAACAGGCCGATGCGGTCGGTGGCCATGCTGAGCGCCGCCGCCCAGGTGAAGGTCTCGAACGACCGCTCGCGCACCTTGTTGCGGCCGCCAAAGCCGCGCCAGCGGGCGATCGGCAGCAGGAACTCCAGCCCGGCGCGGTCGGCGATCTGTGCTGCGGTCAGATTGTCCTGCCAGCTAGCCGTCCAGCGTTCCGGCACGTCCGATATGGCAAGGCCGCCATCGGCGTTGGTCGAGAAGACGCCAAGCTTCAGTTTGTTGGAGCCGTGCAACGGATGTGCTTTGTTCATGTCGCGACCTCCCGGCGAAGATCGCACGCTACGGCTCCGCGAAAATATTTCAAGCATGAAATAGCTTCGCCTGGCACTGGTTTGCCGATATGAATTTGGCGGGATGAGAAAAGGGATAGGCATGAGCGAGTTCCGCCAGAAATGCATCGGCAAGAGCAGTCTCGTCGGCTCCTTCGCCGCCATTCCTCACCCCGTCGCAGTCGAGGTGATGGCGTTGTCCGGCCTCGACTTCCTCTGCATTGACTGGGAGCATGCCCAAATCTCGCGCGACATGATCGAGAGCATGGTGCGCGCCGCCGATGTGCATCGCGTGCCGGCGATGGTGCGCGTTCCCGGCCATGCGCCCGAAGCCATCCAGGCGGCATTGGACAGCGGCGCGCAAGGTGTGCTGGTGCCACGCGTCTCGACACCGGCACAGGCGGCAATGGCGGTGAAAGCGTCGCGCTATCCGCCACGAGGCGAGCGCGGTGTCGGACCCGGCCGCGCGGCCGGCTATGGTTATCGCATTCCCGAATACCTGGCTGGCGCCAATGAGCGGACCGTCGTCGCGATCCAGGTCGAAACGGTCGAAGGATTGGCCAACATCGACGCGATCGCCGCGGTGGAGGGCGTCGACGTGGTCTTCGTCGGACCCGGCGATCTCTCCGTGTCGATCGATGTGATCGGACCGAAGGGCGCCGAGAAGCTCGCGGATGCGATCCGCAGGATCATTGGCGTGACGATCGCGCACGACAAGACCTCCGGCATATTTTGCGCCAGCTCACAGACCGTCGGCCAATGGGCAGCCGTCGGCGCCAGCTTTTTCGTGCTGGCCAGCGACACGATGTTTCTCGGTGCGGGCGCCGCGGCCAATCATGCCGCCGCCCGGGCCGAACTGGCGCGGGAAGACCCGCGCTAGCGCCTAGCCGAGCAGCAGCCGAGCAACTTTTTTAAGCTTAAAACTTTTGCCTTGAAAAGCGCGGCACTTTGGATAAGCATTCAAGATCAATGGCGGCCGTAGGGCTGGAGGGTTTCCGGGCAATTCGTCATTCTGCTCCGGGTAGGAGGGGTTTCAATCCTTGTCGTTTGTGCTGCCCCAGTCATCGTCCAGCGCGCGCTACGCTTGCGATGCGTGCGCCCAGGAACCCGCACACCGAAACCATCGCCAACCTTGCCGCGCGCGTGAACACGCATGCGATCGCGACCAGATCGCGTCCGCGCTCGAGCGCGTGGTCGCCACCATGAATTGACGCCCCGCTGGGAGGCGGGACGGCAACAAACCGTGCGGGGCAGCCCGCCCGATCAACAACCAGAGGGAACACCCCAGAGGGACCACCAATGAAGCTCAACCGTCGCAATCTCATCCTTTTCGCCGCGGCAATCGGCATCGCCGCCGGACCGGCAACCGCCTATGCCGCCGATGTGCTCAATGTCGGCGCCTACCCGACCAACCCGCCCTTCGAATACAAGAACGAGAGCGGCACGTTCGAGGGTTTTGAGGTCGACATCGTCAACGAGGCGGCCAAGCGCGCCGGCATGGCCACCGACATCGCCGATCTCGGCTTCCAGGCGCTGTTCGCCGCGACCACCTCCAAGCGCATCGACGTCGCCATCTCCTCGATCACGATCACGCCGGAGCGGCTGAAGTCGCAGTCGTTCACCCAGCCCTACTATGATTCCGACATGGGTATCGCCACCAAGACCGACAGCGCGGTCAACACCGAGGCGGACCTCAAGGGCAAGATCGTCGGCGTGCTCTCGGGCTCGACCGGCGAGACCTGGGTCAAGGCGCATCAGGAAGCCGACGGCTTCAGCGATGTGAAGGGCTATGACACGCAGCAGAACCTTTTGCTCGACCTCAGCGCCGGCCGTGTCGACGCCGCCGTCAGCGACATTCCCGGCATGGAATATTCCTTCACCAAGATGAAGGACCTGAAGGTCAAGCAGCGCATCAAGACCGGCGAGCAGTACGGCCTGATGATGACCAAGGATCATCCGTTGCTCGGCAAGCTCAACGACGCGCTGACGGCGATGAAGAAGGACGGCACGCTGGCCGCGATCCACAAGAAGTGGTTCGGCAGCGACGCCCCCGCCGATTCCTCGACCGTCAAGGAAATGCCGCTGCCCAAGGCGTGAGCGCCGGCCGACAGGACGAAAGGCGTGCCGGCTACAAAGGGGTCGGCACGTCCCGTTTTCACGCATAGCCTTCCCGGGACCAGCATCCGTTCGGCAAAGCCGATCTTGATATTCCGGGTCGGGCCCTGGCGTCAGATGACGCAACACCGTTCGGGAATGCCCTGATGTCGCTGATCGACACTTTCTTCAACGCCGACGTCATCGCGTCGAGCCTGCCGGCGCTGCTGCGCGGCTTCCTGAACACGCTGCTGCTCGGCCTGCTCAGCATCGGCATCGGCATTCCCATCGGCCTGGTGATCAGCCTTTTGCGGCTCTATGCGCCGAAACCGCTGCGCTGGCTGGCGGTCGGCTACACCGACGTCTTTCGCGCCTTGCCGGTTCTCGTCGTGCTGATCCTGATCTACTATGCGCTGCCTTTCCTCGGCATTCGCCTGTCGTCCTGGGCGTCGGCGGTGACCGCGTTCGCCATCATCATGTCGGCCTATTCGGCCGAAGTGTTCCGGTCCGGCATAGAGAGCATTCCGCGCGGTCAGTTCGAAGCGTCGCAGGCGCTTGGCCTGCCGTTCCTTTTGACCTTGCGCAAGGTGGTGCTGCCGCAGGCGGTGCGCGTCGTCATCCCGCCGATGACCAGCAACTGCGTCTCGATGTTCAAGGACACTTCGCTGGCATCCACGGTGGCCCTGCCGGAACTGCTGAAGGAAGCGACCAACGCACAGTCGCTCTACGCCAATCCCTCGCCGCTGATCGGCGCGGCCCTTGTCTACCTCATCTTCCTTTGGCCGATGGTTCGTCTCGTCAGCCTCCTTGAAGCCCGCTTCAAGGACGAGAAGGCCCGCTAGAGCGGTTCAGTGTTTGTTGGAATCCCCGAACCGCTCCAACTCTTTGTTTTCACGCAATTCCGGACGGAAAACCGCTACGCACTTTTCCTGGAATTGCTCTAGCCACTCACCACAAGCACTTCGCAGGAGATATTCTTGAGCAATCCCCAGGCCACCGGCGGCTTCCCCGTCGACACCATCCGCGCCATGTTTCCTGCCCTGCAGCGAGCCGGCGATTTCATTTTCATGGACAATGCCGCCGGCGCGCAGATCCCGCAGAGCGTGCTCGACGCGGTGACCAACCACCTGGTCTCGCACAATGTCCAGCGCGGCGGCCGCTATGGCCGCAGCGTCACCGTCGACCAGTCGGTCGCCGACGCTCGGACAAGCGTCGCCTTGCTGATCAATGCCTACAGCCCGGCGGAAATCTGCTTCGGCATGAACGCCACCTCCTTCATCCGTCTGGTCAGCCTCGGCATCGGCCAGATGCTGCAAGAGCGCGATGAGATCGTCATCACCGACATGGACCATGATGCCAACATCGCCACCTGGCTGGTGCTGGAATCTGCGGGCGCCAAGTTCAAGTGGTGGCGCATGCGCGAGGACGGAAATCTGCATGTCGACGATTTGCGTCCGCTGGTCTCCGACCGCACCCGTCTTGTCGCCTGCACGGTCACCGCACACTCGATCGGTTCGATCGTGGACGTCGCATCCGTCGCGAAAGTCGCGCATGCCGCCGGCGGCGAAGTGTTTCTCGACTGCGTGCATTACGGACCGCACGGACTGATCGACGTGCAAGCCTGGGACTGCGACTATCTCGTCTGCTCCGGCTACAAGAACTTTTCGCCGCATATGGGCTTCCTGTGGGGCCGCTTCGAAACGCTGAAACGCTTGCCGACCTTCCGCGAGGATTTCATTCCGGACGAGCCGCCCTACAAGGTTGAGGCCGGCACCTTCATCTATGAGAACGTGTCGGGCATGGATGCCGCCGTACAGTATCTGGAACTGATCGGCCGCAATCTCGCGCCCTCCAACAACCGCTCGCGGCGCGAGAACATCGTCGCCGGCATGGGCGCCATCCGCGACTATGAGCTGGTGCTGGCGAGCGAGATGATGGGCGTGCTGAAGGGTTGCGGCGCGACCATCTACGGCGTTGCCGACGAAGCCCGCATCAACGAGCGCGTGCCGACCTTCTGCTTCAACATCGGCAAGCTGTCGCCACAGCGGATCGTCGAGGAAATGGCCGAGATGCAGATCGGCATCCGCGATGGCCACATGTACGCACCGCGGCTGATGAAGCGGCTCAACCTGTCGATGGACAGCGGCGCCATCCGCGCCTCGCTGGTGCACTACAACACGGTCGAGGAGATCCACAAGTTCGGCGAGGCTTTGCGAGGCATCATCGCCAAGCTGTCGTGATCGGCGTCCTGTCAAGGAACGCGCAAAAAGCGACTATTCGTTTCGGGACGACGGGAACGGGGCCGGTAGCGGACAGTCGGCTTTTTGGCGTCCGAGGAACAATAGCGGACCTTCAGCCCGGGCGGGCCCAAGTCTGAAGCTGACCCATTGCTGACTTGCGCCTGCCGCAAGATGGACGGCAGCTTTGCGCCGCAGCCATTCATCGCGCGACAGGTCTTCTCCACACCAGGCGATCAGGCCGATCGGGGAAGGTCTGCCTTGAAGTTGCAACTACCGTCGGCTGAGCTTCAGCGGCCGCGACCGAACGCGGGGGGCAATGCCTATTTCGCGGGATCGGAGTTCCAGATGTCGCGATAGATTTGCCATTTGCCGTCCGGTGCCTTCTTCCAAACCACCATAGCCTTGCCGACGCCGTCCACGGGTTTGGAGTCTTTGCCCGGCATCTTGTACGAAAAAGCGCTTGTTTCAAACGCGAAATCTCCGACTTCTTGCACCTCAACCGTGGTGAGCTTGAGGTCGGAAACGCCGTACTCAATCGCTCCCTGCCAAATCTTTTGAATGTTCTCTCGCCCGTCGACTCGCTTCATATCCGGCGGCAATGCTGATGCATCCTCGGTGTAAAGCGATGCAACGCCCGCCGCATCCTTGCTGTTGATCGATTTCATGAACTTGGCATTGCTGGCTTCAATGCCGTCTTTGGCCGACTGGGCATTGGCTGGTTCGAGAGACAGTGCGGTGATGGCGACGACCAGCATGCAATACTTGAATGTCATTTCATCCTCCTTGCTGGATGTTTTAATGCCCCCAAGAGGGTTAGTTCAGGCGGGTACCGCCACTTTCACTCCTCGGGCAGCCCGGCCTTGCGCAGAGCGTCAACGGCGAATTGCAAGACCGGATGTTCTTCCTTGATCCACTTGATGGAAAGCTTTGGGTTCAGTTTGCGAGCTTCAACTAGAGGAGGCTTCGCCTCCTCGATTTCGCCCTTGAGCGCATGCCCAGCGGCAAGATTGAGATACGCGTAGAACGTCCGGAAGTTGCTATCGATCGCCTTATTGGAGTCCTCTATCGCCGCGTCGAATTGCCCGAGACCAAGTTCGTTCCCGGCCAGTATGCCGTACCAATTGCCTAGGAAGGGGTCATGTGGGCTCAGGCGAATAGCTTGTTGAATATGAGCTTTGCCCTGCTCGAACTGACGCGCAAATTCGTTGGCGAGGGCCCGGTTGGCATGGAGAGGAGCGCTGTTCGGGTCAATCGCAAGCCCCGCGTCAAAGACCCTGAGGGCATCGCCAGGGTGTGATAAAATTGTCAAGTAGCTTCCCTTTACAATATAAGCGCTAGTGTTATTTTGGTCGAGAGCTATAGCCCGATCAGTGTTGCCAAGTATCTTGGCATTATAGTCAATGTCATGACTTTTCCAGCCAAACCAGCAATCAACAACGTACGTCCACGCTTCTAGCGCAAGCGCATCGCTATTATCAGGATCGACCTTGAGCGCCTTCTCAGACCAAGCCCGTACTTCCATATTTCTATCTTTGGTATATGGAGGGTCAATGAGTTTAGAGCCCCGCATGACGAAGTCGATCGCGTCGGGGTTCTTGACTCTTTGGGCCTTCTCCGCCTCAGCGCTGATTAGCTCTCCCCGCAATGGATTGGCGACTCGGGCGACAACTTCGTCCTGCAGCTTAAAGAGATCAACCAAGTCTTCCTCGAAACGGTCCGCCCAAAGATGCGCGCCGGATTCGGCGTCTATGAGTTGGGCGTTGACCCTGACGCGATTCTGGTCGCGCTGCACCGAGCCTTCGAGCACGTAGCGGACGCCGAGTTCCTTGCCGATTTCCTTGGCGTCGACGTTCTTGCCCTTGTAGGTGGAGGCGGTCGCGCGCGCGATGACGAAACTGCCTTTGACCCTCTGCGAGAGATCAGTAGTGAGGTTCTCGGTCACGCCGTCGGCAAAATAATCCTGGTTCGGGTCGCCGGAGAGATTGGCGAATGGCAAGACCACAATCGACAGGTGCGCGGCCGGTTTCACGCCACGGCCGCCGAAGATATACCAGCCACCAGCTGCGGCTAGGAGGAGAAGGGCGACGGTGGCTGCACCGATCGGGCGGGAGAGCCAGCGTGGCTTGGCCATCACCGACTTCGCCTGATCTGTCGGCTTCGTCGCTGGCGCAGGTTTGGCTTGCGCCGGCTTGCCCACTTCGAGCGAATAGGCCCTGACCGGTTCCGTGATGTTCTTCAGTCGGGTCGGGCCGAGATCGGTGACCACGACGTCGAGCCGCCCCTTCACTTGGCGGTAGGCGTCCTCTGACAGACAGATCGAGCCCGGCGCAGCCACGCCCTGCAACCGAGCGGCAATGTTTATGCCATCGCCCATCAGGTCGCCGTCGCTCTCCTCGACAACGTCGCCCAGATGAACTCCTATCCGGAAGACGATGCGGCGATCCTCGGGCACGCCGGCGTTGCGCTCGACCATGGCGTTCTGAACTTCGATGGCGCAGCGCACGGCGTCGACGACGCTGCGGAACTCGACGATCGCGCCGTCGCCGGTGCGTTTAACGACGCGACCGTGATGGACTGCAATTGTGGGATCGATCAGATCGCTTCGCAGGCTTCGTAGCCGCGCCAGGATGCGATCTTCGTCGACGCCGGCAAGCCGGCTATAGCCGACCACATCCGAGCAAAGGATCGCCGCCAGTTTTCGCGTCTCGCTCATAGCGCGAGCTCCCAAACAACCAGACTAGCACAAATTCGCGACCAGAGTAGCCGTATTCAGCTAACGTAGGGCGACCAGGCATTGCTGACCGGCTTCCGATAGCTGCCACTCGACCCTTCGAATGCGAATGTCCGCTCTGTCAAAATGAGTGTTCTCCTTCCGGCCCAATCAAGACCTTGGACGTGTCAACCCGAAGCGTCAGGAGTTGGCGCAACCGCGACCAGAGTGGTCGCCTGCGACCGTCAGCTTCAGGAAACGGCAATGCTGATCTATACGGCCGAGATGAGGGCGCAAAGCGGTCGTCCATGTCATGGCAAGCCGTCTTTGAGTAAAACCCGGTCGTTCAGAGCAGTTGGGCTTTGACTCTAGGCGGCCTTCTTCGCCAACCGCGCTTTAATGCTGGCGACGTCGGCGCGTGGCGTCGCGGCGAACAGCGTCCTGGTGTAGCCGTGCTTGGGGTCGGCGAAGACCTCGTCGCGCGAGCCGTATTCGACGGCCTCGCCGAAATACATCACCATCACGTCGTCGGCGATATAGCGCACCACCGAAAGGTCGTGGCTGATGAAGACATAGGTCAGCTGGAATTCATCCTGCAGGTCGGCGAGCAGGTTGAGCACCTGCGCCTGCACCGACAGGTCGAGTGCGGAGACCGGCTCGTCCAGCACCAGCAGGCTCGGGTTCAGCATCAGCGCACGGGCAATGGCGATGCGCTGGCGCTGGCCGCCCGAAAACATGTGCGGATAGCGGTTGTAGTGCTCGTGACCGAGGCCGACCTTCTTCAGCATCTTCATGGCGAGGTCGCGCCGTTCGGCGGCCGGCTTGTCGGTGTTGATCAGCAGCGGCTCGCCCAGCACGTCGCCGATCTTCTGGCGCGGATTGAGCGATCCGTAAGGGTTCTGGAAGACGATCTGCACCTTGCGGCGCATCTCCTTCGTCAATCCGCCCTTGGCGATGTCGACCTTGTTGCCGTCGATGAACAATTCGCCTGACGTCGCGGGATCGATCAAGGTGATGATGCGGGCGAGCGTGGACTTGCCACAGCCGCTTTCGCCGACGATGGCCAGCGTCTTGCCCTTGTCCACCGTGAACGAGACGCCCTTGACCGCATGCACGGTGCGCGGTCCGGTGAACAGGCCGCCGCCGATATGGTAGTCGCGAACAATGTTCTTGCCTTCGAGGACCGTGGTGCTCATGCGGAGGCTCCCGCTGCCGAGGGGGCAGGCTCGAACAGCATGTCGGAAACGGTCGGCAGCCGGTCGCCGACGGCGTTTTCCGGCAACGCCGACAGCAGCGCGCGGGTGTAATTGCTCTTCGGCGATTCAAAAAGCGACAGCACGTCGGCCTCTTCCATCTTGCGGCCCTTGTACTGGACGATGACGCGGTCGGCGGTCTCGGCCACCACGCCCATATTGTGGGTGATCATGATCAGGCCCATGCCGTATTTGGCCTGCAGCGAGACGAGCAGATCGAGGATCTGCTTCTGGATGGTGACGTCGAGCGCGGTCGTCGGCTCGTCCGCGATCAAAAGCTTCGGATTGCAGGCAATGGCGATGGCGATCATGACGCGCTGGCACTGGCCGCCCGACATCTGGTGCGGAAACGAGCTAAGCCGTTCTTCCGGATCGGCAATGCCGACCAGCTTCATCAGCTCGATGGCGCGGGCCCGGCGCTGGGCGCGATCCATGCCCATGTGGAAGCGCAGCACTTCCTCGATCTGGAAGCCGACCGTGAAGCACGGGTTGAGGCTGGCGATCGGTTCCTGGAAGATCATCGAGATCTCCTTGCCGACAATCTTGCGGCGTTCGGACGGGCTGAGCTTCAACAGGTCGACGCCGTCGAAGGCCATGCGGTCGGCCTTGACGGTCGCGGTGTTTGGCAACAGCCCCATGACCGCCAGCATCGACACCGACTTGCCGGAGCCGGACTCGCCGACGATGGCCAGCACCTCGCGCGGCTCGACCGAAAGATCGATACCTTGCACGGCCATGAACGGTCCGGCGGCGGTGTCGAAGGAAACGGTAAGATTCTTGATCTCAAGCAGGGACATGCTCACGACCTTTTCAGCTTGGGGTCGAGGGCGTCGCGCAGGCCGTCGCCGATCAGGTTAATGGCAAAGACGGTGATCAGGATGGCAAGGCCGGGGAAGGTCACCACCCACCATGCGCGCAGAATGAACTCGCGCGCTTCGGCAAGCATGGTGCCCCATTCCGGCGTCGGCGGCTGCGCGCCCATGCCGAGGAAGCCGAGGGCTGCCGCCTCGAGGATGGCGTTGGAGAAGGACAGCGTCGCCTGCACGATCAGCGGGGCGATACAGTTGGGCAGGATGGTGACCAGCATCAGCCTGAGATGGCTGGCGCCAGCGACCTTGGCCGAGACGACATATTCGCGGGTCTTCTCCGCCATTACAGCGGCGCGGGTCAGCCGGGCGAAGTGTGGCTGCAGCACGAAGGCGATGGCGATCATGGCGTTGACGAGGCCAGGGCCGAGCACCGCGACCAGCACCAGTGCCAGCAGCAGCGACGGGAAGGCCAGGATGATGTCCATGATGCGCATGATCAGCGTGTCGACCCAGCCACGGCAGTAACCGGCGAGCAGGCCGAGGATGACGCCGGAGATCAGCGCCGTGGTGACGACGACGAAGCCGATGGCGAGCGAGAAGCGCGAGCCATAGATCAGTCGCGAAAGCATATCGCGGCCGACGGCGTCGGTGCCGAGCAGGAACTGCGCGTTGCCGCCCGTCTGCCAGGCCGGCGGCGTCAGGAAGAAGTCGCGGAACTGATCGTCCGGCGAATGCGGGGCGAGCAGAGGCGCGAAGATGGCGATCAGGATCAGCAGGGCGAAGACGAAGAGACCGATCACCGCGCCCTTGTTGATCGAGAAATAGTGCCAGAATTCGCCGAACATCTGCAGCCGCGCGTCCTGCGGCTTGACGACGGTCGCGGCTTCGATGACGGCTGGGCCTTCATTGGTCATGTCAATTCGCCCGGATACGCGGGTTGATGACGGCATAGAGCACGTCGACGATAAGGTTCACCGACATGACGATCAGCGCGATCAAAAGCAACCCGCCCTGCACGGTGAAATAGTCGCGCTTGGAAATGGCGTCGATCATCCACTTGCCGATGCCCGGCCACGAAAAGATGCTCTCGGTCAGGATGGCGCCGGTGAGCAGCGTGCCGACCTGCAGGCCGATGGTGGTGACGACCGGGATCAGCGCATTGCGGAAGGCATGCAGACCGATGACACGGCGCGGCGCCAGGCCCTTGGCGCGCGCGGTGCGTACATAATCCTCGCCCAGCACTTCGAGCATGGCCGAGCGCGTCTGCCTGGCGATGACCGCCAGCGGAATGGTGCCGAGCACGACGGTGGGCAGAATGAGGTGCGACACCGCCGAGCGGAAGGCGCCCTTCTGGCCCGAGATGAGGGAATCGATGGTCATGAAGCCGGTCACCGGCTTGAAGAAGTAGAGAAGGTCGATGCGGCCCGAGACCGGTGTCCAGTGCAGCGTACCGGAGAAGACGATGATCAGCAGCAGGCCCCACCAGAAGATCGGCATGGAATAGCCGGCGAGCGCGGTGCCCATGGTCAGCTGGTCG
This sequence comes from Mesorhizobium sp. B2-5-13, assembly GCF_006440535.1. Lineage (NCBI taxonomy): Bacteria > Pseudomonadati > Pseudomonadota > Alphaproteobacteria > Hyphomicrobiales > Phyllobacteriaceae > Mesorhizobium > Mesorhizobium sp. B2-5-13. The sequence continues at coordinate 438,010 of NZ_VFUI01000002.1, read as the reverse complement.
AACCAGGAGCCGCGGCGGATTGCGGCGAAAATGCCGAAGGCGACACCGAAGATGATGGCGAAGATCATGGCGAAGATGGCGAGTTCGACAGTCGCCGGGAACCGCACGAGGAAATCCTTGAGCACCGGCGTCTTGGTGGAAAACGAGGTGCCGAAATCGCCACCGAGGATGTTGGCCAGATAGGTCAGATATTGTTGCCAGATCGGCAGGTCGAAACCGAACTGATGCATCAGCGCCGTGTGGCGTTCGGGCGACAGGCCACGTTCGCCCGCAAGCACCAGCACCGGATCACCGGGCAGGATGCGCACGAAGCCGAAAGCGAGGATGGTTATCCCGATGAAGGTCGGGATGATGAGGGCGAGCTTGCCGAGGATATAACGCAGCATGGCGGGCGAGGTGGGGCGGCGCCCTGTGGCGCCGTCCCGTTTCGCGAACCTTATTCGGCGATATCGACGCCGTCAAAGCGATGGATGCCGAGCGGATCCATCGCAAAGCCGGAGACTGTCTTCTGCATCGGCATGAACACCTTGGAGTGGGCGAGCGTCGCCCACGGTGCCTGCTCCTTGAAGATGACCTGTGCCTGTTCGTAGAGCTTGGTGCGCTCGGCCTGATCGGAAACCGTCTTGGCCTTGTTGATGAGCGCATCGAAGTCCTTGTTGCACCATTCCGCGCGGTTGTTAGAACCGACGGAAGCGCAGCTCAGGAGCACGCCGAGGAAGTTGTCCGGATCGCCATTGTCGCCGGTCCAGCCGACGATGACGGCGCCGTCGTGATCGACCGCCGAAGCGCGCTTGAGGTATTCACCCCAATCATAGCTGACGATGTTGACGGTGACGCCGACCTTGGCGAAGTCGGCCTGGATCAGCTCGGCGGTGCGGCGCGCGTTCGGCATGTACGGACGCGACACGGGCATGGCCCAGACGTTCATCTTGAGGTCCTTGACGCCGGCCTCTTCAAGCATCTTCTTGGCCGCGTCCGGATCGTACGGATCGTCCTTCACGTCCTTGTTGTAGGACCACATGGTCGGCGGGATCGGGTTGATCGCCACCTGGCCGGCGCCCTGGAACACGGCGTCTATGATGGCCTTCTTGTTGATGGCCATGTTGAGCGCCTTGCGGACGCGCACGTCGTCGAACGGCTTCTGCTGGGTGTTGTACATCAGCGCGCCGACGTTGAGGCCTTCCTGCTCCGCGACCGTCAGGTTCGGATCCGCCTGCAAGCCGGCGATGTCGGCCGGCGCCGGGTAGGACATGATGTTGCATTCGCCCGCCTTCAGCTTCTGCGCGCGCACCGCCGGATCGGTGGTGATGGCGAAGACCAGATCGTCGATCTTCTGCTTGCCGCCCCAATAATCCGGGTTGGCCTTGTAGCGGATGGCGGCGTCGGTCTGGTAGTCGACGAAGATGAACGGGCCGGTGCCGACCGGCTTCTGGTTGAACAATTCAGGCGTCTTGTCGGCCTGCAGCTTGTCGGCATATTCCTTCGAGACGATCGAGGCGAAATCCATGCCTAGCGTCGGAATGAAGGTGATCGCCGGCTCCTTGAGGGTGAACTTCACCGTGAGGTCGTCGACCTTCTCGACCTTGGTGATGTTGTCGCCGAACTGATCATTGTAATACTGATAGGCAATGCCCGGTATGTACTGGAACCAGGGGCCGTTCTTGTCGACCTGGCGCTGGAACGAGAACACCACGTCGTCGGCGTTCAGGTCGCGCGTCGGGGTGAAGTAGTCGGTGGGCGCGAACTTGACGCCCTTGCGCAGCTTGAAAGTATATTCCTTGCCGTCGTCGGAAATCGCCCAGCTGTCAGCAAGGCCGGGCGAGACCGAGGTCTTGCCGTGATCGAATTCGACGAGGCGGTTGAAGACGGTACGCGAGGACGCATCGAACGTCTGTCCCGCAGTGTACGGCGCCGGATCGAAACCTTCCGGCGACGCCTCCGCGCAATAGACCAGAGTTTTCGCGTTGGCCACGCCGCCCAGGACGCTTGCAGCCAGCAACGCGGCTGCAAAAGTCAATTTCTTCTTCATTGAGCACTCCCTGATGTTCTTCCAAGCCCCTCTATCAGGCTCGCGAAGCGCGCATATAAGCACCGTTTTTCCGGCTTTGGAACACCCCGTTTGCTTACCCCGCGGGAAGCAGGAAAAAAATCCGCGATTCAGCTAAATGGCAGAAAAAATTAGCAGTTTTTTCTATTCACGATATTATTAACGACCGCATTTTTTTATTGATCCGACGTCCGGCACCAAGGGTGCCGGACGCCGTCTTCATCCGGCCATCAATGCGGAAAAAATGCGGTTCCAAGTACAGCCGGCGGCAACGATTTCCGACGGCAAATCTTTCGGGGTCTTGCCGCAAGGGCAAGACTTGCACCGTCGCCGATAGAGGCAATACATAGGTGCACATGCTGCCGGCAGCGGAGGACGTCTCCATCAATCCGGAGGCGGCGCGGCGCGGCCCAACGAGAAACAGGCGACCAGGGTTGTCGAGGAGGAACGGGTGGCAAAAGCATCGAAGGCGCCAGTGAAGGCGTCGGCCAAGGCGGTCTCGAAACCAGCCGGTGGGCAAGGCAAAGCCGCAGCCGCGAAAGCGGCGGCCAAACCCGCCAAGAGCACCCCCACGGCGAAAGCAGCGGCCACCGCCAGCAAGAAGCCGGCGACGAAAGCCGCGCCGGCAAAGGCGTTCGCGACCAAGGCCGAATCGGGCAAGGCCGGAACGACGAAGAGTTCGCCACCAGCGAAGGCTGCACCTGTATCGAAACCGGCGACCCCGGCCAGCCAGCGGCTGCCGAAGGCGCTCACCGAACTCGCCGCCGGCCTGCCGCAAAAGCCATGGCTCAACAGCTATCCCAAGAACATGCCGGCCGAGATCGGCGCCCTTCCCTACAGTTCCATCGGCGACTTCCTCGTTGGCGCCTGCAAGCAGTTCGCCGGTCAGCCCGCTTTCACCTGCATGGGCAAGTCAATCACCTACGCTGAACTCGAACAGCTATCGGCGGCCTTCGGTGCCTATCTGCAGTCCACCGGATTGCAGAAGGGGGCGCGCGTCGCCCTGATGATGCCGAACGTGCTGCAGTATCCCGTGGCGATGATGGCGGTCGCCCGCGCCGGCTTCACGGTGGTGAACGTCAATCCGCTCTACACGCCGCGCGAACTGGAGCATCAGCTCAAGGATTCCGGGGCGCAGGCCATCGTCATCCTCGAAAACTTCGCCAACACCTTGCAGGCGGTCGTCGCCAGGACCTCGGTCAAGCATGTCATAGTCGCCGCCATGGGCGACCTGCTCGGCGGCCTGAAGGGCTCGATCGTCAATCTGGTCGTGCGCCGCGTCAAGAAAATGGTGCCGGCCTGGTCATTGCCCGGCCATGTCAAGTTCAATGCGGCCCTGAAGGCTGGCCGCGGCATGGCCTTCAAGCCGGCCACGGTGGCCGCCAGTGATGTCGCCTTCCTGCAATATACCGGCGGCACCACCGGAATCTCGAAAGGCGCGACCCTCTCGCACAGCAATGTACTGGCCAATGTCGCGCAGAATGCGCTGTGGCTGCAGGACGCCTACACCGTCAAGCCAAAGCCGGGGCATCTCAACCTCGTCTGCGCATTGCCGCTCTACCATATCTTCGCGCTGACGGTGAATGCGCTGATGGGCATGCAAATGGGCGGCCAGAACATACTGATCCCTAATCCGCGCGACATTCCCGGCTTCGTCAAGGAAATGGGCAAATACCCGATCCATATCTTTCCGGGCCTCAACACGCTGTTCAATGCGCTCTTGAACAATGAGGACTTCCGCAAGCTCGACTTCAGGCCGCTGCTGCTGACGCTGGGCGGCGGCATGGCGGTGCAGAAGGGCGTCGCCGAGCGCTGGAAGGCGCTGACCGGGTGCCCGATCAGCGAAGGCTACGGCCTTTCGGAGACCTCGCCGGTGGCGACGGCCAACAAATTCAGTTCCGGCGACTTCACCGGCACCATCGGCCTGCCGCTGCCCTCGACCGAAATCGCCATCCGCGACGACGACGGCAACAACGTGCCGCTCGGCGAGGTCGGCGAGATCTGCATCAGGGGACCGCAGGTGATGGCGGGTTACTGGAACCGGCCGGACGAGACCGCCAAGGTGATGGCCGAGGACGGCTTCTTCAAATCGGGCGACATGGGTTTCATGGACGAACGCGGCTACACCAAGATCGTCGATCGCAAGAAGGACATGATCCTCGTTTCCGGCTTCAACGTCTATCCGACCGAACTCGAGGAGGTCGTGGCGGCCCATCCCGGCGTGCTCGAAGTGGCGGCGATCGGCGTGCCGGACGAGCATTCGGGCGAAGTGCCGAAGCTGTTCATCGTCAAGAAGGATCCGGCCCTGACGGCCGAAGCCATCACCGCCTTTTGCCGTGAGAACCTGACCGGCTACAAGCGTCCCAGATACATCGAGTTCAGGACCGAATTGCCGAAGACGCCGGTCGGCAAGATCCTGCGGCGGGCTTTGCGCGAGTAGTGCGTGATAGTCCTGCCGACGGCGAGGCGCCGGACAACGATTTGCCGGGCCGGCACCTCCGCCTCGACCCGGCAGCGTTCATCAAGGCGAATATGCGCCTTGTCCCGGTACCAGCGCTTCCCGAAATCCAGCTGTACACCGCTCACCCGGGCAGCGGCTTGAGACGCCTCGTCGACCCTGAAGAGGATGGCGATGAGACGCGGGAACCGCAGCCGCCCTACTGGGCCTATGCGTGGGCCGGCGGCGCCGTGCTGGCGCGCTACATCCTCGACCATCCGAAGATCGTGGCCGGCCCCCGCGTGCTCGACCTCGGAGCCGGGTCCGGCCTTGTCGGCATCGCCGCCGCGAAAGCCGGCGCGCGTGAGGTGATGGCCGCCGAGATCGACCGCAACGGCATCGCCGCGCTGGCGCTGAACGCAGCGGCCAATAGCGTCACGATCACGATGATGGGGGACGACATCACCACCGGGGCACCGCCCGCCGTGGACCTGGTGCTCGCCGGCGACGTTTTCTACGGTCAGAGTGTCGCCCTGGGGATGATGCCTTTCCTCGACCGCTGCCTCGCCGCCGGCATCGAGGTGCTGGTCGGCGATCCGGGCCGGGCCTATCTGCCGCGCTCGCGGCTGCGGCTGCTTGCCGAATACAAGGTGCCGGATTTCGGCGAGGCGAAAGACGCCGCGCTGAAGCCGAGCGCTGTCTTTCGCCTCCAGACCGAACAGTACGCCGGCCTGCCGATCAAGCCGTCTCCTTGACCCGCGCCGAAAGGAGATCCGGCAGGTCGGCAACCGAATCCAGGACGAGGTCGGCGATCTCGGCCAGCGATTCGCGGGTGCCGGTGCCGGAAAGCACGCCGACCGCGAGGCCGCAGCCGCCGGCACGCGCCATTTCGAGATCGTGCCTGTTATCGCCGACCATGGCGATCTCCGCCGGCTTCAGCCCGGTAAGATCGCAAAAGGCCTGGATGGTGTCGGGAGCTGGCTTGGGGTTGGCCACCGCGTCATAACCATAGGCGGCGTCGAACAGTTGCGCGACGCCGAGCGTGACCAAGGTCTTCTCCGCCCCGGTGGTCGAATCGTTGGTGGCGACGCCAAGCCGGTAGGATCGCTTGTGCAGCAGAGCCAGCGTGTCGACAATGCCGGGCAGCGCCACCGCCATCGCCGAGCCCTGCACCGAGGTGATCTCGTTGAAGCGGGCGACGGCAAGCATCTGATCCTCGTTGGACAGGCGGGGAAACCACAGTTCGACAACGTCGAGATTGGTGCCGGAGGCAAAGATGGAATCGGGTTTGAAGCGCCGGTTGGCGAAATCGAAGCCGGCGGCCGCGAGCAACCTGTCGGCCTTCCAGCGGTCGCCCTCCGCTGCGTCCATGGCCATGAAATCGGCCACGCCGAGCCAGGTCGCGTTGAAATCGACAAGTGTCCCGTCCTTGTCGAACAATATGCCCTTGATGTCTGCCAAACTTTTCACTCCGAACCACGCAATTGGTGGATGTATCCCACAAGGCCAGCGGTCGACGCGTCGCGCTTGGCGGCACTTTCCTTGCCTTCCACGACAGGCAGGAGGCCGGTGGCAAGTTCCTTGCCGAGCTCGACGCCCCACTGGTCGAAGGAGTTGATGTTGAACAGCGTTCCCTCGACGAAGACGCGGTGTTCGTAAAGCGCGATCAGCCGGCCGAAGGTGCGCGGGTCGAGCTTACGGTAGAGGATGGTCACCGAGGGCCGATTGCCCGAGAAGACACGATGCGGCGCGATACGGTCGACGTCGGCCGGCTTCATGCCCTTGGCCAGCATCTGCGCGCGCGCCTCCTCCAGCGTGCGGCCCTTCATCAAGGCTTCCGACTGCGCCAGGCAGTTGGCGAGCAGCAGGTCATGCTGGTGCTTGAGATCAGGCTCGTGGCCGACGGCGGCGGCGAGGAACTCGACTGGGATCAAATCGGTGCCCTGGTGGAGCAGCTGAAAGAAGGCGTGCTGCCCGTTGGTGCCCGGCTCGCCCCAGACCAGCGGCCCGGTCGGCGTCGTCACCGCAGTGCCCTCAAGGGTGACGCTCTTGCCGTTCGATTCCATGTCGAGCTGCTGCAGATAGGCCGGCAGCCTGGACAAACGCTGGTCGTAGGGGACGACCGCGCGGGCCGGGTAGCCGCAGATCACGCGGTGCCACCAGCCGACAAGCCCCAGGAGCGCCGGCAGGTTCTTCCGGAGCGGCGCGGTGCGGAAATGCTCGTCCATCTCGTGTGCGCCGTCGAGGAAGGCGCGGAAATTACGCCGGCCTATGGCGATCATGACAGGCAGGCCGATCGCGCCCCACAGCGAATAGCGGCCGCCGACCCAGTCCCAGAAGCCGAAGACGCGATCCTGCTCGATGCCGAACCTGGCCACCAGGTCGAGCGCGGTCGAGACGGCAGCGAAATGCTTGCCCACGGCCTCCTTGCCCAAAGCCTTCTCCATCCATTGCCGCGCGGTCTTCGCATTGGTCATCGTCTCGACCGTGGTGAAGGTCTTGGAGGCGATGATGAACAGCGTGGTTTCGGCGGACAATCCCTTCAGCGTGTCGTGGATATGGGCGCCGTCGATGTTGGAGACGTAGTGCGCGCGCGGGCCGTCATGATAGGGGGCGAGCGCCAGCGTCGCCATGGCCGGACCAAGGTCCGAGCCGCCGATGCCGATATTGACGATGTCGGTGATCTTCTTGCCGGTGGCGCCTGTCGCCTTGCCGGAGCGGATGGCATCGGCGAAGGCGCCCATGGCCTCGAGCACGGAAATGACATCGGCCTTGACGTCCTGGCCGTCGACCGTGACACCCTTGCCGCTGAGGTTTCGCAGTGCCGTGTGCAGAACGGCGCGGTCTTCGGTGACGTTGATCTTCTTGCCGGCGAACATGGCGGCGCGGCGGCCTTCGAGATCGGCGGCGGCGGCGAGCTTTTCCAGGAGATCCATGGTCGCCGCGTCGACGGCGCATTTCGACCAGTCGAGCAGGAGATCGCCATCGGTGGTGGAGAATGTCTTGAAGCGCTGCGGATCGGCGGCGAAGACCTGGCGCATGTCGCCAGGTGCGGCGGCGCGATGATCGCGCAGGGCGGCAAGCTGTTTCTGGAAGGCTGACTGATCCACTGGCGGGGGACTCCTGGCGTTTTGGACGCACCATATCAGACCGGATGTTTCCGGCGCGTGTCGTCGCGCCGAAACTATTGAGCCGAATTCCATGCGGTCAATACGCGGCGATGACGCAGCGCATCACGATGCGATGACACAATGTATCAGCAGGTATCGAGCAGCGAGGCGCCAGCGTCCTGTGTTTCGGGCCTGAAGGATCACTGGCATAAATCCCAAAGATCAGAAAAATTGATTGGCGCAACCCCTTGTGCCACGGCTACGTTCGGCTGGTCCAGCCAAGCGAAAAAAGCTGGCCATCGAGGAACATCTTCCATGCCACAGAGAAACGACACGGCGATATGGTCCGGCCTGTTCCGGATTTCGGCTGAATCCGGCCAGACCCTGCAGGCGCAGATCCGCCAAGCCATCGTGGCCGCCATTCTCGACCGCCAGATCGCCGCTTCGATGCCGCTTCCCTCCTGCCGGATCCTGGCCGAAAAACTCGGCGTGGCGCGCGGAACGGTGGTGCTGGCCTTCCAGCAGCTCGTCGACCAGGGTTTCCTGGTGGCGCGCGAGCGGCGCGGCCATTTCGTCAATCCGGACGTGCTGGCGACACCGGCCAAGCCGCACCAGAAGGCGCCCGACCAAGCCAATGAGATCGACTGGAAGGCACGCCGGCAGATCGCCGCCAGCGACATGCCGCCGCCGGCCAAGCACGAGAACTGGATCAAGTCGTCCTACCCCTTCGTCTACGGCCAGTTCGACCCGGCGCTGTTCCCGACCGCCGAGTGGCGCGAGTGCAACCGCATGGCGCTGGCCGTGCTGGAGATCCGCAACTGGGCGTCCGACATGGTTGACCGCGACGATCCGCTGCTGATCGAGCAGATCCAGGCCCGGCTGCTGCCGAGGCGCGGCATCTTCGCCAATCCCGACGAGATCATCGTCACGCTGGGCGCCCAGAATGCGCTCTACATGCTCGCTTCGCTCTTGATGACCAAGGGCTCGAAAGTGGCGATGGAAGATCCGGGCTACCCCGACGCGCGCTCGATCTTCCGGCTCGCCGGCGCCGACATCGAGCCGGTGCCGGTCGACCAATCCGGCATCGTAACCTCTTCTATTCCCAATGATTCCGGCTTCGTCTTCGTCACGCCGAGCCATCATTGCCCGACCATGGTGCCGTTGTCGGCGGAGCGGAGGCAGGATCTTCTGGCGCGCGCCAACCGGCACAACCAGATCATCATCGAGGACGGCTATGACAGCCAACTTCTCGACGAGGCGCCTCAGCAGGCGCTGAAGAGCCTCGACCGCTCCGGCCGTGTCGTTTATGTCGGCTCGATGTCGAAGACGCTGGCCCCCGGTCTGCGGCTTGGCTACATCGTGGCCTCGGCTGGACTGATCGCCGAACTCAGGGCACTGCGGCGCTTCATGCTGCGCCATCCGCCGGCGAACAACCAGCGCGCCGTGGCGCTGTTCCTGTCGCTCGGCCATCACGAAGCACTGGTGCGGCGGCTGTCGAGCGCCTTCGACGAGCGGCGCAAGCGTCTGGTCCATGCGATTTCCGCCTTCTTGCCGGAGTGGCGCTCGACGGATTCGGCCGGCGGCACGTCGCTTTGGCTGGAGGGGCCACGCGGCACCGATTCGCGCGGTTTGGCCGAGGCCGCGGCCTCGCGCAGCGTCATTATCGAGCCGGGCGACCGGTTCTTCGACCGCACCGAAAAGCCTTCGCGTTTCATGCGGTTGGGCATTTCCTCGATCGCGCTGCAGCACATCGAGCCCGGAATCCGGGAACTGGCCACCGCTGCTGGCCGCAGGCCCGCAGCCGCCTGATTCCACTGACCGGAGCCGCACAATAGCGGCTTCGGCTCCTTTAGCTCTGGCATATGCAACCGGACCGGCTGGCTCATAGGCTGTGCCAATGCCGGCGGCATAGTCGTGGCACAAAGGGGAAGAAGCAGCCGATGGTGGACCAACCGCCGCGCTGTTTCTCGTGAAAGGTGGAGTGCTTCGATGTCTGTGGTTCTTGAAAAGCAGGAAGCGGCAGCGGATCAACGCTCGCGCCGCTCCGGCGGACGCGAAGCGCGCCGCGCGATGCGGGCAGCGCCGTTGGCCGACGACATCAAGCCGGTGCGCGCCGGGCTTGAGGGTGGCAGCTACGGACCACTCAAGGGCAATGATCGCGAGCGCATCCACGAAGCGGTGCTGACGCTTCTGGAGACAGTCGGCTTCGCCAACGCCATTCCCTCCTGCATCGAGGCGCTGACCCAGGCCGGCGCCACCTATGGCGACGATGGCCGCATCCGGTTCCCGCGCGCGCTGGTGCTCGAGACGGTCAAGAAGGCGGCACGGAATTTCACCTTGCACGGCCAGGATCCCAAACACGACATGGTGATCCAGGGCAAGCGCGTGCATTACGGAACGGCCGGCGCCGCGGTTCATCTGGTCGATGTCGAGAAGCGCGAATATCGCGAGTCGCTGCTGCAGGACATCTATGACGCCGCCCGCATCGTCGAAGGGCTCGACAACATCCATTTCTTCCAGCGGCCGATGGTGCCGCGCGACATTCCCGATCCGCTCGAAATGGACTTCAACACGCTCTACGCCTGCGTGATGGGCACGTCCAAGCATGTCGGCACCTCGTTTACGGTGCGCGAGAACGTGCAGCCGGCGCTCGAAATGCTCTATGCCATTGCCGGCGGCGAGGAGAATTTCCGCGCCCGGCCGTTCGTGTCGAACTCGAACTGCTTCGTCGTGCCGCCGATGAAATTCGCCGAGGATGCCTGCGGCGTGCTCGAGGCCTGCGTCGAGGGCGGCATTCCGATCCTTCTGCTGTCGGCGGGACAGGCCGGAGCCACGGCACCGGCGGCGATTGCCGGCGCCGTGGTACAAGCGGTCGCCGAAGTGCTGGCCGGCCTGGTCTATGTCAATGCCATCAAACCAGGACATCCGGCGATCTTCGGCACATGGCCCTTCGTATCGGACCTGCGCACAGGCGCCATGTCGGGCGGCTCCGCCGAGCAGGCCGTGCTGACCGCGGCCTGCGCTCAGATGGCGCAATTCTACGATTTGCCGGGCGGTTCAGCCGCCGGCATGACGGATTCGAAACTGCCCGACATCCAATCCGGCTATGAAAAGGGCATCACCGACGTGATGGCGGGCCTTGCCGGGCTTAACCTGGTCTACGAATCGGCCGGCATGCATGCCTCGCTGCTCGGCTTCTGCCTTGAAAGCCTGATCATCGACAACGACATGCTCGGCCATTGCCTGCGCTGCGTGCGCGGCATCGAGGTGACCGACGAAGCGCTGTCGATCGACACCATCGCCGATGTCTGCCTGAAAGGCCCGGGGCACTATCTCGGCAACGAACAGACGCTGCGACTGATGCAGACCGAGTATTTCTATCCTGCCGTCGGCGATCGCTTTTCGCCGAAGGAGTGGAACGAGAAGGGTCGGCCCGACATCCTGCAGCGCGCGATCATCGAGAAGAAGCGCGTCCTTGCCGAACGCTTTCCGCGCCATGTGCCGAAGCTGCTCGACGACAAATTACGTGCCCGCTTCGGCGACATGATCAAGCTGCCGCGCGGCGGCATGGGCGGTTAAGCCCGCTCCCGTCAAACAATCTAGTCGGCAGCCCCCGTAGCGTTCGACGACTTCGGCGTTGATCAGCTTGGCGTGCAGTGCCATCAGCACGATCCGCGCATCGAAGCTGTCGCCAGTTTCGAGAGCCGCCTCGATCCGGCGCTCCGCGTCGAGCCGCTGTTGCGGACCTTGCGCACGCTCGAAGGTTTCCGGTCCGGCGATGCAATAGCTGAACAGGTTCGCCACCTGCGGATAGGCCTGTGGTGGCGGCTCCTCGGGCCAGTGGTCCTTCATCAGATTGACAATGGTGAGTTTCACCCCTTCGGAGACGAGGGCGGGATGCAGGTCGGCACCACGCAAGGCGGCATCGAGCTGCCGCAAATCACCCGAGCGGCCGAACATGCCGAGAAAGCCGAGGGAGGAGCGTCGTCCCGCCATTGATGGTCCAATCCGTTTTCCACCAGTTAGGTGGTTCGGAAGCGGAATACAAAGGAAGCGGAATATCTAGTTGCCCGCCGCCAACAGCAACACGCCGGCAAGAGCACACCCCGCAAGCGTCGGCAGCACACCGGTTTTCAACTTCAGGATGGCGACCATGGCGGCCAGGGAAAGCAGCGCGGCTCGCCAGTCGATCGACGAAAGCACCGGCACATTCATGCCAAGGCCCGTCATCTGCACCTCGCGGAAGACGACGTGCAAGGCAAACCACAGAGCAAGGTTCATGATGACGCCGACAACAGCGGCGGTGATCGCGCCCAGTGCGGCCGACAACACCTTGTTGCCGCGCAGAGCCTCGATATAGGGCGCGCCGAGGAATATCCAGAAGAAGCAGGGCGCGAACGTAACCCACAAGGTCAGCAGCGCTCCAAGCGATCCGCCGAGCAACGGGTTCAGCGAGCCGGCGTGGCGAAACGCGGCGATGAAGCCGACAAACTGCAAAACCAGAATGAGCGGCCCCGGCGTGGTTTCGGCAAGCCCGAGGCCATCGACCATCTCGCCGGGCGCCAGCCAGCCGAACGATTCGACGGCGGCCTGTGCGACATAGGCAAGAACCGCGTAGGCGCCGCCGAAGGTGACGACCGCCATGAGGCTGAAGAACCCGCCGATCTGCGTCCACACGCTGCTTGTACCGGTGAGCGCCCAGAGCAACAGAACCGGCCCGAGCCAGATCGGCAGCCAGATCGCGACGGTGCGCGGCGCATGCCATCGTGTCGGCCGGGTGTGAGCCAGTTCGCCGCGTTCGAACATCAGGTCGACCGCGCCCCTGATATCGGGAGTGTCGTTCTTGCCGTTCGCCGCACCGGAAAACAGGGCCGGCGCGACGCGGTTTCCCAGCCATCCCACCAGACCTGCAATCAGCACGATGAGCGGGAACGGGATGCTGAGCACATAGATGCCAAGAAATGCGCAAACCGCGATCGCCACCATCACCCGGTTCTTCAAGGCGCGGCGGCCGATGCGGATCACCGCCTCCACGACAACGGCGAGCACTGCCGCCTTGACACCGAAGAACAGCGCCGCGACGAGCGGCACATCGCCATAGAGCGCATAGAAGATGCTCAAGGCGAGCATGACGAGTGCGCCGGGCACCACGAACAGGACACCGGCGACAAGGCCGCCGATCGTCCTGTGCAGCAGCCAGCCTATATAGATGGCCAGCTGCTGGGCCTCGGGACCGGGCAGCAGCATGCAGTAGTTCAAGGCATGCAGGAAACGTTGTTCGCCGATCCACCGCCTCTCCTCGACCAGCTCCTTGTGCATGAGCGCGATCTGCCCCGCTGGCCCGCCGAAGCTCAGCAATCCGATCTTTGCCCAGAGTTTCGTGGCTTCGCGGAAGCTCGGGACCGCCGGCGCCACGACGATGTCGGGCTCTTTCCCCGATATGAGGCTGCTCATGACGGCTTCACCCCACCCGGCCAGTTGTGCGTCTCGTCGGTGGCGTCGCGGCACCAGCGGAAGAACGCGTCATAGAGCATCATGCCGGCGTCCAGCTGCTCCAGATCGTCGCGGAACATGCGTGACAGACCAAGCGAGGCGGCGAGAAATCCGGCGGCCTGGGGAGCCAGGTCAAGGCGGGCGGTGTCGGCCGCGCGCACGATCGTGGCAAGGCGATCGAGCGCCTGGGATTCCAGCCCGAACTCCTCGATCATCGCGTCGAACGTGCAGCGTTCGCCACGATGGCTCCAGAATACATTGTCGATGTCGAAGGGCACGGCCTGAAAGCGGTCGGCGACAGCAGGCACTTCGGCCGCCTCGACAAAGAGAAAGACCGCATGCGGATCGATGAAACGCCGGATCAGCCAGGGGCAGGCGATGCGGTCGATCTTGGGGCGAGCCCTCGTCACCCAGACGGTGCGGCCTTTTTCATCGCGGGACGGTATCTTGTCGGAGCGGACCAGAAGGCCGCCGGCATCGCGCCAGGCCTCGAAACCGCCTTCGAGGGATTCGGCGGCAACGCCTTGGTGCCGCAGCCAGGCGGCCACGCCCTGCGAGAGCTTTTGCCCCTTCTGGCAGACGACGGCCACTTGGCTGCCGGCAAGGTCGGCTGCCCAGGCCGAGACGGTTTTGAAGTTGCGCCGGTGCGAGGCCGGCAGCAGGCGCGGATCGGCGTCGTAATCGTCATCGATGCGGACATCGACGACCACAGGTGCGCCGGGCAGACCAATCAGACGGGATAGTTGCTGTACGGTGATAGCGGTTGTTGACGGCATGGCGTCCACCTCCTGAACAGAGAAGCCTGGACGCGAACATTGGGCTGACGCCTCACGGGGTCGTCGCGATGCACCCCTTGGCGTGATCGTGGAATTGTTGGGCAGGCTTGTCAAGGACCGAGCGTTCCCGGCCTATGGCGGGGGACCGGCGGCCTGATCGATCAAGCCGCCGGTGTTCGCCCATTCATCATCTGTGACCAGCCAGGAATAATCGATGACTATTCCGAGGAATAATCGATGATTATTGCGGGGAATAATCGATGATTATTCCGGGAATAATCAGTGATTGTCGCGAGGCACACCCATGGTGTGCGCGACATCCTGGTATTTCACCGCCGGCTTCAGCACCATGCCGGCCGAGAACTGGTCGACCATACCGCGCTGGATCTCCTGCCATGGCGTCTGGTGCTGGGGATAATGATAGCCGCCATCTTTCTGCAGCTCGGCGCGCCGCCGCGTGATCTCGTCGTCGCTGACGAGGATGTTCGCGGTGCCTTTCCGCAGGTCGATTCGGACGCGGTCGCCGGTCTTGAGCAACGCCAAACCGCCACCGACCGCGGCTTCCGGCGAGGCATTCAGGATCGACGGCGAGCCCGACGTGCCGGACTGGCGGCCGTCGCCGATGCAGGCGAGCGCGTGGATACCCTTCTTGATAAGGTAAGCCGGCGGCTGCATGTTGACGACCTCGGCGCCGCCGGGATAGCCGACGGGACCGGCGCCGCGCATGAACAGGATGGTGTGCTCGTCGATGCCTTGCGCCGGGTCGTCGATGCGGGCGTGGTAATCCTCCGGGCCATCGAAGACCATGGCGTTGCCTTCGAAGGCTTCCGGATCATTCGGGTTCGACAGATAGCGCTCGCGGAATTCCGGCGAGATGCCGCTCATCTTCATGATCGCCGAATCGAACAGATTGCCCTTGAAGTTGATAAAGCCGGCATTGGCCTTCAGCGGCTCGGCCACGGTGCGGATGACGTCGGTGTTCTCGTTGGCGACGCCCTCACAGTTGGCGCCGATCGACTTGCCGTTGACGGTCAGGGCATCGGGATGCGGCAGCATTCCGGCCTTCATCAGTTCGGCCACGACCGCCGGCACGCCACCGGCGTGGTGATAATCTTCGCCGAGATATTCGCCCGACGGCTGCAGGTTGACGATGAGCGGCACGTTGAGGCCGACCTTCTGCCAGTCGTCATTGTCGAGCGGTACGCCGAGATGGCGGGCGATCGCGTTGAGATGGATCGGCGCGTTGGTGGAGCCGCCGATCGCCGAATTGACGACGATTGCGTTTTCGAAGGCCGCGCGGGTCATGATGTCGGACGGTTTCAGGTCCTCGTGCACCATGTCGACGATGCGCTTTCCCGTCTCATAGGCGATCTGGCCACGCTCGCGGTACGGCGCCGGGATGGCGGCCGAACCGGGCAGCTGCATACCGAGCGCCTCGGCCAGCGAATTCATCGTGGTGGCGGTGCCCATCGTGTTGCAGTAGCCCGTGGACGGCGCCGAGGAGGCGACAATGTCCATGAACTCGTCATAGTCGATCTCGCCGGCCGACAGGCGCTGGCGCGATTCCCAGACGATGGTGCCCGAGCCCGTGCGCTTGCCCTTATGCCAGCCATTGAGCATCGGGCCGACCGACAGCGCGATGGCCGGGATGTTGACGGTCGCCGCCGCCATCAGCAAGGCAGGCGTGGTCTTGTCGCAGCCGATGGTCAGCACGACACCGTCGAGTGGATAGCCGTAGAGCACTTCGACAAGGCTGAGATAGGCAAGGTTGCGGTCAAGGGCCGCGGTCGGCCGCTTGCCGGTCTCCTGGATCGGGTGACAGGGGAATTCGAAAGGAATGCCGCCCATCGAGACGATGCCTTCGCGCACGCGCTTGGCGAGCTCGATGTGGTGCCGGTTGCAAGGCGAGAGATCAGAGCCGGTCTGGGCGATGCCGATCAGCGGTTTGCCCGACGTCAGCTCGGCGCGCGTCAGCCCGTAATTCAGGTAACGCTCTAGATAGAGCGCCGTCATACCCGGATTGTCGGGATTGTCGAACCACTCCTGCGAGCGGAACTTTTTCTTTTTCGTGGGGGCGCCGGCCATCATGGTCTCCGTATTTGTATGACAAATCGATATGACAACGCGCGGATGCAGGCAAGGGCACGCGTGATCTGAATCCGGACTTTGGTGCGATAGACAGCTATCGAGCCGCACGCTACGACCAATCCGACATCGGCGATGCGGGAGGTTTAAATGGCTTTGGTGATCGAGGGCGAGGAACGTATCGCCGCACCCGTGCAGAAAGTGTGGGAAGCGCTGAATGACCCAATCGTCCTGAAGGACGCCATTCCGGGCTGTCAGAGCCTGGAAATGAAATCGGCGACCGAGATGGCGGCAACGGTGGTGCTGAAGATCGGTCCGATCAAGGCGACCTTCAACGGCGAAGTGACGCTCAGGAATCTCAAGCCGCCGCATGCCTACACCATCCAGGGCGAAGGCAAGGGTGGCATTGCCGGCTTCGCCAAGGGCGGTGCCGACGTCACCCTCACCGCCGACGGGCCGGACGCGACGGTCCTCAAATATGCGGCCAAGGCAGAAGTCGGCGGCAAGATCGCGCAGCTCGGCAGCCGGCTGATCGAATCGACCTCGAAAAAACTGGCCGGACAGTTCTTTTCGGCATTCGGCGAAAAAGTGGGCGGCTGATCCTCGAGGGGTCACTCAAACACGATGTTTGGCACCGCCGCTTCGGCCGCGCCGCGTTCCTCATTGACCCTGTCCCAAACCTTGGAAGCGATATCGCGATAGATTTTCGCTTCGGCGCCATCCGGTTTCGAGACGACCACCGGCGTGCCGGCGTCCGAGCTTTCGCGAATGCCCATTTCCAGCGGCACCTCGCCGAGGAAGGTGACGCCCAGCCTCTCGGCCTCGCGGCGCGCGCCGCCATGGCCGAAAATATCGTAGCGCTTGCCGGTGTCAGGGGCGAGGAAGTAGCTCATGTTCTCGACAATGCCGAGCAGCGGCACATCGACTTTTTTGAACATATTGAGACCTTTGCGGGCGTCGATCAGCGCCAGGTCCTGCGGCGTCGAGACGATGACCGCGCCGGCCAGCGGCACCTGCTGGGCCATGGTGAGCTGGGCATCGCCGGTGCCGGGCGGCATGTCGACGACGAGCAGGTCGAGCCGCCCCCATTCGACCTCGCGCAGCATCTGGGTGAGCGCCGACATCACCATCGGCCCGCGCCAGATCATCGGCGTCTCCTCGTCGACGAGGAAACCCATCGACATCACCTTGAGGCCGTAATTCTCCATGGGTTTCAGGATCTTGCCGTCGACCGTCTGCGGCCGGCCATGGATGTTGAGCAGCCTGGGCATCGACGGGCCATAGATGTCGGCATCGAGCACGCCGACCCGCAAGCCGTTGGCGGCAAGGCCGAGCGCCAGGTTGACGGCCGTGGTCGACTTGCCGACGCCGCCCTTGCCCGAAGCAACCGCGATGATCGCCTCGATGCCGGGAACGCCGCGCTTGCTATGGCTCTGAGAAGCAGGAGCATGCGGAGCCGCCCGCGGTGCGGCGGCGGGCGGAGCCGGCCTGGGTGCGGGACGCGATGGAACCGGCGCCTCCATGCCGCCGCCTTTCTTTTCAGCCGTCAGCGCGACGACCGCACCGGCGACGCCGGGAATGGCCTTCACCACCCGCTCGGCGGCGGCGCGCAACGGCTCCATCTCCTGGGCCCGCGCGGCGGGAACGGTGATTGAGAAGAAGACTTTCGAATCGGCGATGAAAATCTCCGAAACCATGCCGAGATCGACGATGTTGCCGGTGAAGTCCGGCCCGTTGACGGTCTTCAGGCGCTCGGTAACGATTTCCTTGGTGACGGCCATAACAATTCTTCCTCGGCTTAAGGTGCTGCTCACATAGTGCAGATCGGCGGCTGGTCCAAGCGCCACGCCGCGACATCACCGGGCCAGGCTGAGCGCCAGGTAGGTGAGAGCGGAAATCGCCGCCGTCGCGGGCAAGGTCACGACCCAGGCGACGACGATGTTGCCGGCAATGCCCCAGCGGACTGCGGAAACCCGGCGGGCAGCGCCGACTCCGATGATGGCACCGGTGATGGTGTGCGTGGTCGAAACCGGGATGCCGAGCCAGGTGGCGGCGAACAGGGTGATCGCGCCGCCGGTCTCGGCGCAGAAGCCCTGCATCGGATTGAGGCGCGTGATCTTCGAGCCCATTGTATGGACGATGCGCCAGCCGCCCAAAAGCGTGCCCAGGGCCAGCGCCGACTGGCAGGTGAGGACAACCCACAATGGCACATAGAACGAGGTGCCGAGCATGCCTTGCGAATAGAGCAGCACGGCGATGATGCCCATGGTTTTCTGGGCGTCGTTGCCGCCATGGCCGAGCGAATAGAGCGAGGCCGAAAAGAACTGCAGGACGCGAAATGTGCTGTCGACGGCGAATGGCGTCTGGCGCACGAACAGCCATGAAACCACCAGGACCAGGAGAAGCGCCAGGACGAAACCGGTTGCTGGCGACAGCACGATCGCGGCGACGGTCTTGCCGAGGCCCGACCAGACGATGGCGCCGAAGCCCGCCTTCGCGACCCCCGCCCCGACCAGCCCGCCGATCAGCGCGTGCGAGCTGCTCGACGGAATACCGGCGATCCAGGTTACGATGTTCCAGACAATGGCGCCGACCAGCGCCGAGAAGATCACCGCCGGCGTGACGACGCCGACGTCGACGATGCCCTTGCCGACGGTCTCGGCGACATGAAGGCCGAAGAACAGGAAGGCGATGAAATTGAAGAAGGCTGCCCACAGCACCGCATAATGAGGCCGCAGCACCCGCGTGGAGACGATGGTGGCGATGGAGTTGGCGGCGTCGTGCAGGCCATTGAGAAAATCGAAGAACAGCGCCACGGCAACGAGGCCGGCGAGCAGGGGAAAGGCGATGGTCGCTTCCATCGCCTAGACGTTCTCGATGACGATGCCGCTGATCTCGTTGGCGACGTCCTCGAAACGGTCGACCACCTTCTCGAGCTGGCCATAGATCTCCGAGCCGATCAAATAGGCCATCGCGTCACCGCCATTGTGGCGCTTGAACAGGTCCTTCAAACCCTGCTCATGCAGGTCGTCGGCCCGGTCCTCGGCACGCATGACCTCCTCGGCGAGTTCATTGAGGCGTGCGCTGTTGGCGCCGACCTTGGCGAGCAGCGGGATCGCCTCGGCGACCAGCTTGGCAGCGTCGACGATGACGCCACCCATTTCCTGCATCAGCGGATCGAATTCGTGCTTTTCGAACAGCCGCACCGTCTTGACGGTCTTGTGCATCGTGTCGATGGCATCATCCATCGACTGGATCAGATCCTTGATGTCGCCGCGGTCGAAAGGCGTGATGAAAGACCGCCGCACCGCAAGCAGCACCTGCGCGGTTATGTCGTCCGCCTCGTTTTCGAGATCGATGATCTCCCGGCACCTGCGTTCGATATCCTTGCCCTGGAGAAGCAGCTGGAGTGCCTCGGCGCCGGCGACCACGGTACGGGAATGCTGTTCGAACAGGTCGAAGAAGCGATCTTCGCGCGGCAACAGCTTGCGGAACCAGCCCAGCATGTTCGTCCCTCCCTGCGCACCAGTTGCATCCACATAGCGCCGCACGCGCCCGCAGGAAACAGTAAGCCGGCTGAAAGATGTGGATCGGCGCCGTTTGAAGTCACAACTTGGAGCAACGCGCATGTCATTGACGCTCGTCAAGCGGCTGGGCGACCCTACTTCAGCAATGGCACGTTCGACGCGGACAGGTTCAATGACGAGGGAACAATCAGGAAAGGAGACGATCATGCTTGAAAACAGCAACGCAACGGCCAATCTCGCGGTCAGGGACCTGGCCAAGGCAAAGGCTTTCTATGCGGGAACGCTCGGCCTGAAACAGGTGCACGATGAGGGCGGCGAACTGATCGTGTACAAAAGCGGCAACACCACCATCAATGTCTATCGCTCCCAGTTCGCCGGAACCAACAAGGCGACAGCGGTGACGTGGACGGTCGGCGACGCGATCGGCACTGTCGTCGCCGCGCTGAAATCGAAGGGCGTCGTCTTTGAACACTACGAGATGCCCGGTTTGACGCTGGAAGGCGATGTCCATGTCGGGCAGGGTATGAAGGTCGCTTGGTTCAAGGATCCGGACGGCAACATCCTGAATCTCGTCGACAGGTAGTTTTTTGCGATTGCGCAACGGTTGGGGGGCACGATTGTTAGCTGTAGCAGCAACCATCTGGCGCGGTGCGGCTGCGCCGGTTAGCTTCACCTATGATCGACAAGCTGGAATTCTTCATCGCACTGGCCAAGGAGGAGCATTTCGGCCGGGCGGCTGAAGCGTGCGGGGTTACGCAGCCGACCCTGTCGGCCGGGATCAAACAGCTCGAGGGCCAGCTCGGCGTCATGCTGGTCAATCGCGGCTCGCGCTTTCAGGGGCTGACGCCGGAGGGCAAGCAGGTGTTGGTCTGGGCGCGCCGCATCGTCGGCGACTCCAGGACCATGCGCGAGGAGATGCGCGCCGCCCGCCACGGCCTTTCCGGCCGCATCCGCATTGCCGCTATCCCGACAGCGTTGGCCATGGTGGCCCGATTGACGACGCCCTTTCGAGACAAGCACCCCGGTGTCACTTTTTCGGTGCTGTCGCGAACCTCAATCGAAGTGCTGTCGCTGCTCGGCAATTTCGATGTCGATGCCGGCATCACCTATCTTGACAACGAGCCGCTCGGGCGGGTGACTAGCGTGCCGCTTTATGACGAGCGCTACCAGTTGATCACCGCTATCGGCAATCCCTATTCGGACCGCGACAAAGTGACATGGGCGGAGATCAGTCATTTGCCGCTGTGCCTGTTGACGCCGGACATGCAGAACCGCCGCATCATCGACCAGCACCTGGCGGAAGCCGGCGTGCAGGTGCGGCCGACGCTGGAATCGAACTCGATGATCGTGCTGTTCTCGCACATCCGGACCGGCAAATGGTCGTCGATCATGCCGCTCAACCTTGCGGAAACATTCGGTTTTTCCGAACCGATCCGTGCCATTCCGATCGTCGAGCCCGATGCCAGCCACACGGTAGGGCTGGTCGCCGCGCCGCGTGAGCCGCACACGCCGCTGGTGCAGGCGCTGCTGGACGAGGCGATGGCGCTGGCAGACGATTTCCGCGCCCACCGCTAGGCTAGAGAATTAGGCGGAAGAGCTTGATAGAAAATTTCTATCGAGTAACGGATCAGCTTTATTGATTTCAGGGGTTTCCTCTGATTTTGTAAAGACTTAGCGACAAAGCCATCGACCAGGGAGGGCGCTGCGTGACGATGCAGCCAGCAAGTACCGAGATCGCATCCCGCACGGCGGCGATTGTCCAGGAGTTGAAGGATCTCGAAGGTCCGCTGCTGCCGATCCTCCACGATATCCAGGAAGAATTCGGCCACGTCCCGCAGGACGCCGTGCCGGTCATCGCCGATGGGCTGAACCTCTCCAGGGCCGAGGTGCACGGCGTCGTCACCTTCTATCACGATTTCCGTTCGCGACCGGCCGGCCGGCACGTGCTCAAGCTCTGCCAGGCGGAAGCCTGCCAGTCGATGGGTTCGGGCGCGGTCGCCGCCAGGGTCAAGCAGTTGCTCGGCATCGATTTCCACGAGACCACGCCTGACGGATCGGTTACGCTTGAGCCAGTCTATTGTCTCGGCCTGTGCGCCTGTTCGCCGTCGGCGATGCTGGACGGCGAGGTGATCGGACGGCTCGATGATGACAAGATCGACGAACTCGTCGCCGAGGTGCGCTCATGACCCCCCGCATCTACATTCCCGGCGATTCCGGCGCGCTGGCGCTGGGCGCGGAAAAGGTCGCCAAAGCGATCGCAAATGAACTTGCCGAGCGCGGCATCGAGGCCAAGATCGTGCGCAACGGCTCGCGCGGCGCCTATTTCCTCGAACCGATGGTCGAAGTGGCGACAGCCAATGGCCGCGTCGCCTACGGGCCGGTGAAGCCGTCGGACGTGAAGAGCCTGTTCGACAGCGGCTTCCTCAAGGGCGGGCATCACAAGCGCTGGCTCGGCGCGCCCGACAAGATCCCGTTCCTCGCCAAGCAGACACGGCTGACCTTCGCGCGCTGCGGCATCAACGACCCGCTGTCGCTTGACGCCTACAAATCGCTCGGCGGATTGAAGGGCCTGCAGAATGCGGTGGCCATGGCGCCCGCCGACATCGTCAAGCAGGTGACCGAATCCGGCCTGCGCGGCCGTGGCGGCGCGGGCTTTCCGACCGGCATCAAATGGAAGACGGTTCTCGATACGACATCGGAGCGCAAATACATCGTCTGCAACGCCGATGAGGGCGACAGCGCCACCTTCGCCGACCGCATGATCATGGAAGGCGACCCCTTCGTGCTCATCGAAGGGATGGCAATCGCCGGCATCGCCACCGGCGCGACCAAGGGTTTTGTCTACATCCGCTCGGAATATCCGCACGCGGTGGCTGTCATGAACAAGGCCGTCGAGATCGCCCGCAAGGCCGGTGTGCTCGGCGTCAATGTGCTGGGTTCGCCCAACGCCTTCGACATGGAAATCCGCGTCGGTGCCGGTGCGTATGTCTGCGGCGAGGAAACCTCGTTGCTCAACAGCCTGGAAGGCAAGCGCGGGGTGGTGCGCGCCAAGCCGCCGCTGCCCGCGATACAAGGGTTGTTCGGCAAGCCGACGGTGATCAACAACGTCATCTCGCTGGCTTCCGTTCCTGTTATCATGGACAAGGGTGCCGCCTTCTACAAGGATTTCGGCATGGGCCGCTCACGCGGCACGATCCCGATCCAGATCGCCGGCAACGTCAAGCAAGGCGGCCTGTTCGAAACCGCTTTCGGCCTGACGCTGGGCGAGATCGTCGATGAGATCGGCGGCGGCACGTCCACCGGACGCCCGGTGAAGGCGGTGCAGGTCGGCGGCCCGCTCGGCGCCTATTTCCCGCGCGCCTTGTTCGACACGCCGTTCGACTACGAAGAATTCGCCAAGCGCGATGGACTGATCGGCCACGCCGGCATCACGGTTTTCGACGACACCGCCGACATGCTGAAGCAGGCACGCTTCGCCATGGAATTCTGCGCCATCGAAAGCTGCGGCAAGTGCACGCCTTGCCGCATCGGCTCGACGCGGGGCATGGAAACCATCGACAGGCTCGCCGCCGGCATCGAGCCGGAGAAGAACCTCGCTCTGGTCACGGACCTCTGCAACACGATGAAATTCGGTTCGCTCTGCGCGCTGGGCGGCTTCACGCCCTACCCGGTGATGAGCTCGATCACGCATTTCCCCGAGGATTTCAAGCCCGCGCCAGCGCGCGTGGCTGCTGAATAGGAGCTGGCAGATGAACATCAAGGCCGACTTCCCGACGCTCATCGAAGAACTCGATTACGGAACTCCGCAATCGAAGGCGCAAAAACAGGTCACGCTGACCGTCGATGGCCGCAGCATCAGCGTGCCGGAAGGCACGTCGATCATGCGTGCGGCGATGGAAGGCGGAGTGGAGATCCCGAAACTCTGCGCCACCGACATGCTGGACTCCTTCGGTTCCTGCCGCGTCTGCCTCGTCGAGATCGAAGGGCGCGGCGGCACGCCGGCTTCCTGCACGACGCCTGTCGGCGAAGGCATGGTGGTGCGCACGCAGTCGGACAGGCTCGATGCCATCCGCCGCGGCGTCATGGAACTCTACGTCTCCGATCATCCGACCGGCTGGAACGAGAAGGCCGGAACCGGCGCCAGCGAGTTCGATGTGGTGGCGAAGTCCGTCGGCCTGACCGAAAATCGCTATGGCGTCGAGGGCCGCAACCACGTCAAGGAAGAAGGCGGCGTCGCGCCGGGCCATGGCTCGCTCGCGGTCGACTACATCGCCCGCGATGAATCCAACCCCTATTTCACCTACGATCCGGCGCAGTGCATCGTCTGCTCGCGCTGCGTGCGCGCCTGCGAGGAGGTGCAAGGCACTTTTGCGCTGACCATAGAGGGCCGCGGCTTCGAATCGCGCATGGTCGCCGGCATGCACGAGGATTTCATCGCTTCCGAATGCGTGTCCTGCGGCGCCTGCGTGCAGGCCTGCCCGACCGATGCGCTGCGCGAGAAGACCGTGCTCGAAAAGGGCCTGCCGGAGCGCTCTGCCGTCACCACCTGCGCCTATTGCGGCGTCGGCTGCTCGTTCAAGGCCGAAGTGAAGGGCGACGAGGTCATCCGCATGATGCCCTACAAGGAAGGCATGGCCAACCACGGCCATTCCTGCGTGAAGGGCCGCTTCGCCTATGGCTACGCCACCCACAAGGACCGCATCCTGTCGCCGATGATCCGCGAAAAGGTCAGCGATCCCTGGCGCGAGGTGACCTGGGAAGAGGCGATCGCCCACACGGCCAAGGAATTCCGCCGCATCCAGTACCAGTACGGCCGTACCGCGATCGGCGGCATCACCTCCTCGCGCTGCACGAATGAGGAAACCTATCTCGTCCAGAAGCTGGTGCGGCAGGGCTTCCGCAACAACAATGTCGACACCTGCGCGCGCGTCTGCCATTCGCCGACCGGCTATGGGCTCGGCCAGACCTACGGCACCTCGGCCGGCACGCAGGATTTCGATTCCGTCGAATTCACCGACGTCGCCGTCATCATCGGCGCCAATCCGGCGTCCGCGCACCCGGTATTCGCCTCGCGGCTGAAGAAGCGGCTGCGCCAGGGCGCCAAGCTGATCGTGCTCGATCCGCGCCGCACCGAGATGGTCAAGTCGGCCCATGTCGAGGCGGACTACCATTTGCCGCTGAAGCCCGGCACCAATGTCGCCGTGCTGACGTCGCTGGCACATGTCATCGTGACCGAGGGTCTTTTTGACGAAGCCTTTATCCGCGAGCGCTGCGACTGGGCGGAATTCCAGGACTGGGCGTCCTTCGTCGCCCTGCCGGAGAACAGCCCCGAAACCGTCGGCAAGTTGTCCGGCGTCGATCCCGAGCTGATCCGCGGTGCCGCGCGCCTCTACGCCAAGGGCGGCAATGGCGCGATCTACTACGGCCTCGGCGTCACCGAGCACAGCCAGGGCTCGACCACGGTGATGGCGATCGCCAATCTCGCGATGGCCACCGGCAATATCGGCCGCCCGGGCGTCGGCGTGAATCCGCTGCGCGGCCAGAACAATGTGCAGGGCTCGTGCGACATGGGCTCGTTCCCGCATGAACTGCCGGGCTACCGGCACATTTCGGGCGACGCGGTGCGCGACATCTATGAGAGCCTGTGGGGCGTGAAACTCGACGACGAACCCGGCCTGCGTATTCCCAACATGCTGGATGCGGCAGTCGACGGATCGTTCAAGGGCATCTACATCCAGGGCGAGGACATCCTGCAGTCCGATCCCGACACCAAGCATGTCGCCGCCGGCCTTGCCGCGATGGAATGCGTGGTCGTGCACGACCTTTTCCTCAACGAGACGGCGAACTACGCGCACGTCTTCCTGCCGGGCTCGACCTTCCTCGAGAAGGACGGCACCTTCACCAATGCCGAGCGCCGCATCAACATGGTGCGCAAGGTGCTGGAGCCGAAGGCGCGCTACGCCGATTGGGAGGCGACGCAGGAGCTCGCCCGCGCGATCGGTCTCGACTGGAACTATACGCATCCGTCCGAAATCATGGACGAGATCGCCAAGACGACGCCAAGCTTCGCCAACGTCTCCTTCGACCTGCTCGACCGCGTCGGCTCCGTGCAATGGCCCTGCAACGACAAGGCACCGCTCGGCACGCCAATCATGCATGTCGACGGCTTCGTGCGCGGCAAGGGCAAGTTCATCCGCACCGAATATGTGGCGACGGACGAAAGGACCGGACCGCGCTTCCCGCTGCTGCTGACCACCGGCCGGATCTTGTCGCAGTACAATGTCGGCGCGCAGACACGGCGTACCGAAAATGTCATGTGGCACTCCGAGGACCGGCTGGAAATCCATCCGCATGACGCCGAAAACCGCGGCCTGCGCGATGGCGACTGGGTCCGGCTGACCAGCCGTTCGGGCGAGACGACGCTGCGCGCGCTGATCACCGACCGGGTGTCGCCGGGCGTGGTCTACACCACCTTCCACCATCCCGACACGCAGGCCAACGTCATCACCACCGACTTCTCCGACTGGGCGACCAATTGTCCGGAATACAAGGTGACCGCAGTGCAGGTCGGCGCGTCCAACGGCCCGTCGGAATGGCAGCGCGACTATGACGAGCAGGCCAAACAGAGCCGGCGCATCGCACCGCTGCAGGCGGCGGAGTAGTCTTGGCCGCGCGCCGCAAAGCGACGACGCAGATATCGCGACTGGCGCACCGCGCCGGCGGCACGGCTGCGGCCGACCGCATGGTGCCGGAGGAGACGCCGGTAGCGTTCTCGTTTGCCGGCACCACGCATGCGGTGATGATGGCGAGCCCCGCCGATTTCGAGGATTTCGCGCTCGGCTTCTCGCTGACCGAAGGCATCATCGCCGCGCCTGACGAGATCGAAGCCATCGAAGTGGAAGATCATGGCGCCGGCATCGATATTCAGATCCGGCTGAAGGACCAGGCCAATACGCGCTTCGAAGCGCGGCGGCGGCGGCTTGCCGGACCGGTCGGCTGCGGGCTCTGCGGCATCGAATCCATCGAGGAAGCGATGCGCTCGGTCGATGCGGTCGGTGCGTCGAAACTTACGCTTGAGGCCGACGACATCATCCGCTCGGTCAAGTTGCTGTCGAAGGTGCAGCCGCTGCATACCGAGACGGGCGCCGTGCATGCAGCCGGCTTCTACGTGCCTGGCAAAGGCGTCGTCATGGCGCGCGAGGATGTCGGCCGCCACAATGCGCTCGACAAGCTGGCGGGGGCGCTGGCCAAGGCCAATATAGATGGCGCATCGGGCGCGGTCGTGGTGACCAGCCGTGTTTCGGTCGAGATGGTGCAGAAGACGGCAGCGATCGGTTCGGCCTTCATCATCGCCGTTTCCGCTCCCACCGCCCTTGCCATCCGCACCGCGCAGGAAGCCGGCATGACGCTAGTGGCGTTGGTGCGCGGCGATGATTTCGATGTTTTTACGCACCCTGACCGGGTGATCTCCGGAGTTACCCAGCATGTCGCATGACGAAGAGCACATCATGAGCACACGGGAAAAGCTGGTGCGCATGGCCAACCAGATCGCCGCCTTTTTCCACTCCAGGCCACGCGAGGAAGGCGTTGCCGGCGTCGCCGAACATATCAACAAGTTTTGGGAGCCGAGGATGCGGCGCCAGTTTTTCGAGATGCTGGACAGCGGCGGCGAAGGCTTCGACGAACTGGTTGTGGTCGCTTCGGCCAGGATCAAGCGGCCGATCACGCCGGCGGAGGCCGATCTCAAGCTCGGACTCGAGGCTTTTCCGGGCGACGTCGCGGCACCGCAAGAATAGCCGCGGCGGCCGCACATTCACTTCCGCTAAAATATAAACTGCCGCAACCGGCGCGGCTCTGCTATGGTTGGCGAACAGAAATCGTCAGGCCGGGCGGACACCCTCGTGAGGCCGATCGAGACCCGATACGCCCTTAGCGGCGAGGTGCGGATCGCCTATCAGGTGATCGGCCAGGGGTCGTTCGATCTCATCTTCGTGCCGGGCTTCATCTCCAATCTCGACCTGCACTGGGAAGACGAGGGCTATACCAGGCTCGTGAGGCGGCTTTCGGCGTTCTCACGGCTGATCCTGTTCGACAAGCGCGGCACGGGTCTCTCCGACCGCGTCGACGTCCATCACCTGCCCAGCCTCGAGACCCGCATGGACGATGTGCGCGCGGTGATGGATGCGGCCGGCAGCGGCCGTGCCGCCCTGCTTGGCGCTTCCGAAGGCGCGCCGATGGCGATGCTGTTCGCCGCCAGCTATCCGGAGCGCGCGCGGGCGCTGGCGCTCTATGGCGGCTATGCGCATTTCCACAAATGGGTGATGCCGCCGGAGCGTCTGGAAGCCTTCATCGCGACGGCCGAGACGGCCTGGGGGACAGGCGCCACCTTGCCCAATTTCGCGCCGGGCAGGGTCGATGACGCCCGATTTTCAACCTGGTGGGCGCGGTTCGAACGGCTCTCGGCCAGCCCGACGGCAGCGGCGGCGCTGGCGCGGATGAACGCGGAGATCGACGTACGCGGTATCCTGGCGGCGATCGACGCGCCGACGCTGCTGATCCATCGCCGCAACGACGTGCGGGTCGATCCCGACGCCAGCCGCTTTCTGGCCAGGAAGATCCCCAACGCGCGGCTGGTCGAAATCCCGGGGCGCGACCATCCGATCTGGACCGGCGATGTCGACCGGGTGGCCGACCTGATCGAGGAATTCCTGACCGGCGAGCGCGCCGTGGCCGAAGCCGAACGCGTTCTGGCCGCACTTCTGGTGACACGCATCTACGACACGGCACCGCTTGGCGACAGGATGTGGAGCGAACGCAGCGAGCATTTCCACGAAACATGGCGGACACTTGTGGTGCGCCATGGCGGGCGCTGCGCGGATATGCATGGCGAAATGATGATTTCGCGTTTCGAAGGCCCGGGACGGGCCTTACGCTGCGCGGCGGCGTTGCGCGACGCGGCGCAGCAAATCGGGGTGGCGAGCGCGCAAGGGGCGCATGTCGGCGAGATCGAGTTGCGCGGGCCCCCTGCAGGATTGACGAGCCGCGTGACGATACAACTCGCCGCTCTCGCCGGGCGCGGCGAGATACTGGCATCGAGGCTGGTCGCCGATCTGGCAGTCGGCTCGGGACTTCATTTCGTCGATCGCGGGCGTATCGCCATCGACGAGCTGGACGAGCCGCTGGCGCTTGTGCTTGCGATGTCCGAACAGCACCTGGAACCGGCTTGCCGGCCCAAGACCAGGGCGACCGAACCGGCCTGCCTGACAACGCGCGAGAGCGAAGTCGTGAATTTGATCGCCGATGGCAAGAGCAATGCGGCGATCGCCGCGGAACTCAGGCTGAGCGAGCACACGGTCAAGCGCCACGTCGCCAACATACTGCTCAAGCTCGACCTGCCATCGCGAGCGGCGGCGGCGGCATTTTCCGCCAGGCAGACTGGCCCGGACGGGCCATGAGAGCCATGGCGCTTTCGGGCGAAGCGGGGACACCGATGTAGGCGCTATCAATTCCCCATGCAGGCCAAGGCGGATATCGCCGGGAAAGGCGCTGCGAACGGAGGATGAAATGCCCAAGTCAAAACTGAATGTCAGGTCACTTATGATCGCGGCGGGCATTGGCGCGCTGTTCACGATCACTCCGGCGAAGGCCGAGGATGCGTCGGCGACAGCGGCCTACAAGGACATCGAGGCGACGCTCGGCTCGGTGCCGGATATGTTCAAGACACTGCCTGACGTCGCCATCGCCGGCGCCTGGGCCGAGATCAAGGGCGTCCAGCTCAACCCCAAGACCGCGCTCGACGGCAAGACCAAGGAGTTGATGGGGCTCGCGGTCGCGTCACAGATCCCGTGCCAGTATTGCATCTATTTCCACACCGAGGCCGCCAAGCTCAACGGCGCGAGCGACGAGGAGATCAAGGAGACGATCGCGATGGCGGCAATCGTTCGCCATTGGTCGACGATCCTCAACGGCAGCCAGATCGATCTCGCGACCTTCAAGAAACAAACCGACGGCGTATTCGCTGCCGTAAAGGCGAAGTCGCAGTGAAGACCCCGGCCCGGCGATGAGTGCCGGGCGGCACCTCAAAGCATCAACCGCCCGATCGTGAAGACGGGCATATGGAGGATAAATGCTGACCAAGACCCAAACAGTGGACGGCGCGGCGATCAAGAAGGCGATCGAAGGGCGTGATGGAAAGATGCTGTCGAGCTTCTATGCCGACGATGCGTTGGTGCGGGTGATCGACCGCAACAACCCGCCGAGCAAGCCACGCGAAATCCGCGGGCGCGCGGCGATCACGACGTTCTGGGACGACATCTGCAGCCGGGCGATGACCCACAAGGTCGACACCACCATCGCCGACGGCGACAGCCTGGCATTCACCCAGGCATGCGCCTACCCGGACGGCACCAAGGTGTTCTGCGCGGCGATGCTGGAGTTGAAGAACGGCCTGATCGCGCGCCAGACCGTCGTGCAGGCCTGGGACGAGTAGATCAACCCGCGGCCCGAGCCGCAAATGATGGAGGAGAATCAACATGTTCAGCGCCAGATGGCAGATCGACGCCAAGTTCGGGCACAAGCAGACGGTGCTCGAGTTGATGCGGAAATGGGAACGCGAGATCGGCTCGCAGGTCGGCCTCACGGAACTCAAATTCCAGATCATGACCGGATCGATCGGTGCCCGTGAAGCGACGGTCGAGTCGCATCACCAGGTCGAGAGCCTGGCCCAGTTGGAGGCAATGTTCGCCAAGATCGGCAAGATCGACGCGCACGCCAAATGGGGCAAGGAGATGGAGCCCTATGTCGTGTCGGGCACCAGCCTGTGGAACATCTATCGCATCGTGGAGTAGCGGCTGTGCAACTTACCTCTCCCCTTGTGGCCCGCCCTTCGGGCCCACAAGGGGAGAAGGACGGGCGGCGTCCCGGCTCTTCGCAGGCTCAGGGCGTTAGAAGCTCGAAAAGCCAAGCAATTGGCTTTTCGTCCGCTTCGCGCACCGCTTCTCACCCATGCGCAACCATCACGTGGCGCACGGCGGTGTAGTCCTCCAGCGCGTAGAGCGACATGTCCTTGCCGTAGCCGGACTGTTTCAGCCCGCCATGCGGCATCTCGTTGGTCAGCATGAAGTGGGTGTTGATCCAGGTGCAGCCATATTGCAGGCGGGCGGCGGTCGCCATGGCGCGTGAGACGTCCCTGGTCCACACCGATGACGCCAGGCCGTAGTCGCTGTCGTTGGCCCAGCTCACCGCCTCGTCGACTTCCGTGAAACGAGTGATCGAGACGACCGGGCCGAACACTTCGCGGCGCACGATCTCGTCCTCCTGCAGCGCACCGGCGACGACGGTCGGCTGGTAGTAGAAGCCGGTGCCCTCGCCCGGCTTGCCGCCGGTGGTGATCTCGATGTGCTTCAGCTCCGAGGCCCGCTCGACAAAGCTCGAGACGCGATCGCGCTGGCGGCGCGAGATCAATGGCCCGATTTCGTTCTCGGTGTCGTCGGGTTGGTTGTATTTGATGGTCGAGACGGCGGAGGACAGATCGGCGACCAGCTTGTCGTAGATCTTCTTGCCGGCATAGATGCGGCAGGCGGCGGTGCAGTCCTGGCCGGCATTGTAGTAGCCGAAGGCGCGCAAGCCCTTGACGACGGCGCCGAGATCGGCGTCGTCGAAGACGATGACCGGCGCCTTGCCACCAAGTTCGAGATGCGTGCGCTTGACCGATTTGGCGGCGGCCTGCAGCACCTTCTTGCCGGTGGCGACGTCACCGGTGATCGAGATCATATTGACCTTGGGATGGTTGATCAGCGTGTTGCCGACGCTGTCGCCCCGGCCAAGCACGACATTGACGACGCCCTCGGGCAGCACTTCGGCCAGAATCCTTGCCAGCTTCAGCGCCGTCAGCGGCGTCTGCTCCGACGGCTTGAAGACGACGGTGTTGCCGCCGGCGATCGCCGGCGCCAGCTTCCAGGCCATCATCATCAGCGGATAATTCCATGGCGCGATCGAAGCGACGATGCCGATCGGATCGCGCCGCACCATCGAGGTGTGGCCGGGCAGGTATTCGCCCGCGACCACACCCGGCATGGAGCGGACCGCGCCGGCGAAGAAGCGGTAGCAGTCGACGATGGCCGGGATTTCGTCATTGAGCACTGCGTTGATAGGCTTGCCGCAGTTCAGCGCCTCGAGCGTGGCAAATTCCTTGGCCTCGGCCTCGATGCGGTCGGCAATTTTGAGCAGATAGCCGGAGCGTTGCGCCGGCGTGGTGCGAGACCACAAGACGAACGCTTGTCCCGCTGCCGCAACGGCGGCCTCGATCTGTGCCTGACTGGCTTCGGGCAAGTTGAGAATGGTCGCCCCGGTCTTCGGATTGAGGATCGGCTCCTCGGTCTCGGCGCCCTTCTCGAATTTGGAGCCGATCAGCATCTGGGTGTCCATTGGGGTCTCCTTGGGCAGAGGTGAGTAGTGAGTAGTGGATGAGCTTCCACCGTGGATTCGGCTATTCCCTGCTCACTACTCACCACTCACTTTTTTCATTTCCCGCTTCCGGCGATCTGGTCGCCGTCGCGGGTCAGGTAATAGGCAAACAGGATCGGCAGCAGCGTCACCAGGACGACGACCATGGCCACGACGTTGGTGACCGGACGCTGGCGCGGACGGATCAGTTCCTCCAGCATCCAGATCGGCACCGTCTGCTGCTGGCCGGCGGTGAAGGTGGTGACGATGACCTCGTCGAAGGAAAGGGCAAAGGCGAGCATGCCGCCGGCGAGCAATGCGGTGGCGATATTGGGCAGCACGACGTGGCGAAAAGTCTGGAAGCCGTCGGCGCCGAGATCCATAGAGGCCTCGATCATCGAGCCCGAGGTGCGACGGAAACGAGCGACGGCGTTGTTGTAGACCACGACCACGCAGAAAGTGGCGTGGCCAAGCACGATCGTCCAGAACGAGAAGGGGATGTCTGCCAGCGCGAAGGCCGAACGCAGCGCGATGCCGGTGATGATGCCGGGCAACGCGATCGGCAGGATAACCAGCAGCGAGATGGTTTCGCGGCCGAAGAATTTCGTCCGCGACACGGCGGCGGCGCACAGCGTGCCGAGCACCAGCGCAATCGTGGTCGAGATGGCGGCGACGCGGACCGACAGCGACAGCGCTTCCCAGACGTCGGGCCGGTTCCAGGTGACGGCGAACCATTGCGTGGTCAGCCCGGGCGGCGGCCAGACGAAACTCTTCTCCTCGGTGGTGAAGGCGTAGACGAAGATCAGCAGGATCGGCAAATGCAGGAAGAGCAGGCCGCAGGCAGCGGCGGCCTTCAGGCCGAGCGGAGCGGATTGACCAGGGTCAGAGCGCATCGAAGGCCCCCATGCGCTTGGCGCCCCAGAGATAGAAGCCCATGATGACGATGGGCACCACGGTGAAGGCGGCGGCCAGCGGAATGTTGCCGGCCGTGCCTTGCTGCGAATAGACGGCCTGGCCGATGAACAGGCGCGACGTCCCGATGATCTGCGGGATGATGTAATCGCCCAATGTCAGCGAGAAGGTGAAGATCGAGCCGGCGACGATGCCAGGCAGCGCCAGCGGAAACAGCACGTTGCGGAAGGTCTGGCCGGGCGAGGCGCCGAGATCGGACGACGCCTCGACCAGATTGCCGGGCACGCGCTCGAGGGCCGCCTGAACGGGCAGGATCATGAAAGGCAGCCAGACATAAACGAAGACGATGAAAGTGCCGGTGAACGATACCGACAGCGAATTGCCACCGACCACGGGCAGCGACAGCCAGGCGTCGAGCAGCCACAACAAGTGCAGCTTGGTGAGCAGCCAGGTCAAAATGCCTTCCTTGGCCAGGATCAGCTTCCAGGCATAGATCTTGACCAGATAGCTCGACCACAGCGGCAGCATGACGCCGAGATAGAACAGTGCCTTCCAGCGGCCGCGTGCATAGCGCGCCGCGTAGTAGGCAATGGGGAAGGCGACGATGGCCGAAGCCAGCGTAACCAGGGCCGCCATCGTCACCGTGCGCAGGATGATGTCGAGATTGGCGGCCTGTAACAGGTCGCCATAGGTCTTCAGCGTGAACTGGCGGTTGATGAGGCCGGAGAACTCGTCGATGGAGAAAAAGCTCTGCGCCAAAAGCGCGAACAGCGAGCCGATATAGACGATGCCGAGCCACAAAACCGGCGGCAGCAGCATGAGGAGCAGCAGGACTTTTGGCCGGCGCCAGAAAAGGTCGGAGAGCGCACCGCGCAGACCGCGGCTGCCGGGCAGGATGGCGGGTACGGGATTGGCGTTGAGGGCGACGATGCTCACGGCGCCACCATGTCGATTGGATCAATGGCGGCAAGGCCGAGATCCTTCACACTCCCCTCTGTCCGGCAGGACAGAGGGGAGTGCTTCACGCAAACGTCAATCATGCCGGCTCGTCCATAAGATGCAGGTGCTCGCGGTTGAAGGTGAGCACCACCGCCTCGCCCTCCGCCGGCAGGGCAGTGCCGGCCGGCACCACGGCGTGCAGTTTCAATCCGTCGGCATCGAGCGCCAGCCGGGTGGTGGCGCCGAGATAATTGGTCGAGACGAGGCGCGCGGCGACGCCCTCGCCGCTTGCGGCACGGCCGACGCGAATGGATTCAGGCCGCAGGCTGCCCCAGCGGCTCTGGCCTGAATAACGCTGGACGAAATCCGGCGGCAGCACGTTCGAGGAACCGACGAAATCAGCGACAAAGCGCGTGCTCGGCCGCTGATAGATGTCCTCCGGCGTGCCGATCTGCATGATCTTGCCATCGTTGAAGACGGCGACGCGGTCGGCCATCGACAGTGCCTCGCCCTGGTCGTGGGTGACGAAGACGAAGGTGATGCCGAGCGCCTTCTGCAGCGATTTCAGCTCCTCCTGCATGTTTTCACGCAGCTTGAGGTCGAGCGCGCCGAGCGGCTCGTCGAGCAGCAGCACCTTGGGCTGGTTGACCAGCGCGCGGGCGAGCGCGACACGCTGGCGCTGGCCCCCGGAGAGCTGGCCGGGCCGCCGGGCGCCGTAGCCGGGCAGTCGCACCAGCGAGAGCGCTTCTTCCGCCGCCTTGTGCCGCTCGGCCTTGCTCACGCGCTTGACCATCAGCCCGTAGGCGACGTTGTCGAGCACATTGAGATGCGGGAACAGCGCGTAGTCCTGGAACACGGTGTTGACGTTCCGGCGGTAGGGCGGCACGCCTTCGGCACGCTCGCCGAAGATCGAGATCGAACCCGCCGTCGGCTGCTCGAAGCCGGCGATCAGGCGCAGACACGTGGTCTTGCCGGACCCGGACGGTCCGAGCATGGCGAAGAATTCGCCCGGCACGATGTCGAGGTCGACCGCGTCGACGGCGCGAACGCTGCCGAAATGGCGCGAGACTCTTTGAAAGGAAACGGCTGGGGTCATGGGATGTCAGTCTGTTGCCGGTTGGTTCTGTCGGATTGCCGTAGCACGCCGCTTCACCTCCCCCTCGATGGGAGGTCGCGGCGAAGCCGCAGGTGGGGGTGACCTGCACAGACGGCCGAGCAGCCCCACCCCGACGCTGCGCGTCGACCCTCCCCACGAGGGGAAGGGTAAGAGAGATCACCGTCCGCCGATGACGCCGATATAATCCGACACCCAGCGATAGTAGGGCACGCACTGGTCGTTCTGGGTGACGCATTTCGAGACCGGCGTCTTCCAGAACTTGATCTTGTCGAAATTGTCGTAGCCGTTGGTCTTGCAGCCTTCCTCGCCGAGCAGCTCGTTGCCCTTGCACGCGGCGGGCACGACCGGCAGCGAGCCGAACCAGGCGGAGACATCGCCCTGCACCTTCGGCGCCAGCGAATGCTCGAGCCACATATAGGCGCAGTTCGGGTGCGCCGCGTCGGCTTCCATCATGGTGGTGTCGGCCCAGCCGGTGACGCCTTCTTCCGGTACGGTCGAGGCGACCGGCTTCTTGGCGGCGACCAGCGTATTGACCTGATAGGGCCACGAGCCCGAAGCAACCACGCCTTCATTCTGGAAATCGTCGACCTGGATGGCGGCATCATGCCAGTAGCGGCCAACCAGCGTGCGCTGGACGCGCAGCAATTCGAGCGCCGCCTTGTACTGGTCCTCGTTCAATTCGTATGGGTCCTTGATGCCGAGTTCCGGCTTGTGGAACATCAGGTAGTTGGCGGCGTCGGCGATGTGGATCGGTCCGTCATAGGCCTGGACGCGACCCTTGTTGGACTTGCCGTCCGGCAGCTTCATCTCCTCGAAAACGACGTTCCAGCTCTTCGGCGCTTCCTTGAACACCTCGGTGTTGTACATCAGGATGTTCGGTCCCCACTGATAGGGCACACCGTAATGAACGCCGCCGACAGTAAACCAGGGCGCGTCCTTCAGCCGGTCGTCGACCGTCTTCCAGCCCGGGATGAGATCGGTGTTGATCGGCTGCACGCGCTTGCCGGCGACGAGGCGCAGCGAGGCATCGCCCGACGCGGTGACGAGGTCGAAGCCGCCCTCGTTCATCAGCGAGACCATCTCATCCGAGGTGTTGGCGGTCTTGACGTTGACCTTGCAGCCGCTCTCTTTCTCGAAGGCGGTGACCCAGTCATAGCCCTTGTCGGTCTCGCCGCGCTCGATATAGCCCGGCCAGGCGACGATGTTGACCTCGCCCTCGCCCTTGCCGAGTTCCTTGACCTGGGCGATGGCCTGACCGGAGAGGGTCAGCGCGACCGTCAAAGCAGTGCACGACTTCAGGAATGAATTCATTATCGACTCCCATTTTGGCGCGTGATCCAGAAACCGCTCCGGTTTTCGCTGGATCACGCGCGGACTGAAAAACTTGTCAGCTCGTCCGTTGGACTTGACGCCGCTCTGATGGCAGCTTGTATCCGTGAAACGGAAGGTGCTTTGAAAATTCCGGTTTCGCAAATTCATTTATCAGAAGGCCGATATCGGTTTTTCCGATATCTCTATCACAGACGCTGGCGCACCGTCCGCTGCGACTGGGCAAGGCCGATGAAGTCGCGCGCCGCGGCGGCCAAGCCAGATCCCCGCCGCCAGACCATGCCGACCTGCACCACCGGCAAGGAACCGGAAATGTCGCGCGATTCAATGCGGTCGCCTTCCAGCGACCAGGGCCGGTAGACAAGGTCGGGCAGCAGTGCCACGCCGGCGCCGGTGGCGACGAGGCTGCGCACGGCTTCCACGGAGCGGGTGCGGAAGGCGACATGCGGCCTGGCGCCGATCGCCGTCAGCAGCTTGCCGGTGTTCTCCTCGATCTCGTCGACGGTCAGCATGATCAGCGGCTCGGAGGCGATATCGCCGATGCCGATAATGTCGGCGCCAGCCAAGGGATGGCCGAGCGGCAGCCACAGCCGGTAGGCCGAGACTTCGAGGATCTCCGATTGCAGGGCAGTGCGGTCGCGCAAATTGGAGGTGACCATGACGGCAATGTCGAGCTTGCCACCGATCAGCAGGTGCTCGAGGTAGTCGCCATTGTCCTCTATGGCCGAGACCTCGACGCCCGGATAGGCGCGGCGGTAGCGTGAAAGCAGATCCGACAGCACATAGCCGGCGACCAGCGAGGTGACGCCGAGTTGCAGCCGCCCGCCCGCCACGGCCTGTTCGCCGGAAAAAGAGCGGCGCGCGTCGGACACATCGGCGAGAATCTTTGTCGCATGACGCAGGAACTGGTGGCCCTTGTGGGTGATGTTGAGGCCGCGCGGATGGCGCTCGAACAGTTCGACGCCAAGATCGCTTTCAAGTTCCTTGATCGCTTCGGTGACCGACGATTGCGAAATGGAGAGGTTTTGCGCCGCGCGCGACACCGTACCTTGTTCGGCAACGGCGATGAAGAACTGCAACTGACGGATGGTGAAGGCCATGGGCCGACTAAACACCGGCAGGCAGGCGAAGGAAAGCTGGCTGCGGAGCTTATCGCGTGACCGGAGATTGGTGCAGCGGTCAGCCGAGCATCAGCCTGATGCGGCGTCGCCATGTCGGGCCATAGCGCAACGCAAGCATGAAGGCCGTCTCAAGCGCCACGACGATGACGATGATGCGCAGGCCAACCGCGAAGGAATCCTGGCCACTGCCGCGCATGAGGTAACCGGTCAGGAGAAAGCCCGCATTCCATATGGTGGCGCCAAGCAGTGTCGCGGCCGCGAAAGGCAAGGCAGGCAGACAAAGCGCGCCAGCAGCGATCGGCAGGTAATTGCGCACCGTCGGGATGAACTGCGCCAGCAAGGACACCCTGACATGATTGCGGCGATAGGCCTGGCCAAGCTTGCGATAGGTTTCGGGGCGCAGGAAGACATATCTGCCGGCTCGTCCGATCAGCCTGTCGGCACGGTCGAAGCCGATCCGGCGGCCGACCGCATACCAGACAAGGCAGCCGGCGAAGGAGGCGGAAGTCGTCGCCGCCAGCAGGATCGCCAGCGTCGCATGGTCAGGCGCCGCCGTCATACCGAGGAACAGCAGCAGCACATGCGAGGGCGGAATCGGCAGGATCTTTTCGGTGAAGGCGAGGCAGAAGACGCCGAACAGGCCGAAGCCGAGAATGGCCGACAACGGTCCGGTCATGCGAAGCGCCAGTCGTATGTTTCTGACGTCTTGATCCTGGCGACGCGATAGACCGTCGCCGGCGGGAAGTTGCGAAAGGTATGGCCAACCCGCGTGACCTCGAGATCGAGCCTGTCGAGCAGCGACTGGTCGAACGGGCAGCGCCGTCCAAGCGTGAACTGATAGAGTGCTCCGACCGGGCGAAGGTTGGCGAAAACACCTTCGAGAATGGCGAGCGTCCTGCGCGGCGAGATCAGCCGGAAAGGCAAGCCGCTGACGGCAGCACCAATCACCGGCCGGTGAAAGAGCGACAGATGGCGCAGACCGACAGCATCCATCTCGAATATCCGGGCGGCCGGAAAGCGACGCTTGAGCAGTGCGGCAAAATCCGGATCGGATTCGATCAGCGTCAAATCTTCCTCCTTAACCCCGCGCGACAGCAGCGCTCGCGTGAACGGGCCGGTTCCTGGACCGAGCTCCAGCACGGGACCCGTCTCGGGTCCGATGTCGCGCGTCATCAATGCCGCCAGGCTGGAGCTGGACGGCGTGACGGAGCCGACCCTGAACGGCGCCACGGTCCACGCCACAAGGAAAGACAGAGCATCATTTGCAGGCATGGTAACCTCAATCCCGGACAACAGCACGCCAGATTGTGTGGCCAACTGATTCGTTTCAGCGCCATTTCGTTTCAACGTCGGGCCCGACCTGTTGCATATTCGGGCCCGACGCCTTCACGCCGGCATGGGCGATTCGTGCCGACCGGTGCTGTTTGCCGCGACTGGGTTGCATAGACATTGCGCGATCTCGAAGGCACAGAAAGCGTTTGTCGACCCGGGCCGTTCGGCTTTGCCATGTTTGCGCAATGTTGGCGCGGTAGCGCCCGAAGCTGCTGCTGGAGAATTGTCGATGCGAATCTTGCTGGTCGAGGACGAGCCTGAAATGGTCTCTGCCTTGCGTGCCGCGCTGAAGCGCCACGACATGGTGGTCGATCACGCCGGCTCGCTCATCGAGGCGGGAGGCTTCGTTGCCGCCGACAGCTATGACGCGATCCTGCTCGACCGCCAGTTGCCGGATGGCGACGGGTTGTCGCTGGTGCCCAGATTGCGTTCGGCCAAGAACACCACGCCAGTGCTGATGCTGACGGCGAGAGGCGACACATCGGACAAGGTCGATGGGCTGGACATGGGCGCGGACGACTATCTGGCGAAACCATTCGCCTTCGAGGAACTGCTGGCTCGCCTGCGCGCGCTGCTCAGGCGCCCGGCGCCGATGCAGTCGCAATTCATCCGTGCCGGCGATCTGGTGCTCGATGTCGGGCATCGCGAAGCGTCGATCCGTGCCGAACCGCTCAGCCTGCCGCGCCGCGAACTCCTGGTGCTGGAGGCGCTGATGCGGCGCACCGGCCGCATGGTGCAACGCGAGGCGCTGATGGACGCGGTGTTCGGCCTCGATGACGAGATCCAGTCCAACGCCCTCGACACACATGTTCTCGCGCCTGCGCCGCAAGCTCGCCGATGCCGATGCCGGCGTGACGATCAACGGCATTCGCGGCGTCGGCTATCTCCTGCGCGAGACGACATGAGCGCCAAGCAATGAGCCTCAAGCGCCCGCGTTCGCTGAAATGGAGCCTGGTGCTGCGCATCGCCTTGCTGCAATGCGCGATGCTGACGCTGATCATCGTCGGCATTCTCGTCGCATTGCTCGCCACCGGGCTCATTCCGCACGATTATGAGGACGGCACAATGGACGTGCTGGCGGATGCGGTGGCGCGTGACGCAGGCGGGAAGCTCATCCTGCGCGAGACCTCGGACCTGACGAAGCTGCGATCCGAGGTCCCCGATCTCTGGTTCATCATCCGAGACAAGCAGGGCCAGCGGCTGCAGGAGGGCACCATGCCGCCCATCTTCCAGCCTTTCGCCGGATTGCTGGACACTATCAGCGACGCCCGTATCGACCACGCAATCGGGCAAACCGCGCCGCCGGAGGGGAAGATTCGCTGGACCGATACGGCGGCCGGCAATGTCCAGATCTTCACCGGCACCAAGGGCGGGCTTTCGCTGTTGCGCCTGCTCGACCAGGCGCCGCAATTCTTCCTGCAAGGCATATTGCCGCTCGCCGGGCTGATGGCGCTGGCCACGCTGTTCGCGACACCCTGGGTGGTGCGTGGCGCCCTTTCGGGCCTGGGCCATGCAGCCGCCGAGGCTGAGCTCATCGACATCGACCAGCGGGGTGTCCAGCTGCCGCTGAAGGACGTACCGACAGAGGTGACACCGCTGGTCAAGGCGGTGAATGCGGCCCTTGCGCGGCTCGACAAGGGCTATGAGCGCCACAAACGTTTCCTCACCGACGCCGCCCATGAGCTCAGGACACCGGTCGCCATCCTCAACACGCGCCTCGCCTCGCTGCCGGCGACACCGGAACGGGCACGGCTGCTGCAGGATGCAGCACGGCTCTCGACGCTGACCGACCAGTTGCTCGACCTGCAGCGTCTGGACCGGCAGACATCGCCTTTCGAAAAGGTCGATCTCGTGGCGATTGCGCGAGGCGTCATCGTCGACCTCGCGCCGATGGCATTCTCGGCCGGATACGAGATGTCCTTCGAGCCGGAGAGGGACACGCTTTTTGCCACCGGCGACCGCACCGCGATTGAACGTGCGGTGACCAACATCGTGCAGAACGCCATCGAGCATGGCGGCCGCGCCGGCAAGATCACCGTCAGCGTCACAACGCCCGCCGTCATCGAGGTGCGGGACGAAGGCGACGGCGTGCCACCGGGCGAGCGGGAGCGCATTTTCGAGCCCTTCTACCGATTGCGCCCGCAGGATCATGGCGCCGGCCTCGGCCTCAACCTCGTGCAGGAGATCATGCATCTCCATGGCGGACGCATCGAAATCCTCGACGGCAAGCCCAGCGGCGCCTGCTTCAGGATGAGTTTTCGCGCGTTGGCGGCATAGCGTCGCCGCGAGTTCACACGGACGCCCGCGATGACATCAGTCGATGACAGACAGCAGACAACGAATTCCGGCGTCTATGCCGGAGACGCGGCACGCCGATGCACAACATCGCCTTCGGCTAAATTCCCGCTTCGCCGCCGGCAATGCTGAGCCGCGCGCCGGCCTGTGCGAGGGCGGCGGCAATGTCATGCGGCGGCGCGCGATCGGTGGCGAGTTCGGAAAAGCCGTCGAAGCCGCAGACCTGAACCAAGCCCTGGCGGCCGAACTTCGTGTGGTCGGTGACGACGAGCGAGCGCTGGCCGCGCGACAGCACCATGCGGGCGAATTCCGCCTCGTCCAGATCAAAGTCCATGACACCCGTCGCCGCATCCACGGCGCCGGTGGAAATGATGGCGTGGCTGACCGAGAAGCGGCTGACGAACTCGATCGCCGACGTCCCGAACGCGGCTCCTGAATCGCTGCGCAGCTCGCCGCCGGCCATATAGACCTTGTTGCCGTTGATGGTGGCCAGCGTGCGGGCAATATCAGACGAGTTGGTGACGACCGTCAGGCGCCGGTGGCCGAGCAGTTCGCGCGCCAGGAACGAAGTCGTGGTGCCGGTGTCGAGCATGATCGATTCGCCGTCACGGATGGTGGCGGCAACCATGCGTGCGATGACCCGCTTGGCATCGGCATGCTCGCGCATGCGCCGTTCGAACGGCGCTTCGCCGATCATCGACGGCAGGCCAATGGCGCCATGCATCTTCAGAACCGAGCCGTCGCCGGTGAGCGGCTTGACGTCCCGCCGCACGGTTTCAAGGGAAACGCCCAACCGGTCGGCCAGGCTGGCGATGGTGACGGTTCCCTCTTCCTGCAGCAGCCGCAGGATCTCGCCATGCCGTTTCGAGTGGATCATATGTGCGCGTCCCGGAGTTTGCCCGTTCCCAAGGCATTCCTAACGCTTTTAAAGGAATTGCCCATGCTTTCGGGCAAAATACCCAAAAAAAGTCACATCTTTTTATTGACAGAAGAGCAACCCTGGCGTGAAATCCAACCTTAACAGGGGTTCGGAGCTGCAGCGGGAGGGTGATTGGCAGAGCCGCAACTCATTGACCAGGCAGTCTGCAACGTGTCTGGCGCAAGGAATTTTCAGATCCGCGGGGGCGGATGCCGGGCTCAAAAACCTGGCCAAGGGGCTCGTCGGTGCGGTGCGGGATACCGATCCTGGCGTCCCGCACCGACGAGATCGTTTGCGTTTCTCCCCGCCGTCATTGCGTTGCCCAGGGCGCCTTGGCGAAACCCGGCAAACCAGCCCAGCAAACCAGGGATGATCCCGTGATTGCCGAAGACCGCATCCGCGCCCTGCCCTGCTGGACGGGCGCCATCGTGATCGCGCCGCTGCCCGGCGGCTTGAGCAACGCGAATTATGTGGTCACCGACACGGCCGGCAAACATGTCGTGCGCTTCGGCCAGGATTATCCGTTCCACCATGTCTTCCGCGAACGCGAGGTGATGACCGCGCGGGCGGCTCACGCCGCCGGGTTCGCGCCGGCGGTCCATTATGCCGAACCAGGAATCCTGGTGACGGCGTTTCTTGGCGCCAAAACCTATCTGGCCGAGGACGTGCGCGCCAATCTCGGCCGCGTCGCGGCGCTGATGCGCGGCTTCCACCGGGAGATGCCCAACCATATCTCCGGCGCCGGCTTCATGTTCTGGGTGTTCCATGTCATCCGCGACTATGCGCGCACGCTTGAAGAAGGCGACAGCCGCAAGCGCGGTGACCTGCCGCGCTTCCTGGCGCTGGCCGACGAACTGGAGCGCGCCCAGAAATTGCTGCCGATCGTCTTTGGCCACAATGATCTTCTGCCCGCCAATATTCTCGACGACGGCAGCAGGCTGTGGCTGATTGATTTCGAATATGCCGGCTTCAACACGGCGATGTTCGACCTCGCCGGCGTCGCTTCGAACGCGGGCATGAGCGATGAGGAATCCTTCGCCTTCCTGACCGCCTATTTCATGAAGGAACCGGATGAGGCGATCCGCCGCTCGCACGCCGCCATGCAATGCGCCTCGCTGCTGCGCGAGGCGATGTGGAGCATGGTGTCGGAACTCTATCTCGACGCGCCCGGCATCGACTACGTCGCCTACACCGAGGAAAACCTGGTGAGGCTCGATGCGGCGCTGGAAAGCTACCGGACAAAATACGGGATCCTGAAATCATGACCTTGCCTAGCCAGGCCGCGATCGTCGTCATCGGCGGCGGCATCATCGGCTGTTCGACGGCCTATCATCTGGCGCGCGACCACAAGGCCGACGTGGTGCTGCTCGAACAGGGCAAGCTGACCTCGGGCTCGACGTGGCATGCGGCCGGCCTGGTCGGGCAATTGCGCTCGTCGGCCTC
Source organism: Mesorhizobium sp. B2-5-13 (assembly GCF_006440535.1). Lineage (NCBI taxonomy): Bacteria > Pseudomonadati > Pseudomonadota > Alphaproteobacteria > Hyphomicrobiales > Phyllobacteriaceae > Mesorhizobium > Mesorhizobium sp. B2-5-13. Next base: position 394,684 of record NZ_VFUI01000002.1, on the reverse strand, counting down.
GATCACGCGGGTACTGAAATACTCCGTCGACCTCTACAAGGGGCTGGAAGCCGAGACCGGGCTCGCCACCGGCTGGAAAATGACCGGCTGCCTCAGGCTCGCCACCAATGCCGACCGCTGGACCGAGTACAAAAGGCTGGCGACGACGGCGAGAAGCTTCGGCATGGACATGCAGCTTCTGTCGCCCGCGGAGGTCAAGGCGATGTGGCCGCTGATGGAGACCGGCGATCTGGTCGGCGCGTCCTGGCTGCCGACCGACGGCCAGGCGAGCCCTTCCGACATCACGCAGTCGCTGGCCAAGGGCGCGCGCATGCATGGCGCCAAGCTCTACGAGGGGGTGTGTGTCACCGGCTTCGAGATGAAGGGCGACCGCATCACGGCGGTGAAGACCAATCAAGGCGACATTGCCTGTGACAAGGTGGTGAACTGCGCTGGGCAATGGGCGCGGCAGGTCGGCGCCATGGCCGGCATCAACGTGCCGCTGCAGCCGGTGAAGCACCAGTACATCATCACCGAGAAAATCGCGGGCCTGGCGACCGACGCGCCGACGCTGCGCGACCCCGATCGGCGCACCTATTTCAAGGAAGAGGTTGGCGGGCTGGTGATGGGCGGCTATGAGCCGAACCCGCAGGCCTGGACAACCGGTCTCCCCCGAGGCGACGTGCCCGACGACTGGGAGTTCCGGCTGTTCGACGACGATTACGATCATTTCGAGCAGCACATGGCTCAGGCGATCGCGCGCGTGCCGGCGCTGGAGACGGTCGGCGTCAAGCAGATGATCAACGGGCCGGAAAGCTTCACGCCCGACGGCAATTTCATCCTCGGCGTGGCGCCCGAATGCGCCAACATGTTCGTCGGTGCCGGCTTCAACGCTTTCGGTATCGCCTCGGGCGGCGGCGCCGGCTGGGTGCTGGCGCAATGGGTGGTCGACGGCGAGGCGCCGCTCGACCTGTGGGTGGTCGACGTCAGGCGCTTTTCCAACCTGCACCGCGACCGGCAATGGGTGTGCGAGCGCACGCTGGAAGCCTACGGCAAGCACTACACGATCGGCTTCCCGCACGAAGAATACGTCAGCGGCCGGCCGCGCATCGTCTCGCCGCTGTATGAGCGTTTGGAGCAGCAACGCGCCGTGTTCGGCTCGAAGCTCGGTTGGGAGCGGCCGAACTGGTTCGCGCCGAAGGGCATCGAGCCAAAGGACCTCTATTCGATGGGCCGGCAGAACTGGTTTGCCGCCGTCGGCGACGAGCACCGGCACGTGCGCGAGCATGTCGGCATCTTCGACCAGTCGTCCTTCGCCAAATATGAGCTGAGCGGCCCCGACGCGGCCAAGGCCCTTGACTGGATCTGCGCCAACGACGTCAGCAAGCCGGTCGGCCGGCTGACCTACACGCAACTCCTCAATACGCGCGGCGGCATCGAGGCCGACCTGACCGTGTCGCGGCTGGCCGAGGAAAAATTCTACATCGTCACCGGCACCGGTTTCCGCACCCATGACGCCTCGTGGATCAGCGACCATATTGGCGGAGGCGTCGATGCCCAGCTCGCCGATGTCACCGAGGATTTCGGCACGCTGTCGCTGATGGGGCCGCGCGCCCGCGATGTGCTTTCGGCCGTGACCAATGCGGATGTGTCGAATGCCGGCTTCCCGTTCGGCCATGTGCGGGAAATCGTCATCGCGGGTCACACGGTCCGGGCGCTGCGTGTCACCTATGTCGGCGAACTGGGCTGGGAGCTGCATGTGCCGATCGCCGCCACCGGCGAAGTCTTCGACGAGCTGATGGCGGCCGGCGGGAAGCACGACATCCGGCCGATCGGCTACCGCGCGCTGGAATCGCTGCGGCTGGAAAAGGGCTATCGCGCCTGGGGCTCCGACATCACGCCCAATGACACACCGCTGGAGGCCGGGCTGGGCTGGGCCGTAAAGCTGCGTAAGAACACCGACTTCGTCGGACGACGCGCACTTGAGAAGGTTGGCGGCGCGTCCCTGACGAAGCGCTTTGCCGGCTTTACGGTCGACGATCCGGAGATCGTGCTCGTGGGGCGCGAGACCATACTGCGCAATGGCGAGCCGGTCGGCTATTTGACCAGCGGCGGCTACGGCTACACGGTCGGCAAGAACATCGGTTACGGCTATGTGCGCAACGCCGAGGGGGTGAACGATGATTTCCTCGCCTCGGGCAGCTATGAACTGGTGGTCGCGATGCAGCGGACGCCGGCTCAAATCTGTCTTGAGCCGCTATACGACCCGGCAATGGAGCGCGTGAAGGCTTAACTCACGCGCAAAGCGAGGCCACGGCTGGGGACGGTATCGGCCTCGCCAGGCATCGAGACGTAGGGACGTGTTTCCTCAATGCGGACGACTAGGCCTTGCGCCTCGAGTTCGGCGATGCGCGCGGCAAAGCCCTGATCCCACAACGTGTTCTTGACCGTCAGCACGATCACTCCGCCCGGCCGGCAGATGCGGATCAGTTCGTCCAAACCGTCGGCGCCGACATGACCCGAGGTGAACACACCGGCCGAGATGATGCCGGCATAGGTGTCGTTGGCAAAAGGCAGGTCACCGCCGAGTGCCAGGCAATGCAGCGCCGAATAGACGCCCTTGCGCGCGGCCTGATCCAGCATGCCCTGTGAGATGTCGAGCGCCTCGACCTGGGGATAGCCGGCAATGTCGAGCCATTCGCCGATCAGCCCGGTACCTGCCCCGGCGTCGAGCAGCGGGGCTGAACCGCGCGGCAGATGGCGGGCCAGCAAGGCAAGGCAGATCGTCGGGTGGCGGTAGCCGGCGGCCGACATGTCGGCGTCATAGGTTTGCGACCACCTGTCATAGAGTGCCGCTACCTCTTCCGGGCGCTTGGCCGCGTAGGCCTCGCCGAGCGCGCCTTGATGTTTGCCGTCCGTCACGTGTCGACCAATCCCTCGTCTTGCCGGGATGATAGCCAAACGGCGAAAATTGTGGAACCGTTGTCTCAAAGAAATAGCGCGTGGGGACGCAGGCATGGTGACAGACGAGGCGCGGGCAAAACTTGCCGCCATTCCGGTGCTGGCCGGCTACACCGGGCCGCTGGAACGGCTTGGCGGCCTCACCAACCTCGTCTTCAAGGCCGGCGATTACTGCCTGCGCGTTCCGGGCAAAGGCACCGAGGAATACATCAACCGCGCCAACGAAGCGGTGGCGGCACGCGAGGCGGCAAAGGCCGGCGTCAGTCCCGAGGTGCTGCATGCCGATGCCGCCACGGGCCTGATGGTGACGCGCTACATCGTCGATGCCGAGACGATGTCGCCGGAGAAATTCAGGGAGCGGCAGGGCAGTCCGGCCCGGGCGGCCGAGGCCTTCCACAAGCTGCACGCGTCCGGCGCGGTATTCCCCTTCCGCTTCGAGCTGTTTTCGATGATCGACGACTATCTCAAGGTGCTGTCGACCAGGGATGTCGCCCTGCCCGCCGGCTATCATGACGTGGTGCGCGCGGCCGGCAGCGTGCGCTCGGCCCTGACCGTCCACGCCTTGCCCCTCGTCGCCTGCCATTGCGATCCGCTGTGCGAAAATTTTCTCGATACGGGCGAGCGGATGTGGATCGTCGACTGGGAATATTCCGGGATGAACGACCCTCTCTGGGATCTCGGCGATCTCAGCGTCGAAGGCAAGTTCGACGCGGCCCAGGACGAGGAGTTGATGCGCGCCTATTTCGGTGGCGAGGCGAAGCCGGCGGAGCGCGGCCGCGTCGTCATCTACAAGGCGATGTGCGACTTGTTGTGGACGCTGTGGGGGCTGATCCAGCTCGCCAACAACAATCCGGCCGACGATTTCCGCGCCTATGCGGACGGCCGCTTCGCGCGCTGCAAGACGCTGATGGAGACAGAGGAATTTTTGCGGCACCTTGCTGCGGTACGCCAGGGCTAAAGCGCGTCGCGGTGAAGCGTATTCATGCGACGCGCTTTAGATTTTTGTTTTGATGCATGTCGTTCTCCCAAAACCGAGGCCACTTTTGAGCGACATGCATTGGGGTACCCGAAATCCGGGCCCTACAGCATGTCGCGGCGAACAGGATTCGCCGCGACATGCTGTAAGCTTCTGATTTAATGCATGTCGTTGTCCCGGAACCGAGTACACTTCCGGGCGACATGCATTAGTTCACACCCTTCGGCACGTTCTCCGGCGGCACCGTGGTGTCGACCACTTTCTGGCGATGGAAGATGAACAGGCCGGCCAGAACGATGATGCCGGAGCCGATCAGGATACGCGGGCCGGGAACGTCGCCGAAGAACACCAGCCCGAACACCACCGCCCACAGGAGCAGCGTGTAGTGCAGCGGCGCCAGTGTCGAGGCCGGCGCCAGTTTCAGCGCCCGCGTGATCATCAGATGCGCACCGCAGGAGACGATGCCGAGCAGCAGCATGGCGCCGAGATCGAGCGCCGACGGCGTCTTCCAGGCACCGATGGTCAGCACGCCGCCAACCAACAGCGTGCCGATCGTCTGCCATGTCACCAGATTGGTGTCGCTGGTGCCGCGCAGGCGCCGGTTGAGGATGATGGCGAATGCGAAGGCAAGGCTGCCGACAAGCGCGAAACCCGATGACAGCGAAAACGCGGCAGAGGACGGTTTCAGCATGATCACCACGCCGCAGAAGCCAAGCAGGATCGCCACCCAGCGGCGCCAGCCGACCTTTTCGCCAAGCAGGAAATGCGATAGCGCCGCCACATAGATCGGGCCAGCCATGTAGAAGCTCATCACATCGGCAAGCGGCAGAAAGACGACGGCGGCGTAGAACAAAGCGGTATCCAGCGTCGTCGCCACCACGCGCAGGACCTGCAGCCCGGGCCGTTCCATCTGGAACAGTCTGCCAGCGCCCTGGTTGGCGATCATCGGGCCAAGCACGATGAAGGCGCCGATAGAGCGGATCAGCACCACTTGGCCGACGGAAAAGCTGGTGACCAGCCATTTGCCCATCGCGTCGTTCAGCGCAAACAGAAAGTCGCCCGCCAGCATCAGCAGGATGCCGGCCAGAAGCACATTCCTGACCATCGAATTCCGGGCGACGGGCTCAACCATGCCCGGCTCCTAGACTCAAGCGCCAACTTTGACGAGTGGGAATCGAAGAAACGGTAAGACCAGCCGCGGAAATCGGCTGTATCTACCCGGATTTGTGCCGCCGGTTCACCTGCGACGGCCTGCCGGAGATCGAAAGCCTGGTATCCTGCCTTGTCCGCTCCGCCACCACCTTGCCCATGGCGATGACGCAGATGCGCTCGGCGCGCAGGCGCAGGGCCTCGATCGGATTGCCGGCATCGAGGATCACCAGGCTGGCGCGCTTGCCGACAGCCAGGCCAAGATGATCGAGGCCCATGATCGCGGCGTTGACGTTGGTGACCATGTCGAAGCAGCGCGCCATGTCGGCGGGGCTCGACATCTGGGCGACATGCAGGCCCATGAAGGCGACGTCGAGCATGTCGGCGGTGCCCAGCGAATACCAGGGATCGAGCACGCAATCCTGACCCCAGCCGACACGGATGCCCAGCGCCTGCATTTCCTTGACCCGCGTCATGCCACGCCGCTTCGGGAACGTGTCTTGACGGCCCTGCAGCATGATGTTGATCAGCGGGTTGGGGATCGCGGAAACACCGGCCTCGGCGATCAGCGGCAACAGTTTCGAGACGTAGTAATTGTCCATCGAATGCATGGAGGTTAGGTGCGAACCGGCCACCTTGCCCTGCAGGCCGAGGCGCTGCGTTTCATAGGCCAATTGCTCGATGTGACGCGACAGCGGGTCATCTGTCTCGTCGCAATGCAGGTCGACCATGAGGCCGCGTTTTGCCGCGATCTCGCACAATTCGGTCACCGAGCGCCTGCCGTCGGCCATGGTGCGCTCGAAATGCGGAATGCCGCCGACGATGTCGACCCCCATGTCCAGCGCGCGCATGGTATTTTGGCGCGCCGTCGGCGAGCGATAGAACCCGTCCTGCGGGAAGGCCACCAATTGCAGATCGATATAAGGGGCGACGGCCTTCTTGACCTCCAGCAGCGCCTCGACCGCCAGCAGCCTGTCGTCGCAGACATCGACATGGGTGCGGATGGCCAGCAGCCCCATCGACACCGCCCAGTCGCAATAGGCGAGCGCCCGATCGCGCACCGCTTCGTGCGTCAGGAGCGGCTTCAGTTCGCCCCACAGCGCAATGCCCTCGAGCAGCGTGCCCGACGCGTTGATGCGCGGAAGACCATAGGAAAGTGTGGCGTCCATATGGAAATGCGGATCGACGAAGGGCGGCGACACCAGATTGCCACGGGCGTCGACCTCGGTCCCCGCGGAACCCTCGAGCTTCGGCTCGATCGCAATGATCGTCTCGCCGCTGATCCCGATGTCGGCGATGCCGCCATGCGGCAGCGTGCCGCCACGAACGATTAGGTCGAAATCCATCTCTCATCATCCCGCTTGAAGAATCACAGTTGCATCGTGTCTCAAAAGGCAGCCTGCCGCAGCGGTTTCTTTCCATGGCGGCAAGGTTCCCTCCGGCGGCAACTCCCTCTATAAGCCGCCTTCGTCATCCCGGCATCAAGGATCAGCCGTGTTTCGCTTCTTCCGCTCGACGGAAAACCAGCGCCTCGTCGCAAGGCTGCTCCGGGAATCGTTCCGGCAGCACAGGGCCGGCTACGCCGCCGCCATCCTGTCGATGCTGGTGGTGGCCGGCATGACGGCCGCCAGCGCCTGGATCCTGCGCGAAATAACCAATGAATTCGTGATCGACAAAAGGGTCGATCGCGTCAACATGATTGCCGTGGCGGTCGCCGCGATCTTCATCGTCAAGGGCATCGCCAACTTCGTCCAGGCCTACTTCATGAGCCGGGTCGGCAACGCCATCATCGCCGAACGGCAGCGCAAGATCTACGACCGCGTCCTGGCGCAAGGCATCGAATTCTACCACTCGACCTCGTCGTCCGACCTGATCACCCGCATGACCAACAATGCCCAGGCGGCGCGCAACGTGCTCGACCTCATCGTCACCTCCTATGTGCGCGACCTGGTGACGCTGGCTGCCTTGATTGGGGTCATGGTCTGGCAGCAGCCGGCGCTGTCGCTGATCTGCTTCGTCGTCGGTCCGCTGGCCATCTATGGCGTCAACCGCATCCTGAAGCGTGTGCGCAAGTTCGCCGCCATGGAGTTCCGTTCGGTCGGCCAGATCGTCCAGGTGATGCAGGAAACCGCGATCGGCGTGCGCGTGGTCAAATCCTTCAACCTCGAAGGCTTGATGCGCAAGCGCATGTACAGGGCGGTGTCCGATGTCGAGGACCGGGCCAACAACATCGCCGCGCTGGAAGCGGTGACCAATCCGGTGATGGAAACGCTGGCCGGTCTGGCGATCGCCGGCGCCGTCATGGTCAGCGGCTTACTGGTTCTGAAGGGCGGCCAGATGCCTGGCAACATCATGGCCTTCATCGCGGCGCTGCTGCTTGCCTATGAACCGGCAAAGCGCCTCGCGCGCGTCCGTATCTCCCTGGAAAGCGGCATTGTCGGCGTGCGCATGATGTTCCAGTTGGCCGACGAGCCTCTGACATTGGCCGAGAAGCCGGATGCAAGGCCGCTTCATGCCGGACCTGGCGAGATCCGGTTCGACGCCGTCAGCTTCGCCTATCAGAATGGCCCGCCAGTGCTTGACCGGTTCGACCTGGCTCTTGCGGCCGGCAAGATGACGGCGCTGGTCGGCCCCTCCGGCGGCGGCAAGTCGACGATCCTGAACCTTATCATGCGCCTATATGACCCGAAGAGCGGCAGGGTGCTGCTTGACGGACAGGACATTTCCTATGCCACGCTCGCCTCGCTTAGGGAAAAAATCGCCTATGTCAGCCAGGACACGTTCCTGTTTGCCGGCACGATCATGCACAACATCCGGCTTGGGCGGCAAGATGCGACCGACGACGAGGTGATCGCAGCGGCCAAGGCGGCCAACGCGCATGACTTCATCATCGCGCAGGCGAAAGGCTACGAAACGGATGTCGGCGAGAATGGCGGCCTTTTGTCGGGCGGTCAGCGCCAGCGCATCTCGATCGCCCGCGCTATGCTGCGCAACGCCGAAATCCTGCTGCTGGACGAAGCGACCAGCGCGCTCGATGCCGAATCCGAGGCGCTGTTCCGCGATGCGCTGCAACAGCTGACGGAGGGGCGCACCACGATCGTCATCGCCCACCGCTTGTCGACCGTGCACCAGGCCGACACGATCGTGGTGCTGGAAGCCGGCAAGGTGGTGGAAAGCGGCCCGCACAAGACCCTGCTGGGGCAAGGCGGGCTTTACCAGAAGCTTTATGAGTATCAGCTGATGCCGTGAGGTTTTTCCTTCTCCCCTTGTTGTGGGAGAAGGAAGAACCGCCCTTACTCCGGCACGTGCCTCACGGCCCCCTTGTCGGCACTGGTGGCGAAGGCAGCGTAGGCGCGCAGCGCGGTCGTCACCTTGCGCTTGCGCTTTTCCTGCGGCTTCCAAGCGTCCGCGCCCTTGGCCTCCATGGCCGCGCGGCGCGCATCGAGTTCCGCGTCGTCCACGGCGAGGCGGATGGTGCGGTTCGGGATATCGATCTCGATCGTATCGCCCTCCTGCACCAGCCCGATCAGCCCGCCTTCCGCCGCTTCAGGCGAAGCATGGCCGATGGACAGGCCCGAGGTGCCGCCGGAGAAGCGGCCATCGGTGACCAGCGCGCAGGCCTTGCCCAGGCCCTTCGACTTCAGATAGCTGGTCGGATAGAGCATTTCCTGCATGCCGGGGCCGCCGCGCGGTCCCTCATAGCGGATGACGACGACATCGCCAGCCTTGATCTCATTGGCAAGGATCGCCTTGACCGAAGCGTCTTGGCTCTCGAAGACGCGCGCCGGACCGGTGAATTTCAGGATCGACTCGTCGACGCCGGCCGTCTTCACGATGCAGCCGTCGAGCGCCAGATTGCCTTTCAGCACGGCAAGGCCGCCATCTTTCGAGAAAGGCGTCTTCGCCGAGCGGATGACGCCGGTTTCGCGGTTCGTGTCGAGCTCGTCCCAGCGGCGGTCCTGGCTGAAAGCGACCTGTGTCGGCACGCCGCCGGGAGCGGCGAGGAAAAAGTCGCGCACATTCTGGCTCGAGCTGCGCGAAATATCCCAATGGTCGAGCGCTTCGCCGAGGCTGGCGGTATGCACCGTCGGCAGATCGCGATTGATCAGTCCGGCCTCGTCGAGCTGGCCGAGGATGGCCATGATGCCGCCGGCGCGATGGACGTCTTCCATGTGCACGTCGGACTTAGCCGGCGCCACCTTGCAAAGGACAGGCACCCGCCGCGACAGCCGGTCGATGTCCTCCATGGTGAAGTCGACCTCACCCTCATGGGCGGCGGCCAGGATGTGCAGCACCGTGTTGGTCGAGCCTCCCATGGCGATGTCGAGCGTCATGGCGTTCTCGAAGGCGCCCTTCGAGGCGATGCTGCGCGGCAGTGCGCTCTCGTCATCCTGCTCGTAGTAGCGCTGGGCGAGATCGACGACGAGATGACCGGCCTCGACGAACAGACGCTTGCGGTCGGCATGTGTGGCCAGCGTCGAGCCGTTGCCGGGCAACGACAGGCCGAGTGCCTCGGTCAGGCAGTTCATCGAGTTGGCGGTGAACATGCCCGAGCAGGAGCCGCAGGTCGGGCAGGCCGAGCGCTCGATGACCTTGACGTCCTCGTCGGAGATCTTGTCGTCGGCAGCGGCCACCATGGCGTCGACCAGGTCGAGCGCCTGCGTCTTGCCGGCCAGCACGACCTTGCCGGCTTCCATCGGCCCGCCGGAGACGAACACGGTCGGGATGTTGAGGCGCAGCGAGGCCATCAGCATGCCGGGGGTGATCTTGTCGCAGTTGGAGATGCAGACCATGGCGTCGGCGCAATGCGCGTTGACCATGTATTCGACGGAATCGGCGATCAGCTCGCGCGACGGCAGCGAATAGAGCATGCCGTCATGGCCCATGGCGATGCCGTCGTCGACCGCGATGGTGTTGAATTCCTTGGCGACACCGCCGGCCTTCTCGATCTCGCGCGCGACCAGCTGGCCGAGGTCCTTCAGATGAACATGGCCGGGCACGAACTGGGTGAAGGAATTGACCACCGCGATGATCGGCTTGCCGAAATCACTATCCTTCATGCCTGTGGCGCGCCACAGGCCGCGGGCGCCGGCCATGTTGCGGCCATGGGTGGTGGTGCGGGAACGGTAGGCGGGCATGTTTTTTCCTTGGTGGCTGGCCGCGCCGGGCGCGGCGGCGCTGAATTTTGATCGCAGGGGTTATAGACGCGCAACTATGGTCTGGCCACAATTTTGCAATGCGCCAGATTCTCCAGGAAAATCCGGTGCCGTTGTCGGATCGGGCGTATCACGACCGTCCTTGGGCAGACGGCAAGAAATGGCGCCATTCCGGGAGCCAGCCGTTTCATTGTGGCAGCAAGAAGCAACCGAGGAGAACGACATGCAAAAGATCACCACCTTCCTGTGGTTCGACGACCAGGCCGAAGAGGCCATGAACCATTACGTATCCATCTTCAAGAATTCGAAGGTGCTGAGCGTCACGCGCTGGCCGCAGGGCCATGCTTCGGAAGGCAAAGTGCTGGTGGCATCGTTCGAGCTCGACGGTGTGCAGTTCCAGGCGCTCAATGGCGGCCCGCAATACAAGTTCACGGAGGCCATGTCGCTCTCGATCGACTGCAAGACGCAGGACGAGGTCGATCATTTCTGGAGCAAACTCACCGAAGGCGGCGGCGAGCCCGGCCGATGCAGCTGGCTGAAGGACAAGTTCGGTGTTTCCTGGCAGGTCGTGCCGGAGCAGTTGCCGCGACTGCTTCAGGATCCTGACAGGGCCAAGGCCGGCCGGGTGATGTCAGCGATGATGCAGATGGGCAAGATCGATATCGCCAAATTGGAGGCGGCGGCGAAAGGGTGAGAAGCGGTCCGCGTAGCGGACGAAAAGCCAATTGCTTGGCTTTTCGAGCTTCGAACGCCCGGAGCTTGCGAAGGCCGGGGGATTGAGTCTAACGATCCTTGAAGTCGGCGCTGCCCCTCATCCGCCCTTCGGGCACCTTCTCCCCGTGAACGGGAGAAGGAAAAAGGGTTCTTATGCCGCTTTGTCGCGGACCTGATAATCCTTGATCGTGGCGAAGCGGATCGCTTTCCAGCGCTCGGCTTCGTAGTTCAGCGAGAAGGCGTGCTGGGCGAGGAAGACCGGGTCGTTGTCGAGGTCGCGGGCGATGTCGCCGCGATGCGCCTCGATGAAGCGAAGCACCTCGGCCTTGTCATCGGCCGAGATCCAGCGGCAGACCGAAAAGCGCGACATCTCGAATTCGACGGGCAGCGTGTATTCGAAGTTCAGCCGCTCTTTCAGCACATCGAGCTGCAGGGCGCCGACGACGCCGACGATAGCCGGTGAGCCGTCCTCGGGCGAAAACAGCTGCACCACGCCTTCCTCGGCCATCTGGTGCAGCGCTTCCTTGAGTTTTTTCGCCTTCATCGCGTCGCCGAGGCGGACACGACGCAGGATTTCCGGGGCAAAATTCGGCACGCCGCGAAACAGGATTTCCTCGCCCTCGGTCAGCGTGTCGCCGATGCGCAGCGTGCCGTGGTTGGGGATGCCGACGACATCTCCGGCGAAGGCTTCGTCGGCGGTGACACGGGTGCGGGCGAAGAAGAATTGCGGGGCCGAGAGGCTCATCGGCTTTCCCGTGCGCACCAGCTTGGCCTTCATGCCGCGCTCGAGCTTGCCCGAGCAGACGCGCACGAAGGCGATGCGGTCGCGGTGGTTGGGATCCATATTGGCCTGGATCTTGAAGACGAAGGAGGTCATTTTTTCCTCCGTCGCCTCGATGGTGCGGGTGTCGGCCTCCTGCGCGCGCGGTGGCGGACCAAAGGCGCCAAGCGCCTCGATCAGGTCGCGCACGCCATAATTGCGCAGCGCCGAGCCGAAATAGACCGGCGTCAGATGGCCCTCGCGAAAAGCGTCGATATCAAGGGGTCTGCACGCCTCTCGCGCGAGCTCCAGTTCCTCGATGAAAGCCTCGCGCTCGTTTTCCGGCAGCAGGCCGGCAACGCGGTTGGAATCGGGACCGTTGACCGGCGTGCGTTCCTTCTCGTCGTCGCCCTTGCGCACGGCGTTCAGCGCCAGGTGATAGGTGCCGGAAAAAGTCTTGCCACGGCCAATCGGCCAGGTGATGGGCGCGGTGTCCAGCGCCAGCTTCTGCTCGATCTCGTCCAAAATCTCGAACGGATCGCGGCTTTCACGGTCCATCTTGTTGACGAAGGTGATGATCGGGATGTCGCGCAGCCGGCAGACCTCGAACAGCTTCAGCGTGCGCGGCTCGATGCCCTTGGCGGCGTCGATGACCATGACGGCCGAGTCGACCGCCGACAGCGTGCGATAGGTGTCGTCGGCGAAATCCTCGTGGCCCGGCGTGTCGAGCAGGTTGAAGACGTTGTCCTCATATTCGAACGTCATCACCGAGGTGACGACCGAAATGCCGCGCTCGCGCTCGATCTTCATCCAGTCGGAACGCGTCTGGATGCGGTCCTTCTTGGCCTTGACCTCGCCGGCAAGCTGGATGGCGCCACCGAACAGCAGCAGCTTTTCGGTCAGCGTCGTCTTGCCGGCGTCGGGGTGAGCGATGATCGCGAAAGTGCGGCGGCGCGCCACTTCCTCTGGAATAATTTCGGGCATTCTCTTGGGATTTCCGTGTGACAGGCCGGGCTTCTAGCAGCGCAGCGCCGGGCTGTCGACCGGTCCGGCGGCGTGAACGCCGCCGGTTGCATGGCTTGCTTCAGGCGGGTTCGTTCATGCGGCCCGCCTGAACGCCCCCCGGAAGCCAGCCGGCGATAGCGCTGCCGATCGTGTCGGCATGATCCTCCTGCAGGTAGTGCGCGCCAGGCCCGAGATCGATGAACCGGCAGTTCTTCAAGCTGGCCGCGAATTCGCGTGCGGCCTGCGGTGAGATCAGCGCGCCTGGATCGCCGGCGAACAGCAGTTTCGGATAGGTGGACAGCCGCAGCGCCCGATGGTCGTGTTCGCTGATGGCGGCGACGTCGGCGGGCTGGCCCTCGATCGGCAATTCCCGGGGCAAACGCAGCACCGGCCTGCGCGATAGCGGCGTCGGGAACGGCGCCCGGTAGACGGCCATCTCTTCGTCGCTCATTGTGCGCAGCACCGAGGCCGGCAGCAATTTTTCGACGAAGACATTGTCTTCCAGGACCAGCTTCTCGCCGACATCGGGTGTACGCAACGCCTTGAACATTTCGCGAGCTTGCGGACGCTGGTGAAAGTCCTCCCAACGCTCGAAGGGCCGGATGAACTCCATGAAGGCGAGGCCGAAAACGCGGCGCGGCCACCGCGCCGCAAGATGGAAGGCCAGGGCAGTGCCCCAATCCTGGGCGACCAGAACCATGTCCCTGATGTCGAGCGCGTCGAGAAAGGCGTCGAGGTAGCGGACATGGTCGAAGAAGCGATAGTCGATATCGGGCTTGCCGGATTGGCCATAGCCGATCAGGTCGGGCGCGATGCAGCGCCCGAACGGCGCCACGTGCGGGATGATGTTGCGCCAGATATGCGATGAGGTCGGATTGCCATGCAGGAACAGCACGGTCGGGCCGGACGCGCCGGCCTCGACAAAGGACATGGTCGAATCGAGGACGGCGATTTGCGAACGTCTCGGTGCGGCGACGCCCGCCTGAGGCATGTCGGCTTTCGAAGTCATGGGATCGGCTCCTTTCCAAAGACTGTACTGAAGATGATCTTCTTGAATCGCTCGAGCGGCTCGGGGCTATGCTCGACTTTCATACGCAGCATGGCGCCTTGCCAGGACGACAGCAGGAAGTCGGCAAGGTCCTCGGCATCGAAGGCTCTCGTGATGTCGCCGGTCGCCTGGCCTTCGGCGATGCAGGCCGCGAAGGGCCGACGCCAGCGCTCGAAGATAGCGACCAGCCGCAGGCGCAGCGGTTCGCTGTGCACGGCGGTCTCAAGACTGAGATTGCCGATCATGCAGCCGCGCGCCCAATCATGCGCTTCAAGCTTCGAGGTGATGAGATCGAGATAACGGCGCAGCCTGCCGACAGGCGGGGTCCCATCCCGGGCCAGCGCTGTTTCGACCAGTCCGCTCACATAGGCGAAATAGCGGTCGACCACTTCGCCAACAAATTGCTCCTTGGAGGCAAAATGGTTCGTGAAGGAGCCCGGCCGGGCGTCAGCCGCGGCGACGATGTCGCGTATGCCGGCGGCGGCATAGCCCGAGTCCCAGATGGTCTGGAAACCGGCATCGAGGAGTTTTTCGCGGAGTGATTGTCTAGCCATGGTCATATAATACGTACGTACGTATTGATGTCAAGCTGCCTTTTTTATGGCATTCGATGTTGGCAAGCGGCGGACAGGATGGCACTTGGATGACATGTCACCCTTGGATCAGGAGCGAACATGAGCGCCGGCAAACAAGTGATCGTCATCGGCGCCGGCATCATCGGTGCGTCGATTGCCTGGCACCTGACCAAAGCGGGCGCCCAGGTAACGGTCATCGCCGACAGCGAGGCCGGGGGTGTCGCGACGCTCAATTCCTTTGCCTGGATCAATGCCAGCTGGGGCAATGCGGAGCCTTATTTCCGGCTGCGCAGCCGCGCCATGGCCGAATGGTCTCGGCTGGCGAGAGACCTGCCCGGCCTGCCGCTCAACTGGTGCGGCGGCCTGTGCTGGGATCTATCGGCGGCGGATATGGGAACCTATGCCGCGGAGCACTCAGCCTGGGGCTACGGCATCGAGCGCGTCGACCGTGCCGGCGCGGCGCGCATCGAGCCGAATCTCGCCGAACCGCCGGATTTCGCTTTGCATGTCGCCGAGGAAGGTGTTGCCGAGCCGGTCGCAGCCTCCAAGGCCCTGCTGGCCGATGCCGAACAGCGCGGCGCGCGCATCCGTTCCAGTACGGTCACGGCGCTGATCCAGACCAATGGCAGGATAACCGGCGTGGGCACATCGCATGGGCTGATTGCCGCCGACGAGGTGGTGATCGCGGCAGGCGTCGGCTCGCCGGACATTGCCGCGACCGCCGGCATCAACCTGCCGATCGAGACCCCGCCCGGCCTGATCGTCCATTCGCGGCCATACAAGAAGCTGCTCAACGGACTGGTGCTGGCCGAGCGGCTGCACATGCGCCAGACGGCGGAAGGCCGTATCATCGCCGGCTCGGACTTCGGCGGCGCCGATCCGGGGATGGATGCCAAAGCCACCGCCCGCGCGTTGTTCGCGGCCACGAAAGCCATGTTGCGCGACAGCGACGGACTTGAGCTGGATTTCTACACGGTCGGCTACCGGCCGACACCGATCGACGGCTTTCCGATCATCGGCCGCGCCGAGGGCATGGATGGCGTCTACATCGCGGTCATGCATTCCGGCATCACGCTGGCGCCGGCCGTCGGCCTGTTCGCCACGCGCGAAATCCTTGGCGGCGAGCGCGACCCGCTGCTGGCGCCTTACGGACTGTCGCGCTTCGCTCAATAGCCGGGCGGACGACTGAAGCCGCCGGTCAAGGGCGCCATCCCCTTGCCCACGGCGAGCAGCCGCGCCTCCGACCAGCGTGCGCCGACAAGCTGCAGGCCGATCGGCAGGCCGTCGCTGTCCTGCCCGCAAGGTATCGAAAGCGCCGGGTGGCCGCTGTAGTTGAAGACGGCTCCGTAGGCCGGCAACATCCAGTAGCTCTGGTCCTTGCCGTCGACTTTGATCGCAGTGCCCGGCGCACAATGCGGGAATGCCGTGGTCATGGCGACCGGGCAGAGCAGCGCGTCCCAATCCTCGAAAAAACGGTCCCAGACGAGAATGGATTTGTCGCGGCGGGCCAGTGCCTCAAACCAGCGCGAGACCGATGCCGGCTCCTCCGGCGGTTCCTGCTGCGCCGCCTCCATCATCATGCCGATCAGCGCGCCGCCCTGGGCGAGATCGTCGTGCAGGTCGAGCTTGGGCAGTTTCGCTTCCTCGATGATGGCGCCGGCGTCTTGCAGTCGTCTTGCGACATTTTCGACCGCTGCACTGATGCCGCCGGCCACTGGGAACCCGGGAAAGGAGGGCGCGAAAGCGATGCGCAAAGTTTGGAGGTCGAGCTTCGGCATGGCCTCGACGGGCACCGGCGCAAGGTCGGTGTCGCGGTCGTCCGGGCCGGCGATGATCCGATAGATCAACGCCAAATCGTCGATGCTGCGCGCCAGTGGGCCGAGACAGGACATCAGCCGCACGCTTCGCGCCGCACCGCCTGGATCCGGAAAGGCGCCGGCCAGCGAAACGCGATGTTCCGTCGGCTTCAGGCCGTAGACGCCGCAGAACGCCGCGGGAAGGCGGATCGAGTCCTGCATGTCGGTGCCGATGTCGAACGGTGTCATGCCTGTGCAGACGGCGGCAGCGGCGCCGCCGCTGGATCCGCCCGGGGTGCGCTGGAGATTCCAGGGATTGCTGGTGCGGCCGAACAGCGGATTGTCCGATTGCCAGTCGGACAGCATTGTGGCGACATTAGTCTTGGCCATCAGCACACCGCCGGCTGTCTTCAACCTGTTAACGACGGGGCTGTCCTCTTTCGCCACATAGTCGGCGAAGAGCGGGAAGCCGACCGTGGTTTTCATCCCAGATGTCTCGTGCATGTCCTTCAGCGTGAAGGGGACGCCGTGCAGCGGCCCGAGCGCTTCGCCACGCGACAATGCCGCATCGGCCTCCTCGGCACGCTCGCGAGCCCCGTCCCTGTCGAGCGAGATGACGGCGTTGACGGCAGGATTGTGCCTGTCGATCTGCGCGAGGTGGGCGTCGAGCGCTTCGACGGCGGAGATTTTGCGCGCGGCGATGGCGGCGGCGAGATCGGTGGCTGAGGAAAAGGCGAGGTTCATGATCAAGGTTCCGGCTTGCTTGCCGCCGCCTCATCAAATGGCGGATAGCGGCGCGGCTTCAAGCGGAGTTGAGCATTCATTGGAGGTGGGCGCTTGATTGGGATTGCGTGAGGTCGGCACTCTACGGCGCCCCCCTCTGTCCTGCCACATTGCCGATTTGAGACATCGGCGAAGAAGACTTACCCGGCCAGCGCCAGCTTCGCCGCGGAGCGAACGGACGAATGTCGATGCCGTCCCTTGTCATGGTGACGAAGCTCGATGGCGGGATCGCCTGCCAGTCGCCGCCCTCTCGATCGAAGGGTTCGGAAACGATGCAGCGGCCAGCGCCCTTGCGGAAGATGGACGTGTAGAGCGTCGGCGCCTGGACGTCGGTGGCATAGCGCACCGCATGCAGCGCCTGCCCGTCGGAGAAGGCGGCGGTCAATTTCAGCGCCGGCTCGAGACCAGCGCGGCGCGAGGCTTCGAGCACGCGGGAGGTGGCGCGGGAAACGGCACCTTGCGGGTCGGACGAAAGCCCTTCGTCGATCATGAGCAGAAAAAACAGTTCGGAATCGGTGGTGCCTTCGCGCTGCTCGAAGACAGCGTCGGACAACGAGTTCTCCAGCGCGCGGCGGATCTTCTCGAAGCCGCCGATCTGGCCATTGTGCATGAACGACCAGCGGCCGGAGATGAACGGATGGCAATTCATGCGGCTGGTGGCGCCGCCGGTCGAGGCCCGCACATGCGCGAGAAACAGGCCGGATTTGATCTGCCGGCACAGGCTCTTCAGGTTGGGATCGGACCACGCCGGCAGGATGTCGCGGTAGAGACCGGGCTCCGGCCGGTCGCCGTACCAGGCAAGGCCGAAACCATCGCCATTGGTCGGCGACTTCGCTTCCTGGGCGCAGTGGCTCTGGGCGATCAGTGAGTGACAGGGCGCCGTGAGGATGTCTTCGAGAAAGACCGCTTCACCGAGATAGGCCGCCCACCGGCACATTGCTTCCGCCTTCCTTTAGGCGCGATCCGGAAGAGCAGCGGGCTCGTTGATCGCGTGTGTGCCTCTGTTGTGCGTCCGCTCGTAGAGCTCGCGAATGATTCGGCTGGCGGTAGTCTCAAAGAGAAATGGCAAGAAAGCGTGAACAAATGCTGCTGCCGCCGCCATCAGCAGGCGCGACGAAAACCATGTGGCGAAGGCCATATGGCCGAAATAGGTTTCACCGACCTTGGCCGGATGAGAGGTGAAAATCCTTGCGACCGACATGCTGGTTCCCTTCAGCGTTTGCGTTCCGATATGAGTATCCTGACACGCCTCACCGGTTCATTGGTCCCAAAATATCCTTGTATTTTGCGATTTCATGGGACAAGTATCCCACATGACACTGGCAATCGACGAACTTGATCGGAAATTGCTCGCCGAATTGCAACGCGACGGCACCTTGTCGGTCGACCAGTTGTCGGAGCGGGTGGCCTTGTCGCGCAATGCCTGCTGGCGGCGCGTCAAGCGGCTGGAGGAAGCTGGCGTCATCACCGGCCGCGTGGCGCTGGTCGATGCCGAGAAGCTCGGGCTTGGCCTTTCGGTGTTCATCCTGATCCGCACATCCAACCACGACCCGGACTGGCTGCAGAAATTCCGCGCTGCGGTGGCGGGCTTGCCCGAGATCATCGGCGTCTACCGCATGTCCGGCGATCTCGACTATGTGCTGCGCGCCCGCGTCGCCGACGTGAAGGCCTATGACCGGCTCTACCAGCGGCTGATCGCCAAGGTGGCTTTGTCGGATGTTTCCGCCTCCTTCGTCATGGAGGAGATCAAGGAGACGACCGTGGTTCCGATGGAAGTGCGTTGAGCCGTCCTCAGGCCACAGTGATGCCCGAAAGAAAGCCGTTGATAGCCCTGCGGTCGAGTTGACCGAATCGGCAATCGCGCCGATAGGATCCATTTTATGCGCGCAGCCCTTCAAACACCTTCCGTCATCGGTCCGACCGTCGGCTTCGTCAGGTTGCCACATGGTGAGGGTCTTCCGCTTCCCGCTTATGAAAGCGCCGGCGCCGCCGGCATGGATTTGCGCGCGGCGGTGCCCGAAGACCGGCCGCTTCTGATCCTGCCGGGCAAGCGCGCCTTGGTGCCGACCGGGTTGATCCTGGAAATTCCCGAGGGCATGGAGGGCCAGGTGCGGCCACGCTCGGGCCTTGCCTTCAAACATGGCCTCACCGTCCTCAATTCACCCGGCACGGTCGACAGCGACTATCGCGGCGAGGTGAAGGTGCTGCTGGTCAATCTCGGCGACGAGGACTTCGCCGTGACGCGCGGCATGCGGATCGCCCAAATCGTTTTCGGCGCCGTGACGCAGGTGGCGGTGGAAGAGCGTTCGCTGGCCGGCGGCACGGCGCGCGGCTCGGGCGGATTCGGATCGACCGGCACCGCCTGATGCATGGCTGTATTTCGGCATATCGAACCGATTTGTCGCGTAGACTGATCCAATATGACTGAAACACGGCCGCTGCCAAAGCTCGTCATCTTCGACTGCGACGGGATCCTGGTCGATACCGAGAACCTCGCCAACCGGCGCCTTGCCGAATGGCTAAGCGCGACCGGCTATCCCGCGACCTTCGAATATTGCCGCAAGAACTTCTCCGGCCGCAGCATGGTGTCAGTGCAGAAAGAGATCGAAGAGACGACCAACGTCAGGCTCGGCGCCGATTTCGTCGAGCGCTGGAATGCCGGCCTGCCGGATCTGTTCGCCCATGGCGTCGAGGCGATCCCTTATGTCCGGGAGTTCATCGAGGCGGTCCGCGCGGCCGGCATCGCCTATTGCGTCGCCACCTCGGCAAGGATCTCCAAGATGCACATAACCCTTGGCCAGACCGGGCTGTTGCCGCTGTTCGAACATGCCATGTTCAGTGCCACCATGGTATCGCGCGGCAAGCCGTTCCCCGACCTGTTCCTGCACGCCGCCAGAACCATGGGCTTCGCGCCCGCCGACTGCATCGTCGTCGAGGACAGCGTCGCCGGCACGCAGGCCGGGATCGCCGCCGGCATGCGGGCGTTTTCCTATCATGGCGACCCCTATTCCGACCGCGACGGCCTGATCCAGGCCGGCGGCATCCTGTTCGATGATATGCGCGAACTCGCCGGGCTGGTGCCGATCCACTGATTCGCCGGCCGTGTAGGCCGGGATAACGACATGCATAAAATCAGAAGCTTACAGCAGGTCGGGCGAATCCTATTCGCCGCGATATGCTGTAGCTGCGCGGCCCGGCAAGTCATGTTAGCTTGGCGGCGCTTGGGGTGAGGGGACGATATCAAGCATGTCAGGATTTTTGCATCGGCTCGTCCTTGCCTGCCTGTTGCTGCCATTGCTGTGCGGCGCGGCCGGAGCCCAGGATGCCGCCAGCCCGGACCTCGGCAAACCCATCGTCGGCCACGCCGATACGACCTATGCCGATCTCATCAGGATGGTCGTTCCGGATCTGACGGCGAAGGGCGATTATTATGTCGGCTCCTCGCCGATCGAGATGCGGCACATTGCCGGTCCCGACAATGACAGCTCGCCACCAGAGGCACCGAGCGTTTTCAGCGCCGGCGTGCTTGGCATCAAAGCCGGCGGCAAGGATCGGCTGGCCATGCTGTTCGACCTCGGCCAGTCGCCCGACAGCGCGGAGGGCTATGCGGTGCTGGCGCTTTACGACCTCACCGGCAAACCGAAGCTGCTCGATGCCGTCAATGTGGCGACCGACCGTTTCACCTTCTTTCGCCACCCCGGTAAACTTTCGCTCGGCCCCAGTGACGATGCGCTGATGATCTCCAGCACGCATTTCAATTCGAACCAGGGCTACATGTCGACGCCGCTTATCCTGGTGCGAGACGGCCGTTTTGAGCTGATCGACCTCATCAACACGTTCGACGAAAATGTCTGTTCCTACCGGCGCTCCCAAGACCTGACCTTCCAGGCTTTGAGCGATGGCTCGCCCTACGCAGCGATCAAGGCGGCGATAACCGACAAGACAGTGCCTGGCGAAGAGACTTGCGACGAACCGGCCCCGAAGGCCGTCTCGAACGACAATTCCGTAACCTACCGCTGGGACAAGAAAACGGCGCGCTATGTCGCCGATTCCGACGCTTTCGAGAAATTGGCAGCAGACAACGAGAAACGCTTCTGAACCAACCGCATTCGTTTGCCCGGCCACGAACAGCGCGGTAGCATCCGCCCCGGCACTCGTCATGGGGGAGCATTCATGGACAACGGCAAGATTTTTCGCGACCTGCATGCCTCGACCTTCGTCATGCCCAATCCCTGGGATCCGGGCACGACGAAGCTGCTTGGCTCCTTCGGCTTCAAGGCGCTGGCCACGACCAGCGCCGGCTTTGCCTTTTCGCGCGGCCTGCCGGACGGAGCCGTGAGCTTCGACCAGATGATCCATCATTGCCGCGAGGTGACGGCGGCGACCGAACTGCCGGTTTCGGCCGATCTGGAGAAGGGCAAGGGCGACAGCGCCGAGCAGGCCGCCGAGACCATTTTCGCGGCGGAAGCCGCCGGGCTTGCCGGCTGCTCGATCGAGGACCACACCGGCGATCCGGACAAGCCCATCTATGAATTTTCGCACGCGGTCGAGCGTGTCGCCGCCGCGGTGGAGGCGGCGCGGGCGCTGAAGCGCGACTTTGTCTTCACGGCGCGGGCCGAGAATTTCCTCTGGGGCAAGTCCGACCTCGACGACACGATCAAGCGGCTGCAGGCCTTCGAAAAGGCCGGCGCCGACGTGCTCTATGCGCCGGGCATCGGCGACGTCGAGATGGTACAGACCTTGTGCTCGGCGGTCGGCAAGCCGGTCAATGTCATGGCGAAGCCCGGCTTCACCATCGCCGACCTTGCCGTGGCCGGCGTCAAACGGATTTCGCTAGGGCCGTGGCTGACCAATTTCGCCTACGGCATGCTGGAGACGGCGGCGCGCGAAATCCAGCAGGACGGCACGTTCGGCTTCACCCGCGCCGCCATGCCGTTCGGCAAGTTGCAGGCGCTGTACGGCAAATCCCAGGGCTAGGACGGGCCCGAATGAACCTTACTGTCGTCGACATGCATACGGGCGGCGAGCCTCTCCGGATCGTCACGGGCGGTTATCCCAGTATTCCCAAGGGCACCATCCTGGAGAAGCGCGCCTATGTGCGCGACCATCTCGATCATTTGCGCAAACTGCTGATCTTCGAACCGCGCGGCCATTACGACATGTATGGCGCCCTGCTGGTCGAGCCCGATTTGCCCGGCGCGGACCTCGCCGTGCTGTTCATGCACAATGAGGGTTATTCGACCATGTGCGGCCACGCCATCGTCGCGCTCGGCCGTTACGCGATCGATCAAGGGCTGGTGGCCACGCAGGAGCCGTTCACCACCGTGAACATCGAGGCGCCGTGCGGCCTGGTCGTCGCCTCCGTCGCGGTCAGCGACGGCAAGGCCGGTTCGGTGTCGTTCGAGAGCGTGCCGGCCTTCCTGTTTGCCCGCGACCAACAGATCGAGCTGACGGAATATGGCAAGATCGGTTTCGATGTCGCCTATGGCGGCGCCTTTTACGCGCTGGCCGACTGTCATCAATTCGGCTTGGAGTTCGGCCGCGACCGTGTGCGCGATTTCGTCGACGCGGCAACCGCGCTGACGAACCGGCTCAAGGCCGAGTTTCCGCTATCGCATCCCGATCATGATGACCTCGCCTTCCTCTACGGCACCATCCTGACAGATGGAAAGGACGCCTTTTCCGGGGAAGTCACCAGGAATGTCTGCGTCTTCGCCGAGGCGGAGGTCGACCGCTCGCCGACCGGTTCCGGCGTCACCGCCCGGCTGGCGGCCATGCATGCCAAGGGCGAGATCGCCATCGGGCAGAAGCGCATTTTCGAGAGCATCGCCGGCTCGCGCTTTTCCGGGGTGGTGGCGCGAACGGCGAAGGCCGGCCCGCACGAAGCGATTGTCGCCCGCGTCGGCGGCCGTGCCTATTATTCCGGACGAGCCGAATTCATTGTCGAACCGGACGACGAGCTGGGGCGCGGCTTTCTCTTGCGCTGAAGGCTCAACCGCGTGCGGGACGGGCCGCTTCCCGTGCCGAGACCGCCTTGTGCAGATGCACCATCATGGCGGCGGCGAAGAGCGGCGTCAGCAGGTTGAGCAGCGGCACGGCGAGGAAAGCCGCGATAACCAGCCCGGAGAGAAACACCGTGCCGGCATACCGCCTGCGCAGGGCCCTCGCATCTTCCTCCGGGCGAAAGCGCATGGCGGCGAATTCGAAGAATTCGCGTCCGAGCAGGTAGCCGTTGACGATGAAGAAGGCGGCGATGTTGATGCCCGGCACCAGCAGAAGCAGCAAGGCGACGATGTTGCCCAGGATGACGACGCCAAAGAATTTTACCGCCAGCACCAGCGATCGCAATGCCGGCATGGCGCGTCCGGCCGGGTCGCCGGGGTAGTCGGTGCGCTCGACCACTTCGGCGACATCGTCGAGGAACAGGCCGGCGATGACGGCCGTGACCGGCGCGACCAGCAGCGCCATGCCGAAGGCCAACGCGATGGCGGCGATTAGTCCGCCCAGCCACCCGGCCCAGGACGGTATGCCGGGCAACGATGTCTGGAGCCACGGCAGGGCCAGCCATTCGACAAGGCTGGTCAGGCCGAACCACAGGGCGACCAGCGCCAGCAGGGTCAGGCCAAGCGTCTTGATGAACACGGAGCGAAACGGAGGCGAGAGCAACTCCAGGGCCGCGGTGCGGGCAGCGTCGAAAATCACCGTGCTTCACCCCAAGGTCAGCGGACACAGCCACAAGGCAGGACGTTCCCGAGATAGGCAGTGCGGCCCGCGAGCACAAGCGCGGGCCGTTGCCAGCCTCGCACTCACCCGAAATCTGCCTATCGGGCGGAGGCCGGCTTGCGGACCGGTATGGTCATGGCCGCCACGCCGACAACGACAAAACCCATGCCGAGCCAAGCCGTAGGGCCCAGGCTTTCACCGAGGAACACGGCGCCAATGCCGACGCCGATCGGCACGCGCAGATAGGCCTGAGACGTCGTGCCGACCGACCCCAGCGTGTGGATCAGACGGAAATAGATGACGAAAGCCAGTGCCGTCGAAAACACGGACAGGCCGAGCAAAGCGAGTATGGAAGCCGCCGAAGGCGCCAGCGTCCACGGCTGGTCGACCGCCAGGCTGAGCGGCACCAGCATGATCGCACCGCACAGCATCGAACCGGCGGCGGGAAGCATCGGATCGAGGCCCCTGAAGCCGCGGCCGAAAATGGCGGCGCCCGCATAGCACACCGTTGCCGCGACGATGGCTAGCTGTGCCCAGAGCTGGTGGCCTATGCCGCCAAGCGCCTGCGTGCCGACGATCAGGCATATGCCGGCAATGCCTGCGCCGACGCCGACCAGCTTGCGCGCCGTCACCGGCTCATGGCGGGTGATGAGCGCCGTCAGCAGGAAGGTGAAGATCGGCGAGGTGGCGTTGAGGATGGTGGCAAGGCCGGCGTCGACCGAACGCTCGGCGGCGGCGATCAGCGTGAACGGGACGACGCTGTTGAGGCAGGCCTGGAAGGCGAAGCGGCGCCAGCTTGCCGCGTCGCCCGGCATGGCAAGGCCGCGCCAGCGGATGACGGCGAACAGGATGGCGCCGGCGATCAGGGTGCGGGCGGCGATGAAGGTGATGGGCGGGATGGTCTCGACGCCGATCTTGATGAAGGTATAGGACGCCCCCCACAGCACCGCCAGCACGCCGAGCAACACCAGGTCGGTGGTCGTATCGCTCTTTGCTGACATGGGCTTGCCGCCTTCGGATCGGGATCGAACAAGCCCTTTTAGGCAACGCCACGGCGAAATGCTTCGGCCACGATCGAATTGTCGTAACGCCTGGGTACAACGAAAACCAACTGCAAAACTGTCTTGCAGGCGCGCAGTCGCGGGCTTCTTCGGCAAAGGACGGGCCTCGCCGATACGCCGGCAACGACAGAAAATCGGTTGCCAGTTTTCAGGGTCATGCTGTAGACCCGCGCGGGCATGGCAAGAAGCCGGCTCGGGTTTTGGCGGAGACATTGATGCCGGATTATGACGTGCTTTGCATTGGCAATGCGATTGTCGACATCATCGCCCAGTGCGAGGAGGACTTCCTCGAGACCAACGGCATCATCAAGGGCGCGATGAACCTCATCGACACCCACCGCGCCGAATTGCTCTACAGCCGCATGGGCCCGGCGATCGAGGCCTCCGGCGGCAGTGCCGGCAACACGGCGGCTGGTGTCGCCTCCTTCGGCGGACGCGCCGCCTTCTTCGGCAAGGTCTCCAACGATGCGCTGGGCGAAATCTACGCGCACGACATCCACGCGCAGGGCGTCGCCTTCGACACCAGGCCGCTCGAGGGCGAGCCGCCGACGGCGCGCTCGATGATCTTCGTCACCCCCGATGGCGAACGCTCGATGAACACCTATCTCGGCGCCTGCGTCGAACTCGGGCCGGAAGATGTCGAGGCCGACAAGGCGTCGGGCGCCAAGGTCACCTATTTCGAAGGTTATCTATGGGACCCGCCGCGCGCCAAGGAAGCCATCCGGCAGACGGCGAAACTTGCGCACGCGGCCGGTCGCGAAGTCTCGATGACCTTGTCGGATCCATTCTGCGTCGACCGCTACCGCGACGAATTCCTCGACCTGATGCGCTCGGGCACGGTCGACATTGTTTTTGCCAACAGCCACGAGATCAAGTCGCTTTACCAGACTTCGTCCTTCGACGAGGCGCTGGCGCAGATCCGCAAGGATTGCAAGATCGCGGCAGTGACCCGTTCCGAAAAAGGCTCGGTCATCGTACGCGGCGACGAGACCGTGGTCATAAAGGCAACCACCATCAAGGAACTGGTCGACACGACAGGCGCCGGCGACCTCTACGCCGCCGGTTTCCTGCATGGCTATACACAGGGCCGAGACCTCCAGACCTGCGGCGATCTTGGCTCACTGGCGGCTGGATTGGTGATCCAGCAGATCGGCCCAAGGCCACGGCAGAACCTGCGCAAAGAGGCAGAGCAGGCGGGATTGTTGTAACAACGCCTTTCTCTTCGTCCCCTTGTGGGAGAAGGTGGCCGCGAAGCGGCCGGATGAGGGGTGTTCCAGCTTGGCAATGGCGGCACTCCGTCCAGCACCCTCAACCGTCTTGGGCGAGTCAGGCCTCGCCCGCCCTTCGGGCCCCGCAGGGAGAAGGCAAGCGCGGACCGCTTCTCACCGTCGCGCAGTTGTCACAGACCGCTCCTAAAGGCAAATGCGAGCGTGCCGTGACTGACCTTTCGGCTCGCCTATCGGGGTGTGTGGCAATGCAGGACAGCAACCTGTCGGGTCGTTGCATCTGTTGCCGTTGCGCTTTCCACTTTCAGCCCTAGCCGTTCAACAACGGCCGTGGCTGAGGGAGGAGAGCGCGCGGCCAGAAGACAGATGTATGACCAGATTTCAGACTAAGGCGACCGGCATCACGCAGGACGATTTCGCCGACATGGTGGCGGAAAAAGTCGAGCGTGCGCTTGCCCACTATGACGAGGCCATCAACGGCCCGACAATGATCTCGGTCGGCAAGATCGCCGGCAGCATAGCGTCCGCGGTCACCTTGCTGTCGCCCAAGCACCAGCGCGCCATCGACACCATTCACGCCGACCTTCCCGGCCTTGCCTCGAAATTCGTGCGTGCGCTCGCGGCGGAAGCCGCGCGCCGCAGCGAAGCTGGCACGGTGGGGACGACGACGCTGTCGGCAGAGGCCGAAACGCTTCCCGCGCTTCCCCAGTCCGACGACCTAGAATCGATGCTGATCGAGGACTGGGCCGGCCGCGTCGCCGGCTCGACCTACCTCGAGGAAAACCTGCGCATCGCCCGCTCCACCCTGCACCGCTGGCAGAGACGGGGCGACGTCATCGCGCTGCGCAAGGGCGGTCGCAAGCACGTCTTCCCGCTGGCGCAGTTCGTCGACGGCAGGCCGGTGGCAGGCATAAGCGATGTGCTGGAGATCATCGGCAATCCAAGGCTCGCATGGCTGTGGCTGACCCGCCCAGCGGCTCAGCTCGACGGCCGCATTCCGATCGACCTGTTGCGCCAGGACCGGGCGGAGGAGGTGGTCGAGGCGGCGCGGGTGTTCGCGCCGGGGTGAGAGACCAGTCTGATCGCCAGCTTTCGTCCGCCACGCCGACCGCTCTTCAAGTCCCCGCCGTATACGCCGCGATCGCCGCCATGTTCACGATGTCTGAGTCCTTGGCGTTCAGCGAGACGATCTGCACCGGCTTGTTCAGGCCGACCAGCAGCGGGCCGATGACGGTCGAACCGCCGAGTTCCTGCAGCATCTTGGTCGAGATCGAGGCCGAGTGGAACGCCGGCATGATCAGCACATTGGCCGGGCCGGTGAGCCTTATGAACGGATATTGCGCCATGGCGCGGGCGTTGAGTGCCACGTCGGCTGCCATTTCGCCGTCATATTCGAAATCGACGCGGCGCTTGTCGAGGATGCGCACGGCTTCCTGGATGCGCTCGGAACGCTCGCCCTGCGGGTGGCCGAAGGTGGAATAGGCGAGCATGGCGAGTCTTGGCTCATAGCCCATGCGGCGGGCAAATCCGGCGGCCTCCTCGGCGATGTCGGCGATCTGCTCGGCGTTGGGCATGTCGTGCACTGCGGTGTCGGCGACGATCACCGTGCGGCCGCGCGCCAGCACGATCGAGACGCCGATGACGCGGTGGCCGGGCTTGGCGTCGATGACGCGCCTGATATCGTCGAGCGCGGTCGAATAGTTGCGGGTGACGCCGGTGACGATGCCGTCGGCATCGCCCAGCGCCACCATGCAGGCGGCGAAATGATTACGGTCGTTGTTGATCAGCCGCTGGCAGTCACGAAACAGGAAGCCTTTGCGCTGCATGCGTTCGTAGAGATAGTCGGTGTAGATCGAATTGCGGCGCGACAGACGCGCATTGATGATCTCGATGCCTTGTTTGTTGAGGTCAATGCCGGCGTGCCTGGCGTTCTCCTTGATGACGTCGTCGCGGCCAAGCAGGATGGCAGTGCCGAGCCGCTGGTTCACATAGGAGACGGCGGCGCGCATCACCTGCTCCTCCTCGCCTTCGGCGAAGACGATGCGCTTGGGCTGGCGGCGCACGCGGTCGTAGATACGCTGCAGGGTCGAGGCGATCGGGTCGCGGCGGGCGGAAAGCTCCTGCGCATAACGGTCGAGATCGAGAATAGGCTTGCGGGCGACGCCCGAATCCATTGCCGCCTTGGCCACGGCGATCGGAATGGCGGAGATCAGGCGCGGGTCGAACGGCACCGGAATGATGTAGTTGGGACCGAATTTCGGCCGGTTGCCCTGATAGGCGGCGGCGACGTCGTCGGGCACGTCCTGGCGCGCCAGTTCGGCGAGCGCGCGAGCGGCGGCGATCTTCATCTCGTCATTGATGGTGGTGGCCCTGACATCCAGCGCGCCGCGGAAGATGTAGGGGAAGCCGAGTACGTTGTTGACCTGATTGGCGTAGTCCGAGCGCCCGGTGGCCATGATGGCGTCAGTGCGGATCTCGGCCACTTCCTCCGGGGTGATCTCGGGATCGGGATTGGCCATGGCGAAGATGATCGGGTTCTTGGCCATCGACTGCACCATGGCGGTGGTCAGCGCCCCCTTGGCGGAAAGGCCGAGGAAGACATCGGCGCCGTCGAGTGCTTCGGCCAGGCTGCGCGCATCGGTCTTGATCGCATGCGCCGACTTCCACTGGTTCATGCCCTCGGTGCGGCCCTGGAAGACCACGCCCTTGGTATCGCACAAGGTGATGTTTTCGGGCGAAAAACCCATCGCCTTCATCAGTTCGATGCAGGCGATGCCGGCGGCGCCCGCGCCATTGCAGACCAGCTTCGTGGTCTTCATGTCGCGGCCGGTTACCTCCAGCGCGTTGATCAGGCCGGCGGCCGAGATGATGGCGGTGCCGTGCTGGTCGTCGTGGAAGACCGGGATGTCCATCAGTTCGCGCAGGCGCTGCTCGATGATGAAGCATTCCGGCGCCTTGATGTCTTCCAGATTGATGCCGCCGAAGGAGGGACCGAGGAAGCGCACGCAGTTGATGAACTCGTCGGCATCCTCGGTATCGACCTCGAGGTCGATGGAATCGACATCGGCGAAGCGCTTGAACAGCACCGCCTTGCCTTCCATCACCGGTTTGGAGGCCAGCGCGCCGAGATTGCCTAGGCCAAGGATGGCGGTGCCGTTGGAGATGACGGCGACCATGTTGCCGCGCGTCGTGTAGTCGAAGGCTCTCGATGGATCCTCGGCGATGGCGCGCACTGGCACGGCGACACCAGGCGAATAAGCGAGGCTGAGATCGCGCTGCGTCGTCATCGGCTTTGAGGCGACGATCTCCAGCTTGCCGGGCCTGCCCATGGCATGGAATTCGAGCGCTTCCTGTGCGCTGACGGACGGACCGTTGTTCTCGGTTTTCCTGGCCATGATGCTTTTGATTTCCTCGCCGGTGGGACACCTTTTTGAAGCGGGTGCCTGTGTGCTTGCGAATTAAGACCACGGGCCGCCGCGTGTAAACCACGAAGCTCTGCAAAGCTGCTTCAAAGCGGACACGCTCGGTCAGGAGCCATTCTGCGCCACCCTGGATGCCATGATTTCATGCGCATGCTGGCGGGCCGTTGCCCATCGCCGCAGCGTCCTGGTTCCGGGAAACGGCCATTGCGATAGCGGCGGTTGGCTGCTTCCCAGTCTCTTCAGCAGGTCGGCCAGGAATACTGTGAGTTCCTGCCGTTGAGCCCGCACCTTGGCCAGCGTGCGGTTGCGAATCTCCTCGCGCGGAATGGCGCGGTCGCGCAACGTCTCGACGGCGCGCCGGATCGGGCTCGGCGATGATGCAATAGTCCGGATTGAAAAAGACGTCCCGGCCGCCAAGACTAGGTGTGGTCACCACCGGCAACCCGGCCATCATATATTCCATGCTGGAGCACATTGCCCCTTCCGCCGCCGACAGACAGAGCCCGACCGCGGCCTGGTTGTAGACGCGATTGACCTCCTGCGGCGCCAGCCAGCCAGTCAGGCGATCACACCATCGAGCAATGCACGCTGAATAGCCCCTTCCATGGAAAGATGGCTCGCGGTCTTCCCCTGCTTTCTATCCCCCCGGCATTAAACCGCGCCATCACATCTGCTAGCGTGCCGCGCCATGAACATGCACAGCCCGAACGAGCCCGACGCCGCCCCCGAGGTGATGACGCCGCCGCAGCCCGGCGCTGCCGCCGTCACGCCGATGATGGAGCAATTCATCGAGATCAAGGCGGCGAACCCGGATTCGCTGCTGTTCTACCGCATGGGTGATTTCTACGAGCTGTTCTTCGACGATGCCGAGAAGGCGAGCCGGGCGCTGGGCATCGTCTTGACCAAACGCGGCAAGCATCAGGGCCACGACATTCCGATGTGCGGCGTGCCGGTGCATGCGGCTGACGATTACCTGCAGAAGCTGATCGGCCAGGGATTCCGCGTTGCCGTCTGCGAGCAGATCGAGGATCCGGCCGAGGCCAAGAAGCGCGGCTCCAAATCGGTGGTGCGCCGCGATGTGGTGCGGCTGGTGACGCCGGGCACCATTACCGAGGACAAATTGCTGGCACCCTCGGAATCGAGTTTCCTGATGGCGCTGGGCAGGGTGAAGGGCGGAGCGGAGCCAAGAGGCGGGGAGCGCGGTAGCGCGACAGGGCACCAAGGAAGCTTTGCAATTGCCTGGATCGACATCTCGACCGGCGCCTTCCGCGTCGCTGAGACTACCGCCGACCGGCTGCTCGCCGACATCTTCCGTGTCGATCCGCGTGAGCTGATCGTCGCCGAGCCGGTGTTCCACGATCCCGAGCTGAAGCCGGTTTTCGACGTGCTCGGACGTGTCGCCAGCCCACAGCCGCCTTCGCTATTCGATTCGGCCTCGGCCACGGGACGGATCGCGCGCTTCTTCGAGGTGGCGACACCAGACAGTTTCGGCACGTTTTCGCGCTCCGAACTGTCGGCGATCTCGGGCGCCATCGCCTATGTCGAGAAGACGCAGAAGGCCGAACGGCCGCCGCTGTCGCGGCCCGAGCGCGAGGAGCAGGGCTCGACCCTATTCATCGACCCGGCGACGCGCGGCAATCTCGAACTGCTGCGCACGCTGTCCGGCAGCCGCGAGGGTTCGCTGTTCAAGGCGATCGATCGCACGGTGACCGGCGGCGGCGCAAGGCTGCTCGCCGACCGGCTGATGGCGCCGCTCACCGACCCGGCGGCCATCGGCGCACGGCTGGATTCGGTGTCGTTCTTCCGTTCCGAAGTGCGGCTTTGCCAGGCAGTGCGGATGAGCCTGAAGAGTGTCGCCGATATGCCGCGTGCCCTGTCCAGGCTGGCGCTCAACCGGGGTGGCCCGCGCGATCTCGGGGCGCTCCGCGCCGGCTTCGAGGCGGCCGGCGCCATAGCTGAAACCTTTGCCGCGATCGCCCTGCCCCAGGAATTGGCCGGCGCGATGGCCGCGATTCAGGCGCTGCCCAAGACACTTGCCCAACATCTCACCCAGGCGCTCGGCGAGGAACTGCCGCTGCTCAAACGCGACGGCGGTTTCGTTCGCGGCCGCTACCATGCCGAACTCGACGAGATGCGGGCGCTGCGCGACGAGTCGCGCAAAGTGATCGCCGGGCTGGAGCGCTCCCTGATCGAGGAGACCGGCGTCCGTTCGCTGAAGATCCGGCACAACAACGTGCTCGGTTACTACATCGAGGTGACGGCCAACCATCATGCCGTCATGACCGGCAGCGATGGCGCCAAGGCGCGCTTCATCCATCGCCAGACCATGGCCAATGCCATGCGCTTCACCACGACCGAACTCGCCGAACTGGAGACCAAGATCGCCAATGCCGCCGACCGGGCACTGAGCATCGAACTGGCCGCCTTCGATGCGCTGACGGCCGAAGCCGTCGGCCAGGCCGAGGCGATCCGCGCCGGCGCCGATGCGCTCGCCGTGCTCGACGTGTCGGCGGCACTTGCACTTTTGTCGGAAAGCGAGAGCTGGTGCCGGCCGGTGGTGGATTCCAGCCTTGCCTTCGAGATTTCAGGCGGCCGGCATCCAGTGGTCGAACAAGCGCTGCGCCGTTCGGGCGAAGGCCCGTTCGTCGCCAATGATTGCGACCTCTCGCCGGAGGGAAATGCCAAGAACGGCGCGATCTGGCTGCTGACCGGCCCGAACATGGGTGGTAAGTCGACGTTCCTGCGGCAAAACGCGCTGATCGCGATCCTGGCCCAGACCGGCTCCTTCGTGCCGGCGGCGTCTGCCCATATCGGGGTCGTCGACCGGCTGTTCTCGCGCGTCGGCGCGTCGGACGATCTGGCGCGCGGCCGTTCGACCTTCATGGTCGAAATGGTTGAGACGGCGGCGATCCTCAACCAGGCCGGCGAACGCGCGCTGGTGATCCTCGACGAGATCGGCCGCGGCACCGCAACGTTCGACGGCCTGTCGATCGCCTGGGCGGCGGTCGAATATCTGCACGAGAAGAACCGCTGCCGGGCGATCTTCGCCACCCATTTCCACGAGATGACGTCGCTTGCCGGCAAGCTGGCGCGGCTTTCCAACGTCACCATGCGGGTCAAGGAATGGGAGGGCGACGTCGTTTTCCTGCACGAGGTCGGCAAGGGCGCCGCCGACCGCTCCTACGGCGTGCAGGTGGCGCGGCTCGCCGGCTTGCCGGAAGCGGTGGTCGAACGGGCCAAGGCGGTGCTGCGCCAGTTGGAGGAAGGCGAGGTCTCCGGCAAGACCAACCGGCTGGTCGACGACCTGCCGCTATTTTCGGTGGCGGTAAAGCGGGAAGCGCCAAGGCCGATGAAGAGCGACGCGCTGGGCGCAGCACTGGGTGACATCAACCCCGACGAGATGACGCCAAAGGAGGCGCTGGAGGCACTTTACCGGTTGAAGGGACTGGCGGGGAAGTAGTCAGATCATCTCCAGCCCACTCTTCCGGCTGGGTGGCGGGAACGCACTGTCGAGATCGGCGATGTCCTGCGGCGTAAGCTTTATGTCCAGCGCGGCAAAATTCTGGCGGACGTGCGCCTGGCTGCCGGCCTTGGGAATGGCGATGACGCCGTCCTGCTGGATTACCCAGGCCAGGGCGATTTGCGCCGCGGTTGCGCTGTGACGGGCTGCGACCTCGGCGAGCCTGGCATTGTATGCCAGCGCGCCCTGCTCCACCGGCGAATAGGCCATCAGTGGGATGCCACGTTTCCTCATCCAGGGCGTGAGATCGAATTCCGGGCCGCGGCGGACCAGATTGTAAAGCACCTGGTTGGTCTGTACCTTGTCGCCGTCGGACAGGAGTCCCAATTCCTGCATCTCGTCGGTGTCGAAATTGCTGACGCCCCAATGCCGGATCTTGCCGGCTTTTTTCAGCGCCTCGAAGGCTTCGACCGTTTCCGATAGGGGCACGCTGCCCGGCCAATGCAGAAGATAGAGATCGATGCGGTCGGTGGCGAGGCGCTTCAGGCTGTTCTCGCAGGCGCGCTGCAGGCCGGCCCGCGAAGCGTTGGAAGGCAGGACCTTCGAGACCAGGAAGACCTCGGCGCGGCGCCCGGCGATAGCTTTGGCCACCACTTCTTCCGCACCGCCGCCGGCATACATTTCGGCGGTGTCGATCAGCGTGACGCCGAGATCGAGACCGAGCTTGAGGGCATCTACCTCCTCGGAGCGCCGGCGCGAATCCTCGCCCATCTTCCACGTACCCTGGCCGAGAACGGGTATGGCCTCGCCGCAGGGCAGCGTGGTGGTCCTGACGCTCGATTCCATGGCCTGGCTCCGTGGTACCCGATCGCATCGAGCCGCGACGAGACTCCGGAAGGAGTTCTCGCCGGGCCCTGCTTGGCGATGCCGGAAGCTTACTTCACCGGATGGGCGGCGAGCCAGTCCTGCATCTGCTTGATTTCGGCTTCCTGCGCGGCGATGACGCCTTCGGCGAGCTTGCGGATTTCCGGATCCTTGCCGTTGGCCAGCTCGACCTTGGCCATGTCGATCGCGCCCTGATGATGCGGAATCATGCCGCGGACAAAATCGACATCGGCATTGCCGGTATATTGCGAGGCCATCATGCCGGTATGCATCTTTTCCATAGCCGCCTTGTAGCCCGCCGTCGAAGGGCCTTCCGCCCCCATGGCCATGGCGCCCATGTCGTGCTTCATCTCTTCGCTCTGCGCCGGCACGCTTTCGAGGAAGATGGCAAGCAGCATTCCGGCGGCCATCAGCAGCAGCACGAGTTTTTTAGCCAAGGTCATTCATGGTCTCCTGTTGGTTGGGTTTGGTATCTGGGAGTTGATCTCAGAGTTTCAATGTTCTGAGCCGCAATGCGTTTGCGATCACCGAGACGGAGGACAGGCTCATCGCCGCCGCCGCCAGCATGGGCGACAAAAGCGTGCCGGTGAGCGGATAGAGCACGCCGGCGGCGACCGGCACGCCGAGCACATTGTAGAGGAAGGCGAAGAACAGGTTCTGCCGGATGTTACCGATGGTCGCCTGGGCCAGGGTACGGGCGCGGACGATGCCGTTCAGGTCGCCCTTGACCAAAGTGATGCCGGCACTCTCGACCGCGACATCGGCGCCCGTTCCCATGGCGATGCCGACATCGGCGGCGGCAAGCGCCGGCGCGTCGTTGACGCCGTCGCCGGCCATGGCAACGCCGGCACCCCTGCCGCGCAGTTCGTCGACGAGCGCTGCCTTCTGTTCCGGCAACAGACCTGCCCGAACCTCGTCGATGCCGAGACGTCCAGCGATCGCCTTGGCGGTGCGCTCATTGTCGCCGGTCGCCATGATGATCCTCAGCCCGCTGTCATGCAGCGCCTTGATCGCCTCGGCCGTGGTCGCCTTGACCGGATCGGCGACGGCGACGATGCCGGCCAGCTTGCCGTCGACAGCGACGAACATCGCCGTCTTGCCATCGCCCTGCAACGCTTCCACGCTGGCCAGGATTGCGGAAACGTCGATGGCGAGATCGGCCATCATCACGGTATTGCCGAGCGCGACCCTCTTGCCCCATACCGTGCCGGAAACGCCCTTGCCGGTAACCGCTTCGAAGCTGCCGGCCTCGGCGATCTTCACGCCGCGCTGGCCCGCCCCGTCGACGATAGCCTCGGCCAGCGGGTGCTCCGAGCCTTTTTCCAGGGTCGCGGCGTATACCAGCAATTCGTCCTCGGAAAAGCCACTGGCAGCCACGACATCGGTCAATTTCGGCCGGCCCTCGGTCAGCGTGCCGGTCTTGTCGACGATCAGCGTGTCGACGGAGGCGAAGCGCTCCAGCGCGGCGGCTTCCTTGATCAGCACGCCGGCATGCGCGCCGCGCCCGGTCGCGGTCATGATGGACATCGGCGTGGCGAGACCCAGCGCACAGGGACAGGCGATGATCAGCACCGAAACCGCCGAGACGATGGCGAAGATCAGGCTGGGCTCGGGGCCGAAGACCGCCCAGGCGATGAACGAGGCGATGGCGACGAGGACGACGGCCGGGACAAAGTAGAAGGAAACACGGTCGGCCAAGCCCTGGATCGGCGCGCGCGAGCGCTGTGCCTTGGCGACCAATTCGACGATGCGCGACAGCGTCGTCTCGGCGCCGATCCGTTCGGCGCGCATGATCAGCGAGCCGTTCTTGTTGAGTGTGCCGCCGGTCAAGGCATCGCCTTGGGCTTTCTCGACCGGCAAGGGTTCGCCTGTGATCATCGATTCGTCGATGGAGGAGCGGCCTTCGAGTACCGTGCCGTCGACCGGCACGGCATCGCCGGGCCTGATGCGCAGGCGCTCGCCGGTCTTGACGTCGTCCAGCGGCACATCGCTCTCGGAACCGTCCTCGGCGATCCGCCGTGCGGTCTTCGGCGCGAGGTCAAGCAGAGCTCGGATCGCCGATCCGGTCTTTTCGCGGGCGCGCAGTTCCAGCACCTGGCCGAGGAAGACCAGCGCCACGATGACTGCGGCTGCCTCGAAATAAACCGGCACCGCACCGCCATGGCCGCGAAACTGATGCGGAAAGATGTCCGGGAAGAGCGTGGCGGCGACGCTGTAGAGATAGGCGGCGCCGACGCCGAGCGAAATCAGCGTCCACATGTTGGGGCTGCGGTTGAGGATCGAGTCCCAGCCGCGATGGAAAAACGGGAAGGCGGCCCAGAGCACCACCGGGCTCGCCAGGACCAGTTCGATCCAGACCTTTGCGCGATCCTCGACCAGGCCCTCCAACGACAGGCCTACCATCGGCGCCATGGCGATGATCAGCAGCGGGAGCGACAGCACCGCGCTCACCCAGAGCCGCCTGGTGAAATCAACCAGTTCGGGATTTGGCCCTTCATCGCCGGTTGGCACGCCCGTTGGCTCGAGCGCCATGCCGCAGATCGGGCAGGAGCCGGGCTTGTCGCGGATGATCTGCGGATGCATCGGGCAGGTGTATTGCGTGCCCTTGGGCACCGGCGCCGGCGCCGGCCTGCCGCCGAGATAGGTTTGCGGCGCCGCCTCGAACTTCGACTTGCAGCCGGCGGAGCAGAAATAAAAGCCTTGGCCTTCATGGCGGACAAAATGTTTCGCCGTCGCGCGGTCGACGCTCATGCCGCAGACAGGGTCGGTCGCCGTCAGGTAGCTTTCCGGCTCGGCCTGAAACTTCGAACGGCAGCGCTCGCTGCAGAAATGATAGAGGCGGCCGCCATGCTCGAATGTCGGTTTGCCGGCGGCCGGATCCACGGTCATGCCGCAGACCGGGTCGCGCAGAACCGCATCCGAGGCGGCGCCTTTCGGCGCGCAACAGCCGCCATGCGAGCCGTGCGTGTGATGATCGTGATCTGAATGCGTCATTCTAAAATGCCTTGATTGTCACTGCTTCAAAACCCGAGGTAGTGCTTCCAGTAACTGGAAGGTCAAGGGCCGTTTTGGTTTTCCGCATTTCAAGCCCCGTGAAATCGATCGACCCCCTGCACAAAGGCCGAGCTCGTGCTAAAACTTTTCTTGCTAATATTCTCCGCATCCCATTCATCCCGCTAGATTTCGGTCGACAATGAAGTGCCTGGTCATAAATCTCCATCGGTCCCCGGACCGACTTGCTCACTTAAGTGCAGAGTTCGCCCGGATTGGCACCGCGTTCCAACGCGTTGCGGCGATCGGTGCACGCAGCCACCCCGAACTCGGGCAGCAACCGCAACATCCGATGTATGCCCCCCGGCGTTTGTTGGGCAGCGAGATTGCTTGCCTGCACAGCCACCGCCTCTGCTGGGCGATCCTGGCGCAGGAAGAGGCCCCCTACGGCGCCATCTTCGAGGACGACGTGGTTTTTTCAGCAAATGCCGATCCGTTGCTTGCCTGCCATCCTAAGAAAAAATAAATTTTGTTGAAGAATGAAGCGCCTGGTCATCAACCTCGATCGATCTCCCGACCGGCTTGCCCATACGACGGCGGAGTTTTCGCGCATCGGCCTCGGATTCGAGCGGGTTGCCGCAATCGATGCAAGGGACCATCCGGAGCTCATGCTGCAGCGCCAGCATCCACTGTATGCGGTGCGGCGCCTGTCCGGCAGCGAGATCGCATGCCTGCACAGCCATCGCGCCTGCTGGACCATTATCGCGCAAGACGACGCGCCCTATGGCGCCGTCTTCGAGGACGACATGGTGTTTTCCGCGAAAGCCGGTGCGCTGCTTGCCGATACTAGCTGGATTCCGGCCGATGCCGATGTCGTCAAGCTCGAGACATTCTTCCACACAACCGTGATCCAGAGGGAGAGGTTTTCCGTCGGCGGCGGTTTTTCGCTGTTCAGGCTCCGCAAGAACCACATCGGAACTGGCGGTTACCTGCTCTCCCGGCAAATGGCACGTGCTCTTCTCGAGGCGACCGCCGACGTCAACGTGGCGGTGGACAGTCTCATCTTCGACCCTGCGTTCGCTACGTCGGGCGGCAAGACGATCTACCAGCTGGTCCCGGCGCTCTGTGCGCAGGAGCAGTTCGTGGGCAACAGGTTGCCGAGCCTGGTTGAACCGGGACGGGAGGCCGAGTGGGTCGCAAGCGGGCTCGCCGGCGGACACAGGATGCCGGCTCTCGCGCGGATACGCAGGGAGGCCCGGCGGGCAGCGCGGCAGATCACCGATCTCTGCAGGCTGCGGCGGCAGATTGTCGTACCGCTCGCTCCAGTCGAGGCAAACGACTAGAGCGTTTGCCGGATCGACAGCAGGCCCATACCCAGCGCCACGAAAACACGCTATAGACGCCGCCCAAAAGGCAGGGCCAACCGGTATCCATGGCGAAAATTTCCCTGAAGCTCGATGAATTGATCGACGGCGACGCTTTGCGCCGCGAGATGACCGCGCTGACCGCGGCCAGTGCCGGCGACGGTTCCAGCCAAGCCATCCGTGCTGCCGTTCTTCAGCTTCTCAAGGGGCGCCTCGCCGAGGGCCGCAAGACAGCCGAGGCCATGCTGAGGCAAGATGGCGGCGGCAACGCTTGCGCCGAACGGCTGTCGCACCTGATGGACGAGCTGATCTGTGCGCTCTACGACTTTGCCGCGACGCATGTATACCGGGTGAAGAACCGGTCCTCGGCCGAACGCATGGCGGTCGTTGCCGTCGGAGGCTATGGCCGCGGCACG
Organism: Mesorhizobium sp. B2-5-13; assembly: GCF_006440535.1. Lineage (NCBI taxonomy): Bacteria > Pseudomonadati > Pseudomonadota > Alphaproteobacteria > Hyphomicrobiales > Phyllobacteriaceae > Mesorhizobium > Mesorhizobium sp. B2-5-13. The sequence goes on along the minus strand of NZ_VFUI01000002.1, from coordinate 356,234 downwards.
CTGGCGCCGGGATCCGACATCGACCTCCTGTTCCTGCTGCCCTACAAGCAGACGCCGTGGGGCGAACAAACAGTCGAGTACATGCTCTACATGCTGTGGGACATGGGGCTGAAGGTCGGCCATGCCACCCGCAACATCGATGAGTGCCTCAGGCTGTCGCGCACCGACATCACCATCCGCACCTCGATCCTGGAAGCCCGTTTCCTGTGGGGCGAGCGCAAACTCTATGACGAGCTGATGCTGCGCTTCGACCATGAGGTGGTGCGCACGACCGGCCCGGAATATGTGCAGGCCAAGCTCGCCGAACGCGACGAGCGCCATGCCAAGGCCGGCGAAAGCCGCTATCTGGTCGAACCCAACGTCAAGGACGGCAAGGGTGGGTTGCGCGATCTGCAGACGCTGTTCTGGATCGGCAAGTATTTTTACCGCGTGCGCACCGGCGAGGAACTGGTCGAGAAAGGCGTCTTTACCGAGGCCGAGTATCGTGAGTTTCAGAAGGCCGAGGATTTCCTGTGGGCGGTGCGCTGCCACATGCATTTCCTCATGGGGAAGGCCGAGGAGCGGCTGCATTTCGACATCCAGCGCGAGATCGCCGAACGGCTCGGCTATACGACCCATCCCGGCCTGTCGGCTGTCGAACGCTTCATGAAGCACTATTTCCTCGTCGCCAAGGATGTCGGCGACCTGACCCGCATCTTCTGCGCCGCGCTGGAGGAAGAGCAGGCCAAGCACGTTCCCGGCTTCAACCGCATCTTCCTCACCTTCCAGCGCCGTAAGCGCAAGCTTGCCGGCACGTCCGACTTCATCGTCGACAACCATCGCATCAACATCGCCGACGACGGCGTCTTCGAGCGCGACCCGGTCAATCTTCTCAGGCTGTTCTGGTTCGCCGACAAGCACGGGCTGGAATTCCATCCCGATGCGCTGAAACTGCTCACTCGTTCGCTCGGCCTGGTCAACAAGTCGCTCAGGCGCGACGAGGAAGCCAACCGGCTGTTCCTCGATATACTGACCTCGGACCGCAACGCCGAACTCAACCTGCGGCGCATGAACGAGGCGGGGCTGCTGGGCCGGCTGATCCCGGATTTCGGCAAGATCGTCGCCATGATGCAGTTCTCGATGTACCACCACTACACGATCGACGAGCACCTGATCCGCTGCATCGGCGTGCTGGCCGAGATCGAGCGCGGCGACGGCGAGAAGGTGCATCCGCTGTCGCATTCGCTGATGCCGGGCCTGAAGAAGAGCCGCGAGGCGCTCTATGTCGCCGTGCTGCTGCACGATATCGCCAAGGGCAGGCCTGAAGACCATTCCGAGGCCGGCGCCAGGATCGCGAGGCGGATCTGCCCGCATATGGGGCTTTCGCCGGCCGATACGGAAACCGTCGCCTGGCTGGTCGAGAACCACCTCGTCATGTCGATGACGGCGCAGACCCGCGACCTCAACGACCGCAAGACGATCGAGGACTTCGCCTCGATCGTGCAGTCGGTCGAGCGGCTGAAGATGCTGTTGATCCTGACCGTCTGCGACATCAGGGGCGTCGGACCGGGCGTGTGGAATGGCTGGAAGGGCCAGTTGCTGCGTACGCTCTACTACGAGACCGAACTGCTGCTGACCGGCGGCTTTTCGGAAGTCTCGCGCGCCCAACGCACGGCGGCAGCGCGCGAACGCCTGGCGGAGGCGCTCGCCGACTGGCCCGACAAGGCGCGCAAGCGCTATGTCAGGCTGCATTATGAAAACTATCTCCTGACCGTGGACCTGCCGGACCAGCTCCGCCACGCCGAATTCATTCGCGAGACGGACGCGGCTGGCAATAAGCTCGCCACCATGGTCAAGACCCATCAGTTCGAGGCAGTGACCGAAATCACCGTGCTGGCGCAGGACCATCCCCGTCTTCTCTCGGTCATTGCCGGGGCATGCGCCGGGGCCGGCGGCAACATCGTCGACGCGCAGATCTTCACGACATCGGATGGCCGCGCTCTGGACACGATCCTGATATCGAGGGAGTTCGATCGCGACGAGGACGAGCGCCGGCGCGCCGAGCGCGTCGGCCGGCTGATCGAGGACGTGCTGTCGGGCAAGAGCTGGCTGCCGGAGATGATCGAGAAACGCACCAAGCCAAGGCGCGGATCCAAGGTGTTCAAGATCCCGCCGCGCGCCGAAATCCGCAACGCGCTGTCGAACCGGTTTTCGGTCATCGAGGTCGAAGGGCTCGACCGCCCTGGCCTTTTGTCGGAGATCACCGGGACGCTGTCCGACCTGTCGCTCGACATTGCCTCGGCGCATATCACCACTTTCGGCGAGAAGGTCATCGACACCTTCTACGTCACCGACCTCACCGGCCAGAAGATCGACAACCCAGCCCGCATCGCCACTATCCGCAACCGGCTGATCGCGACGCTCGAAGGCATCGTGCCGGAACGCGGCGGCAGGTCCAAGGCAGCCGCCGAGTGACGGCCATCATCCCCTTCTCCCAGTCCCACAGGTAGTTTGCGAACGCATGAGTCTCGTCAAGAAATTTGCTACCGTCGCTTCCGGCACGTTGATGAGCCGTGCGCTCGGTTTCGGCCGCGAGATGCTGATGGCAGCCGCACTCGGCACCGGACCGGTCGCGGACGCCTTCAATGCCGCCTTCCAGTTTCCCAACACGTTTCGCCGGCTGTTCGCGGAGGGCGCTTTCAATGCCGCCTTCGTGCCGCTGTTCGCCAAGGAGATCGAGACGCACGGCACCGAGGGCGCCAAGCGTTTCTCGGAAGAGGTGTTCGGTGTCCTGTTCACCGCGCTCCTGGCGCTGACCGTTGCCATGGAACTGGCGATGCCGCTGATCGTGCGCTATCTGGTGGCGCCGGGCTTTGCCGACACGCCGGGCAAGTTCGAGACGACCGTCACGCTTGCGACGATCATGTTCCCGTATCTGATCTGCATGTCGCTCGCAGCCATGATGGCGGGCATGCTGAACTCACTGCGGCGCTATTTCGCGGCGGCGATCGCGCCGGCTTTCCTCAACATCATCCTGATTAGCGTGCTTGGCTACGCCTGGTACCATGGACTGGATGCACATGCTGTCGGCTTCGCCCTGTCCTGGGGCGTGCTGGCGGCGGGCGTGGTGCAGCTTGCCATCGTCTGGGTGGCGGTGCGCAATGCCGGCATCTCGATCGGCTTCCGCCGGCCGAAGATGACGCCGAACGTGAAGCGGCTCCTGATCCTGGCGCTGCCGGCGGCGATCACCGGCGGCATCACCCAAATCAACCAGCTGATCGGAACGGCCATCGCCTCGGCGCAGGACAGTGCCGTCTCCTCGCTGGCCTATGCCGACCGCGTCTACCAGTTGCCGCTCGGTGTCGTCGGCGTCGCGGTGGCGATCGTGCTGTTGCCCGAACTGTCGCGGGCGCTGAAGTCAGGCAACCTGATCGAGGCCGCCAATCTGCAGAACCGCTCCGTCGAATTCACCCTGTTCATGACCTTGCCGGCGGCGGCGGCACTCTGGGTCATGTCGGAACCGATCGTACGGCTGGTCTATGAGCGCGGCGCGTTCGCCGCCAACCATTCAACGCCTGTCGTGGCGGCGATCCTGGCGATCTTCGGTCTCGGCCTGCCGGCCTTCGTGCTGATCAAGGCCTTCACCCCAGGCTATTTCGCCCGCGAAGACACGCGCACGCCGATGATCTTCGCCGCAATCTCCGTGGCGGTGAACGTCGCCACGGCGCTGACGCTGTTCCCGAGGATGGGCGCACCCGGTATTGCCGTGGCTTCGGCCGTCGCCGGCTGGGTCAACGCGCTGATGCTGCTTGCCGTGCTGATCCGGCGCGGCCATTGGGGCCGCGACGTGCCGCTCTTGAAGCGCATTCCGCGGCTGGTGCTGTCGGCGGTGGTAATGGGGGTCGCCCTCTATTTCGCCGAGCATTATTTCGCCATCAGGCTCGGACCCGGCTCGCCGCTGGTCATCAAGGCGACGACGGTACTCGCGCTGGTGGCGGGCGGAGCTACGCTCTATTTCGTCACCGCGTTCGTCACCGGCGGTGCCGATTTCAGTATGATCCGGCGCAATGTCGGGCGCAGGGGATCGCCAGCGACTAAGGAACAGTCTCCAGATCCGTAAGCCGGAATTCGTCTGCCGTCGAAAGTATCGAAACGGCGTAGTAGCGCGCGCAAGCGTAGTGGAAACAGTCCGCCAAATTCAGGCGAATGGCGTTGTTGCGAAACCGCGACGCAGCCTCGATGGACAATGACGTTGCCTCGGAGGCAGGCGGAAGCTCCCGCAAGGCTATAGCTCGCTCTTCAAGAAAACGACTGACTATCCTCAGGCTTACTTCGACGGGCACTGCCAATTTTTCTGATCGCGAAAGCGCCATCGAGGCTTCCCAGACGGCGATCGCCGACGTGAAAGGAGCCGGCGCCTCCATGATCGCTTGCGAGCAGCGTGGAGCTTCGGCCTCTTGGCTCAGCATCGCGACGATAGCGGCTGCGTCGACGAACATCAGTCTTCGCCGGACAATTCGTCGTAGACCGAGCGCGGCAGCGGATTGCGTGCCTGCTCGCTCAGCTCGATCCCGAATTCGGCACGGAGTCGTGCAGCCGTCTCAAGAGGTGTCTCTCGGTTACGCCGACGCTCCAGGGCTTCGCGCATGGCGATGACGATCGCCTCGGTGAGGCCGACTCCCTCGACCTTGGCGAAGGCGCGCGTCAAGCTGTCCGCCTCCTTGTTGTTGATGTTGATGGTCATCGCAGTACCTATATTCATTTGTATAGTTATTGATACGTAGCACACTACAAAAATAATTCAACATGGTCGCGGAGCGATCTCACGCCTCTTGATCCTCTCCCCACTCTCGTCCATAAGCGCGCCGTCGCAAGGCTTTCGCCGCGCGCGGTTTCCAGCCGCGTAATTGGCTCCGAAAAGTCTGCAACTTTTCGGAATCACGCTTATACGGCCCTCCACAAGCCATGAGGAAACCATGTCCGCCTTCAAGCCACTCGTCTTCTCCGGTGTCCAGCCGACCGGCAATCTGCATCTCGGCAACTATCTCGGCGCCATCAAGAAATTCGTCGCCCTGCAGGATACGTCCGACTGCATCTATTGCGTCGTCGACCTGCATTCGCTGACCGCCCAGCTCGTCTATGACGATCTTGCCGACCAGACGCGGTCGATCACCGCGGCGTTCCTCGCCTCCGGCATCGATCCGAAGAAGCACATCGTCTTCAACCAGTCGCGGGTGATGCAGCATGCGGAGCTTGCCTGGATCTTCAATTGCGTCGCGCGCATCGGCTGGATGAACAAGATGACGCAGTTCAAGGACAAGGCTGGCAAGGACCGCGAGAATGCCTCGCTGGGCCTGCTCGCCTATCCCTCGCTGATGGCGGCCGACATCCTGCTCTACCGCGCCACCCACGTGCCGGTGGGCGAGGACCAGAAGCAGCACCTGGAACTGACCCGCGACATCGCCCAGAAATTCAACAACGATTTCTCCGCCCGCATTGCCCGTCTTGGCGTCGGCGTCGAGATGCAGGTCGGTGAGGAGACGGTGAACGGCTTCTTCCCAATCACCGAACCGGTCATCGGCGGGCCGGCGGCGCGCATCATGAGCCTGCGCGACGGATCGAAGAAAATGTCGAAGTCCGACCCATCGGACCTGTCGCGCATCAACCTGACCGACGATGCTGACACCATCTCGAAAAAAATCCGCAAGGCCAAGACCGACCCGGAGGCCCTGCCGAGCGAGGTCGACGGGCTGGAAAGCCGGCCCGAGGCGGAGAACCTGGTCGGCATCTATGCGGGTCTCGCTGAGATGTCGAAGGCCGATGTGCTGAAGCAATTCGGCGGCCAGCAATTCTCCGTCTTCAAGCCGGCGCTGGCCGATCTCGCGGTGGAGAAGCTGGCGCCGATCGCCGGCGAGATGCGCCGCATCCAGGGCGACCGGGCCTATGTCGACGCCGTGCTCAGGGACGGCGGCGAACGCGCCGGCGTGCTTGCCGAGACGACAATGAAGACGGTGCGCGACATTGTCGGGCTGCTGCAGGGCTGAGCCCGATCGTCAACGCGCCGCCTCATACCGGCCAAGACATACTGGCCTGTGGCCGACGGCTTGCCGCCGGCCTGCCGCAGTGGCAGATTGCGGCCGAAAATTTACCGAGTAGGTAGACATGGTCTCCAAACGTCTCAGCCGCGAAGCCGGTCATCGCAGGAAATTCCTGACGATCATCGATGACACGCCGGAATGCGAACGCGCCGTCGCCTACGCCTCGAAGCGGGCGCAGAGCACCAGCGGCACGCTGGTGCTGCTCTACGTCATCGTACCGGACGATTTCCAGCACTGGCTGGGCGTCGAGAAGATCATGCGCGAGGAGGCGAACGCCACGGCGCGCGCGGCGCTCGACGGCTACGCCAACAAGGTGCGCCAGAAGCTCGGCATCGAACCGGAGATGGTCGTGCGCGAAGGCAAGCCTACGGAAGAGATCCATAAACTGATCGAGGAAGACCAGGATATCGCCATCCTGGTGCTGGCGGCCGGCGCCGGCAAGGAAGGTCCCGGACCGCTGGTCGGTGCCGTGGCCGGCAAGGGTGCGGCCTTTCCGATCCCGGTGACCGTGGTGCCGCAGAACCTGTCGGATGAGGAGATCGACAGCCTCGCCTGAGGCCCGCCCGGGATCCAGTTCCCCAGCCAGCAAAAACATTCCGCCAGCCAGCCGTTCCGGCGACGCGTTTCGCTTGAATGTCCAGCCGATAGAGCCTATTTAGAACTATTCCAAACTAGTTGCCCAAAACGGGCATGGAGACGGCTATGTTCATCCAGACCGAGTCGACGCCCAATCCGGCGACGCTGAAATTCCTGCCCGGCAAGGAAGTGCTGCTCGAAGGTACCGCCGATTTCCGCGATGCTGACAGTGCGGCGACGGCCTCGCCGCTGGCTGGCCGGCTGTTCGAAATCCCCGGCGTCACCGGCGTGTTCTTCGGCTATGATTTCATCACCGTGTCCAAGGACGGCCCGGACTGGCAGCACCTGAAGCCGGCAATCCTCGGCGCCATCATGGAGCACTTCATGTCCGGCGCGCCTGTCATGGCCAAGGCGGGCCCCGCCGCCGAGACCAGCCAGACGGGCGAATTCTACGCCAAGGCCGACGAGGAGCTCGTCATCACCATCAAGGAGTTGCTCGACACGCGCGTGCGCCCGGCGGTCGCCCAGGACGGCGGCGACATCACCTTCCGCGGCTTCGAGAACGGCACCGTGTTCCTGCACATGAAAGGCGCCTGCGCCGGTTGCCCGTCGTCGACGGCGACGCTGAAGCACGGCATCCAGAACCTGCTTCGCCATTTCGTGCCGGAAGTGCAGCAGGTCGAACAGGTCTCCTAACCGCCAGTTCCCTGCCGACAGACAACAAAAAACCGGGCCGAATTGCCCGGTTTTCTGTTTGGGACGTCCGTTGTTGCCTAGACGGTCCGCGTATGAAAGGCGACTTCCAGTTTAACCACGATGTGCCGAAAAAGCGGGGCTTTCCGGCATCATGGCCTAAAGAACGATGACCTTGGCGCCGACCTCGGCGCGGTCGTAGAGGTCGATGACATCCTGGTTCATCAGCCGGATGCAGCCCGACGACATCGCCTTGCCGATCGAGTTCCATTCGGGGCTGCCGTGCAGGCGGTAGCCCATGTCACCGCCCTTGTTGAACAGGTACATGGCGCGCGCGCCAAGCGGGTTCTTCAGGCCCGGATCCATGCCGCCGGCGAACTTGGCGAGTTCGGGCTGGCGCTTGATCATCTGCGAGGGCGGTGTCCAGGTCGGCCATTCGCGCTTGATGGCGATATGGGCGGTGCCGTGCCATTCAAAGCCTTCGCGGCCGACGCCGATACCGTAGCGGATGGCCCGGCCGCCGCCCTCGACGAAGTACAGGAACTTGTTCTGCGTATCGACGATGATGGTGCCCGGCTTTTCCTTGGTGTCGTAGTTGACTTCCTGGCGATGGTACTTCGAAGGCACTTTCTCGATCGGGATCCGCGGCAGCTGGTAACCGGCATCGGTCACCGCGCCGTAGTCGTTGGAGAAGATCTGCCCGCCGATGGTGCTGCAACCGGCAATAGCGGTGGACAGCGCCAGTGCGGCGATTATTGCAAGCGACTTCATGCGCATGTGGTGATCCGGTGCCCCGCCTAAACCAGAGCGGCACGAGTCGGCCGCTTTCTCATCATCATTCATGCTGGCATTTGCTTTGCTTGCCAAGCACACGATGCCTATATGCGGGGACTTACATGCTGGTATGCGTATCACTATGGCATTTCGGCAACATACCTCGCCGGATTGTCAAGGAAATTCAATGGGCCTGAATCGCAGGCCCGCAAAATCGAGGACCCGCCATGAATGTCGGCGACGCCGCCCACCGCTCAGGCCTGCCGGCCAAGACCATCCGCTACTACGAGGAAATCGGCCTGATCGCGCCCGCGCGCGCCGCCAATGGCTACCGCGACTATTCGGGCGACGACATCCATCGGCTGGCCTTCCTGCGCCGCGCGCGCAATCTCGGCTTTTCCATAGACGATTGCCGCCAGCTGATGGCGCTCTACAGGGATCGTGGCCGCGCCAGCCAGGACGTGCGCGCGATCGCCGCCGCCCATGTCATGGCCATCGAGGAGAAGGTGCGCGAGCTGCAATCGATGCGCTCGACGCTGCAGAAGCTCGTTCACGCCTGCCATGGCGACGAGCGGCCGGACTGCCCGATCCTGGATGATATGGCGGGGGCGGCGTGAGTCAGCGACAAACCCCATCGCAGGAGCGATAGACCTCGTATTGAGGAAGGTGGCCTGGGCGAAGGCGGCGAAAGACGGCAAACCAGATGCAGCCCGCATCTTCGAAAGCCCCGTCTTGCCCCTGTGATTGTCGACGGTGCGAGTGGCCTTGCACACTTCCGTGAAGGCCGCCAGCATTGGTTCGTGTAGTATATTGCACGCTCTAATATGAACGTAACGTATAAGCCGGAGAGAGCGCATGACCCGCGACCAGATGCTCGCCTACCTTCGCGCCGCCGATGCGGTCGCTCGCGAGGCTGCCGCGCACGGCCATCATCCGTTCGGTGCCGTGCTGGTCGGCCCCGACGACGCGATCCTCATGCGCCAAGGCAATATCGATACCATTCATCACGCCGAGACCGAACTTGCACGGCGCGCGGCGGCAGCCTATTCGCCTGAGTTTCTGTGGACATGTACGCTGGTCTCAACCGGCGAGCCCTGTGCGATGTGCACCGGAACGCTCTACTGGGCGAATATTGGCCGGCTGGTCTATGGCTTCGAGGAGATCGAGCTTCTCGCGCTGACTAGCGACCATCCCGAAAACCCGACGATGAACCTGTCCTCGCGCGTTGTGCTCGGCTCTGGACAGAAGAAGATCGAGGTTCACGGCCCCTTCCCCGAAATTGCGGACGAGCTGGTCTCGGTGCACCGTGGCTTCTGGCAGCGGTAGTGGTTCTTCGGGTTTGCTGGGTTGCCGGTCTGTCCTGAATGTCTTCCAATTTCGCTTTTGGTTTGGCTACCAGATAATCGCCGCCTAAAAGCCTATAGTTGATAGACCGATGGCGAATTGAGGACGTGCTGATATGGTGCGCGTCATGGACCAGAGGATTTTAGGCTATGGACGCGGAGGGGCGGTTGGCGTCTTTCTCGGCCATATCGTGTACATGATTTTCAACGGTGACGATCCGCGCAGCATCATAGAAAGTGCCGCAATGTCTGCCGTGGTCGGAGTATTTATCGTTCTGCTTGTCGAAGGTGATTTTAAGCGGCGGGGAACTAGGCACCCCTAACCTTGCGTCATCGCCCCCCACACTATCCCAAAGCGAGGAGGATGGCTCACAGCGTCTCCTCCTTGCCTTGATACGAAGGGTGCGCCAACCCAGCCCTGTTCAAACCCAATAAAAAGCCCGCCACAGACGCCTGAGAAACCGTCGCAGCCGCAGATCGACAAGTTTAGAGAAGCCGCGCGCGAACTGAAAGCCGACCAGTCCGACGCAGCCTTTGAGGCTATCGTAAAGAAGATCGCGCATGCACTGAAGCTGACCCAGGAACAGACAAAGGAACTGGTGCGTCGGAAGCGGGATCAAGGCGAAGATTAGACGGCTATTCACCCTTTCTTCACCATATCAGCACATGCTCATAAGCGGACATGCTGATGTAGCTCGTACGTGTCGAAAGCCCCGGTGCAGGCCCAAGCGCCGGGGCTTTTTCAGATAGCTCCCGATGGCTCCGGGAAATAGCGTCCTTCAGAAGATTCCCATGACAACTAGGATGATCCCAATCGCCGCAAGGGCCATGACGAGGATCATGGCCATCTCGAAGGCGTGACCAAAATTGTCAGTCATCAGGCACCACGCACAAAGGACAACAGCCCGGCCTGCTCATCGTGTGACACAGGATCCCGCAGGCCGGGCCGTACGCCGGCTTTTGAGGGCACGAGCCGGTGAAGGTTGAGCATGTTCCTAAGCGGACCTGTCGCAATGGCATGTCCGAATGCGTACAAAATTCCGGTCTTATCCAGCAAACGGACCAAACAGCCTTCGGCTACTTTTTCGCCAGCAAGAGAGCTTCGCGCACCAGCGATGGCAAACTGCCAACGCCAAGCAAATCGATAAGCTCGCGTGCTTGGCTGAGGGTGATTCCGGTTTTGTCGACAAGCCAGTTGGCATGCTTGTCCTTGGCGGTTTGGATCAGCATTTTCGTTTCATCGAGTTCGTGCATGGCAAATGCTCCATGGCGAAACCGAAACGTATCCCTAGTGAAAGTAGCTCGCAAGCCGCGTAGGTGAAATCGTACAAATCAGACAAATCGGCCCCGCGGCCCGGCGCTTGAACGAGGATGGGTTTGTCAAATATACAATCGCCTTCTAAAAGGCGATTGTATATTTGACAGACCCAATGACAGAAAGCCCTTGCCGGGTTCAATCCGACTGGATTGAACCCGTCCCCGGCGGCGCGAAGAAGCACGTCCATCTGAACCGGTAATAGGCCTCAAATTTCAAGTGAGGAATGATCGTCCGGTAAAACGTCATCAATCGCTCGCAGATATGGTATTGATCATCAGGCGAAGTCTGGACGCGTTCTCGGGGGATAAACCACTCCGGTTCCTGGGGCTCATTCAAGTAAGCCGGGCGCGGCATCCTGACGAAATAACCGTCTTTCGTCATCCTGACGTAGTCGGAACTGATCGGGTGGCAATCTTTGTTTCCGCAGCAGTTATAGTGAAGGACGGGATCAGTCTTGCCTGTATACCAATCGTGAGCGTCTGCATCGCCGGGCAGAATGAGCCATGCCAATGCGATGTGTCTTAGCGACTGTCTCATGGAACTAGCCCCTCACCATTTGCCTATAGCATATTAGTGAGCGCTAATCAAAGTGGTGAAGCCGACCGGCTTGTCGACAAGTCAGGCGGCGCTATCCAGCCGTAGCCTGTGGAAACCGGTATCACGTCGCTTTAAATTAGCCAGCCTTAATAAGAATCGAACGGGTTCAAACCATGAACAAAATCTGGCATGGTGCCTGCCATGCCAATCATCTCCCCGATTCTCCTGAACCCTCTGATCGACGGCCGCCAGTCCGAGCGCGCCATGCTGGTGCGGCGTGGCGTGCAGCGGCTGCTGATGCAAATGGGCGCCCATGTGCTGCCTGAACTGTCGCTGGCCACCGGCCGCCGCGCCGACCTCGTGGCGCTGACGCGGCAGGGCGATATCTGGATCATCGAGATCAAATCCTCGATCGAGGATTTTCGCGTTGACCGCAAGTGGCCGGACTATCGCCTGCATTCCGACCGTTTTTTCTTTGCCACCCATCCGGGCGTGCCGGCCGAAATCTTTCCCGAAGAATGCGGCTTCATTCTCTCCGACGGATATGGCGCCGAAATCCTGCGCGATGCGCCGGAGCATCACATGGCGGCGGCAACGCGCAAGGCGCTGATGCTGCGTATCGCGCGTGCGGGTGCTTCGCGGCTTCTGGCGGCGGAACTCGCGGGGGTCGCGGTGCCGGCACTGGAGGGGGAGAGCGAGTAATCGCGGCCCTGAAATTGACGCCCGCAACTGTCAGATGCTCCAGCCCGGAACTGCTACTCCTCCGTCCCTTCCACTCCACTCGCAGCCGGCGCCATCAGCAGGACCGCGGCGCCGAGCAGCGCGGCGATGAAGGAACCGGCGAGAATGCCGACCTTGACCGCGTCCTGCAGCGCCACGTCACTGGCGAAGGCGAGCAGGCCTATGAACAGGCTCATGGTGAAGCCGATGCCGCACAGCAGCGAGATGCCGATCATGTGCGACCAGCCGGCATGGGCCGGCAGATCGGCGAGGCCGAAGCGGATGGCGAGCGCGGAGGAGCCGAACACGCCGACCAACTTGCCGACGACGAGACCGGCCGCGACGCCCAGCGTCAGCGGCTCGATCAAGGCGCCGAAACTCAGGCCGGCAAGCGAAACGCCGGCATTGGCAAAGCCGAAGATCGGGACGACGATGAACGCCACCAGCTTGTGCAGGCCATGCTCGAGCCGGTGCAGCGGCGAACGGTCGAGATCGTGGCCGATCCCGGCGGAGCGTTCGAGCGGAATGGTGAGCGCAAGTGCTACGCCGGCCAGCGTGGCATGGACGCCGGACTTCAGCACCAGCACCCACAGGATGGCGCCAAGCATGAGATAAGGCACCAGGCTCATCACCCGCATGCGGTTGAGCACGACAAGCGCGGCAATGACGGCGAAGGCCGCGCCGAGATAGGCCAGCGACAAACCGCTGGTGTAGAAGATGGCGATGATGATGACGGCGCCGAGGTCGTCGATGATGGCAAGCGCGGTCAGGAAGACCTTCAGCGAGGCCGGCACGCGGCTGCCGAGCAGCGACAGCACGCCGAGGGCGAAGGCGATGTCGGTGGCGGTCGGGATCGCCCAGCCGGACAGTGCGGCCGGATTGCTGCTGTTGATGGCGACATAGACCAGAGCCGGCACCACCATGCCGCCGGCCGCGGCGATGCCAGGCAGCATCCTGCGCGGCCAGGTCGAGAGCTGGCCATCCAGCATCTCGCGCTTGATCTCCAGCCCGACGAGCAGGAAGAACACCGCCATCAGCCCGTCATTGACCCAGTGCGAGACACTGAGCGGGCCGATATAGGCGTGGAGAACGGCGAAATAGGTTTCGGCAAGCGGCGAATTGGCGACGATCAGGGCAAGGGCCGCCGCCACCATCAGGATAATGCCGCCAGCCGCCTCGCTGTCCAGGAACTCGCGGAAGACGGAAACCGGCCGTTGCTTCAAATCCTGCATTTTGCCTCCGTACCTAGCCTGGCAGCCAACGTTGTTTGCAATGATGGCAGGTGCCGTTGACGATGCAAGGCGCCTTAGTTTCGTATGAGTTCACAGGCATATCGTATGCTTGGGAAATCGACCGACATCGCTTAGTCATCTACAGGCGTAGCAAGGAGCGCAGCGACGCGGCGCAAACCCGAGGATGACGAAGCTCGGGTGGCCTTACGCCAATTGCCCGGAGTCGACGTCTCTCAGCGCGGCGCTCGCTTGGCGAGGATCCGCTGCAGCGTGCGGCGATGCATGTTGAGCCGGCGCGCGGTCTCGGAGACATTGCGCTCGCACATCTCGTAGACGCGCTGGATATGCTCCCAGCGCACCCGGTCGGCCGACATCGGGTTTTCCGGTGGGGCGGCGCGCTCGCCGGTGGTGCGGGTCAGTGCCGCAAAGACATCGTCGGCATCGGCGGGCTTCGACAGATAGTCGACGGCGCCGAGTTTCACCGCGGTCACCGCGGTGGCGATGTTGCCGTAACCGGTCAGGATGATGGTGCGGGAATCCTCGCGCTTCTCGCGGATGGCGGCGACCACGTCGAGGCCATTGCCGTCGCCCAACCGCATGTCGACCACCGCATAGGCGGGCGGATTGGCGCGGGCCTTGCCCACGGCCTCCTCTACGCTCTCCGCCGTCTCGACCACGAAACCCCTGGTTTCCATGGCACGGGCCAGACGGGTCAGGAACGGCTTGTCGTCATCGACGATCAGAAGCGAGGTATCCTCGCCTTCAACCATAGGCCCACTGTTTTCATCGCCTGTCATCGTCTCGAAAATTCCTGCTGCCTTATTTTTACGCAGATATAGTTTTGCGGGGCTATTGTCCAATTACGCAGTGTCAAACATCGTCGCCGGGGCCGTTTCCGGGTTCAGGAAAACGCTCCTCGGCCAGGAAATCCGCACCACGGCCCCTTCGCCGAGGCCGCTCGAATTGCGAAAATCGAGTGTGGCGCCAGACCGTTCGAGCAATGTCTTGGCGATGAACAGGCCGAGCCCGAGGCCGCCTCCGGCTTCATTGCCCTGGCGTGTCGACATATAGGGCTCGCCAATGCGGTCGATGATCTCGGGCGGAAAACCCGGGCCGTCATCGGTGATCGAGAAGGAGACCATCGCCTCGTCCCAGCTCCAGCGTATGGTGACGCTCTTGCGGGCGAAATCGACGGCGTTCTCGACCAGGTTGCCGAGGCCGTAGATGACACCCGGATTGCGCCGCCCGACCGGCTCCGGTCCGGTCCGCTCGCCCGGACGAAGCTTGATCGAGATGCCGAAGTCGCGATGTGGCGCGGTGACCTCCTCGACCAGCGAGGTCAGCGGCAGGCGGGACAGATGCGCCTCGCCTTCGGACGACAGGCTGGTCAGGCGCTTCAGGATTTCGCGGCAGCGCTCGCTCTGCGAGCGCAGCAGCTTCACGTCTTCCCCGTATTTCGGATCGGTGCCGAGCGCCTTCTCCATTTCCTTGACGACCAGCGTGATGGTGGCGAGGGGCGTGCCGAGTTCGTGCGCGGCGGCGGCGGCCAGGCCATCGAGCGCGGAAAGGTGCTGCTCGCGCTGCAGCACCAGTTCGGTGGCGGCGAGCGCGTTGGCCAGAAGCCGGGCTTCGGCGGCCACCCGGAAAGCGTACATGGCGGTGAAGGCGATGGACGACAGCACCGCCATCCACATGCCGGCGACATACACGAAGGGCATCGCCAGCGGCGCGTCCTCAGGCCAGGGCAGCGGCAGATGGCGGAAGACCAGCAAGGTCGCCGCTATCATCACCAGCCCGCCAAGGATGGCGGTGAGGCGAAGGGGCAGCGACGTTGCCGAAATGACGACGGGCACGGTCATCAGCAGCGAGAACGGATTGGTCAGGCCGCCGGTCATATAGAGCAGCCCGGCTAGCTGCAGGCTGTCGAAGATCAGGATGCCGAAGGCTGCGAACGGAGTGAGCCGGTGCGCGGCCGGAAACCGGAAGGCCAGAAACAGGTTCATCCAGGCCGAACAGGCGATCAGGGCAAAACACAGGCTGACCGGCAGCGGGAATTTCAGGCCGTAAGCGACGACGAGCACCGTCACGCTCTGTCCGACAATGGCCAGCCAGCGCAGCCGGATCAGCGTGTTGAGGCGCAGTCGCTGGCTCTGCTGGAAATCGGGCGTGTTCAGGATGTTGATCATGGCAATGGATTACAGCCGTGGGAGGAATAGCGCCAGTAGCGCTGTCAGCCCGAGCCCTCCCCCACTTCGTCATCCCTGGGCGAAGCAGGAGCGAAGCTCCGTCGCGGAGACCCTGGGATCCATGCCGTGACCTTAGCCGGAGCGTGCAGCGGAGCAGAATTCTGCACCGTCGCGTGGCCTTGATGTCGCGGCATGGATCCTCGGGTCTACGCTGCGTCGCTACGCTCCTTGCTTCGCCCGTGGATGACGAAATGATGGGCGCCAATCGCCAAGGCGTGCGTTATCCCCAAGGCTAGGTCCCTCGCGGTTTGGCGCGGGCGGTGGCGGCGGCGAGTAGCGGGTTTTCCGGCCAGACATGTTTGGGATAGCGGCCGCGCATGTCGGCACGCACATCGGCCCAGGAGCCGCGCCAGAAGCCGGGCAGGTCGCGCGTCGTCTGGATGGGCCGGTGCGCCGGCGACAACAATTCGAGCGTCAAAGGCACGGTACCGTTGGCGATCGAAGGATGGCGGTCGAGGCCGAAAAGTTCCTGGACGCGGACCGCCAGCACCGGCCATTCGCCGTCGTAGCGGATCGGCACGTGGCTGCCCGACGGAGCGTCGAAATGGGTCGGCGCCAGCGTCTCGACCTTGCGCTGCAGGTCGTGCGGCACGAGCAACGCCAGCCCGGCCGGGACAGTGCCGGGGTCGATGGCGGCCAGGGATGCCGCACCGGACAGAAACGGCAGCAGCCAGTCGTCGAGTTGTCCGATGAGTGCTTCATCCGACATGTCCGGCCAGGGCGCGCCTAAGCCTTTGTACAGCCAGGACAGCCGCTGGCGCAGCGTCTGAGCCTCCTTGCTCCAGGTCAAAAGGGAAAGCCCATGCTCGCGCAAGGCTTCGATGATGGCGCGATCGGCATCGGCGCCGGCCGGCGCCGGCAGCATGCGTTCGACGAGCGTGATGGCGCCGAGGCACTCGGTTTCGCGCACCCGCACGGCGCGGCGCTCGCGGTCGAAACTCGTCTGCCTGTGCGTTTCGATCTTGTTGCCAAGCGTCGACCGGATGTCCTCCTCGCCGATTGCCGCCGCCGCCGTGATGCGGGCATTCTGCGCCTTGCCCTGCAGGTCAGCGACGACCAGAAAGGGTTCACCCGCCAGCGGATCGGCGGCATCGAGCATGGCGCCGGAGCCATTGGCCAGCACGAAACGGCCGCGCTCGCCGCGCGCCTTGGCGACGCGGTCCGGCCAGGCATGGATGAGCAGGGTTCCGGTTGGAACAGCTCCGCTGGTCTTCGCGCCGCCTGCCTGACTGGCCAGGCGCTCGGCAAGCTGGCGCGCCGACGCGGCACGCGGCGATTTCTCGCCGCGAAAGCGCATCAGCCGCCGTTCGAGGTCGGCACCGTCGCCGCCGAGGCCACGCTCGGTGAGCAGCACGGCAAGCATGGCTGCTTCCTGCGCCTGTCCGGCCTTCGCCGCCTCGGCGACCATATGCGCCAGCCGTACCGGCAGAGCGAGCTTGCGCATCGAAGCGCCCGCGTCCGTCAAGCGGCCTGCCTCGTCGATGGCATCGAGTGCGCGCAACAGCGCCCTTGCTTCATTGAGCGCGGGAGCCGGCGGCGGATCGAGGAAAGCGAGCGTCCTGGGATCGGCGACACCGAAGGCGGCGCAGTCGAGCAGGAGGCCGGATAGGTCCGCCTCGAGGATTTCCGGCGGCGTGAAGGCGGGAAGTGCCGCCGTCTGCTCAGCCCGCCACAGCCGATTGGCGACGCCGGCCTGCGTACGGCCGGCGCGGCCGGCGCGCTGGTCGGCGGAAGCCTTGCTGACGCGCACAGTCTCCAGCCGTGTCAGGCCGCTGGCCGGCTCATAGCGTGGCAGCCGCGACAGACCGGAGTCGATGACGACGCGCACGCCGTCGATGGTGATGGAGGTTTCGGCGATCGAGGTCGCCAGCACCACCTTGCGGCGGCCCGCCGGCGCCGGCTTGATCGCCGCGTCCTGCGCCTTGCCGTCGAGCTGGCCATAGAGCGGGACGATATCGGTGTCGGCGCCGACCTTGCCGGCCAACCGCTCGGCGGTGCGCTCGATCTCGCGCTGGCCAGGCAGGAAGGCAAGCACGCTGCCGCTCTCGTCGGCAAGCGCGGAGCGGATTGCCTTGGCCATGGCATCCTCGATCGGCATCCCGGCCGGCCGTTCGTCGTAGCGGACATCGACCGGGAAGGCACGGCCCTCGCTTTCGATCACCGGCGCGCCCGACAGGAGTTTCGCGACCCGTGCGCCGTCGAGCGTTGCCGACATCACCAGCAGACGCAGATCCGGCCGCAGCGCGCCTTGTACATCGAGGGCGAGAGCGAGACCGAAATCGCCGTCGAGCGAGCGCTCGTGGAATTCGTCGAAAATGACGGCCGAAACGCCGGGCAACTCAGGGTCGTCAAGAATCATGCGTGCAAGCACGCCCTCGGTGACGACCAGGATTTTCGTCCGCGCCGAGGTGCGGTTTTCCATACGCATGGCATAGCCCACCGTGGCGCCGGGCTCTTCCCCCAGTAATTCGGCCATGCGGCGCGCCGCGGCGCGGGCGGCAAGCCGGCGCGGTTCGAGCAATACGATCTTGCCCGCGCCCAGCCAGGGCGCATCGAGCAGCGCCAGCGGCACCAGCGTGGTCTTGCCGGCACCGGGCGGTGCCACCAGCACGGCGCTGTTGCCAAAGCCGAGCGTCTCGCTCAGCTCCGGCAGCACGGCGGATACCGGAAGCTCCGGCAACGGTCTGGTCGTCATTGCGATCGCATATCAGCGGTCGCGGGCGCCGTGCAACTCGTGAAAGTCGCGCCGGTCAAAGCCGGGCTCGCGCAAACGGATTCCAACGCACCGTACCCAGCCGCGCTTCCTCGCGCACCAAGCAGCAGGCGAACAGCGTCGAAAAGAAGCCAATCTCGAACACCGTGAATTGGCCGCCCAGGCTCTTGATAACGGCATCGCTGCCCGAATAGCTTGCATAGGCGATCGGGGCGAGCAGGATTCCGTTCGGTACGTTTTTCATTTCCGGGGAGATAAAGTTGAAAATACTGGCGCTCGGTGCGCATGCGGACGACATCGAGATCTTCATGTTCGGTACGATGGCCGCCTATGCCGCGCAAGGCGCGGAACTCAGTTTTGCCGTAGCCACCGATGGTGCCAGGGGCGGCAAGAGCGATCCCGCTGTCCTGGCTCGTGTCCGCCGTGAGGAAGCGATGGCCGCGGCCGCGCTGCTGGGGGCGGCGGCGCGCTTCCTCGATTTTCCCGACGGCGGGCTTGTGGCCGACGCCGCACTGATCGATGCGCTGAAAACACTGATCGGCGAAATCGGGCCGGATCTTGTGATCACGCACGCGCCCAACGACTATCACGCCGACCATCGCGCGCTGTCGGACGGCGTGCGCATCGCTGCGTCGTTCGGCGTCCCCGTGCTGCATGCCGACACGATGGGCGGCACCGGGTTCTCGCCGACCCACTATGTCGATATTTCCTCCCATGCCGATATCAAGGCCAGGGCGATCCGCATGCATCAGTCGCAGGACCCCGATCGCTTCGTCGATATCGCGCTGACGCAGAACCTTTTTCGCTCGGGCCAATGCAATGGCGCGCAAGGCTCGCTGGCCGAAGCCTTCCGCTTCGAGCCGACGTTTCCATTCGGCGACATCCGCGCGCTGCTGCCGCCGGCGCCGCCGATCCGGACGGTGATGGTGAGCACCAAGCGGGTCGACTGAACCTCCGCGTCCACAATCCGCGCTCGTCCGACCGGGGCCTTCGGCGCTTTTCCCAACGTTTTCAGAGACCGGCTTCAGCATGTTGCGGCGCAGCAACGAATTCGCTTGCCTTGTTTAGTAAAAATTGCATCACTAAACAAATTACTAAACATCCGCGGCGCAACGATGCCGCCATGTTTGGGCCTCTGAGGAGAGAGGTTGAGGTTCTTGAGACCGCCATCCGGGCGTGTTTCACAAATGGGAGGAAGGCATGAAATCGAGATTGAAACTGGCGTTGGGACTGACCTCGGCGATCGCAGCGTCGACAGCCGTCTCGAACACCGCGCACGCTGAAGACCTGACGCTGTGCTGGGCCGCCTGGGACCCGGCCAACGCGCTTGTCGAACTGTCCAAGGATTTCACCAAGGAAACCGGCATCGGCATGAAATTCGAATTCGTGCCGTGGACCAACTATGCCGACCGTTTCCTCAATGAGCTGAACTCACACGGCAAGCTCTGCGACCTGATCATCGGCGACAGCCAGTGGATCGGCGGCGCGGCCGAGAACGGCCACTACGTCAAGCTGAACGACTTCTTCGACAAGGAGAAGATCAGCATGGACGACTTCGTGCCGGCGACCGTCGTCGGCTATTCGGAATGGCCGAAGAACACGCCCAATTACTGGGCGCTGCCGGCCATGGGCGACGTTGTCGGCTGGACCTACCGCAAGGATTGGTTCTCCAAGCCCGAGCTGCAGAAGGAGTTCAAGGAGAAGTATGGCTGGGACCTCGGCCCGCCCACGACCTTCGACCAGTTGAAGCAGATCGCCGAATTCTTCCAGAAGCGGCAGGTCGACGGCAAGACAGTCTATGGCGCCTCGATCTACACCGAGCGCGGTTCCGAAGGCATCACCATGGGCGCCATGGACGTGCTCTACAGCTATGGCTTCCAGTACGAAAACCCGAAGAAGCCCTACGAGATGGAAGGCTTCGTCAACTCCGAGAAATCGGTGAAGGGGCTGGAATTCTACAAGGCGCTCTACGACTGCTGCACCCCTCCGGGCGCCTCGAACAGCTACATGGGTGAAGGCGTCGATGCCTTCAAATCCGGCCAGGTGGCGATGCACATGAACTTCGCCTTCACATGGCCGGGCCTGCAGAAGGACGAGAATGTCGGCGGCGACAAGATCGGCTATTTCGTCAATCCCAAGGGACCGGACGGCGACCAGTTCGCCCAGCTCGGCGGCCAGGGCATTTCGGTGGTGTCCTATTCCGACAAGCAGGAAGCGGCGCTGAAATACATCAAGTGGTTCGCCAACAAGGACGTGCAGGCCAAGTGGTGGTCGCTCGGCGGCTATTCCTGCCTGAATGCGGTGGTCAAGGATCCGAAATTCCCGGCCAGCCAGCCCTATGCTCAAACCTTCCTCGACTCGATGGCCATTGTGAAGGACTTCTGGGCCGAGCCGAGCTACGCACCGCTGCTGCAGGCGTCGCAGAAGCGCTTCCACGACTATGTCGTCGCCGGCCAGGGTTCGGCCAAGGATGCGCTCGACGGGCTGGTCAAGGATTGGACGCAGGTCTTCCAGGACGATGGCAAGATGTAGCCGCGAGGCAATATCCAGGCTCCTCCCGAGCTGTGACCGCCGCGTCCCGTGCCGACCTTGGCACGGGACGCGGTTCAGATAAATTCCATCACAGAGACGCCCAAGTGACCGAAGCAGGACTTACCATGCTCAATCGGACCGCGGAGAACGTTGCCCGGGCAACCCCGGAACCGTTGGCGCGCAAGGTCCGGGGCATCAGCGACAAGGGCCTCGCCTGGCTGTTCATCTCGCCGACGATCCTGTTGCTGCTCGCCATCAATATCTTCCCGCTGTTCTGGGCGATCTATCTGTCGTTCACCAATTTCCGCGCCAACCGCCCCAACGAAGTGGTGAAGAACCTCGGTTTCGCCAACTACCAGCGCATCCTCGGCGACCAGGACATCTGGATCGCTATGCAGACGACGGCGCATTTCGTGTTCTGGACCATCCTCTTGCAGACGCTGATCGGCTTCACACTGGCTTGGCTGATCGACAGGAAGTTCCGCGGCCACGCCTTCTGGACGACGCTGATCCTGGTGCCTATGATGCTGTCGCCGGCGGTGGTCGGCAATTTCTGGCGCTTCCTCTACGAGCCTCAGATCGGGCTGTTCTCTTATGTGATCTCGTTCGTGTCGGGCATTCCGCCGACAAGCATCCAGATGCTCTCCAACGTCTCGCTGGCACCGTGGTCGATCATCATCGTCGACACCTGGATGTGGACGCCATACGTGATGCTGATCTGCCTCGCGGGCCTGCGTTCCATCCCTGAATACATCTATGAGGCGGCCGAGGTCGACCGTGCCTCCAACTGGCGACAGTTCTGGTCGATCACCCTGCCGATGGCGCTGCCCTTCATCATGCTGGCGGTGCTGTTTCGCGGCATCGAGAACTTCAAGATGTTCGATATGGTCAATCTGCTGACCGGCGGCGGACCGGGCTCCACCACCGAGGTGGCCTCGATCACGCTGAAGCGGCAGGCCTTCGAAAGCTGGCGCACCGGCTATTCGTCAGCCTTCGCCATCATCCTGTTCGTCGCGGTCTTCGGTCTCGCCAACATCTACGTCAAGGCGCTCAACAAGGTGAAGCAGAGATGAGCCTGACCACTGCCCATTCGGTCGTCGCCCCCTCGGCAGGTTCGAAGCGCATCGCCGGCGCCATCATCATCGCCTACGCGCTGATCTCGATCGTGCCGCTGTTGTGGATCTTCGCCACCAGCTTCAAGACGCCGCCGGACTCGATCGCCTATCCGCCGAAGATCGTGTTCCAGCCCAGCATCGAGGGCTACTGCAATTTGTTCACGACGCGGACCAGGCAGACGCCGGAATACATCAACTCGCTCGGACCGGCGACCGGCTTCTGCGACGAGACGGTGCGCAAGCGCAACATGGTGATCGCCGGCCCGTCCAACTTCCTGCCGCGCTTCATCAATTCGCTGGTCATCGCCTTCGGCTCGACCTTCTGCGCCGTCTTCCTCGGCACGCTGTCGGCCTATGGCTTCTCGCGCTTCAAGGTGCCGCTCGCGGACGACCTTCTGTTCTTCATCCTGTCGACACGCTTCATGCCGCCGATCGCGGTCGCCATCCCCATCTATCTGATGTACCGCGAGCTTGGGCTGTCGGACACCGCGCTCGGCATGATCCTGCTCTACACGGCGGTCAATGTATCGCTGGCGGTTTGGCTGCTCAAAGGTTTCATCGACGAGATTCCGCGCGAATACGAGGAAGCCGCCATGATCGACGGCTACACGCGGCTGCAGGCCTTCTGGCGCACCGTGCTACCGCAGGCGACCACCGGCATTGCCGCGACCGCCATCTTCTGCCTGATCTTCGCCTGGAACGAATACGCCTTCGCCGCGCTCCTGACCTCGGGCACGGCGCAGACGGCGCCACCCTTCATCCCGACCATCATCGGCGAAGGGGGACAGGACTGGCCGGCGGTGGCGGCCGGCACGACGATCTTCCTGGTGCCGATCCTTGTCTTCACGATCCTGCTCCGCAAGCAATTGCTGCGCGGCATCACCTTCGGCGCGGTACGCAAATGAGCATGACCAAGCCCATCAAACGCAAGTCGCGCTGGCCGCGCTGGGCAAGGCGCGGGCTGATGGAAAACATCGCGACCGCACTGATCGCCATCGGCTTCCTGATGCTGTTCCAGCCCTTCGCGCTGTCGCTCTACACCTATTCCTTCATCACCATGCTTGCCGGCACGGTGATGTTCATCGTCGTCTCGAAATTCCCGGAATAACCATGGCCGAAATCCGCATCCAACATCTGAGAAAGGCCTTCGGCGATTTCGTCGCGGTGCAGGACTCCAACTTTGTCATCGAGGACGGCGAGTTCTTCGTCATGCTCGGGCCATCGGGCTGCGGGAAGACGACGACTTTGCGGATGATCGCAGGGCTCGAACTGCCGACCGGCGGCCAGATCCTGCTCGGCGGCGACGACGTCACCATGCTCAGGGCCCGCGAGCGCGACATCGCCTTCGTCTTCCAGCTCTTCGCGCTCTATCCGCATATGAACGTGCGCAAGAACATCGGTTTCCCGCTCTTGGCGCAAGGCATGCCCTCGGCCGAGATCCGCACCCGCGTCGAGGAAACGGCGAAGCTTCTGCGCATCGACCATCTGCTCGGCAAATCCGTATCCGGTCTTGCCGGCGGCGACCGCCAGCGCGTCGCGCTTGGCCGCGCCATCGTGCGGCGGCCGAAATGCTTCCTGATGGACGAACCGCTGGGGACCCTCGACACCGAATTCCGCGATTTGATGATCCATGAGTTGCGCGAGCTGCACAACCGTATCCATGCGACGACTGTGTACGTCACACATGACCAGATGGAAGCGATGTCGATGGCCGACAAAATCGCCGTCATGAACCACGGCGTTATCGAGCAGTTCGGCACACCGCGCGAGATCTACGACCGCCCCGCTACCATGTTCGTCGCCGACTTCATCGGCTCGCCGCCGATGAATTTTCTGGGCTTCGGCGGCGGGCTCGCCAAAGGTGCCAAGGAGATCGTCGTCCAGGGTGCCAAGGTAGCGGTGCCGGAAGTGCGCGAGGACATCGCGCCGGCCGACATGGCGCTCGGCATCCGGCCTGAGCACATCCGCTTCGACGATGCCTCCAAGCTGCGCGGCGCGATCTACGGCACCGAATATCTCGGCACCACGCAGATCGTGGCGGTGGAGACGGCGGACGGCATCATCAAGGCGCGCGTGCCGGCCGAAATTCGACTCAACACCGGCGACCATGTCGGCCTGACGCTGAACAGCGCGCGGCTGTCGCTGTTCGACAAGGGCTCCGGGCGCGCGGTGAGGACGGCGATCCACGATACTGCTTCGGAGCGGAGAGTGCAGTATGGCTGATGTGCGCATCAAGGGCGTGACCAAGAATTTTGGCGAGCAGACCGCCGTCAACAGTCTCGACCTGCATATAACGGACGGCGAATTCGTCGTGCTGCTCGGACCGACCGGCGCCGGCAAGACGACGACGCTGCGGCTGATCGCCGGGCTGGAGCGGCCGGATGCCGGAACGATCGAGATCGGCGGCCACAATGCCACGAACCTGTCGCCGGCCGAGCGCGACACCGCTTTCGTCTTTCAGCAATATTCGCTCTATCCGCATTTGTCGGTGTTCGACAACCTCGCCTTCCCCCTGCGCTCGCCGGCGCGGAAAATACCGGAAGACCAGATCCGCCGCCGGGTCGAGGAGGTGGCGAAGATGGTGCGCATTCATCACAAGCTTGGCAACCGGTCGACGAAATTGTCGGGCGGCGAAATGCAGCGCGTCGCCATCGGCCGCGCGCTGGTGCGCAAGCCGTCCATCTACCTGATGGACGAGCCGCTGTCGTCTCTGGACGCCAAGCTGCGCGCGGATCTCAGGCTCGAATTGAAACGCATTCAGTCCGAGCTCGGCGCCACCATGCTCTACGTCACGCACGACCAGATCGAGGCCATGACCATGGCCGACCGGATCGGCATCCTCGCCGACGGCGTGCTGGTGCAGATCGGCTCACCACGAACCATCTATTCCGAACCGGCAAACCTGCATGTCGCGGCACGGCTTGGCCAGCCCGCGATCAATCTTCTGCCGACGGGGCTTCTGCCTGATAGCGGCGCGCCGGCCGGCACCAGGACGATCGGCGCACGCACCGAGCATCTGGCTATCGAGAAAGCCATGCACGGCCATGCCGACGGCGTCGTCGACTGGGTCGAACATCTCGGCGACCAGAACCATCTGCATGTGACAGTGGGGCCGAAGAAACTGGTGACGCTGACCGATCCCGACACGGATCTGGCGCAAGGCGACAAAGTGATGATCCGCTACCGGTCGCCGCTCTATTTCGGCGCCGACGGACAACGACTGATGTGAATGGTTTTCGGCATCCCCGCCAAGGTGATGCCAGCTTCTGATTGACGATTGCGAAATACGGGACGAATTCGATGAAGCACTTTTTCAACCGCAGGGAAACGATCGTCACCGAGGCGCTGGACGGATTGTTGCGCACCATTGGCTCAGGCGACCTCGCGCGCCTCGACGGCTATCCCGAGATCAAGGTCGTGCTGCGCGCCGATTGGGACAAGTCCAAGGTTGCCATCGTCTCCGGCGGCGGCGCCGGGCACGAGCCGTCGCATGCCGGCTTCGTCGGCAAGGGCATGCTGACGGCTGCCGTCTCGGGCGAGATCTTTGCCTCGCCAAGCGTCGAAGCGGTGCTGGCGGCCATCCGCGCGGTCACCGGGCCGGCGGGTTGCCTGCTGATCGTCAAGAACTACACCGGCGACCGGCTCAATTTCGGCCTGGCGGCCGAGAAGGCGCGCGCCGAAGGCTTTCGTATCGAAATGGTGATCGTCGCCGACGACATCGCGCTGCCCGATATCGCCCAGCCGCGCGGTGTTGCCGGCACATTGTTCGTGCACAAGATCTCAAGCCATCTGTCTGAAGCCGGCCGCGATCTGGCCGAGATCGTGTCAGCCGCACGTGCGGCTGCGAAGGATATCGTCTCGCTCGGCATGTCGCTGTCGTCCTGTTCGATCCCAGGCCAACAGCACGAAGACAGGTTCGGCGCCGACGATGGAGAGCTTGGACTAGGCATCCACGGCGAGCCCGGCGTTGAGCGCATCGCGGTGCAAAGCGCCGACCGGCTTGTGGCTGTTATGGCGGAGCGGCTCGTGGTGCGCCTCGACCCGACGGCCACCTATGCCTTGCTGATCAACAATCTGGGCTCGGTGCCTCCGCTCGAAATGTCGCTGGTTGCCAATGCGGTGCTTGCCTCGCCGCTCGCCAAGACCGTCAAGCTGACGATCGGCCCCGGGCCGCTGATGACGGCGCTCAACATGAACGGTTTCTCACTGTCGCTGATCAAGCTCGATGCGGCGCGAGAGGCTGCCTTGCTGGCACCCGTCGGCCCGCATGCCTGGATGCCGGCAAAGCCGGTCGTTGCGCCTGCTGTCGAACCTATGACCAAGGCAGCCGGACAAGGCGCGGCGCGCAAGGCCAGCCAGGATGCAGGCACCAGGCGCTTGATCGCCACTGTCTGCGAAAGGCTGATTTCGCTGGAAGCGACATTGAACGGACTGGACGCCAGGGCGGGCGACGGTGACACCGGCTCGACCGTGGCGACCGGCGCGCGCAGCATCCTCGAACGGCTCGATACGCTGCCGCTTGCCGGGCCGGCCGCGACCCTTGGCGCGATGGGCGATATCCTGAGCGCCTCGATGGGTGGCTCCAGCGGCGTGCTGCTATCGATCTTCTTCACGGCGGCGGCGCAGGCAATGGACAGTGATGCGAAGCTATCCAAGGGGCTGCTCGCCGGGCTTAAACGAATGACCTTCTACGGTGGCGCAGAACCGGGCGATCGCACCATGGTCGACGCGCTGGAGCCGGCCTTGAAGGCGCTCGACGACAAGGGTCTGGAGGAAGCCGCGATAGCGGCCCGACGCGGCGCCGAGGCCACAGCCGCGATGGACAAGGCCAAGGCCGGACGGTCCGCCTATGTCGGCGCCAAATTGCACGGCGTGGTCGACCCCGGCGCCCATGCCGTGGCCGAAGTGTTCGCGGCCGCCGCCACGCTGCTTGTCACGGCCTGACGCATGCACCAGTTGTCGAACGACCGTTCTTTCGCTACTGCGGGCAAGGTGGAAACCGGGAATTCGGGCGACATGACGGCGCTGGACCTTTCGAGGCTGATCACGGCGGCCGCGGACACGATTGCCGCTCACGCCGAGGAATTGACGGCGCTCGACCAGGCGATCGGCGACGGCGACCATGGGCTGAACATGAAGCGCGGCTTCGAAGCCGTGCGCGCCGAGGCCGATGCGTTCGCGGCAAAGCAGCTGCCCGACGCCCTGAAGGCGATCGGCACCAAGCTGGTGATGACGGTGGGCGGTGCCTCCGGTCCGCTCTTCGGCACGCTGTTCATGGCGCTCGGCAAGGAGATTTCGGCGGAGCCCGACCATGCCAACCTGACGGCTGCCTTCGGCAAGGCGATCGAAGCGGTGGCCGCGCGCGGCAAGTCGCAGGTCGGCCAGAAAACAATGCTCGATGTGCTGCAGCCCCTGCGTGACGCGTTGGCCGGGGGAAAGACGGCGGCTGAAATAGCCGACATCGCCGACGCCGCGGCCGAAGCGACCGTGCCGATGAAGGCGCTGCGCGGCCGTGCCTCGTTCCTCGGCGACCGCTCCATCGGCCATATGGATGCCGGCGCGCGCTCGACCGCGCTGCTGGTGCGCACGGTGGCGCAAATCATCGGGGACAAAGCATGAGCAATGTCGGGATCGTGATCGTGTCGCATTCGCCGCTGGTCGCGGAGGGCACGGCCGACATGGTACGCCAGATGGTGGGCGACGAAGTGCCGCTTGCGTGGTGCGGTGGAAATGGCCATGGCGGGCTCGGCACCAATGTCGAGGCGATCATGGGCGCCATCGACAGGGCCTGGTCGGAAGCTGGCGTTGCCGTCCTTGTCGATCTCGGCGGCGCCGAGACCAACAGTGAAATGGCGGTCGAGATGATCGGCGAGCCGCGTGCGCACAAAATCATCGTCTGCAACGCGCCGATCGTCGAGGGCGCGGTGATGGCGGCGACCGAGGCATCCGGCGGCGCCTCGCTGCGGGAAGTGGTCGCGACGGCGCACGAATTGTCGCCGTCGTGAGTGAACGGGATTTTTGAAGACATGTCGGAAACCGCCGAAGCGACCGTCCTGATCACCCACGATGTGGGCCTGCACGCGCGTCCTTCGGTGAAGTTCACCAAGCTGGCCAAGAGCTTTGCCGCCGACGTGGAAATTGCACTCGCCGCCAACGGCCCATGGTTCGATGCCAAGAGCATCGTCAAGGTGATGGCGGCCAAGGCACCGAAGGGCACGGTGCTGCACATCAGGGCCAAAGGCGATGGTGCCGATGATGCTGTCCGCGCGCTGATCGAACTGGTGCAGCGCGATTTCGACGAGGATGCCGGCCATGTCCGCTCGGCTTGAGTGCGATCCATGCCTTGGCCTGCCCGCTGGGAATGCGGGCCATGCGCATTGAGGGTGTTCCAGCCTCGGCCGGCTATGCCGAGGGGCCTCTGTTCGACCTCGGCCGGCCTGCAAGCATCTACGCGAGCAAGGCAAGCGCCGCGGAAGAGAAGATGTCGCTGGAGGCAGCGATCGGCAAGGCGGTGAACCGGCTCGTGGTCATGATCGAAACCGCCGACAGCGATGCCGCCGGCATACTCGAATTCCACCTCGCCATGCTGGAAGATGACGCGCTTAGCGGACCGGCCTTCGCGTCGATCGCTTCCGGAAAACCCGCCGACGTGGCCTGGCGGCAGGCACTCGATGCCGAGATCGCCGGCTACGACGCCTCGGACCAGGATTATTTCCGCGCCCGCGCCACGGACCTGCGCGACATCAGGGACCAGGTGCTGCGCGCCCTGACCGAGGACGGTGGCAGCACGGCACCGGCCGGCGCCATCCTCCACGGCGAGGACATCGCGCCGACGCGCTTTCTCGAAACCGACTGGAGCCATGGCGGCGGCATCGCGCTGGAGGCAGGCAGCACCGCCAGCCACGTCGCCATGCTGGCGCGCTCGCGTGGCGTGCCGATGGTCGTGGGTCTGCGCGAGCCGCTCACCGCTGTTGCCGGCATCGCGCTGCTCGACGCGGAGCACGGCAATATCGTTCTGGCGCCCTCGCCTGTGGAGATCGGCTCGTTCCGGCAGGCATCCTCCGCCTTCACCGCCCGCCAAGGCGACGCGCGCACCTTTCTGGCACGGCCTGCGGCGACGAAGTACGGCACCGCGGTGCGGGTGCAGGTCAACATCGCCGACCCCAGCGATGTCGAGGCCATCGACATCGCGACTTGCGACGGTGTCGGCCTGATGCGCACGGAATTCCTGTTCGGCAAGACGCTGCCGGATGAAGAGACCCAGTATCGCGCCTATCGCAAAGTGCTGGAATGGGCCGGCGAAAAACCAGTGACGATCCGTACCGTCGATGCCGGAGGCGACAAGCCGGTGCCGGGCTTCACCGTCGAGGAAGGCAATCCGTTCCTTGGCCTGCGCGGCATCAGGCTGTCGCTGGCCAGGCTCGACATATTCCGTGTTCAAATCAGGGCATTGCTGCGCGCCGCGCCACACGGCAATCTCAAAGTCATGTTTCCGATGATCGCCACATCAGAAGAGTATGAACGCGCCGCCACCCTGTTCGCCGAGGAACGGGCAGCCCTTGCCGCGCGCGGCATCGCGCAAGAAATGCCGCCGCTCGGCATCATGGTCGAAGTGCCTTCAGTGGCCATCGCGCCGGAGGCGTTCGCCGGCGTCGCCTTCCTGTCGATCGGTTCCAACGATCTGACGCAATATGTAATGGCGGCCGCGCGCGACAATGCCGCTGTGGCCCACCTGAATTCTGTTCGTCATCCCGCGGTGCTTAGGCTGATCGGTTCGGTCTGGGCCTTCGGACGGGAAACCGGGATTCCCGTCAGCCTGTGCGGGGATGCCGGCGGCGACCCCGCCTCGATCCCGTCGCTGCTGGAGGCCGGCCTGCGCGATCTCTCGGTCGCGCCGGCGCAACTCGCCATGGCCAAGGCGGCCATCGCGGACGTCCCGGTCTAGGCGGCAGGCATGATCGATATCAAACCCGAGCCCGGCTCCGAAGAAGCGATCCGCGCCTACAAAACGATCCTGTCGCAGGTCATCGACCAGCGTCCGTCCGGCATGCGCCAGCGCCTTGCCGACGCGCTTGGCAAGCACCGCAGTTTCGTCACGCAGATTTCGAGCCCCACCTATTCGATCCCGATTCCGTCGAAGCATCTGCCCGCCATCTTTTCCGTCTGCCATTTCAGCCAGGCCGAGCGGGACCAGTTTCTCGCCGCCTACCATCAGGCGCATCCAGGGAAGATCTCGATCGCCGCGGGCGCGCGCAAGACAAGGCACGTTTCGCTCATCGTGCCGGATTTCGGCGACGACAAACAGAATGCGGCGCTCGACCGCGCGATCAACGAATTCATCCAGAAGGTCACCAGCATCACCGGCAAGAGTGGCTGATTGCCCCTTGATGCCAGGCTATTTCGGGAGGAGACGGCCGTGAAGAAATTCATGAACTCGGTGGACACGGTGCTGACCGAGAGCCTCGACGGTTTCGTGGCCGCTCATGCCGACATCCTGGTGCTAGGCGAGGAGCACAAATTCATCCGCCGCAAGATGCTCAAGCCGGGCAAGGTGGCGCTGATCTCCGGCGGCGGCTCCGGCCACGAGCCGCTGCATGGCGGTTTTGTCGGCCATGGCATGCTGGACGCCGCCTGCCCCGGCCAGGTGTTCACCTCGCCGACGCCGGACCAGATGCTGGCCGCCGCGCAGGCTGTCGACACCGGCGCCGGCTGCCTGTTCATCGTCAAGAACTATGAGGGCGACGTGATGAACTTCGACATGGCGGCGGAAATGTCGGAAGGCGTGCTTCAGGTGGTGACCAATGACGACGTCGCTGTCGAGAATTCGTCCTACACGACCGGACGGCGCGGCGTCGCCGGCACGCTGGTGGTGGAAAAGATGGTCGGCGCCGCCGCCGAGCACGGGCTGGCGTTGCCGGCGTTGAAGGCGCTGGGCGAGCGTGTCAACGACGCGACCCGCTCGATGGGCGTGGCGCTGACCAGTGGCACCGTGCCGGCGGCCGGCAAACCGACCTTCGACATCGGCGATGGCGAGATGGAATTCGGCGTCGGTATCCATGGCGAGCCCGGCCGCCGCCGCGACGCCTTGAAGAGCGCCGATGCGATCGCGCAGGAGATCTGTGCCACGATCCTTGGGGATCTGGATGGCCAGGCGAAAGGCCCGGCGCTGCTGTTCGTCAACGGTTTCGGCGGCACGCCGCTGATGGAGCTCTACTTGATGTACAACAGCGCTCGCCGGATTTTCGAGAAGCATGGCGTGACGATTGCCCGCTCGCTGGTCGGCACCTATGTCACCTCGCTCGACATGGCCGGCTGCTCGATCACGCTGACCCTGCTCGACGACGAACTGACGGACTGGTGGGACGCACCTGTCCACACGGCCGCGCTGCGCTGGGGCCTATAAGGCTGGCTTCGGCCGCGCTTTTCTGCAACCATTCTGGACAATCCACTTAGCCATGGATTTGCCCGGGTTGATGCTGCCCTCCCTCACCTTCGCCGAAGAAAGGCTGCTGCTGCGCTTGGCCGATCCGGAGGCCGCGGCGGTCGAGGACAATTTGTCGGCGAAGGCACTGTCGGCGTTGCTCGACAATGCCGAATTCCACGGTGTCCTGCCGATTATGCTGCGTAAGCTCAGGGAGCGCGGCGACGCGCGCCTGCCTCAAGATTCAGGCCTGCAATCCAAGCTGGATGATCTGCGCCAGAAGGCGACGATCGCCACCGGCCATTCGATGCTGCTGCAGTATCATGGTGACCGCATCATGAAGGGGATGGCGGCGGAAGGCATTCCGGCGCGGATCGTCAAGGGACCGGTCTTCGCGCGAAAACTCTATCGCAACATTTCCGACCGGCCGTTCACCGACATCGACATCCTTGTCGAGCCCGCCAACCTTGCACGGGCAAACCAGGTGATCGCGGCGTCAGGCTTCGAGCTTGGCAGCAACGAAGCCGAATCCTACCAGCTGCAGGAGTTCAAATGGCAGGAGAAGGAGAACTCCAGCCTGCTGGTCGAGCTGCATGGCGACCTTGTGCACGACACCGGCATGCGGCGGCGCCTGTCCCTGGGCTTTCGCGAGCTGGGCATCATTGACGGCGAGGCGACGGACACGCCGGCAGCCCTTTTGACGATCGCCATCGTGCATGCGGCAGGGGGGCATAAATTCCACCGGCTGCAGCTTTGTGTCGACGTGCTGCAAGGCGTACGGGCGCTACAGTCGCCGAAAGCCGAGGAACGCTTGCTCGACGCCGCCCGCATGACCGGCATCGAACTCGAACTGGCGATCGTGCTCAACGTGACCGGCCAGTTGTTCGACGAATCGCATGCGCTCGAACTCGCCGCTCGGATCAAGCCCGACCTGTCGATACGGCTGGCCAAAAAGCTGATCACGACGAACACGCTGCTCAGGGTCAATTCCCGGGAGAAGATCGGCTCGCGCCTGCGTCGCGATGCGTTCCGCTGGATCCAGCGGCTGGCCAAGGCCAGGCCATACGCGGCTTGAAGTGGCCGTCAGTCCCGTGACGTCAATGTGGCGCTTATCAGCGCCGCCGCATCGGCCGGACGCGCGCCCACTTCCAGGGTGAAGGCCGGCACCGAGGAGACCAGCTTGCCGATCGTCGCCAGCCGGCGCTTCTGCAGCGGCAGCAGGCCGGTCATGCCGGTGCGGACATTGTCCATCGCCAGCGCCACCGTCGCGTCGGTCCGGGCCATGGGCGTGAGCCGGGTTTCTTCGTCGGCCGATCGCGCAAGGTGCAGGAGTGCTGCTACCGGACGGGCGGTCGGGTTCTCGATTTTTATGATCCCACCCAGCTTTTCCAGCGAAACAGCCTGTTCGCCGTTACGGTCCCAGGACGGCCCGAGACATGGCGCCACAAGCGGGATCATCCGCGCGGTCTTCTCATGGATCTTGACGTGGCGGGGCAAACCCCAGGCAACAGGCCTGGCGGAAGCGACATCCAGGATCATGGCGTCGTCGGAGCACAGGCCGAATCCTTGCGTTGCCAAGGCCAGCGATGTGGTGGTCTTGCCGGTACCGCTCGGGGCATGGACCAGCACGACGGCGTCGCTGCCCGGCAGCGTCAGGCCCGCCGTGTGCAGCATATGTTGGCCGCCGGCATCGAGTGCTGCGTCCAGCATCAGCATCGATGGCGTCCAGGCGGCCTTGCTGTCGGGCACGATGCGGAGTCGCGCCCAGCCCTTCTCGTTGATCTCGACGGTCTGGCGCCCCGGCAAGACCAGATGCACGCTGGCGCCGTCCGTGGTCATCCGGCAGTAGCCGTCGTCCGGTATCTCGCCGTCAAAGACCAGGGATCCGGCGGGTGTCTCGTCCAATGTTTCCGCCTCGACGATGTCGAGATGAAAATCCGCTTCGGTCGAACCTTCGACGCGCAGGCTGGCGAGCATCCTGTCGAAGCCCAGCCATAGTCCGGCGCGGTCGGCCGAAATGCCGAGGACATGGCCGTTGAGATCATAGAAGGCGCAAGGTCTGG
Source organism: Mesorhizobium sp. B2-5-13 (assembly GCF_006440535.1). NCBI lineage: Bacteria > Pseudomonadati > Pseudomonadota > Alphaproteobacteria > Hyphomicrobiales > Phyllobacteriaceae > Mesorhizobium > Mesorhizobium sp. B2-5-13. The sequence goes on along the minus strand of NZ_VFUI01000002.1, from coordinate 322,874 downwards.
TCAAGCGGCGCGCACTTTCGAGGCGCGGTCATGGTGGCGATAGATCTCGACCATGCCGGGAAGGCTGTCGCTGACCACCGGCCTGCCGTCGAGGCAGACCCAGCAATGCGCCGACAGCCGCGACGCTTGCAGCGACTTCGGATCGACGCCGAAGCGCAACTCCGGATCGAAGCCGGCAAGGCGCAGGAAACGGTGGCCGAGCAGTCCTTCCCGCAGGCATCTGCGGTCGCGCATCAGCCAGGGACGGCGCACGGCACGGTTGACACGGGCGATAATGTAGGGGGCTGGCAAGCCGCGATAGGGCGTCGGCGAAGCGAGGGGCGCCCATTTCAGCACCTCCTCGAAGCTGCGGTTGGCAATGAGGACCGGCATCAGCCGCGCGCTTGCCCAGAGATGGCAGCGAAACAAGGCGCGCAAGAGAGGACTGTCCGCCATCAAGCAGTCCTTTCAGCTATCGAGTCCTGGAGCGGCGAGAATGCCTTCCGAAACAAGATCGGTGGCCAGCGCCGCCATGTCCTCGTCAAGCGTGCCCTTGTCGACCTCGAACTCCTCGCAAAGCAGGCCGACGATCTGGCCGAGGTTGCGCGCGCCATCCACCTTGTCGAGAAAAGCTTCGGTCGTGCCGTTGCAGGTATAGAGTTGACCGCTGCGCGCCAAAAGCACGACCGCGCCGTCGCCGACATGCTGAACCGAGGCATCGTCCGCCAGCCGCAGAACCGTTCCAGAGGCAATTTCCATCACGAACCCCAAAAGCGATGCAAAACCCCGAAATGAGATAGCGCGGTGGTGGGGCGCTGTCTATCGGCCGGCGGGGGGCTCGTGTAGCGCTATGCTTGCAGCACGCTCTTGTCAGGCTGTAACATTCATCCAGAGCCGAAAATCGTCCCGGAAACAGTCGTCGGAATGACGCGGCAGGCGAGTGCGTTGACCGGCAAGACCGTTGCTTTTCTTCCCTCGGGTAAGGTAAGAACTCCCCGGGACCTGGGGAGATAAGCGTATGCGTTACAATTGGGAGCGGGCTCCAACGACTTTCGAACGTCATCGAAAAGCTCTTGCGACAGCCATTTTGATCTTCGGCGGTGTCGGCCTCATGCTGGTGGCCTTGCCGATCTAGTGCAATCCACATTTGTCCAGCGAATCCTGTTCGTTAGACGGCTATCGATGGATTGCTCAGCGGAGCTGTCCGGCCACGGCGATGAAGCGGCGATCACGCCCTTCAAAGCCTTGGCTGAAGCGCTGCACCAGCACGACGATCACCGCCGGCTTGCCAGCCGGTGTGTATTCATAGGATTGCGACAGGCTGTAGGAGCTCGGGCAGTTCCTCGAGCCCGGTACGGCCTTGTCCTCATGCAAGGTCCTGAAAGGCTTGCCGTCCTGGCCTTGCAGCGTCAGCCGGAAACCGAGCGCCTTGCCCGATGTGTCGCCTTGCTGGGTGTCATCGAAGCTCGCCGAACAATCGGCCGTGCTGCCGGCCAGAATCTGTTCCAGCTGGATCGTCGAAACCCCGGTTTCGTCATAGAGCGGCACGCCACCGCGCGTGTCAGGTCAAGACACGGCCGACTGAGACGAAAATGCAGGGAGACATCGCCCGAAGAAACAACATAGGCTATTGCCGAGGACCGCAAATCGTTCCTGGGGAGGTTACGGATGGCTTCACGCTATCACGAGGTCTATGACGGCTGGAAACGCGACCCGGAAAAATTCTGGGCGGAGGCGGCCGAGGCCATCGACTGGTATTCGCCTTGGGACAAGGTGTTCGATACCGCCGCCGGCGTCTATGGCCGCTGGTTCACCGGCGCGACCTGCAACACCTGCTACAACGCCCTTGACCGGCATGTCGCCGGCGGGCGGGCCGACCAGATCGCCCTGATCCATGACAGCGCCATCACCGGAACGGTGAAGAAGTTCACCTATGCCGAGTTGAAACGCGAAGTGGTGGCGCTGACCTCGGTGCTCAAGAACCGCGGCGTCGGCAAAGGCGACCGCGTCATCATCTACATGCCGATGGTGGCCGAAGCGGCCATCGCCATGCTCGCCTGCGCCCGCATCGGCGCCGTGCATTCGGTCGTGTTCGGCGGCTTTGCCTCGCATGAGCTTGCCACCCGCATCGACGACGCAAAACCGAAACTGATCATCTCGGCCTCCTGCGGCCTGGAGCCGGGCCGGGTGGTCGCCTATAAGCCGCTGCTCGACAAGGCGATCGAGATGTCCCGCCACAAGCCGGACGCCTGCCTGATCCTGCAGCGCGACCAGTTGCGCTGCGATTTGAAGGACCATTTCGACATCGACTATGCCGATGCCGTCGCCCGCGAACGGGCGGCCGGCGCCAATGTCGACTGCGTGCCGGTGCTGGCGACCGACCCGCTCTACATCATCTACACGTCGGGCACGACCGGCCAGCCCAAGGGCATCGTGCGCGACAATGGCGGCCACATGGTCGCGCTGAAATGGACGATGGACAACGAGTTCGGCGTCAAGCCGGGAGAAGTGTTCTGGGCGGCGTCCGACGTGGGCTGGGTGGTCGGCCATTCCTACATCGTCTACGGACCGCTGCTGCATGGCTGCACCAGCGTGATGTTCGAAGGCAAGCCGATCGGCACGCCCGATGCCGGCACCTACTGGCGGGTGATCTCGGAGCATGGCGTGGTCGCGTTGTTCACCGCGCCGACCGCCTTCCGCGCCATCAAGGGGCAGGACCCCAAGGGCGAGTTCGTGCCGAAATACGATCTGTCCAAATTCCGCACGCTGTTCCTCGCCGGCGAGCGCGCCGACCCCGAAACCATCAAATGGGCGGAACAGAAGCTCAACGTGCCGGTGGTCGATCATTGGTGGCAGACCGAGACCGGCTCGCCGATGACGATCAATCCCGCCGGGCTCGGCCTGCTGCCGGTGAAATACGGCTCGCCCGGTGTGCCGATGCCGGGCTACGACATCCGCGTGCTCGATGATGCCGGCCACGAGGTGCAGCGCGGCACGCTGGGCAATGTCGTGGTCAAGCTGCCGCTTCCGGCGGGCTGCCTGCCGACGCTGTGGAATGCCGATGCCCGCTTCCGCCAGGCCTATCTCGATGAGTTCCCCGGCTTCTACAAGACGGCCGATGCCGGCATGATCGACGAGGACGGCTATCTCTACGTGATGGCCCGCACCGACGACATCATCAACGTCGCCGGGCATCGGCTGTCGACCGGCGCGATGGAAGAAGTGCTGGCCGCCCACCCCGACGTCGCCGAATGCGCCGTCGTCGGCATCGCCGATGCGATGAAGGGCCAAATTCCGCTGGGCTTCGTGGTGCTGAACGCCGGCGTCGCGCGCGAAGGCGGCGCCATCGAGAAGGAGGTCGTCGCGCTGGTGCGCGAGCGTATCGGCCCGGTCGCCGCCTTCAAGACGGTGGTGACCATCAAGCGGCTGCCCAAGACGCGGTCCGGCAAGATCCTGCGCGGCACCATGCAGAAGATCGCCGACAAGGAAGCGTGGACGATGCCGGCGACCATCGACGACCCCGCCATCCTCGAGGAAATCACGGCGGCGCTGAAGGCGCGTGGCATCGGCGTGTAGGGAGCACTGCCGGCATCTGGGTGGCGCTACCGTTCCGCGATGTTGCGGCGCTGCGAACTTTTGTGACGGCCGCAGGGCGGGACGGCCGAAACTTTGCGCAATCTCGAAATGAGAGCGGCGGCCTATCTCAGGCCGCTGTCTTCGACCGCACTTCCGACTTGTCGAGATAGTAGCTCGAGTACTTGTCGAAGAATTTCTCCGACGCGCCGAACGATCCGTATTTGGCCAGCTTCTTCAGATCGACCTTGTTCAGCACCGCGCCGACGATCTTGTTGGCGACATAGGGTTCGGATTCCAGCATGGAGCGCACCATGGCGCGCGGCGTGCGGCCCCATTCGGCGACCAGAACGAAGCCGTCGACGAGCGGCGCGAAGGCCTTGGCGTCGACCACCGGCCCCAGCGGCGGCAGATCGACGACGATGTATTCGAACGTCTCCTTGGCGTTCTCGATGAAGCGCCGCATGCCGGCCGAGGAGAGAAGCTCGCTGGTGTGCGAGAAATGCCCACGCGACACCGCCGGAATGATCGCCAGCTTGGTCTGCCTGTCGATCTTGCCGACGGACTGCCAGGTTTGACCGCTCACCACGGCTTCCATCAACCCTTGCTCGGCTTCCATGCCGAGGCTGCGGCTGAGGCCCGGATTGCGCAGGTCGCCGTCGATGAGCAGCGTCCTGGAGCCGTTGGCGGCGAGCAGACCGGCGAGATTGGCCGCGACCGTCGACTTACCTTCGCCGGGCAGGACCGAGACCACGCCGATGACGCGGCTGGCTTGCCCTTCCATGACGACATCGAAAGCGATCTTGGCGCTGCGCAGCGTTTCGGAGAACATCGACGCCGGAGCGTCGATGCTTACCCGCATTCGCGCGCGCCTTTCAATGGCGGCCGGCGATCTGGCGACCTTGAGATCGGGCTCGTCCGGTTTGTCTTCCTTCGTCGATTTGCTGCCGATGGTGGGCAGGTAACCGAGGAATTTGAGGCCAACGCGGTCGCGCACCTCGTCGCCGGTCCTGAAGAACCGCTCGTTGAACTCGTTGAGCCCGCCGAAGCCGGCGCCCATCAGAACGCCGAGCACCAGCGAAAGGCCGAGCACGATGACGGTGCGCGGGCTCGAGGCGGCAAGCGGCGTCGACGCATCCGAGATGATGCGGATCTTGCCGACCGGGAAGGATTGCTGCTGCGCGGCTTCCTCGTAGCGGCCGAGGAACGTCTGGTAGAGTGTGGTCAGCGCCGTCGCCTTCTGGTCGAGCTCGCGCAGCTTCACCTGCGACTGATTGTCGATGGAGCTCTTGCCTTGCGCGGCGGCGACATTGGCCCTGAGCGCGGTCTCGCGCGCCAGCGCCACCTCATATTCGTTGCGATAGTTTTGGGTCAGTTGCTTCAGTTCGCCGAAGATCTGCGCCGATATGTCGGCCTTCTCCTTGGCGAGCGCCACCGCCTGCGGATGCTGCGGGCCGAAATTCGCCTCCACATCCTGCTGCCGCTTGGCGACGGTGAGATAGCGCGTCTTCAGCGCCGCGATGACTGCGCTGCTTGGCTGGTCGCTGGATATGGCGGCGTCCTTGAAAGCGTTGTCCGAACCGCTGTCGACGATCGACTTGTATTGCTGGTAGCGGGCGCTGGCACGCGCCGTGTCGGCCTGCGCCACGATGAGCTGGGCGTTCAGGTCGGCGAGCTGCTTGTCGCTCATCAGCTGGCCGTCGCTGTTGGCGGACAGGCCGTGTTCGGCCCTGAATTTCTCGACCGCCAGCGATGCCTGCTGCGAGCTCTCGCGCAGTTCGGTCAGCCGGCCCTGCAGCCAGACCGCCGCGCGCTCGGTGGCATCGAAGCTGGCATCGAGCTGATCGGCGAGATAGGCGTCGGCATAGGCCTTGGTGATGGCTTTCGCCAAACCCGGATCCGTCGCTTGATAGCCAAGCGCGATGACGTAGCTTCGCCCGACGCGATCGGCCCGGATCTCGTTCTGCAGCTTGAGGATGGCATAGTCGCGTCGCGACGTGGCGATCAGCGCATCGCGCGCGGCGGGGTCGAGCTTGGAGATATCGCCGACGCCCGGCGTGGCCTGGCTCGGATGGACATACTGGATCAGACCGCGGATCATCCCGACGCCCTGGGCAAGCGCCGACTGGGGCGGGTTCATGAACGCGTCGTTCTGGTCGAGCTTGAGCTTGTCGACGACCACGGCGGCGAGCCGGGTCGAGGTCAGGATCTCGATCTGGCTCAGGATGGCCGAATCGGTCTGCATGGTTGTCGATGCCGCCGAGATGTCGTCGACGATCTTGTTCAGGCCCTCATCGATCAGCACGCTGGAGACCGACACAAATTTTGGCGGCGTCGTCTGCAGATAGAGCAAGCCCAGGAAAAGACCGATGATGGCGCACACGCCAACCACCTTGGCCTGCCGTGCGGCCATGCCAAGCAGCCGCTCGATATCGATGAAGTCGTCGCCGTCTCCTGCGTCCGAATTCGGCAATGGCATCCTCTTGTCGAGAGGAAAATTGGCATAATTCATCTTCGGTCCAATTCTGGCTTGTCTCGCTCGCGGGCCCCAGAAAGATCGGGAGCATTGGCGGACGCGACACACGCTTGGTGCCGGACAGCGAGGAGCCGACCGGCCCCTCCGCCGTCAGCCATCCGACAATGCTCCCGAAAGATGGGCATTATGCGGCTTCTTCCTGGCGTTCATGCGTCCGGACGAACTCCCGGAGCATCTCGAAAACCGGGCCCTTCATGTCGTCGCGCGCCAGCGCGAAGGCGATATTGGCCTGGATGAACCCCTCCTTGGAACCGCAGTCGAACATGCGGCCCTTGAAAGGCTGGGCAAAGAATGGCTGCTCCTGCGACAGGCGGACCATGGCGTCCGTCAGCTGGATCTCATTGCCGGCGCCGCGTTGCTGGTTGCCCAGAAGCTGGAAGATCTCGGGCTGCAGGATATAGCGGCCGTTGATGTAGAAGTTCGACGGCGCGTTGGCCGGCGCCGGCTTTTCGACCATGGCCGTCACCTCGAAGCCGCCGCCAATGTCGGCGCCACGGCCGACGATGCCATATTTGTTGGTCTCGGTCGGATCGCAGCGCTCGACGGCGATGACGTTGCCGCCGGTCTCGGCATAGAGGTCGGTGATCTCGGCCAGGCATCCGCGCCCTCCGAAGGAGACCATGTCGGGCAAAAGCAGGGCGAAGGGCTCGTTGCCGATGACCTCGCGCGCGCACCAGACGGCATGTCCGAGGCCTTGCGGCGATTGCTGGCGGATAAAGGAGGTGGCGCCGGCCACCGGAAGCAGGCTTTCCAGCGACTGCAACTGCGCCTTCTTGCCGGTCTGCTCCAGGGTTCCGATCAATTCCGGATGGAGGTCGAAATAGTCCTCGATGACCGCCTTGTTGCGGCCCGTCACGAACACGATGTGTTCGATGCCGGCCTCGAAGGCCTCGTCCACCGCGTATTGCACGACGGGCCTGTCGACTACGGGAAGCATTTCCTTCGGCATCGATTTGGTCGCCGGCAGGAACCTTGTTCCAAGCCCCGCCACCGGTATCACGGCCTTCCTGATTTTCTTCATCGCAAATTCCTTCTGAGGAGATCGACTTCAGTCCATTCACAGGCCACGAGAAATCCCTTCATGTGCCTGCATCTTCACCTCCCCACCCCAACGGCAAACTGTGCCGCTACTCTTCGCAACCGCACGGCGATCGGCATGCCCATATGCCCGACCGCCGCCGGGTCGCTGAGCGCAGTCCGTATCGCCTTGAGCGGGGACCGCGCCTTGATGTGCTGAACCATCGCCAGGAACGAGGCTGCCTTGCGCAGGCTGCGGCCGCGCCGGGCGAACGCTGCCTGCGCAGCCTCATCCATCTGGTGGGTTTGAGCGAATACCGCATCTGCTTTGCGCATCGCTTCGACGTGATGAAGCTCGAGCACACGGGAGATGGAGCCGCTACGAATATGATAGACATAGCCGATAGTAGGCTCGACCACGCATCTGCCGCCCTTGGCGAGAGCGTCGGCAAACAGGATGTAGTCCTCGCCGATCCTCAGTTTCTCGTCATAGCGCAGCTGGTTCTCGTCGAGGAAACTGCGCAGGAAGATCGGCTTGAGGTAGCCGAAATTGAATTTCGATTCGAACACGACGTTGCCGGCGATGTAGGTGGCGAGCGTTATCTCGCGCAGACCTTCCAGATACTGGCGCGGGAACATCGCGTCCTCGACCACACCGTCCTCACGGACGACCTGGAGATTGTCGACGGCGATCTCGGCGTCCGCCTTTTCGGCGCGGCCTATCATGGCGGCGATGCGGCCGGGAAAGACGGCGTCGTCGGAATCGAGAACCGCGATCCACCTGCCGCGCGCGGCGTCGAGCCCGGCATTCCTGGCCCCACCGGGGCCTTTGTTCTTTTCGAGCGCCACGACGCGCACGATGTGCTCGGGGTAGGCCCGCGCCACATCGATTGTGCCGTCACGCGATTTGTCGTCGACGACGATGATTTCAAGGCTGACACCCTTCTGGGCGATGGCGCTGGCGATCGCCCGATCAAGGGTTGCCTCGGCATTGTAGGCGGCAATCACAAAAGAAACGTCGGGGACGAAGGCACCATCAGGCTGCATGCTTGCCCCCTTCCTCTGGTGAAGGCTGGCCGTAGAGGCGCAGTTCGCGGACACCGACAAGGCCGCTGACGACGCCGACATGCATGATGCCGCGCAGTACGCTGCGGTTCCTGCGCATCGGGCTGGCGGCAACCGGAAGTGCGGCGGCAAAGCAATAAGCGGCCTTTGCCGCGGCAAGGCCGGCCTGCTTCACCCGAGCGATGCCGCTGGCATTGCGGCCCAGGAGATGGCCGTGCGTCTGACCGACCCGGAAACGGCGGCGGCTGAGCCAGTCGAACGCGGCTCTGGCCCTCGGCACCGCCTCGTCCACCCATGCTTCCGGGGCAAAGGCGATCTGGCCGCCTGCCTTGTGCATCTGGTCGAAGAATTCGGTGTCCTCACCGCCGGTCTGGCCGCGCGCCAGGCTGAAGCGGCGGTCGCGCAGGCTGTCCGATCCCATGCGCAGCAGGACGTTGCAGGTGTACCCGGTGCGGATTTCGCCCCGCACGCGAACCGGCAAGGTGGAATGGAAATCGCCGCGGCGCATCCAGTCCGGCGCATCCGGGCGATAGAGCGCGCGCACCGGGCCGAGAACCGCGGCGGCGCCGCTCTGTTCAGCCATTGTCACCAGTTCGGCGAGCCAGTGGGCGGTGGCGGTCTCATCGTCGTCGATGAAGGCCAGGAAATCCGCCTTGCTGGCGTCGAGGCAAGCGTTACGGGCAATCGAGATGTTACGCGCCGGGCAATGCCGGTAGCGGACCGGCAGCTTCAATTCCTGCGACAGCGCCGTCACCAACGCCCTGGCGCTTGGCGTGTCGTCATTGTCGGCGACGATGACGCCGACCTCGAAGCCGTCAGGCATGGCAAGCGCGGCGAGCGAGCGCAGCGTGTCGGCCAGTTCCGGCCGCCGGAACGTGCACACGCCGATGTCGATGCTGCGGTTCCTGGCCCCAGCCACCATTATGCCGCCCTCCGCCACGCGCCGAGGCCGAGAAGCTGCAGCCAGAAGCCGACGGACCAGCCGAAATGCATGACCATCGCCGAGACGCCGGCAAGCGCGATATCGGCATTGCGCTGACTGATGGCCGTCACCAGGCCGTAGCCCAGGCACACCGCCACCCACAGCAACAGCGGCAGCGCCGCAATCCAGTGCACGAAGGAGAAGGCCGCCAACAGAACCACCGGGAAGACCGCCAACGGCACCATCTGCCGAACCTTCGGGATCACCCGGTGCTTCAGCACATTCTTGGCCCGGCCACGGCCATAGCCGAGGTACTGGAAATAGAGGCCGCGCAGCGAAGTACGCGGATAGTAGACCATCTGCGTCCTGCCGCTCATCCAGATCTTGTAGCCGGCCTGCCTCAGCCGATAGTCGAGTTCCGCATCCTCGTTGTGGCTGAACGTCTCGTCATAGCCGCCGACGGCCTGGAAGGCCGATATCCGCATCAGCGCGTGATGGCCGTGGTCGACCCACTCGCCGGCGGAGAGGTGGCGATGCTTGGAGCCGCCGGTGCCGAGCTTGGAGTTCTGCGCCGCCGCCGCCGCCTTCTGCACGGTGCCGCTGCCGCTGGTCAGCATCGAAACCACCACCGAATCGGCGCCGGTGGCCTGCGCCTCCTCGATCAGCCGGTCGCAATAGTCGTCGGGATAACCGCCATGGGCATCGATGCGGATCAGATATTGCGCGCCCTCGCCGAATTTGGACACCGCGAGGTTGATCGCGGCACTCTGGATGCGCCTTTCATTGTGAAGCAGGATGATGCGCGGATCGTTCTTCTGGCGCTCGCCGACAATTGTCAGCGTACCGTCGGTGCTGCCGCCATCGGCAACAAGGATCCGCGCGCCAAGCCGTTCCGCCGCCGGGCAGAGCTGGTCGAGCAGCGCACCGATATGAGTTGCCTCGTTGAGGCACGGGATCACGATCAGGCTGGCGGCAGGCGCTTGCGTCATCGGGCGATGTTTCTCCTAGGCCAAAACTTCGGTTGTGAAAGCCTCGCGCCCAATGGTCAGTCGGCGAAGTTTCTCGACCAGGGCGCTGCAGTCGCCGCGATCGTAGCTCCACATCCTCGGATTGTGGGCCAGCACGCGCGCCTTGAGCCTGCCGAAGCGGTGTTGTTCCATCCTGCCAAGTGCTGTTTCCAGCGCCTCGGGCGTGGCCTGCGGCAACAAAACGCCGATATCGCGATGCCGCAGGAACCGTCCGGTCTCGGTGTTGTCCATCGAGATCGGCACCGCGCCGAAGCGGCAGCCTTCATAAAGGCGGTTGGGCAGCAGCCATTCGGAGTTCTGTCCCTCCTCGAAGAAATCGATCGCCCAGGAGAAATGGACGTCCTGATAGATCGCCGCCATGTCCTCCGGGTTGCGATACGGCCCGCGAAACGACAGGTAAGGTTCGGCATCGACGAAGGCATGGAAATCCGGGAATTCGGAAAGTGCCGGGCGGCCGCGCAGTACGATCTCGAACCGGCCCTCCATACGGCGCGTGAAGCCGGCCAGCAGTTCGAGCGAGCGGCGGCACCGAAGCGCCCCGAACCAGCCGATACGCCATGGCGGCGCGCCAGGTCCTTCCACCGCCTCGCGTTCGCCAGGCAGAACAGCCGCTGCCTCGAAATACTTGTTCTCGACCAGTTCCACCGGTGCCGCGACCTGGCGGAAGGGTTTGAAATAATTGGCGATGAAGGCGGGCGAACTGGTTACCAGCAGCTTCACGTCCCGCGCCAGATGGCGCTCGGTGGCGCGCAGCGCCTTGCCCAGGACATCGTCGCGGAGCACCAGGCGATGAATGTCGAGGCATTCATAGACGATCGGGACCGCGGCGCCGAAAGCCGACCTTGCCCGGCGCGCCAACGCCAGCATTTCCAGGTTGCGCGCGATGATGATGTCGGGCTTCGGCATGCCCTTGAGCTTCGAACTTATCGAAACTGCTGTTTTCGCCACGGCCGCCAGACGCTGCGCGAATCGGCCGTCACGCGTCGCGCCCAGGTCGACCGGCCGCAATCCTTCGATATCGGCAACCGGGGTGGCGGTACGGCGGAAGCCAGCCAGGGTGACCTGGGCGCCACCTGTCCGGAGCATCGTGATCCGCCGGCGAACCGCCGGATCGGAAACATCGTGTACAAGGTACAAGACATGCAGCATGAAAACTCGACCGCTGTTTGACCCACCCGAGGCGAGCCTAGTACAGCTCTTGCTGCATCGCAACATTTTTGCTGCGGCGTAGCAAAATTCGACCCGGTGCGTTGATCAAGGCGAATGCCAAGCAGTCAGGAGAACCACACGCTCCGGATGGATTTGTCACTTCATTTCAAAGGCTTGCTGGCTCGGGAAGCTTCCCTTGGGGAGTCAGGCCGCGGAAGACCATCGACTGGCGATAAATTTGTCCACGGTGCATATTGCGCTGCAGCATAAAATGCGGGGATCGAGACGAAGCAGGATGGCGCCCTACGGATTGGCCGAGCCCCGAGCCAAATTCGGTTTCTTGAATAGGTACTTAAGCCACATTTTGATGATGTCTCGATACCTGATGTTCTCTTTTCGCATGACCTCCCCGGCGAATCCCGACCGGAGCAGGTGCTTCCAATAAAGCCACGCAAACGGGTGCCACTCTCCAGCCTTCCACGGCTTAACGCTCTCCGTAAAGTGGATGATTTTCGGCACGGTATGCCTATCTCTCGACATCACGCGCCATGCGGCTAGATCATCGTACATAAACTCTCTCTGGAAATTCCACGTCGCATCCACCTGCTTCCACTTACCCCACAACATAACATTCAGGGCGTCCTGATCGGCATATTCAAACTTGGATGGATGCTCCAGCAACAGATTCAATGCACCTCTCAGAATTCCATCAATACGAGCGCGCTGCATGTCAAGTACCATCATCCCCGCGTTAAAATATTGACCGGGAAGCGCCAAATTATACTTCTGCGCGAACGCTTCGATATTTATACCAGGATCAGGAACAGCCGCACAAACACAGTGACCCAAATCACATTGCCAAAGCTCTTTCAGACTGCCCGTCACAACCATATCGATATCCAGGTATATGAGACGAGATATCGATTCATCCAGAACCTCGTCCATGATAAGACGCAAATAAGTAGCGCGGCTTATTTGCAGAAGAGGAGGCAATGTCAAAGCATCGTGACCAACAATTGAATACCAGCGAACCTCCATCCCTCTCAATTCGGCCGATATTAATTTTTGCAAATCTTCACTTATAGCATCGTGTATAATATGCACATTGAAGGTGTCATCATGATCAGAATTTGATTGGACTGATTTCAATAGCGTAACCAGATGCGGTACGTAGTTTGTATCGGACACGCATACTATGTTGATATTTTCATCAACAGAATTTCTCATCACCGTTCCTTAAACTAAAAAAAGCCGTTCTGATCTTTCGAACGCCACAAATGTCAGCTACCACGACCCGGGAGATGCTCCACGGCTCAAAAATATCGCGACTTTGCACTTGGTTGCTTGAAATTTGCTTTAGTCATGGCCCAGGCAAAGCCGAAATGCACTCGAGCTTTTTCTGGTCGGCGGCGCAAAGTGGCGAGAATACCTCGCAGAAGCCGAGCGATGATCCTGTCCGGCAAAAGTAGCCGCCGATTGACGAAGTATCCAATTGCCAATTCCTCCCGCAGAAGCTTGGTCTCGCTCCATGTCTCGGCGTTGTGGTTGGGATTGCTGTAGCTGACATCCCTGGTGTCGATGCGCAACATCGCGTGACGGCGGGATGCCAAATAGTACTTGGTCCATTCCTGGTCCTCGGCCGAAAAGACCTCCTCCCGGAAGGGACGCTCTCGCAGCAGTCGAGTAGGGATCATGGCCATGGTATTGGACAGGCCATTTCTGCCGTTGAAGTTGTGATTGGTCATAACGGTATGGCACTCGTGTGGGGCATCCTGTGCTGGTGGATGCCTCCAGTAGACAATCTCCATGCCCCCACTAAGACCAGCGTCCCATCCTTTCGCTATCAGGTCAGGCGCCCGAATGAGCATGTGGCTGCTGATGATGAGCGTGAGAGGCTGGTCGTTGACGGCGACACCGAGATTGATCGCTTTCGAAAAATTGAAGTCCTCGGAAGGATATGTCACGATATCCGCACCAAGCTCTTCAAACGCGCTGGATACGGCCGGATCGCGCGACGAATCCACGATGATCAACCGTTTCGGAGGCACGCTTTGTCTTCGCAGCGCTTCTATCACTTCGATCAGGAGCGGCGTGCATTGATATGCGCGGATCACCGCCGCGTAATGCGGCGAAGAGCTGCAATCCGGCATTCCAATGACCTGGCTCATTTCGGCGGCATCACGGCTTGGACAGCATGGACCATGTCGGAGGGACCATCAGCTAGCCGGCAGATGGACGCCGCATGTGTCCAGGTGTCGTAAAAAGCAGCAGCTTTGGCATCGAAGGATCTGAAAACGACGTTCGGGATTCCGAGAAGCGTGCTCAGAATATGAGCATGCAACCGATCGGTGACCACAATACGCCCGCGGCTCAACAGATCGATACCCACCCTCAGCCGGGTCTCCGCGTAGCGTCGGCGTGCGATAAGCGCCAAGGGCGCCAGCAGCGGATAGGCGGCAGGAAACTTACGCGTGAATTTGGAGAACAATATGTCCCCCAATCGAGCCGCGGTTCTGGGATCATCCAACCAGTCTCTCGCCTCCGCGGAAAGCCCCATCTGGTTCAGCTGCCTCTTGATTTCTTCATGCGGCGCCACCGCTTCCTTGTCAGTGCGCAACAGGCAGAACGCGTCCACATTTGCCGGCTTGCGGACGATCCGGTCCATGGCGAATGCCATGTCCGGACAGAGCACCACTTGGCAATCGAAATTCGCCCGGGCAAAGGCTTCACTTTTTGTGTCACGAGCCAGCAATGTGAAATCGGAATGCGCGGCGATGGCGTCACGCGTCTCCTGCAACACCGCCGGTGAGTCGAAATGGATGCTTTGAGACAGCTGGATGGTCGGTCGATTGGGAAAGCGTCGAAGGATTTTCAAACGAAACTCGTGGTGGTGAGGATATATATCCCCGAAATTGCCCCCGCCATGCATCAAGAGAACGGATGCGCGCTCGATGTGTCGGTCAGATGACGGGCTGTAGGTACTCCAGTCGTGGAATGCCACTTGGCTGCCGGGAAGCTCGCGTTTGAAAAAATCCAATTCGCCCAACAAGATCGCGCAGTCGCCAACGTTGGGATGCTCCGGTGGATCAATAAGGTGGATGCGCTCGCCGCGTCCGGCTATCAGCGGGAGCAAGACTTCTCTGATACGATGCCGCAAGGCAATTTGAAGATCTTCGGTCGTTCGGCTCCCTTGCGGGGGGTCTTCCAGCCATTTCTGGTGCGTCATCAGAAGTCGATCCTTTTGTGTGTCGCTCTTTCCATCTTGCCCCACCGACTGCGGTGCACAATAGCCATATCCGTTTTAATGCTGCACTGCGGCATAAATGCTTGCGCCCTGACCCGACGGGGAATAAAAACGATCGCATCGGACATTGATCGAATATCGATCGCGGGCGGGGATGTGTCGGTTCTGAGTGTACTGGAGGCGCCGGCGCGTGGATGGAATCAAGGGAAGACTGGCCAAAGGCGCGGCATGGATCACCGCGGCTCGGCTCATCACCAATCTCCTGGGCTTGGTAAGCACGCTTGTCCTAGCGCGGCTGCTCACTCCCGGCGATTTCGGAATTGTCGCCCTCGGCTGGACCGTGCTCGCGATCTTGAACTCAGTCACCGAAATTTCGATCGGCGCTGTGCTCATCCATCACCCAAATCCCACCAAGGAACATCTTGATACCGCCTGGACGCTAAGCGCGGTGCGTGCCGCGGCGGTCGCCGCGATGCTTATGGTCGTCGCGATGCCGGCCGAATCGGCGTTCGCGGAACCGCGCTTGCCGCCGGTGCTGGCGGCGTTGGCAATTTCGACACTGATAGGCGGGCTTGGCAGTCCGCGTCGAATCCTCCTCACGCGCGACCTGGTGTTCTGGCAGCAATTCCTGGTCGAAGTTTCCCAGAAGCTGGTCGGGCTCATCGTGTCGGCCGTGTTCGCGTTCATCTTCAAAAGCTACTGGGCGCTTGTTGCGGGAACGTTGGCATCGGATTTCACTGGCCTCGTCATTTCCTATATAGTCGCGCCCTTCAAGCCAAAGCCCGGCTTGCGGCACTGGCGCGAGATGTTCGGCTATTCCATCTGGCTGACTCTTGCACAGGCTATCAACACACTGAACTGGCGGTTCGACCATCTGCTGATCGGGGCCTTCCTCGGCAAGACCCCGCTTGGATATTATTCGGTGGGCGACAATCTCGCCGCCATGCCGACGCGCGAGGCGATCGCTCCTTTGACCTCGGTGCTGTTTCCTGCATTCGCCCATGTGAAGAACCGCGACGACGGCGGCCTGGAGAAGGTCTACCAGTCGTCGCAAGCGCTCGTCACGATGATCGCATTGCCCGTCGGTGTCGGAATGGCGCTGATCGCCGAACCATTGGTCCGGCTGACGATGACGGACAAGTGGCTTCCCGCCGTAATCGTGATCCAGGCGTTGTCTGCCGTGTTTGCCATTCAAACCCTGGGAAGCCTGGCGCAACCGCTGGCGATGGCAACGGGGGACACGCGATTGCTGTTCAAGCGTGACGTTCAGGCATTCATCCTGCGCGTCCCCTCGGTCGTCGTGGGACTTTGGCTTGGTGGACTTGCCGGCGTGGCAATCGCGCGAGCGGTGGCGGGGGTCATCGGCATCTTTTTCAATCTTCAGGTCGTGCGGCAACTCACCGGCATTGGCTATCTTGCACAGGTGCGCCCCAATCTGCGAAGCCTGGCAAGTGCCGGAGTCATGATCGCGGCCGTGCTCGTCTCTCGGTCGGCGCTTCCATCCAGCGTCGAAATGTCCGAGGTGATTTTGAACCTCGCGTCACAGATCGCCATTGGAGCGATCTCTTTTGCCGGAGCGCAATTGCTGCAGTGGAATTTGATGCGACGACCTGTAGGACCCGAAACTGAACTGATTGCCCTGAGCAAGCGGCTTTTGATGGGCAGGGGCGCACGCCTGCTTGGACGGTGGGCATGACAGGGAAAAGGCACGAGACCGCGGTCGTCTTCGTGACCGACAACGGATATCTCGGTCCGTCACTCCTGGCGGCACTTCAGTTGACGGCGCAAGGCATCGACGCGTTGGCCGACATCATGATCTACACGGTCGGTGTCGATCCAGCACTGATCGACACACTTCAGAACCGTGCAGGTCGGGCGATATCCTTCATCCCGCTGCCCGACACGTCCTATGTGCCACCGGATGGCGTGGCGTTTGCCAAGAACCACGTGCCAGTCACCGCTTTGGCGCGGCTCGTGATAGCCGACCATTTGCCGTCGCAGTATCGCAACATCGTTTACCTTGATGGCGATATCCAAATCGTTGGAGACATTGCGCCGCTCGTCCGGCATCGGGTCCGGGACGGTTGGATCGCGGCCGGCAGGGGTAGCGCCTGGCTCGATCCCGACGATGGATTGGGGCTTAATCCTAAAGGCTATTTCGATGTGTTGGCGGGAGCCACGCGTCAGAGCTACTTCAACTCCGGAGTGCTGGCATGCAACCGGGACACTTGGGCCATTTATGGTCCCAAAGCGCTAAACGCATTCTTCAGCAACGGCGACACGTTCATTCGGCACGACCAGAGTGCGCTCAATGCCGTCTTTGAGCAAAATGTCGAACCGCTCTCGCCGGCCTATAATTTCCACAATGTCTACGCCAAGCTCAAGTGCCACGGAATTCTCGCGCCAAAGATCATCCATTTCACCGGCCCCGCCAAACCCTGGAAGGCTGCCGTCCCGCCATGGGGATGGCGTTTCCACAAGTCTTATACCGATCTCATGGAGCGCTTTCCGGAGCTTGCGTCGGTCTTCAAAGTCGAACCTTACGCGCCGCAGCCGACACCCGGCCTGCGTGCGAGGATTTCAACCCTTCGGGGCGCTCGCACTCGAATATCCCAGCGCCGGGCATTTCGTGCCTATGTCAAGCGGGACTTCTTCGCAGTTAGATAACCGCCGCTATGTCGATTAATTCAGGGCGCGAATATTGGCTCAAGACCGTTTCAATTCCCTGCATGCAATTCGTGGAATTGCCGCTATCGTCGTACTAACGAGCCACTTGGTGTTGGCAATTCCAGGTATCGATTTGCTTGTGTGGGCAGACCCGAACGCGACACGCCATTTCACCTGGCGTTGGGAAAACGTAATTACCTATTCTCCGCTCCACATCTTCTGGAGTGGGCACGAAGCAGTACTGGTGTTTTTCATATTAAGCGGCTTTGTCTTGACGTTGGCTATTCTCAAGGCACGGGATTCTTTTGCCAATTATGCCGCAAAGAGAATAGTGCGAATTTGGATGCCCTTTGCCGTCGCATTGTTGCTGGCAATAATTGCATCAAAGGCTCTTTTCGTTCAACCCATCGGAGATGGATACAGCGAATGGCTCCAGCACACGCCACCTGGTGCGATTTCAATCAAGTCCGTCGTGGGTCATTTGTTAATGACAGGACTGACCCAACATATGACGCTATCGCCCATAATGTGGTCTCTCGTACACGAGATAAGAATATCCATCGCGATGCCATTCATAGTCTGGGGCGTTCTGAAATTTCCAAAGGCCATGGTAACTTTGTCGTTGGTCCTCTTGGTGCCCGGGGCGATCTGGCCCGAAGCATTTAGCCTTACCGCCAGCAGCCTAACGCAGTCTCTTCTGCAGACCTCCATTTATATCCCGATCTTTGTCGGCGGAGCTTTCCTGGCCGTCTATCGAGACACACTGAAAACAGCTATCGCCAAATATCCAACCGTTATCGTTGCGTTGATGTGGGCCATGGGAATTCTTCTTTTGGAGGCTCGTTGGATCATCTATGACGGGTTACTTTTCAGCCACATCTCCTCCGGAGTTGGTGCTGGCCTCATAATTCTTATGGCGTTCGCTTCGCCCGGGAGCAGCCGTTTCCTCGATAAGCCGCCGCTGATTTGGCTGGGGGATATATCTTACCCATTGTACCTCACTCATTTCACCGTGCTCATCGCTGTCGCGAAAATAGGTACGTTGATTGGTGCTCCTGTGTGGATCGTCCTGCCCATGGTTCTTGCAGTGTCGCTTTTGGTAGCCGACATTTTCCGAAGAATGGTCGATAGCCCTGTGCAAAATCTCAACAAGATGTTTTCGACCAAGCCCCGAACCGCCTAAAGCGCGTCGCGTCGAAACGGATTCAGGCGACACGCTTGGTCTTTGTTTTACGCATGTCGTCTTCCCAAACCGAGATCACTTTTGGGCGACGTGCATTGACCCGCGGCGTCCCATTGAAGTGGCATGGTGGCCAGCCCGTGAGCGTCGAGCGATCGACATGATCGCCTCAATTCACACACCACGATGACGCGCTGCTCAGCTGGAGTGATGGCGCGTTGGTGACGTTGCACGGGGCTACACGATTCAAGGCCGGCTATCCAATTCAAGCTGGCCTATTTTCCGTCGACCTAATGCATGTCGCGCAAACTGCCCAGAGCGCGGAGCGCACAACACCGGGTTAACAGCAGTCGTGATAGTATTCAGCTGCTCACGCGGCCAGCCTGCCAATCGAGTGATATTCGATGCCGTGGCGCGCCACGACCTTGGGATCGTAGAGGTTGCGGCCATCGAAGATGACCGGCGTGGTCAGTGCAGCCTTCAGCGCATCGAAGGACGGTGCGCGAAAATTCTTCCATTCGGTGGCGATCAGCAGCGCATCGGCGCCGCGCAATGCCGCTTCCTTGGTGCCGCACAACATCAGGTCGTCACGCAGCCCATAGATGGCCTGGCATTCCTGCATGGCCTCGGGGTCATAGGCCTGCACGGTCGCGCCGGCGCTCCAAAGCGCTTCCATCAGCACACGCGCCGGCGCCTCACGCATATCGTCGGTGTTGGGCTTGAAGGCCAAGCCCCACAGCGCGAAGGTCTTGCCCGTGAGATCACCCTTGAAATAGCGGTGCACTTTGTCGAACAGGACGGATTTCTGGTCGTTGTTGCGCTCCTCGACGGCGCGCAGCAGCTTGGCGTCGAATTTGACGCCCTCGGCGGTCTTGATCAGAGCGCGGACGTCCTTGGGAAAACACGAGCCGCCATAGCCGAGGCCCGGATAGATGAAGTGGTAGCCGATGCGCGGATCGCTGCCGATACCCTTGCGCACCTCCTCGATGTCGGCGCCGAGCTGCTCGGCGAGGTTCGCCATCTCGTTCATGAAGCTGATCTTGGTCGCCAGCATGCAGTTGGCGGCGTATTTCGTGAACTCGGCGCTCCGAACGTCCATCACGATCATCTTCTCATGGTTGCGATTGAAGGGCGCGTAGAGTTCGCGCATCACCGCTTCGGTGTCCTCGCTGCTGGTGCCGACGATGATGCGGTCGGGCTTCATGCAGTCGGCGACGGCGGAGCCCTCCTTGAGGAATTCGGGATTGGAGGCGACGTCGAAGCGCAAATCCTCGCGCCCCCTTTTCTTCAGCGTCTCGGCGATCCTAGCCTTCACCTTTTCGCAGGTGCCGACCGGCACGGTCGACTTGCCGACGACGATCTTGGCGGTATCCATCTCGCGCCCGATGGTCTCGGCGACCGTCAACACGTATTTGAGGTCGGCCGAACCGTCCTCGCCGGGCGGCGTGCCGACCGCTATCATCTGGATTTCGCCATGCCTGACGGCGGCCGCCGCATCGGTGGTGAACTTGATGCGGCCGGCGGCGTGATTCTCCCTGACGATGCTTTCAAGGCCTGGCTCGAAGATCGGGACTAGGCCCTGGTTGAGCCGCTCCACCTTGCTTGCGTCGATGTCGACGCAAACGACCTGGTGTCCAACCTCGGCAAGCACCGCCGCCTGCACGAGGCCGACATAGCCAATTCCAAACACCGTCAAGTTCATGCGGTTTGATTCCCATCAGGCAGCGGGCCTCTTCTCGGCCCTGCCGGTTCAATTCGTCTTTCCGAACTCCTTTATACTGCACACCAGCGATTCCGGAAATTGGCAGGGCTGGCCGAGCGCGGTGAAGGCGACACGTTCGACCTGCAGCGAAAGCTTGCGGCCCGGATCGGCGAACGCTCCCATCCAGCCCTTCATCGTGTCGCTGCCCCAAAAGCTGAAGAAAATCCTCTGCGCATGGCTGGGCAGCTTCGCAGGATCGGTGATGGTGTTCACAAGCTGGCCGTTGAGGTACCAGCGAAGACTATCCTTCTCCCAGACGAAGGCGTAGTCGTTGAAGGCACTGTCGGTGCCACCGGGCACGTCGACCAGCTTCTCGTTCTTGCCCTTGCCGGCGATATAGGCGTTGACCTGCACCTTGGACGTGTCCTTGGTGAGGACCTCGAAATCGATCTCGTCCCAGGGCTGCTTGTCGGACGGGCCGATATAGGAAAAGAAGGCCGCATTGAGGCCGGCGCCTGTATCGGTTTTCATTCGCGCCTCATAGGTACCATAGCCGAAGCGCTGCTTGGTCTGTATCTCACCGCAGGCGAATTCACGATCCTTGATCTTCTGCTTCGCGAAACCGAGCGAAAGAACGCCGTCGGAAAGCTGGACCAGGCCTTTCGACCAGGTGCAATTCTGATGGCTGCCGTTTGTCCAGCCATCTGAAACGTACCAGCGCTCGCGGTCGAAACTCTTGAAGTCGTCGACGAAAGAGGGCGCGGACTGGACATCCTGCGCATGAGACGCGGTTGCCGGCAGGCTGCCAAGAGCGGCGAGCAGCAAAGCGACTGCCAGGCCGGACCGCCAGCCGAAATGCAGGGGGGTGTCGATTGCTGTCGTGGACATGATTTTGGGATCCGAATTCATGACAAACTCACCTTTGCGCTGTGCGTCCCCAACCCAAAGTCGACGCTTGAACCGCTTCCAAACGGGCCAACCTTGACCTCTTCAATCACCCTCCCGACTTCCTCCAGTCTTGCATCACCTCCGTCGTAACGGTCCCGCGCCGCCGCCTTCACCCCCGGCCGGCTCCTGCCCGCCAGGCCGATGCGACCGTGGCCGGCGAATCGGTGGCCGCGTTCTCGTCGAAGACCACATCCAGCGAATGCCGGAGCTCGCGCATCATGCCGCCCTGGCGCGACAATGCCGCGATGCGGCGCTCGCTGTTCAAGATCGACTGCGTCAGCGCGCTGACCTCGGACGCGCGGCGGTCGGAGGCGGAACCGTTTTCCACGGCTTCGACTGGGAAGGCCGCGTTGGTCGCCTCCTTGCGGTAGCGGCTCTCCAGGCTGGTTTTCTCGGCATCGATTTCAGCCGCGACCTGCTCGAACAGCTTCGCCAGCCGGTCGAGACGCGCAACGTCTGTCTGCCTGTCGCGGATAGGATCCCTTGATCTGAAGCCGAATATCGAGGCCATGAGCTTAAATTCCCGTCATCGCCGGCTTTCTGGACCGGCTTTCCGTCCGGGCCACCGGCCGATCCCCGCAACCGGGGCTCAAAAACTCGTACCGCGTCCACTTCTCCGAAGAAGAGAGACTTGGGACCAGTCCGATCGGGGCCAATTCGGCTGGCCGTTCAATTTGCTGCATCGCAACATAGACTGCCATCCCCGGAGCCGCGAGGCAACCACCCAATTCGTAAACTCATGAATCCGATCGAAATGATTTGCGTAGCACGCTCCCGGGCGGCAGGCAGCACCGGACGGTCCCGCGCCTTACCGTCCCTTGCCCGTGCTGGTTCCGTCCATCAGGAAACGCAGCGTCGGCACGCGCTTGTTCCCGGACACGAGGCCAACACTGCGAAACAGCGCCTCGAGCTTGTCGGATGCCACCCCCTGGACGATAGGAATGAGGTTGGATTGGCTTGCGAAGGCGTAGGCCGCGGCCGAAGCCAGGCCTCGCTCGGCCTTCACGTCGAGGAAATTGCGCAGCCGGTATTTGTCGCGCACATGCCGCTCGTGCCGCCGCAGTACCGCCTTGGACCCTTCCGGCAGGCTGTCGATGGCCAGCAGCGCCAGATCGGCATCGGCCAGCCGCTTCAGGTCTTGCGTCTTGTGGCGGCCACTGAGCGAATCGGCGCGCACGATGGCGCCGTAACCGCAGGAGCGGATGACCTTGAACCGTGCCCCGTGGGCGACCGCCCGCGCGTAAAGCACATAGTCCTCGCCCAGTCGCAGGCTTTCGTCGTAGCGCAATCCGTGGCGGTCGAGGAAGGCACGGCTGATCACGGGCTTCAAGAAGCCGAGCTCGCCTCTTTGCACGCGGCGTCTGGAGATGTTGCCTTCCACGAAGCTTTCGAAATCCAGGAATTCCGGATCGGCGGCAAAATCCGGGGCGACGATTTTGGTCGCGTCACCGGTCGCGTCATCTCTGATAAGCATGATGTTGTCGGCGGCGAAATCCCAGTCGGCGCCGGCAAACAGGTTGCGAAACCGGCCCTCGAGGAAGAAATCGTCGGCGTCCAGAATGCTGACGAACGGCGCTCGTGAGCGGGCGATCGCGGCATTACGGGCAAAGGACGGGCCGCGGTTGACGTCGAGGCGCATGACGGTAAGCCGACCGCTGCCATCATCGGCGGAGCGGGCGACCTCGGCCGTAGTGTCGGTAGAGCCGTCGTCGACGACGACGACCTCCGCCACTTCCGGTTCGCGCAGCGCGGATCCGATGGCGACCGCGATGGTGCGCGCCGCGTTCTTGGCCGCGATGATCACGCAGACCTGGGATTTCGTCATCGACATGGAATTTGCCTCTTGCACAGGTTCCGTTCTGCCCCCGCCCTGTACCCGTTCGATACCACTGCCATCATGGACTGGCCGGCCGTTCGAAGATGCGGCGGCTGATGTCCGCCGACGCGGCCCAGCCAACCTCGGCCAGATAGCGGACGGGAGCCCGCCCGCACAATTCCCACAACACCGTCCGCCGCTGCGGCCAGCGCAGCGACAACAGCCATGGCGCAATGACCATGTTGAGCAGATCCTCATTGCCGATGCGCGACAGGATCGGCTTGGCCCGCTCCGACAGAAGCGTGCCGGTGCCGCCCAGCAGCACATCGGCGGCGCGCAGGCCGAGCAGCAAGGTGTCTTCCAGTCCCTGGTTCACCGCGGCATCGAGCACACGCTGCTGATCAGCCTCGTCGAGTCGGCTGGCGCCGGCCCTGATATCGCAGACATAGCCGGCGCAGGGCTCGCGGTTGAACAGGGCCTTGGCGACGCTGATGCAGGACAGCATCAAAGTGTCGGCGGCTGACGTGAAGGGGACTTCGGCGCCGGTAATCTCGACCAGCCGTTTTCGCCGCAGGAACCCGTCGGCATCGCGGGGACTGGGCGAGCCGGGCTGCTGAAGCCGGTAATGAAGATCGACCGTGGATGATCTCGGCCCATTGCCGCGGACCATGTGCTGTTCGCCGAGGAAGCGGACCCACCAGACCGAACGTGACTTGCCTGACACCTCGTAGCCGATCGAGCGCAACACTTCGCGTGCCTTCGAGAACCCGACCGGCGAGACCAGGATGTCGACATCGCCCGCAGGCTTCATGAAGTGATCGTCGTAAAGCAGATGCTGCTGGAATGGCCCTTTCAGGAAGACGAAATCAATCCGCCTGTCGAGCAGTGCCTCGTTGATGGCCATCGAATCCATCAGGCAGGCGGCGTTCATCGAAACCGTGCTTCTACGATAGGTTTCAAGCCACTGGAAGAGCTCGGCCGGCCTGTCATTCGCCGGCGCACGCGACAGGGCCTTCAGAACGAAGGTACCGACCTTATTGAGCCTGGCGATATCGGCGACGACAGCGACGGAAAGGCCAGGCGGCGACACCTCGCCCGCCGAGGCGGCCGTTCCTGCGAAATACAATCGTAAGCAGGCCTGCACATAGGCGATCTCATTGGCGCAGTCCGTGGCGCGCAATCTTTCATAAGAGCTTTCCGGCAAGGCCATTGAGCGCACAGTCTCCAAAAAACGGTTTGCGCATCGCGCTATGCTGCACCTGCGAAGCAAAGCATCCTTAAAAACCGCGGCGCCGTAAAGCCTTTCCTTTCGCAGTGCAAAATTTTGCAACCGCCGGGCTGTCGGCGGCGGTCAGCTCAAAGAGGGATATAGTCTAGTGTCATCTAAAATCAATCGCCTGCGTTATTTTCCCTTAAAATAGTAGAATCAAAGGTTTACAGGGCTTTTAGCAGCAAGGGCCGATTGCATGCGGCCTTATCTCAAAAGAGGCGAGTCTCTTATACCGGGTGACGGTCGCAACCCATAATTGATTAACGCAAGGTAAATGAGGCTTGACTCATAAATGTTGCCATGCAGCTATTGCAATGCAGCATTAAAGTGCTGACGGCAATCGACAGGCCGTTTCAAGTCCTAATGGAGAGTAAAATGGAACAGAATGTTGAAAAGCATGAGTATGAGACGCCAAACCTGACGGTACATGGTTCAATTGAAACCATTACGCAGGGCGGCGGTGGCAACACGGCACTCGACGCATCGTTTCCCGCGCACACCCCGATCGGCGACCTGACTTTCTCCTGAGACCAGCCTGATGCTGGAGGAGTGACGTTGGGCCTCCAGGATCCAAGACCAAAATGGAGCCGGGGATGAAAATCCCCGACTTTCCGCCTTGAACCGACGACGTGTAGGCCGTGTGTTGCAAACGAGGTTTTAGGATGAACTGGAACCCCTCCGAGCAGGATTGCGTAAGGGCCACCAAGGACGCCGTTGCTTGCGAATTCGGCAGTGGCCTCGCGCTTCTCAACCTGAAATCCAATATTTATTACAGCCTCAACGGTGTCGGGGCCTTCATTTGGGAGCTGATCCAGGAATCCAAATCGATCGCCGATATCCGCAGCGCGGTTCTCGCTCGCTACAATGTCGACGCCGAACGCTGCAAGGCCGACGTCGACGCATTGCTGAAAGGCTTGATTGAAAACGGGCTTGCGAGGCTTGAGCATGAGGCCCTCGTCTAGGCAGATGTCACAAAAGGCCGTGGTTCCGCAGCAAAGACCTGTGACACAGGGACATCCCCGGCCGATGAAGCAGCGGCCTGGCGGGCGGAGCCTGGCGAGGGTTTTGTCCTTGAGCGGCTCGGAAGCGTTTTTCCTGTGCCGCTGCCTGCTGGTGGTCGCGGCCGTCCGGCTCGGGCTGACATTGTTCTCCTACAACCGCGTCCGCGGGATGGTGACACGGCTCAACGCGCGCCAATGTGCCAGCATGGGCGAGTTGCGGCTTGTCGCCTGGGGGGTTGCAGCGGCCGCACGGTTCGTGCCGGGCGCCACATGCCTGACCCAGGCGCTTTCGGGCCAATACCTCCTGGCGCGCCAAGGCAATGCCTCGAATGTCCGCATCGGCATCGAGCGCGGCACGGGCGAGCAATTGAAGGCGCATGCCTGGCTGGTCAGCGACAACCACATCGTGCTTGGCGGATCCATCGATGGTTTCGCCCATCTGGTCGACCACGGCAGCCGATGAGCGGCGTGGCCGGAATCCTGCTGCGACAGGGCCCCGCGCCGGCTGAAGCGGCGAGCGGCATCCAGCAGATGCTGGCGCGCATGCGCCATCGTGGCCCAGACGGAAGCTCATGGTGGCTGGACAGCGGCATCGCGCTTGGCCACGCCTGGCTGAACACGACCGACGAAGCCGGCCCCGGCCCGCTGACCATGGCCGGCGGCAAGCTGGCCATCACCGCCGACTGCCGGCTCGACAACCGCGACGAGTTGCTCGCCAGGCTCGGTATCAGGGACAGCTCAGTCGCCGACGCGGTATTGCTGATGCGGGCCTATCTGCGCTGGGGTGAAGCCTGCCCCGTGCATCTGCAAGGCGATTTCGCCTTTGCCGTCTGGGATGCCGAGCGGCAACTTTTGTTCTGCGCGAGGGACCATTTCGGGGTCAAGCCATTCTACTACCACGCCGCGGAGCGACGCTTTGCCTTTGCCTCCGAGATCGGGCCAATGCTCGACCTCGACGGGGTCGATGCGCGCCTCAGCGAGCACCGGATTTCTGGATTCCTGGCCGGGCTTGCCGATGACCCGCAATCCACGCCCTATAGCGACATCTTCGCCCTGCCGGCGCGTCACAGTCTCACCGTCAGCGCGCAACGTCTGGTGCTGCGCCGGTATTGGCAGATCGAACCATCGCAGGGAGTGCCGCGGTCTGATGCCGCGGAAGAATTCGCCCATCTGTTCTCGCAAGCGGTCCGAAATCGCATGCGGGGAAGTCCGTCGGTCGGTGCGATGCTGAGCGGCGGCCTCGATTCCTCCTCGATCGCCTGCGTGGCCGGGCTGCAAAATGCGGCCGGGCGCAAGCCGAAGCTGCCGACCTTCTCACTGGTTTTCGACAGGGGTTCGTCGATGGACGAGCGCTCCTTCATCGATGCGGTGCTGGATCAGCAGAAGGCCGATCCGACGCTGATCCCTGTCGGCAACTATGAGCCTTTCGCTGAGTTCGAACGGGTACTGGAGGAGCAGGAAGGCACCTTCCTGGCGCCGGGCCTGACGCTGACCCGCGGCATCTACCGGACGGCGGGCGCCAAGGGCATCAAGGTGCTGCTCGACGGCCATGGCGGCGACGAAGTCGTTTCGCAGGGACATGGCCATCTGCACGAGCTTGCCAATGGCGGCAGATGGCTGGACCTCTGGCGCGAGGTCCGCAGCGCCTCCAACACCTATGGCGGCAGCACGCTCGGCCTCTATTTCCAGTTTCTCACCATTTACGGACCGGCCTGGCGCATCGCCAGGCTGAGACAGCTGGGGAACCGAGCCCTGAACAGGATAGGCAGGCCTGCCAAATCGCAGCGTGGCCGGAGCTGGCGCGACCTGATCAATCCGGACCTTGTCCGGCGAACGGAGCTCATCGACCGGTTCCACCGAGCCGGCTATATGCCGCCCAGCATCCAGGCCAGCGACGCGCTCAGCCACCGCTGGATCCTGTCCAACGGATATGTCCCGCATTCTTTCGAGGTTCTGGACAAGGCCGCCGCCAATTTCGGCGTCGAGCCGCGTTATCCGTTCTGGGATAAGCCGCTGGTCGAATTCTGCCTGGGGCTGCCGGGCGAGCAGAAGCTCAGTCACGGCTTTGGCCGCTACGTGTTGCGCCAGGCCATGGAGGGTATCCTGCCGGCGGCGGTCCAATGGCGGCGCGACAAGATCGATTTCACCGCCAATCTCGTCAACGGCATGGTGCGCAATCATCGCGACCTGCTGGAGCAGTTGCTGGTTGGCGATGCGGGTCGCATCGCACCCTATGTCAACCTGCCGGAAGTAAACGCCGCCTATGCGCGGCTGCTGCGCCAGCCGGACCAAGCGGCACCGCTCGATGTCCAGTATGTCTGGCGCTCGGCGTCACTGTCGCTGTGGCTGCGGCAGGTCCAGCATGGCGGGAGCCCCGCATGATGTCTCGCCATGAGCCGTTCGGCGGCGATCTCGACCATCTTGCCCAGCGCGGCGGGATCGCGGGAGAACGACGTTACTACCGCGCCTACGGCCTGATCATCGCATCCGATGTGTCACTGCCCGAACTGGAGCCGGCGGAACCGGCGGCGGCCGACATCGAGATCGCCATCGGCCCGATCGATATGCCCAAGCCCTCGGCGGAGGCCGCGACCGTCTTCCGCTTCGAGCCCGGCCGGCAGTATCTGGCCTGGGAGGCCGTCGGCGCATTCCTGATCAGCGACGCGCGCCGCATCGATGTCCAGCCGGCGCCCGGCGTCGACGACGCCTTGCTTGCCTTCCCGCTGCTGGGGCCGGTGCTGGCGCTGCTTCTGCACCAGCGCGGCCTGCTGGTTCTGCATGCCAGCGCCATTGCGGTGACCGGCAGGGGCGCCATCTTCATGGGCGACAAGGGCGCCGGCAAATCGACGACGGCAAGCGCGTTGGTCCGGGCCGGACACGATCTGCTTACCGACGACGTCGTGGCGATCGACCTGGCAGACCCGAACCAGCCGATGATCGTTCCGGGGTTTCCGCAGATCAAGCTTGCCGCCGATGCCGCGGCGGCGATCTCGCTTGGGCAGGCGCAAGTGCGGCCGCAAGTGCATCCCGCGATCGAGAAAATGCAGCATCGCCTGCACGGCGCCTTCTCCGGCAACAAGGTGCCGGCGGCCAGGATTTACATCCTCGAGCGCGGCGAAAGGGCTGGGATCACCCCCTTGCCTCACATCGCCGCCTTGCCGGCCATCATCAAATTCTCCTACGTGACGCGGTTTGGCCGCGCTGCACTCTCCGGCGATTTCGCGGCGATGCATCTTCGCCACTGTTCAGCAATCGCTAACCATGTCGGCGTGTGCCGGCTGGACGTTCCGACGGGCATCGACAGGATCGGCGAGGCCGTAGCGCTGATCGAGAAGGAACTGGCTGGAGATGCCTAGGTCATCGGTCTTCAGCCCGTCGCTGTTTCGCGATGTCGCGGCGTTCGGTGCCGTCATTGCCCAGATCGGCGGGCGGCGAACCTGGACGGCGCTGTTGTTCCTGATCCTCGGCAGCCTGACGGAAGGCATCTCCATCCTGCTGCTGGTGCCGCTGCTGCATCTGGTCGGGCGCGCCGACCAGGATTTCGCGGTCAGGCTGCCGAACATTGATTTTGTGCGCTGGCTGGTGCCAGGCGGAACGATGCAGCTGACCACGGTGCTCTGTGCGCTGGTCGGGCTTATTGCCGTGCAGGCAGCTTTCAACCGCTTCAAGTCAGTCTATATGGCAAGGCTGCTCTTCGATTTCATCAACCGCTTGCGCATGAACCTGTTCGAGAGCATCGGCAAGGCGCGGTGGGGCGTGTTCACGCGCATGCGCGGCTCCGATCTCGACCATGCCCTGACCGGTGACATAGACCGCATCCAGGGGGCGGCCTTTTCCCTGCTGATGCTGGTGCAGATCGCCGTGCTGCTGGCGGGCTATCTCGTGATTTCCATGTTCATTTCGCCGGTCATGACGGCGTTTGCCGTTGTCATCGGCATCGTGATGTTCATAGCGCTGCAGCCGTTCCGCTCGCGCGCCACCGCTTTCGGCCGGATCCTGACGACCAATCGCCAGGATCAGTACCGCACGGTCTCGGAATTTCTCGGCGGCATCAAGGTGGCCAAGAGCCTGAATGTCGAGGCCAGCTATTTCGCGCAGCTGCAGGCCACGCTCGAAAAGATGAAGGCCGACAACATCGCCTATGTTCGCAATTCTTCGATCGGCACCGCCGTGTTCCAGGTGGCGAGCGTCGTGGGCTTGAGCGTCTTCATCTACGTGGCGCTGGTCCGCTTCCACCTGTCGCTGGCCGAGATCGTCGTGCTGCTCCTGGTCTTCATGCGAATCGCGCCGCGCTTCATGGACATGCAGACGCAGGCCCAGCAGCTGCTGATCAACCTGCCCGCCTACACAGCAATGCGTAGCCTGCAGGCACGTTTCGACGCCGAGCGCGAACCGGGCCATATCGAACCCACGGACGCCCGCAAGCTGTCGCTCGATACGGGGCTGAACATTCGTGATGTTTCCTTCGCCTATGACGACGGCACCGGCAAGGCGGTGGTGAGCGACATCACTTTCGGCCTCCCGGCCGGCAAGGTCACCGCTCTGATCGGCCCGTCCGGATCAGGCAAGAGCACGATCGCCGACATGCTGCTCGGGCTGCTCGAGCCGACCGCCGGCAAGATCCTCGTCGATGGCGTCGAGATCGATGCCGGCAATCGCCGCCGCTGGCGCGATCGGGTGGCCTATGTGCCGCAGGACGTGTTCCTGCTGCATGACACGATCGCGGCGAACCTGCGGCTTGCCGCCCCGCAGGCCGGCAACGACGAATTGTGGACGGCACTGCGCGCCGCGCACGCCGGCGAATTCGTCGAACGGCTCGACCTGGGACTGGAGACGGTGGTCGGCGACCGCGGCGTACGCCTCTCGGGCGGCGAGCGTCAGCGCATCGCGCTGGCGCGCGCGCTGCTGCGCAAACCCTCGCTGCTCATCCTGGATGAGGCAACAAGCGCGCTCGACTGGCAGAACCAGTCGCTTATCGCCCGGTCGATCGACGGCCTGCGCGGCGCGATGACGATCCTGACCATCGCGCACCGGCCATCGATGATCGCCTTCGCCGACTGGGTGGTGGCAATGGAAGGGGGCCGCGTCGTGGAAGTCGGGCAATATCAGCGGCTGAAGGCGAAGCCGGGGAGCCGGCTGTCCCGGATGCTGTCGGGAGAACAATCGGAGACTGAACCCGCCGATGTGGCCTGAGGACGGTGATATCCCCGTGGGATCTAATGCAGGCCCCGCCGGGCGCTGCCAAGCTCCTCGCCCTTGGGCACTTCGGTGGAGTTCTGCTTTCTCTCGGCTTCGCGCAGCCTGTCGGCTGGTGTCGGCGCGCTACTGGCGATCATGGCATAAACAACCGCGAAATAACCGGCCTGGATGACCACGGCGCAGATGATGATGCGCATCAGTGTCGTGCCAAGCGAAGCCCCACCTAGCCAGGACCAGGCAACGACGATCGCGAGCGCGAAGAGCATCCCAACGATGAATTTTGGAAGCGACATACCCAATAGCCCATAAACCGGCTCGGGTCATATCCAACGATAGCCCCACCCGAGCGCCGTCCCTTGTCATGCGGGCTTGTTGAGTCACCCGCTGCCGACCGGTTGCTTCCGGCCTTTCAACCTGTCGTCACTATGACAGGTATAATTTGCAATTCTATTAAGGCGAGCAGAAGGCGGCAAGGGCAACCGCACATATTTTTGATTGAGCTTACGCCTTCGACTCTGCCATGCTGCAACGCACACGATCGCAATTCACTCAACCTGCAGCCGCCATAAGCTGCGAGTACAATCTATAATATTAAGCAGTATTTTAGGTGAATAGTTTCGAATATGGCATCTTCCTAAAGCACTGACATGCTCCCAACCCTCGTCCCGAGAACGCGCCGCCTAGGAATCGCCTCAAAAAAGTCCTGATTTTTTTATCCTTGCCCACTTATTGTCACAAATGTGCTAAAGATTTCGAAATTTGTGCAGGGCGAGCTTATTATTTAGTCAATTCATGACGCGACTATTTCAAGAGGGTTGGAAATTGTGTGTTGCGCTGCAGCATTTTTTTGGTATCGTGCGGTAAACCATTCGTTCAACGCATGGAGTTTCCGTATGAGGGATATTGCCAAGGCGGCCACGGCGGACTTTTCGCAGGCTGACACCGACTTTCCGCCGCCGATCGGCGGCCTCATCAAGCGGAGCTTCGACATCGCCGGCTCGCTGGCTGGGCTGATCGCGCTCAGCCCGCTGTTCATCATGATAGCGTTGCTCGTCAAGTTCTCCGATGGCGGGTCGATTTTCTACGGTCACCGCCGAATCGGGCGCGGCGGACGGCTGTTCTCCTGCCTCAAGTTCCGCACCATGGTGCCGAACGGCGACAAGGTGCTGACTGCCTATCTTGCGACCAATCCAGAGGCCAATGCGGAATGGATAGCGACCCGCAAGCTGAAGAACGACCCACGCGTCACCCGCGTCGGAGCGGTCCTGCGCAAGCTCAGCCTCGATGAGTTGCCGCAGATCATCAACATCCTCCAGGGCGACATGAGCCTGGTCGGGCCTCGCCCGGTGGTCCGTGACGAACTGGAAATCTACGGCAGCGCGGCCGTCTATTATCTGAAGTCCCGGCCCGGCCTGACCGGCCTGTGGCAGGTCAGCGGCCGCAACGACGTTTCCTATGACAGCCGCGTCGCGTTCGATCGCCACTATGTCGAGAACTGGTCGCTGTTCGAGGACGTTCGCATCATCATCAGGACCGTACCGGCCGTCTGGATGTCACGCGGCTCTTATTGATCGGCCGGCCTGACCCAGGCATCGGGCGGCAAGCTCATCGGGCGATGGGGCTAAAACGGATCGGAATGTTCAGTTGAAGATAGACATGTTGGAAGCCTTTGGCAGCGGCCCATTTTCGGGCCGCTCGCGGCTCGTGGCGACGTGCCTTGCGATGTCGCTCGCTTTCCCCCAGCTGGCCGCCGCCGACGATTACCGTCTGGGTTCCCAGGACAAGCTCACCATCCGCATTGCCGAATGGCAGACCGTCGAGAGCGCGTTCCGCGACTGGTCGTCGGTCAATGGCCAATACACGGTCGGTCCGGCCGGCACGTTGTCGGTGCCTTTCGTCGGCGAACTGCCGGCGGCCGGCAAGACCACGGCGGAGATCGCCGCGGCGATCGGCGAGGCGCTGCAGCACAAGCTCGCTTTGTCGGACAAGCCCGAAGCCTCGGTCGAAATGGCACAATTTCGGCCGTTTTACATTTCGGGCGAAGTGCAGAACCCCGGCCAATTTCCCTATGTGCCCGACCTTACGGTGCTGAAGGCGATCAGCGTCGCCGGCGGCATCAGGCGCAACGCCGACTACGGTCCCCAGCTCGGCAAGGACTTGGTCACAGCCAAGGGCAATTTCGATATTTCCGACGACCTGCGCGTGCGACTGATCGTCAAGCGCGCCCGCATCGACGCCGATATGGCTGGCAAGACGAGCTTCGAAGCGCCGAAGGAGGTCGAGGGCGATCCGCGCCTGCCGACCATTGTCAATGACGAGATGACGATCCTGACCGCCGACCAGAAGGCGCTGAAGCTGAAGCTCGAGGCGCTGGACGATCTCAAGGGTGTGCTGCAGGCCGAAATCGAATCGCTGCAGAAGAAGATCGTCAACCAGCAGAAGCAGGTCGACCTGGCGCAGCAACAGCTGACCAGCATCGGTCCGCTTGCCCAGAAGGGCCTGGTCGCCAATTCGAGACTTCTGGATTCTCAGCAGTCCGTCACCGACCTGCAGGGCAAGATCCTGGATTATGAGACGGCCATCCTCACCGCAAAGCAGGCTATCAGCAAGGCGACGCAGGACGCCATCGACGCCCAGAACACCTTGAGCTCGAAGCTTGCCGTCGACCGGCAGCAGACCGAAGCCGACCTGAACGAGGCCGCGCTGAAGGTGAATATGCAAAAAGGCCTGATAACCCAGGCCACGGATCCGGCGACGACGGCCGCCATCACCAACGACCAGCAGCCTAGCTTGCTCTACTCGCTGGTGCGCAATGTCGACGGCAAGACCAGCGAAATCGCCGCCAAGGAAGACACACCGGTGCTGCCTGGCGATGTGATCAAGATCAAGCTGGCACCGCTGGCCAGCCAGTAGGAAAGCGGAAGTTCGCGCGGCCCGTCGCGTTCGTTCCATAACGCAAAGACTTTGAACCTCCGCCTGGCCTGCCGGGCGGAGGTTTTTGCTGGCAGGATTTCCTACACCGGGAAACCAGAACGGCTGTTGACGCGACACCGGGTGGAGAACCGTCTCACGTTCTTTTCCTGGAATGGCTCTGACCCGCTCCAGCTTTATCTAAAGCGCGTCGCGTCGAAACGGATTCATGCGGCGCTTTAGGCCGTTGCTTGATGCATGCCGTTGTCGCAAAACCGAGGTCACTTTTGCGCGACATGCATTAGCGCCGGACGGAAAGCCGCTACGCACTTTTCCTGGAACGGCTCTAGCGGACCCTCATCATTACTCGGCCGCCGCGGGACGATGAGGCCAGGTTGCCTCTCCGCCCTTCGCATTCGCCGGCTCGATGGCGGGGGACCATCGCGTGCGGGTAACAGGCAGCCGCGCCAGCTTGAAGTAGCTGAAATACATCAGGAAGGAGCCCATGATGTAAGGGTTGAGGGTCTCGACTTCGACGAAGGAACGGATGAGCAGCAATACCATCACGCCGAAGAGAACCACCGATTCGGCTTGCCACCTCTTGAAGATCACCGCTGCGACATGGCCATAGAGCGTGCGCAGCAAGATCAGCGATATCAGCACCGCCCCGGTGAAGCCGAGTTCGACAAGGGCCTCGACATAGGTGTTGTGGAAGTGGAAGCCGGTACGGCTGGCGATGTAGAATTCGTTCCAAAGCCGCTCGGGTTCGGCAAAACCCTGCACCCAATAGGCGGCATAGCCGACGCCGAGAATCGGCGAGCGCTGCGCGGCGTCCCAGCCCTGCTCCCACAGATAGGTCCGCCCTGTGAGCGTCGAATCCTTGCCGAAGATGCCAAGCACGAAATCCATGAGCCCGAGATTGAGGGCGACAATAGCCACCACGACGATCATGCCGGCGCCGATCAGGAAGATCACCCGGCGATAACGCCGCGACAAAAGCTTGCTCATCGCAAGAAGCGCAATAAGCGCCAGGACGGCCGGTATCGAGGCCATCGAGGTGGCGGAATGCGAGACGACCAGCACATAGGCCGACAAAAGCACGACTGGCACGGTCAGCATGAAGCTCAGCCGGCCACGCCGCAGAAAAGCAAGGAACACGACGGAGAAATAGATGCCGAGCGAGCCGACAAAACCGATCTGGTTCTTGGAGGCGAAGGCGCCGACGAAATTATAGGTGCCGTCGAGCACGTCCTCGGAATAGCCACCGACCTTCAGGGAATAGACCAGGACGAAGAATATGCCGACCAGGGCGCCTATCGTCAGGGTGCGCACGCTGACGGTGCGCGCCGCGACATAAGCGCAGGCGATATGCGAAAAGTACTGGACCGCCGTTCTGGCGGTGACGCCGGGCGCCTGCGACCAGAACACGGAGAAGCAGACATAGGCCACGAAGAGCAGCGGCAGCCAGGCACTGGACAGTTGCCGCAGGAACCGGCGGTAGTCGACCAGGATGAGCGGAAGCCAGACGGCATAATAGGCCAGGATCAGCACCTGGCCGAAAATGACGGAATAGGAGAACGCCCAGATCGAGACGGCAACGGCAAAGCTGCCATAGACCGAATTTTTTTCGGGGTCGACGATCAGGGATTTGGGAATTTTCATCTAAAGGGTCCCGTCGACACGACCCGGGACCGGCAGGTCGCGGACCAGCCGGCATATCCGCAAACAAGGGCGTGCAAGAAACGGCGTCTCCATTGTGCAGTGCAATATAACCTATCGCACCCCATGCTCAATGGCAAATTCGGTCACCTTGTCTTACAGCGCGGCGATCGCCGAGAGATCACACCCCATAATCCGGCCGGTGTTGGCCCAGACGATCCGACAGCGTACCGACTTGAACTCGGCTGGCGGTAACCTCACAGTCTCGAATGGAAAGACCATGACATAGATCGGCTTTCAGCCAGATAGACAGGGAGGGGATCACATGCCGATGAATTTCGCGGGACGCTTCGCCGGCCGCGCGGCGGTGATTACTGGCGGCGCCTCGGGCATCGGCCTGGCAGTCGCGCAGAGGATCGTCGACGAAGGCGGGCGCGTCAGCGTCTGGGATCGCGATCCCGCACAGATCGAACAGGCGAAAGCCGTTATTCCCGGCCTGCATGGGGTGATGATGGACGTTGCGGATTCGGCAAGTGTGGAGGCCGCCGCACAATCGACTATCGAAGCCCTCGGCGGCGTCGACATACTGGTCACCAGCGCCGCCATCACCGGGCCGAACATGACGACCTGGTCCTATTCGGCCGAGGATTGGCAAAGGGTCATCGACATCAACCTCAACGGCGTCTTCTACTGCAACAAGGCGTTGGTGCCGCACATGCTCGAGCGCAACTATGGCCGCATCGTCAACATCGCCTCGATCGCCGGCAAGGAAGGCAATCCCAACGCTTCCGCCTACAGCACGTCGAAGGCGGCGGTGATCGGCCTGACCAAGTCGCTCGGCAAGGAGCTCGCCAAGACCAAGGTGACGGTCAATTGCGTGACGCCGGCCGCCGTACGCACAGCGATCTTCAAGCAGATGAGCCAGGAGCACATCGACTTCATGCTGTCCAAGATACCGATGGCTCGCTTCGGCGAGGTCGAGGAGGTGGCGGCGCTGATCTCATGGATCGCCTCGGAGGAATGCTCGTTCACCACGGCCGCCGTGTTTGACGTTTCGGGCGGCCGCGCCACTTATTGAGCCGTATCGAGGCAGTTCCGAGTTGGCGCGAGCCAACTACAACTCCGCGTGACGAAGCAACGATTGGAGCTGGACAGGCTTATGGGAGCTGACGACCCAATGAACGTGCCATAACAGGGAAATGCCATGACACGACGAGAGAGCCCGGCAGGTGCGACGCCCCCCGGCCACCGTGCCGGTGATGTGCGATCAACGGGAGCCGCGATCATCATGTTGGAGTTTGCATCGTTTGCTTAGAGCAGATCCCGCCGCGCTGGCCGATGACGAGCTTCTGGACCGCTATCAACGCGCCGCCTTCGGCTATTTCCTGGAGAATGTGAACCCCGACAACGGGCTGGTCGCCGACACGTCGCGGCCCAATTCACCGTGCAGCATCGCCGTCGTCGGTTTCGCCCTGTCCTGCTATCCGATCGGCGTCGAACGTGGCTGGATAGCGCGCGACGCGGCTGCCAGGCTGACCCTTGCGGCGCTACGCTTCTTCCAGACCAGCACGCAAGGCAGCGGCCACGACGTCACCGGCCACAAAGGTTTTTACTACCACTTCCTCGACATGCGGACTGGTTTGCGCGTCTGGCGCTGCGAGCTGTCGATGGTCGACACCGCCTTGCTGATCGCCGGCATGCTGGTGGCGGGCGCCTATTTTTCCAGGAACAATGACGATGAGGCCGAAATCCGCCAACTGGCCGAGGCGCTCTACAGGCGCGTCGACTGGCGATGGGCGCAAGGCAGCAGCCCGACGCTCCGCCAGGGCTGGAAGGCCAGGAGCGGCTTTCTGCACTATGGCTGGGAAGGCTACAACGAGGCGACGATCCTCTATGTGCTGTCCATGGCCTCACCGGACCTCCCGAGTTCCGACGGCAGCTACGAGGCCTGGACGGCGACCTATCAATGGGAAAACATCTACGGCCACGACGTGCTCTATGGCGGGCCGCTGTTCATGCACCAATTCTCACATGCCTGGATCGATTTCGCCGGCATCCGCGACGCTTTCATGCGCGAGAAGAATTCGGACTATTTCGAAAACAGCCGCCGCTCGACACACCTTCACCGCGATTACGCCCGGCACAATCCTTACGGCTTTGACGGCTATGGCGAGAACCTGTGGGGCCTTTCGGCAGGCGACGGACCAGGCGGCTTCCGCGCCAGCGTGCAGCGACGGCGCCACCGGTTTTCCGGTTATGCGGCGCGCGGCGCGCCTTTCGGTCCGGATGACGGCACGATCGCGCCATGGTCCTATCCGGCGTCGCTGCCTTTCGCGCCGGATATCTGCCTGGCGGCGCTACGGCACCTCGTCGATCGTTACCCGGACGTGATCGACAATTTCCGGCTGCCGAGCGGTTTCAACCCGACATTGGCCAACCGGCGAAAATTCGGCCGCAACGGCTGGGTGTCGGAAGGCCATTACGGACTGGACCAGGGTATTGCGGTGATGATGATCGAAAACCACCGTTCCGGCCTGATCTGGGAGCTCATGCGCTCCAATCCCCACATCCGTCGCGGCTTGGGCAAGGCTGGCTTCACCGGCGGGTGGCTGTCGCGGCCGGCAACCGGGGGGCGCGATGTCAGGTGAACCGACGAGAGCCGCCTTCCCCGTCGACCGCAACGACGTCGAACTGATCAGGGGCGCGCATCCTCCGCACTGGAAGAACCCGATCCCGAACGGCCCCTACAATCTCGTCATCATCGGCGCCGGGCCGGCAGGGTTGACCGCCGCGCATGATGCGGCGAGCCTTGGAGCGAAGGTCGCGCTGATCGAGCGTGGACTGGTCGGCGGCGCCTGCGTCAATGTCGGCAGCATTCCGTCGAAGTCGATCATCCGCACGGCCAGGCTTTATGCCGACATGCGCGATGCCGAGAGTTTCGGCGGCGACCCCCCGGACCATCTTCGTGTCGATTTTCAACGGGCCATGACACGGATGCGGCAGATCCGGCAGCGGATCAGCCGTGCCGATTCCGCCGCGAGCCTGGTTTCGGAAGGAATCGATCTCTATTTCGGCGAGGCGCGATTTGCCGGACGCGATACGGTCGCGGTCGCGGACAGCACGCTGCATTTCAAAAAGGCGCTGATTGCGACAGGCGCGCATCCCGCCTTCCCTGCCATTCCGGGGCTGGTCGAAGCCGGCTATCTCAGTAACGAGACGATGTTCGACCTTACGCAATGCCCGCCGCGGCTCCTCGTCATCGGCGGCGGTCCGCTTGGCTGCGAGACGGCGCAGGCCTTCTGCCTGCTCGGCGCGAAAGTCATCCTGGCGCAGAGCGATCCGATGTTCCTGCCCGGCGAGGAGCGCGACGCCGCTCAGATCCTTTCGGATGCGCTGGCGCGCGAGGGGGTGGAGGTGCGCCTGAACACCGAAGTGGTGGCGGTGCGCAGGGAAGGGGCAAACAAGCTCGCCGACCTGATGCGGGATGGCGACACGAAGACGATTTCGGTGGACGAGATCATCACCGGCGTCGG
The DNA here is from genome assembly GCF_006440535.1 of Mesorhizobium sp. B2-5-13. Taxonomy (NCBI): domain Bacteria; kingdom Pseudomonadati; phylum Pseudomonadota; class Alphaproteobacteria; order Hyphomicrobiales; family Phyllobacteriaceae; genus Mesorhizobium; species Mesorhizobium sp. B2-5-13. The sequence goes on along the minus strand of NZ_VFUI01000002.1, from coordinate 284,476 downwards.
CCGTTCACCCAATGTCGCGGGTCTCGACCTCGAAGAGGCTGGCGTGGCGTACGATGCCAGCGGAATCAAGGTGGATGATTATCTGCGAACCAGCAACCCGCACATCTACGCGGCGGGCGACGTCTGCCTCGACTACAAGTTCACCCACACCGCCGAGGCAACGGCGCGCATTGTCGTGCGCAATGCCTTGTTTCGCGGCCGCGAAAGGCTCAGTGAACTCGTCATTCCCTGGTGCACCTATACCGATCCGGAGATCGCCCATGTCGGTCTCTACCCCCTGGAGGCGCGCGGCAACGGCATTCCGGTCAAGACCTACACCGTGCTGATGCACGATGTCGCCCGTGCCGTGATGGACGGCGAGGAAGAAGGGTTCGTCAAGATCCATGTCAGGGAGGGGTCCGACCGCATCCTGGGGGCGACGGTCGTCGCCAGCCATGCCGGAGAGATGATCAACACGGTGACCCTCGCCATCCAATCGGGCGTGGGATTGCATGCGTTGGCCGATGTCATCCATCCCTTCCCGACACAGACGCAAGGCATCAAGATGGCGGGCGACGCCTACAGGCGGACACGGTTCACCTCCCTGCGCAGGCGCCTGGCGGCGCGCTGGCTGGCATGGTCCAGGCGATAATCCCAAAAACCATTGCGACAAGCTGATCGGTCTTTCGGCACGAGGTGCCGATCGATGTCGCTCCCAATGGAATTCCCAACGTGCTGCCCGCCGAAGCCGCGACCGACAGCGTCTATCCGACGATCCCCGAGGCAACCGTGCGGACGCTGCCGGATTGCCTGGTGTGGAGCTCGTCGAAAATCCCGAAAGGAGCGACCGGATGCTGCTCGATTCGTGGCGCCTCCTTGCCACGACCTCGGCATCCGGCCGGTCGGCCTGCCCAAGCTGGAAATCCTACACGTCCCGTGGTGGGCGGCCGCCCGCCGAAGCTCCTCGCGCAGAGGCTCCAGATAGTTTGCGGGCGTCAGTCGTGCAGGTCCCGCGCAATCGGTGGGCCGACCGAAAATCCGGAGAACGTGACCTCGAAACCTTCACGCTGCGGCGAACAGCACATCATGCCGACATCGACCATCTTCGAGATCGGGAAATAGGCGAGCCGCACCGGCTTCCAATGACCGTCGGAAGCGTCGAGATACTGGACACGGATCGCTTCGCCGTGGCGGGTCAGGCGGATCCTGACGCCGTCCGGGCCAGCGGCGATGGCCACCAGCGACCAGTCCGAGGTGTCGTTGGTGACAACGACCGAGACATAGGCAAGGCCGTCGGTGTATTCGATGCCGGCCTTGATCCAGTGTGTTTCGCTCAGCCGGACCATCAGCCCGGCCTGGTCGTAAAGCACCTTGTAGTCGCCCTTGACGGTGACCTCGGCGGTGAAGTCGCCCTCGACCCGCCCAGACAGGAAGTGGCCGTTGTCGCGCCAGAAACCATAGAAGGTCTCACGCCAGAAATCGGTCTCCTTACCGGTGCGCACACGCACGCCATCACCTTCGATGGCGTGATGCGGCGGCGGGTTGAGCCAGGTCAGGTCCTGCAACGTCATCGCTTGCACCGGTCCGGTTTCTGGTGAGGTGACGGTTCGCCGGCCCGTCAGCCGGCGCGCCAACTCATCCCGCGAACGTATAAGCGGTCTTTACCGTGGTGTAGAACTCCATGGCATAGCGGCCCTGTTCGCGTGGGCCGAAGCTCGAGCCCTTGCGCCCGCCGAAGGGAACGTGGAAGTCCACACCCGCCGTCGGCAGGTTGACCATCACCATGCCGGCTTCGGAGTTGCGTTTGAAATGCGTGGCGTGCTTGAGGCTCGTGGTGCAGATGCCGGAGGTCAGCCCGAACGGCGTGTCGTTGGCGACGGCAAGTGCCTCGTCATAGTCCTGGACGCGGATGACGCTGGCGACCGGGCCGAAAATCTCCTCGCGCGAACTGCGCATTGCATTGGTGGCCTCGGTCAGCAGCGCCGGCTTGAGATAGAAACCCGGCGTCTTGCGGTCGAGCCGCTCGCCGCCGAAGGCGAGCGTGGCGCCTTCCCGGACACCGATGGCGATATAGTCCTCGTCCTGCTTGAGCTGGGTCGCGTCGACAACCGGGCCGATCTGGGTCTGCACGTCGAGCGCATCGCCGATCACCAGCTTTTCCATGCGCTCCTTGAGCGCGTCGACGAAACGGTCGTGGATGCCGTTGGTGACGATCAAACGCGACGAGGCCGTGCAGCGCTGGCCGGTCGAGAAGAAGGCGCCGTTCAGCGCGCAATCGACGGCGACCGCCAGATCGGCATCGTCGAGCACGACCAGCGGGTTCTTGCCGCCCATTTCGAGCTGGAACTTGCGCATGTGCTCGACACTTGCCGCGGCGACGCGCTTGCCGGTTCCCACCGAGCCGGTGAAGGAGATGGCGTTGACGTCGGGGCTGTCGAGCATTGCCTGGCCGACCACCGAGCCTTTGCCCATGACGAGGTTCAGCACGCCCTTGGGCAGGCCGGCGCGATGCAGGATGTCGACGATTGACCAAGCGCTCTCGGGAACGAGTTCGGCCGGCTTGAAGACGATGGTGTTGCCGTGAGCCAGCGCCGGAGCGATCTTCCAGGCGGGAATGGCGATGGGGAAATTCCATGGCGTGATGATGCCGACCACGCCGACCGCTTCGCGCGTGATCTCCACGCCGACGCCCGGCCGCACGCTTGGCACCACCTCTCCCGACAGGCGCAATGTTTCGCCGGCAAAGAAATCGAATATCTGGGCGGCGCGAATGGTCTCGCCAATGCCCTCGGCCAGCGTCTTGCCTTCCTCGCGCGCAAGATTGCGGCCGAGTTCGTCCTTGCGCGCCATGATCTCGTCGGCCGCCTTTTTCAGCACCGCATGACGGGCCAGCGGACCGGAGCGCGACCACGCCGGAAACGCCGCCTTGGCCGCCGCTATCGCCTGGCCCGCCTGTTCGACGCCCGCCGAGGCATATTCGCCGACGACGTCGCCCGTATCCGAAGGATTGATGTTGCGGGACCCGGCATCGCCGACCCATTCGCCATCGATGAGGTTCTTTCGAAACGCTGTCATGTCCTTGCCTTCCTGCTTGCTGGCCGCGCGGCCGCATCTGTCTGAAGGGTATTTGCCAGACAATTGCGTTGCGGGAAAGCACGCACTGGGCTGGAAGGCCGCGACAAAAGTCCCCGGCCCATGCTCATGCCTTCGGTGCAGCGGCGACAGTGCCGCGTCGACAACCAATCCGGCTAACATCGGTGGATAGCGCTCCGGGTCAAGGTCGAATTGCCCTGTACAGATATGTCCACGACCTTGATTTGCCCGATGCGGCGTGTCAAGCGTCGTGCTGATGGCAGCACCCGAGACGACGATCCAGCGTGCCGGCGCCACCGGCAACATCAAGGCCACTCGGGACGACTGGCTGAAGCTCGCGCTTGAAACCCTGATCTCGGATGGCGTCGAACGCGTCCGTGTGCTGACGCTAGGCCAGCAGCTCGACGTCTCGCGCTCGAGCTTCTACTGGTATTTCAAGAGCCGCCAGGATCTGCTCGACCAGTTGCTGGACCACTGGCGACAGACCAATACCCGATTCATCGTCGAGCGCGCCCAACGCCCTTCCGCGACTGTCATTCGCGGGGTGATGAGCATTTTCGAATGCTGGGTGGACGAAAAGCTGTTCGACCCCCGGCTGGATTTCGCGATCCGGGCCTGGGCGCGCCGCTCCCCGACCATCCGGCGTGCGCTCGATGAGGCCGACGAAGAACGCGTCAATGCCATACGCGACATGTTCATGCGTCATGGCTATGAGGGGGAAGACGCGTTCGTGCGCGCGCGCGTGCTCTATTTCATGCAGATCGGCTACTATTCGCTGGAACTCAACGAGCCGATGAGCAGCCGCCTGCCGCATGTTGCCGCCTATCTGCGCAGCTTCACCGGCCGGGAGCCCTCGCCCCAGGATATCGAGGATTTCTCGCGCTACGTCGAGAAGACCGTCTCCCGCACCCGGTAGCCATCCCCTGAAAGCAAGCTGCGCATCGATGTCGGCAACATCGCCGCCGAAAATTAGCCAGCGCTGATCATGCTCAAAGCGTAAACGACCAGAACAGGCAGGCCAGCGTGGCGGCGGCAAAGATCACGAAGAACAGGCTGCGCAGCAGCACATTGCGGCGCAACTCGTTCATGACGAAATGACAGCCGATGATCGCGGCCGCAAACAGGAAGCGCCAGTTCAACACCGCCCACAAGATATCCCGCTGACCGAAAGCCCACCTGGCGACGAGGCAGCCAAGGATGGCCGCGAACAGCACGATGACGGTCCAGAAGACCGCGTCCGCGGCGTTGGTCAGGACAATGCTGGCTGCCCTGATCGGCAGGATCATCATCAGCAGGGCGCTGAAGAAATAGACGGCTGCAAGTGGAATGAACGTGCCGGCGTCGGCGATGCCGTCTAGCCGTCTCACACCGATCGCGCCATAGGGATAGCCGTGCCTTGCCACCGCCAGGCTCAGCGCCATGAGCAAGGCGGTCAGCACTGCGACCAGTGCGAAGGATGTGAGGGCTTTGCTCATGATGTTCCTGTCCCGGGCGAATCAGACAGGAACTGATGTAGCCGATGGTCGTAAATTGCGGGTAAGCTTTCACCCGGGATTACCGACAGGGGCGAAGCCGCTTAGCTCGACGGTGCCGCTCGTCCCGGTCGCCGGTGATAAATCAGCTCCAGGCGTGCAGCGGCGGATTTTCGCCGTTGAGGAAATACTGTCGAGGATCTAATATTTCCAGCGCACCGGATCGTGCAGCGAGTGCGTGCGGGCGCTGCGCCAGCGTCGAGCGTGCCGGCCAGTCCGCGTCGACCGAGGCTCCCATTCCGATTTACATTCTAATATAATCTGACCATTCCCGGTGAACGAAGCTATGGATTTGCCATGGACCTGGACCCTTCGACCCTCAATCGGGCGCTGCCGCTCCGCGATCAGATCTATCAGAAGATCCGCAACCTGATCGTCGTCGGACAGATGAAGCCGGGGGAAGTGATCAACGAGGTGGCCATCGCGGAGGCGCTCGGCGTTTCGCGCACGCCGGTGCGGGAAGCGGTCAAGCGCATCAGCGACGAAGGCCTGGTCAAGATCCTGGCGCAGACCGGCACCTATGTCGCGCCGATCAGCCGCGCCGATCTCGAGGAAGCCTATATCATCCGCCGGTCCCTGGAGATGGAGAGCGCCAGGCGCGCGGCCGTCAAGCTCACGCCGGCGTCCGCCGAACTGCTGGAGGACAATATGGCGGCGCACAGGCTTGCCATATCGCGCGGCAGATACGCGACCGCGATCCAGCTCGACGATGTCTTCCATCGCACTATTGCCGAAATCTGCGGCCTGCCGATGATCTGGCGGGCGGTCGACATCTCGAAGGCGCAGATGGACCGCGGCCGTTACCTCGCCATTCCAAAGCCCGGCTATGGCGAAAAGACGATCGAGCAGCACGAAGCCATTCTCGACGCCCTGAAGCGACACGATGCCGAGGGCGCGGCACAGGCGATGGAAAACCACCTCGAGACGTCGTTCCGCAACACGCTCGAAGTCGCCGCCGACCTTCTCGGCTGAAAACCCGCGACCGGAAGCGATCGTCGCAGGAAGAATGGTCTTAGGGTGGCCTCGCCCGACGCGGGGCGCAATTATTTGCCAAGCCCGCTTATGGGGCGTAAACTTGACTATCGGCTGCCATTTATCCGGATGCAGCCGACAGTGAGAGGTACGTGCTCTTGCCCGTCAGGGAGAAGAGCCATGCCTCAATCCACTTTTCGCAACCATGTTTTGAATACCCTCACGCCTGAGGATTTCGCGCTTTTACGGCCATCGATGCATCACGTCGAACTGGCCATCAAAGCCCGGCTGGAGATCGCATATCAGCCGATCGAGCATGTATATTTCCCCGAGACCGGTATCGCATCGGTGGTCGCCGCCATGACCGGAGGGCGGCAAAGCGAAGTCGGCCTGATCGGCTATGACGGCATGACGGGCATTGCGGTCGTCCTCGGCCAGGACAGGTCTCCCAATGAAACCTATATCCAGGTCGCCAGCAAAGGCTGGTCCCTGCCGGTTGAACCGCTTCGCATGGCGATCGCCGGCAGCCAGACCCTTCGCCCGTCACTGCTTCGCTACGCCCACGAATTCCTGATCCAGTCTTCGCGAACGGCGCTGGTCAATGGCCACTCGAAAATCGAGGAACGGCTGGCCCGCTGGTTGCTTATGGTCAACGACCGCGCCGAAGGAGATATCATCTATCTGACGCATGAATTTCTGGCGACCATGCTTGGTTCCCGACGCCCCGGCGTTACCACGGCTCTCCAGATGCTTGAATATCGAGGGCTTGTTCACGCCAAGCGCGGCGAGATCACGATTGTCGACCGCACCGGAATGATAAAACTCACGCACGGCGCATATGGCGAGGAGGAGCAGCGTCACTTCGGCATCGCCTCCGGCTGACTGTCCGGAATCGGACATAGCCTTGAAGACCGACACATGTTGGTCGAAAGTCGTATTGGCTTGGATTTCAGGGAGGCATTCTTGATGACCAATACGTTTCACACCATCACGGTGGAAGGAGCGGCCGAAGCCTATGTCCTTTCCAGGGGCAAGGCCCGCTTTCTCTCCATTGCACAAGCAATCCGCGCCATCCGAACACTTATGCCGAAATGCAAGGCCACCGATCACGAATTGGAGGAGATGCTGGCGGCGGCCTGCATCGCTCACATGGTGCCCGTCGCCTTCGACGCGGCAGAGCCAGACGGCTCAGCACCGCGTCTCCATTCGTAGGCCGGAGATGTCCGCGCTGGCGCAGAGGACTGTTTCCACGGAGGTTCGCCAGGCGATTGTCCGCTACCTGATCGACAATGTTGACAGCCCTTGCGTTTCGCTATCCGAAATTATCCGCGCCGTAAGAAACATGTTTCCGCTTTGCGAGCTCACGGATTGGGAACTTGGCGACCACATAGCGCGAAGCGCGATAGATGCGGGATTTGCCATCGAATTCGACGCCGACGTTCCGTGACCGTTCGAGCTCGGCCGCCCCTGATTTGTTGAATGAGGGGGGCATCCGGATGCGCAGCCCAAGTCAGACGTCACCGCGAAGCTGGAGACGTCACGCCAGATCAGTACACTTCAAAGGGTTGTCCTAAATAGACCGTTTGGTGGAGCCAATCGGGATCGAACCGACGACCTCTTGAATGCCATTCAAGCGCTCTCCCAACTGAGCTATGGCCCCACTCCCGGCAGTCAGCCGGCGCCGTTTCCGGCGAGAGATCGGCGCGGGTTGGAAGACCGCGCCATTAGTGCAGGCGGCTTCTAACCCCGCCTTTCCCAGATATCAAGCCTTCATCGGCGGCTTTTTCTTCACAGGCGGTGAAAGCCGGCAAAGGCTCGCGTTCGAGACCTTGTCAGACCTCGTCATCGTCGTCGCCGACGCCGATCATGTCGGCAACGTCGTCTTCTTCTTCCTCTTCGTCGGCGAGGAAGGTGTCATCCTCGTCGTCGCCGAGGTCGACGTCATCCTCGTCGTCGCCGAGATCGGGAAGATCGTCGCTCTTGGCATCGTCTTCCGCCTCTTCGAGCGAGACGACCTCGACGCCCTCTTCGTCCTCGGCGTCCACTTCCTTCTCGGCCACTTCCTCCTCCTCCTCGACGGCGGCGATCTTGCCTTCATCGAAATAGGAACGTGGATAGCTCTTGCCGGTATAGGGCGAGACGATCGGGTCCTTGTTCAGGTCGTAGAATTTCCGGCCCGTTTCAGGGTCGATACGTTTTGTGCCAAGTTCGGTTTTTACCACGGCCAAGCCTCGTCAATAAAAGAGTGGTCCCCTTAACCACAGTTTGCAGCGCTGTCAAAGCGAAAAGCCGGCGTCACAAAACCAAGCATTGAAAGGCCTCGCGCCAAGTGAGGACCATGGGGATGACCATTTCGCCTCGCCGTGATACGAGACCGCCGCAACAAATGAAAAGCGCCGGTCAGCCGGCATCCGTCCAGGGAAATTCCATGTCTCACGCCGCCGCTGCCAAGCCGGCCACCGCCCGCAAGTCACCAGCCCTTTCCGGCACGGCCCGCGTGCCGGGCGACAAGTCGATCTCGCACCGCTCCTTCATGTTCGGAGGGCTCGCCTCCGGCGAAACCCGCATCACCGGCCTGCTCGAAGGCGAGGACGTGATGCGCACGGGGGCGGCCATGAAGGCGATGGGCGCGCATATAGAGAAGCACGGCGCCGAATGGGTGATCCGCGGTACCGGCAACGGGGCGCTGCTGCAGCCGGAAGGACCGCTCGACTTCGGCAATGCCGGCACCGGCTCGCGGCTGACCATGGGCTTAGTCGGCACCTACGACATGGAGACGACCTTCATCGGCGATGCTTCGCTATCCGGCCGGCCGATGGGGCGCGTGCTTGAACCCTTGCGCCAGATGGGCGTGCAGGTGCTCAAAGCCACGCCCGGCGACCGCATGCCGATCACGCTGCATGGCCCAAAACACGCCGCACCGATCACCTACCGCGTGCCGATGGCCTCGGCGCAGGTGAAGTCGGCCGTACTGCTGGCCGGGCTGAACACGCCAGGCATCACCACGGTGATCGAACCTGTGATGACGCGCGACCATACCGAAAAGATGCTGAAAGGCTTTGGCGCCAACCTGTCGGTCGAGACCGACGAGCGCGGCGTGCGCCACATCTTCATCGAAGGCCAGGGCAAGCTGACCGGCCAGACCATCGCGGTGCCGGGCGACCCTTCATCGGCGGGTTTCCCGCTGGTGGCTGCGCTGATCGTGCCGGGCTCGGACATCACGATTGAAAATGTGCTGATGAACCCCACCCGCACCGGCCTGCTTCTCACGCTGCAGGAGATGGGCGGCCAGATCGACATCTTGAACCCGCGCAATGCCGGCGGCGAGGACGTCGCCGACCTGCGCGTGCGCTACTCCGAACTGAAAGGCGTCACCGTGCCTCCCGAGCGGGCGCCGTCGATGATCGACGAGTATCCGGTGCTGGCCGTTGCCGCCAGCTTCGCCGAGGGCGAGACGCTGATGCAGGGGCTGGAAGAACTGCGGGTGAAGGAATCCGACCGGCTCTCGGCCGTGGCCACCGGGTTGAAGCTCAACGGCGTCGACTGCACCGAGAGCGAAGCTTCGCTTGCTGTGCGCGGCAAGCCGGGCGGCAAGGGTCTGGGCGGTCATCCCAACGGGCGGGACACGACCGTTGAGACCCATCTCGACCACCGCATCGCCATGAGCTTTCTGGTGATGGGACTGGCGACGGAGAAGCCGGTGACGATCGACGACCAGGCGATGATCGCGACGAGCTTTCCGGAGTTCATGGGGTTGATGAAGGGACTTGGCGCGGAGATTGGGTGACAAGTGGCAATCGCAAACCTTGGAGATTGGCTGGGAACATCCCGTGCTTCGTCATCCTGGGGCGAAGCAAGGAGCGCAGCGACGCGGCGCAGACCCCAGGATCCATGCCATGACCTCAACGCGCCGCGACGGTGCAAAATTCTGATCCGCAGCGTTCTTTGGCTGAAGTCACGGCATGGATCCCAGGGTCTTCGCTCCGCTTCGCGTTCGCTACGCCCTAGGATGACGAAGTCGCAGGGGCCTTTTTCCATGCGTAAGGCGTCTGCATGCCAATGACCCACACCTTCACCATCGCCATCGACGGCCCTGCCGGCGCCGGCAAAGGCACGCTCGCCCGCCGGCTCGCCGATCACTATCGGCTGAACCTGCTCGACACCGGGCTTACCTACCGCGCTGTGGCGCATGCGCTGCTGCGGCTTGGTTTGCCGCTCGACAACGTCTCGGCGGCCGAGACCGCGGCGCGCCAGGTCGACCTGGCAAAACTCGACCGGGCGGTGTTGTCGGCGCATGCGGTTGGCGAAGCGGCTTCGAAGATCGCGGTTTTCCCGACCGTGCGCCGCATCCTGGTCGAAAAGCAGCGCGACTTCGCCAGGACGCCGCCGGGTGCGGTGCTTGACGGCCGCGACATCGGCACCGTCGTATGCCCCGACGCCGACATAAAGCTCTACGTGACGGCCAGCGCCGAAGTGCGGGCACAACGGCGGCTGGCCGAGATCGAAAGCATCGGCGGCACGGCCAATTTCGCCGAAATCCTTGCCGATATCCAACGCCGCGACGAGCGCGACATGGGCCGGGCCGACTCGCCCTTGAAGCCGGCCCCCGACGCGCACTTGCTTGATACCAGCGAAATGGCTATAGAAGCCGCGTTTCTCGCGGCCATGTCTGTCATCGACGACGTGCTGGCCAAGAGAAACAAGGCCTGATCCGGGTTTTCATGCTGCTTCCGATTGCCGGAGGCGAAGAAAATACCCATATCGGGCACGAACCAGCCTGCCAGCATTCTTCATGCGCCGGAATTGCCGCCCAAAAAGCGGCCCAGGGCTTTTAGCCCGGAACGCCGGCAGGCCAACGCAACGCTAACCCACGGCGCCCGTCCCGCTTGAGATGCGGGGCACTCCAGGAGAAACAATGTCAACTGCAAATCCCACTCGCGATGATTTCGCGAGCCTGCTCGAAGAATCATTCACCGCCGGCCACTCCGGCGAAGGTCAGGTCGTCAAGGGCACGATCACCGCGATCGAAAAGGACATGGCCATCATCGACGTCGGCCTCAAGGTCGAAGGCCGCGTGCCGCTGAAGGAATTCGGCGTCAAGGGCAAGGACACCACTCTCAAGGTCGGTGACACCGTCGAAGTTTATGTCGAGCGCATCGAGAACGCGCTTGGCGAAGCGATGCTTTCGCGTGAGAAGGCCCGCCGCGAAGAGAGCTGGGTCCGTCTCGAAGAGAAGTTCACCAAGGGTGAGCGCGTCGAAGGTGTCATCTTCAATCAGGTCAAGGGCGGCTTCACCGTCGACCTCGACGGCGCCGTGGCCTTCCTGCCGCGCAGCCAGGTCGATATCCGCCCGATCCGCGACGTTTCCCCGCTGATGCACAACCCGCAGCCCTTCGAGATCCTCAAGATGGATCGCCGCCGCGGCAACATCGTGGTGTCGCGCCGTACCGTGCTCGAGGAGAGCCGCGCCGAACAGCGTTCGGAGATCGTGCAGAACCTCGAAGAAGGCCAGGTTGTCGAGGGTGTCGTCAAGAACATCACCGACTACGGTGCGTTCGTCGACCTCGGCGGCATCGATGGACTGCTGCACGTCACCGACATGGCCTGGCGCCGCGTCAACCATCCGACCGAAATCCTCAACATCGGTCAGACGGTCAAGGTGCAGATCATCCGCATCAACCAGGAAACCCACCGTATCTCGCTCGGCATGAAGCAGCTCGAGAGCGACCCGTGGTCCGAGATCGGCACCAAGTTCCCGATCGGCAAGAAGATCAAGGGCACCGTCACCAACATCACCGACTACGGCGCGTTCGTCGAGCTGGAGCCGGGCATCGAGGGTCTCATCCACGTTTCGGAAATGTCGTGGACGAAGAAGAACGTGCACCCCGGCAAGATCCTGTCGACGACGCAGGAAGTCGATGTGGTAGTGCTCGAGGTCGATCCGGCCAAGCGCCGCATCTCGCTCGGCCTCAAGCAGACGCTGGAGAATCCGTGGCAGGCTTTCGCCTCGAGCCATCCGGTCGGCAGCCAGGTCGAGGGCGAGGTCAAGAACAAGACCGAGTTCGGCCTGTTCATCGGCCTCGAAGGCGACGTGGACGGCATGGTGCACCTCTCCGATCTCGACTGGACCCGTCCGGGCGAGCAGGTCATCGAGGAGTACAATCGCGGCGACATGGTCAAGGCGCAGGTGCTCGACGTCGACATCGACAAGGAGCGCATCTCGCTCGGCATCAAGCAGCTGGCCAAGGACACGGTCGGCGAAGCAGCGACGAGCGGAGAACTGCGCAAGAACGCGGTCGTCACCTGCGAAGTCATCGGCGTCAAGGATGGCGGTCTGGAAGTGCGGCTGGTCGACAGTGGCATCGAGACCTTCATCAAGCGCTCCGACCTCAGCCGCGATCGCGACGAGCAGCGCCCCGAGCGCTTCACCGTCGGCCAGAAGGTCGACGCCCGCGTCATCGCCTTCGACAAGAAGACCCGCAAGCTGCAGGTCTCGATCAAGGCGCTGGAAATCGCCGAAGAGAAGGAAGCGGTCGCCCAGTACGGCTCGACCGACTCCGGCGCTTCGCTGGGCGATATCCTGGGTGCCGCGCTGAAGAAGCAGGGCAGCTAAGCTCTTCTCGCAGCCTTGAAAACAAAACCCCGCCGGATCGCTCCGGCGGGGTTTTTCTTTGACGAATGCTGTCGGAGGCCGGCTACAGCATGTCGCGGCGACTAGGATTCGCCCGACCTGCTGCGACGTGCATTAAGCGCGTCCGTAAAGCGGCACCAGCGTTCCGCTCATCGCCTGGTTGGTGGGCGAGGCGAGATAGGCGATTGCTTCAGCCGCCGCTTCGAGGCTGACCCATTTGGTGAAATCGGCATCCGGCATGTCGGCGCGGTTTGCCGGCGTGTCGAGCGTTGAGGGGGCGACGGCATTGACCAGGATGCCATTGGCCTTGAGCTCTTCCGCCATTGCCACCGTCATGGCGGCCACCGCGGCCTTGCTGGCCGTGTAGGCGACCATCCCGGCGCCGCGCCTGGGGTCGAGCCCGGCGCGCGCGGTGACATTGACGATGCGGCCGGCAGAGCCCGACGCCAGCATCGAGCGGATAGCCGCGCGGCTGCACAGGAAGGTGGTGCGGGCGTTGGTGTCCATCATCTCGGCAAAGGATGCCGATTCGATCTTTTCCACCGGTGCCTTGGCAAAGCCGCCCGCCAGATGGATCGATCCCCACAAGGCAGGGACCTGGGAATAGAAGGCTTCGACCTTGGCGGAGTCCGACAGGTCGACATTGTGCGCCAGCTTCACATTGTCATGCGCGGTGAAGGGGAAATGTGAAGGCGCGGCGGCGTGCGCGTTCGGCACATGGCAGATCGCGCCCTGCTCCAGCAGTCTGCCGACCACCGCCCCACCGAGCGCGCCGGTTCCACCGGTCACAACGATATGCCTGCCTTCAAGTGTTTCCATCATCCTGGACCGCTCCTGTCATTTTTATGACTTTTGTCGTTGGTTTGCCGCGCCGACGCGAAGCGTCGCGCCTTTCAGCCGATCACTCAACCGATATCTCGACATGGCAGCCGTCACGTCTTTGCATGCGTCAGGACATCGTCGAATAGCGAAGCCACCCGGAAGCGGTCCACGCCTTTCAGGACTAAGCCGGCGAATGATCCGCCTCCGGACGGGGACCAAGGCCAGTCTGGATGGTTCAAACGACCGTGATTTCGATCACGCGCGGCAGTCCCGTTGCCCGGGCGTGCTTCAGCGCCTGAGGCAAGGCGCCGATGTCGGCCAGCCTTTCGGCGCCAATACCATAGGCTTCGGCCAGCTTGCAGAAATTGGGCGGCGCCGGCGACACGCCGACAGGTTCAACGCCGACATCGAGCATCGAGGTCTCGATCTCGCGATAGCCCCTGTTGTTCCAGACGACGAAGATGACAGGCGCTTCGGAATCCAGCGCTACGGCTATCTCCGGCAAGGTGAACTGGAAGCCGCCGTCGCCGGTCAGGCAGACCACCGGTGCATCGGGCATGGCGAGTGCCGCGCCGATCGCCGCCGGAGGGCCATAGCCCAGCGCGCCGAAGCCGGTCGCGGCATTGAACCAGCCGCCAGGCCGGTCGTGGTCGTAGTAGAGATTGGCGGCGTAAATCGGCTGCGTCGAGTCGCCGACGATGATGGCCCCGGGCAAGGCATCGCGGATCATTTCCACGGCGTGCACCTGCGCCGCATAGGCCGGGCTCAACTCGGCAAAGGCGGCCTTTCGCCCCGTCGCGGCGCGGCCATGACCATCTTCACCGGCTCTGTGGGCCGGATCGATCGCCGCAAGCAGTGCCTCGATCGCCTCGGCGCAGTCAGCCTGGATGGCGACCGTCACCGGGCGCCGCGCAAGCTGGTCGGCACCGATGTCGATACGGATCAGGTTTGAAGGCAGCACAAAGCCGCCGTCGCCATAGCCGTCATAGTCGGTCGCGCCGAATTCGGTGCCGGCGGCGATCACCAGATCGGCATCGGCCATCAGCGCGCGAACCGCCTTCAGGCTCGGACTTGCCGGTACGCAGAGCGGATGGCGGTGCAGCAACCCGCGCGCATTGGTCGTCTCGACGACGGGAGCGCCCAGCCTTTCGGCGAGGCGCCGCAGCGGGGCTTCCGCCTTCTTGGCACCGCCGCCGGCAAGGATCAGCGGACGGCGCGCGGCGGCGATGAGCTTGGCCGCGTTCACAATTGCCGCACCATTGGGTGCCGGAGGCGCCGCATTGCTGAGCAGGGCGGCGATGCCGTCCGCCGCCTTGACCATGACGTCGGTCGGGATCTCGATATGCACAGGACCGGGCCGCGAGGAGGAAAACAGGGCGAAGGCCCGCGCCAGCGCACCGGGCAACTCGCTGGCCCCGGTGACGCGTACCGACATCAGCGCCACCTTCTCCATCATGCCGCGCTGGTCAGGCAATTCATGCAGAAAGCCGAGCCCCTTGCCGAGCGTATCGGTGGCGTTGACGCCAGAAATCACCAGCATCGGCACCGAATCGGCGCGCGCCTGGCCCATGGCGGTGATGGTGTTGGTCAGACCCGGCCCGGTGATGACGAAGGCGACGCCCGGCCTGCCGCTGGCGCGGGCATAGCCGTCGGCCATGAAGCCGGCGCCCTGTTCGTGGCGCGGCGTGACATGGCGGATCTTCGACCTCGCCAGGCCCCGATAGAGCTCGACCGTGTGGACGCCGGGGATGCCGAAGACGGTGTCGACGCCATGGGCCTCGAGTAGCGAAATCAATGCTTCGCCGATGGTGGTCATTGGTTTTCTCCCGGTTAGAGCGGATTATTGGTTCCGCTCTGTCTCTTTGTTTCTTACGCAATTGCGAAGGGAAAGCGTACGCGGTTTTCCCGGGAAAACCGCTTCTCACTTTTCCTGGAATTGCTCTAGCGGCGCGAGGCCGAGCTCGGCCTCGACAGCCTTGACGCCAATCGCCGCCAATTCGCCGGGCGAGAACATCTCGCCGGCCAGGCAGCCTTCTATCCAGAGCCCGTCGATTATCGCATTGATCGCGATGGCATGGTGGCGCAACTCGCTTGCGTCCGGCTTGTGCTGTTCGGCGGCGAGCACTTCAGCCACAACCGCTTCCACCTCGTTGCGAAAGCCAAGGTAGCCTTCGCGGTGGGCACGGGCCAGGGCAGGATCCGCACTGGCGCGGCCGATGAAGGTTGCCCAGAGCGAAAACACCCGCGCGTCGATGATCGGCGCATTGAGATTGGCGGTGACGAAGGCCGCAAGGCGCTGGCGCGGCGAGGCGCCGTCCATGACCAACGCCGCCTTCGCCTGCTCGGTCATGCGGCTGACCAGCGCCGTATAGGCTTCCTGCAGCAATTCTTCCTTGCCCGGGAAATAGTGCCCGATCAGCCCGGCGGTGACGCCGGCACGCAATGCGATGGTGCGCAGGCTGGCGCCTTGCAGGCCATGTTCCGCCACGCTGTCCAGAGTCGCTTCGATCAGATCCTGCCGCCGCCGCCCCTCGCCCTCGCGACGGAACTTACGGCGCGCATTCATTGGCGCAGGATCGGTCGCGTCAGGCATGTCGGCCCGCCTTCGCAGGCGATGCAGAGCGCATCCGCCTCGAAGATTTCAACCGTGCAGCCGGCGGCTTCCATCGCGGCCTTGGTCCTGGGAAAGCCCGCGACGGCAATGACGTTGAGCGGGCTGGTCGGCAGTACGTTCAGGCTGAGGCCATTGGAAGCGGCGAACTCTTCGGCATCGCCTTCGACCAGCCGGATGCCGCGCGCCTTCAGCGCCTGATAGAACGGGGCCGGTAAAAGCGGCGAATAGACCAGCGCCAGGTCGTCGGCCAGCGGGCTGATCACCGACATCAGATGCAGGCACGCCTCTTCGCCCTGCCACAGCGGCAGATCGAAGCCGTAGACGGAAATGCCCAGCGGCGTCAGCAGATTGGAAACCTGCTGGATGCCTTCCTGGTTGGAGCGGACACCGCGCCCGATCGCCAGCGTGCGGGCATCGACCCATACACAGTCACCACCTTCGACCTGGCCAGGAGCCTCGACGCGGCCGAGGATCGGAATGCCCAGTCTTCTGTAGGTTTCCTCATGCAGCGAAGGCTCGCCGGCCCGCAACGGCTTACCCATGGACAGGATCAGCGCGCCGCGGTCGGTCATCAGCGAGGGGTCGTGCGTGAACACCGAATCCGAAAGTCCGTCGGCCTTGTCCTCGATCCATTCGATCTCGGCGCCTGAAGCGGCCACCAGTTCAGCAAGGACCGCGTGCTGCGAGGCTGCTTTCGCCGGGTTGAATCCCGGGCCATAGTGCCAGGCGGCCCTGTCGGCATCGCGCATGGCGTTGGCCGCCGACCGCATCAGCACGCGCCGCAGCGGCGCCGCCATGGACTGTGATCCGAAAGCGCTCATCGATGCCCTTTTTAAGCTGAAAAAAATCGAGAAAATTTCATGAGAGGTTATTTATACACTTGCACAACAAGGCCGCAAGTGCCGTAATGAGCGGGATTGACGGGCTCGCTCTGTTGAGTCCATGCTTGAAATCTGGAGCAGGGCAGTACAGCGTATGTTGATTAGCCGGGTAGACGTTCGACGAACCGCCGGCGGCCATATGGAGGTCATTTGGTGAGCGCTCTGGCAGCTGCCAAGATCTCATCCGGCGAGGCGCAGGACTGCGCCGCAGAAGCCATCCATGTCGAGAACCTGCACAAGAAATTCGGTCAACTGCATGTGCTGAAGGGCGTATCGCTGTCGGCGCGCGACGGCGAGGTCATCGCCATCATCGGCGGCTCGGGCTCGGGTAAATCGACGCTGCTGCGCTGCATCAACTGCCTGGAAAATCCGACCAGCGGCATCATCCGTGTCAATGGCGAGGAGATCAAGCTCAAGGCGGACAGCCATGGCCACACCATTCCGGCCGACCGCAGGCAGATCGAACGCATCCGCTCCAAGCTCGGCATGGTGTTCCAGAATTTCAACCTGTGGAGCCACATGACGCTGATCGAAAACGTCATAGAGGTGCCCGTGCATGTACTGGGCGTCAAGCGCGACGAGGCTGTCGCCCAGGCCGAAAAGCTGCTGGCGCGTGTCGGGCTCGCCGAGAAGCGCGATGTCTACCCGGCCTATCTCTCCGGCGGCCAGCAGCAGCGCGCCGCGATCGCTCGCGCCTTGGCCATCAATCCGCGTGTCATGCTGTTCGACGAACCGACCTCGGCCCTCGATCCTGAACTGGTCGGCGAAGTGTTGAAGGTGATCGGCGATCTGGCGCGCGAAGGCCGCACCATGGTGCTGGTCACCCACGAAATGAAATTCGCCCGCGAGGTCGCGACCCACGTCGTCTACCTCTACAACGGGCTGGTCGAGGAGGAGGGACCACCGGAGCAGATCTTCGGCGCGCCCAAATCCGAAAGGCTCAAGCAGTTCATCCGCAACATCGGCTAGGGAACGGCCGGGACGGAAGAAAACCGGGAACCAACAACAAACTGGGAGTTCTGAAAATGAAGACTGTTCTGAAGACATTCGCCACGGCGCTGCTGCTCGGCGTCGCCGCCATGGGCGTGGCCAAAGCCGATCCGGTCAAGATCGGCGTCGCCGCCGAACCCTACGCGCCCTTCACCTCGCCCGACGCTTCGGGCAAATGGGTCGGCTGGGAGATCGACTTCATCGACGCCGTTTGCGCCGAGGAAAAGCTCGATTGCGTCATCACCCCTGTCGCCTGGGACGGCATCATCCCGGCGCTGACCACCAAGAAGATCGACCTCATCGTCTCGTCGATGTCGATCACCGACGAACGCAAGAAGACCATCGACTTCTCGGACAAGTACTACAATACGCCGACCGCGATCATTGGCCCGAAGGACCAGAAGTTCGGCGCCACGCCTGACGACCTCAAGGGCAAGGTCCTCGGCGTCCAGGTGTCGACGGTGCATGCCGTCTACGCCAAGAAGCATTTCGGCCCCACGGCATCCGAGATCAAGGAATACCAGACGCAGGACGAAGCCAACAACGACCTTGCCGCCGGCCGCCTCGACGCGGTGCAGGCCGATTCCATCGCGCTCAAGGAGTTCCTCAAGACAGACCAGGGCAAGGCCTGCTGCGATCTCAAGGGCATGGTGGCCCCTGACGACGAAGTGCTCGGACCTGGCGTCGGCGCCGGCGTGCGCAAGGAAGACACCGATCTGAAAGAGAAGATCAACGCCGGCATCAAGGCGATCCGCGCCAACGGCAAATATGACGAGATCTCGAAGAAATACTTCGATTTCGACATTTACGGCGGCGCCACGCAGTCGAACTGACGACCCTCGAATGGGCTGGAGGACAGGGCGCTGACGTCCCCATCCTCCAGCTTGCCAGTCCACGCATGCTTGCCGCCGGCCGCTGGTGCCGGCGGATCGAGCCAGCAATCCGGGGGCGACGCTGATCGAATCCTTTCTTCCGGCCTCCGCGGCCGGCATCGTCGAACTCCTCTCGCCGGCGCCCGTCGGCTGGGGTGGGACCCTTTTGCTCGGGCTCTTGCATTCGCTCGAGATCGCAGTCGGCGCCACGATCGTCGGCCTGCTGATTGGAACCTGGGGTGCCTATGGCAAGCTCTACGGCGGGCCCGTGGTGCGCGACCTGTTCGCGGTCTACACCACGGTGGTGCGCGCCGTGCCGGAACTGGTGCTGATACTGCTGCTCTATTATGCCGGTACCGACCTGATAAACCAGGTGCTGGCCGCGATGGGTTACCAGCGTGTCGATATAAGCGGGCTGGTGGCCGGCATTGCCGTGCTCGGCTTCGTCCAGGGCGCCTATTCGACGGAAGTCATCCGCGGCGCGATCCTCGCCATTCCGCAGGGCCAGATCGAAGCCGCTCGCGCCTTCGGCATGTCTCCCGGCCTTCTGTTGCGGCGCATCACACTGCCGGCGATGCTGCCTTTCGCCATTCCGGGCCTCGCAAATCTGTGGCTGATCGCCACAAAGGACACCGCGCTGCTGGCCGTCGTCGGCTTCTTCGAACTGACGCTGGCGACACGACAGGCGGCGGGCGTCACCAAGGCCTATCTGGTTTTCTTCCTCGCCGCCGGCGTGCTCTATCTCTGCGTGACGCTGGTTTCGAACTTCCTGCTTGGCCGCGCCGAGAAATGGGCGCGGCGCGGCATGCCTTCCATCAAGGAGGCACGCTGATGACCAGCGAAACAGCCGTCATCGACACGGCGGCGCGCGCTTCGCTCTGGCTGCAGCCACATCGCATCGTGCTGATCCTCATCGCGTTGGGGCTCGTGGCCTCGGCCGCCTATTTCATGCGTTGGGACTGGCTGCCGCAATATTGGGAAATGGGCCTGATGGGCATCTGGCGTGCCCTGTGGATCCTGGCCGTCACCTGCACGCTCGGCTTCATGATCGCCTTGCCCATCGGGCTGGCGCAGGCGGCCGGTTCGATCTGGGTCGCGGCACCGGCGAAAGTGTTCTGCACCATCATTCGCGGCACGCCGCTGCTTCTGCAGCTATGGCTGCTCTATTACGGGCTGGGCTCGCTGTTTCCGCAATATCCATGGATCCGCGAATCCTGGATGTGGCCTTATCTCAGGCAGGCCTGGCCGTACGGCGTGCTGGCGCTGACCTTGTCCTTTGCCGGCTATGAAGGCGAAGTGATGCGCGGCGCCTTTGCCGGCGTGCCCAAGGGGCAGCTGGAAGCCGCGCGCGCCTTCGGCATGAGCCGCTGGAAGATCTTCCGCCGCATCTGGCTGCCTCAAGCCTTCTATCGGGCGCTGCCGACGCTGACCGGCGAGACCGTGCTGCAGCTGAAATCGACGCCGCTGGTGGCGACCATCAGCGTGATCGACATCTTCGCCGTCTCGTCCAAGGTGCGGCAGGACACCTATCTCACCTACGAGCCCTTGCTGCTCCTGGCGTTGATCTATATGGCGATCACCGGCATTCTGGTCTTCGCGTTCAGCCGGATCGAGGCGCGAATTCCGGTCAAGATCGGGTAAGCGAGTAGTGAATAGGAAATAGTGGGCTGCTTGCCGGTTTTATTCTACTGACTACTCCCTATTTCCTACTCACTCAGGAGCAGCCCTGATGCAACTCAGTCTCGACCAGGCAAAAGGACTGTGCCGGATGGCGGCACTTGGCGCCGGCGCCAATGAGGAAGCGGCGCAATCGCTCACCGCCTCGATCATCGCGGCCGAGGCGGAAGGACTTGCCACCGTCGGGCTGTCGCATTTCATCGATTACCTCGAGGCGTTCGAGGCCGGGCGCATCGACGGCAATGCCGATCCGGTGATCACGCGGCCGGCGCTGGCCATCTATCTCTCGGACGCACGCCGCGGGCTGGCGCATACCGGATTCGACCGCACCATCGACGACCTCGCCAAGGCGGCAAGACTGTTCGGCGTCGCCATCTTCTCGCAGAAAAACGCCTATACGTGCGGGGCGCTCGGCTACTTCACCGGCCGGCTGGCGGCGCAGGGGCTGGTGTCGTTCGCCGCCACCAACGGCCCGGCCGTCCTGGCCGGCTCGGGGTCGGTCAAGCCGGTCTATTGCACCAATCCGATGTCGTTCGCCGCGCCCGCCGCCGACGGCGCGCCGCTGGTCATCGACCAGTCGTCGAGCGCCACCGCCTTCGTCAACATCCGCAAGGCGGCGGAAGACGGCAAGAAGATTCCCGAAGGCTGGGCGCTTGACGCAAGCGGCAATTCGACGACCGACCCGGCCGCCGCCATGAAGGGCGCCATGCTTGCCTTTGGCGGCCAGCGTGGCGCCAACATCGCGCTGATGGTCGAAGTGCTGGCGGCGGGCCTGTCGGGCGCCAACTGGTCGCTCGACGCACCGTGGTTCAGCGGCGGTCCCGACAGTCCGGGAACCGGCCTGTTCGTGCTCGCGGTCGAGCCGAAGCTGCTCGATCCGGATTTCGAGCAGCGCATGAAAGACCAGCTCGACCGGCTGCGCCGACGCTATGGCGTGCATGTGCCCGGCCGCGCCCGGGCCGAAGCGGTCGAGAAGGCGCAGGCGCGCGGCATCACCGCGCCCAAGGCGGTGATCCAGCGCATCTCCGAATTCGCCGAGCGCTATTCGGTCTGAAGAAACTGACGAAATTTCCCGCGCGTCGGTGAACCTTCCCGCGCGTCCCGACGACCAATGGCTGTCCGGGTCGGGTTTGCCCGGTCGGTGTCTTCTGTCGGATGCGTTCAGGGCTGGGGCGGGCGTACTTGCTTCACGCCACGCTGATACCGTCTCAGGTCAGGCCGCCTCGTTGGACCCTGCTTTCGGCGCGAACGTCACCCGGAAAACCCCGCTTCGGCGGGGTTTTCTGCGTCTGTCGTTCGCGGCGCCAAAACATGATGAAAGTGCCATGCGCTTTCGCGGAAAACCGCTTCACACTTTTTCTGGAATTGCCCAAGAGACAAGGGTGACGCGACGACGCGTCACCCTTTGCCTTTAGCGCAAAACGGACTATGAAACGGCTCAGCCAAGCCATCTGGAACGCGCGCCGGAGCCCGCCATGACCGAAATCCTGCAGACCCCAAAGCTCGTCGTCGTCTTTGGCGGGTCAGGCTTTGTCGGCCGTCATGTCGTGCGGGCGCTGGCCAAGCGCGGCTATCGCATCCGGGTCGCCTGCCGGCGGCCCGATCTTGCCGGCCATTTGCAGCCACTCGGCAATGTCGGTCAGATCCAGCCGGTGCAGGCCAATGTGCGCGTACGCTGGTCTGTCGACCGCGCCGTGCAAGGCGCCGACCACGTCGTCAATCTCGTCGCCGTCCTGCATGAGAGCGGCCGTCAGAAATTCTCCGCCGTGCACGAATTCGGTGCTCGCGCTATCGCCGAGGCCGCGCGCGCCGTCGGCGCCGGCCTCACCCATATTTCGGCGCTCGGCGCCGATCTGGACTCCAAATCGGATTATGCGCGCACCAAGGCGTTGGGCGAGAAGGCCGTGCTGGAGACGATCGCCGATGCCGTGATCCTCCGGCCGTCGATCAATTTCGGGCCCGAAGACAGCTTCTTCAACCGCTTCGCCAACATGGCGCGTTATTCGCCGGTGCTGCCGCTGATCGGCGGCGGCCAGACCAAATTCCAGCCGGTCTATGTCGGCGATGTTGCTGAAGCTGTTGGGCGCTCGGTCGACGGCAAGATCGATGGCGGCCGGGTCTATGAGCTTGGCGGCCCCAACGTGCTCACTTTCAAGGAGTGCATGCAGGAAATGCTCACCGTGATCGAGCGCAAGCGCCTGCTGGTGCCGGTGCCGTGGTGGGTGGCCAACATCCAGGCCTCGATCCTCGGCCTGCTGCCCAACCCGATGCTGACCAAGGACCAGGTGATGCAGCTGCGCGAGCACAACATCGTTTCGGACGAAGCCGCCAAGGCCAACCGGACACTGGCGGGGCTCGGCATCCAGCCGCAATCGATCGCGACGATCCTGCCCAGCTATCTCTGGCGCTTCCGCGCCGCCGGCCAGTTCCAGCAGCGCAAGCCCGCGGTATAGTCTCCAGAAGCGTCAGCCCTCAACGATGACGAGGCGTGATCCGCATCGGCAGCCCGCCTTGCGGCTGCGTGGTTAATTTCTGCACCGGCCAAGGTTTTGTTTCAGCGGTCGCGTCGAAGCGGAAGCGTGACAAAAGGATGGCGAGCGCGATGATCGCCTCCTGCATGGCGAAACTGGCGCCTATGCAGACGCGCGGTCCCGCGCCGAAGGGCAGATACTGGAAGCGGTCGATCTTTTCACGGTTTCCCGGGTGGAAGCGTTCGGGCAGGAAAGCGTCGGGCCGGTCCCACAACTTCCTGTGGCGGTGGACGACCCACGGCATCACCAGCACGGCGGCGTGCTTGGGAATATAAAGGTCCCTCCACATTTCCGGCACGATCGGCTCGCGGTTGATCGATGGCGCCGGCGGGTAGAGCCGAAGCGCCTCGTCGAAGGCGGCGCGTGTCAGCGGCATGGCGTCGAGCCACTTCGTCGGATCGGGCTCGCGCGCCAGCACCTGGTCGATCTCCTGTTCGACGCGGTCGCGCTCCCAGGGCGATTCGGCCAGGCAATAAAGCGTCCATCCGAGCGCGCGCGCCGTGGTCTCGTGGCCGGCACCGATGAAGGTGATGATGTTGTCCTCGACTTCCGGGCGTGTCAGTCCGTCGGGGCCTTCGGCCTTGAGCAGCAGCGTCAGGAAATCCTGGGGCACGGCATCGGGGTCGCGCCTGAACTTCTCTTCGCGCATCTTGACCGTGTCGGTCACGATCTTGCGGAAATAGGCCATCGTCTTGCGGCCGCGGATGCGGGTCAGCCGTGGCAGCCAGTCGGGCGCACGCAACAGGTCGAGCGGGTCGACGCGGCCCATCGTCTCGAACAGGCGGTCGATCTCGTTTTCGAAACTGCCCGGCTCGCCTGCGATCTCGCCGGAAAACAGCGTCTCGGCCAGGATGTCGTAGGTGAGCAGCGTCATGTCATGGTCGATATCGGACGTGCCGCCCGCCTCGTAACGGGTGACGAACTCCAGCGTGCGTTTCAGCATCGGCTGGGCAAAGCCGAAAATGTGGCGCGGTGTGAACACCGGCGCCATCGCCTTGCGCGACCGCTTCCACACCTCGCCCTCGGCGGTCAGCAGGCCATCGCGCAGGATCGGCCTCAGGATCTTCTGGCGCACCGTCGCCATCTTGTAGTTTTTGGCGTTGTCGACCAGCACATGGCGGATCAGGGCGGGATCATTAGCGATGACCAGCGGCCCGCCGGCGCCCTTGGCCGAAATCCAGGGTTCGTTGTAGGTCGGCTCGCCCCAGAGTTCGAGCGGGTTGCGATAGACGATGCGGATCATCTCCAGCGTCGAAGGCGGCGACGTGCGCGGCTTCGGGGCGGGAGGAACGAAGGGGGCGGGCTGAGTATCCATGGAGTGCTCCGCTGTTCCCATCAATGTAGTGGCTGGCACACCGGGCGTCCATGTGGCCAAACGGCAGAGCGGACCATGACTTCAGGAACGCAGGGCAGACGGTCTGTTCATCCGATCGTGACCGTTCCGTCAGGGCTCCGACCTTGTCCGCTGGAACGCTCTGCCGTAGTGACGGTCACCAACGGATACCGCCTGACAAAGGAGCCTGCCTTGAAGCACCAGTTGAACATCATCATCGGCAGCACGCGGCCCGGCCGCGCCGGCTCGGTTTTCGCCGAGTGGCTGGAGACGTTCGCGCGCGAGCACGGAAAATTCGAGCCGGTGCTGACCGACATCGCCGCGTTCGGTCTGCCGGTGCTGGACGAACCCTATCATCCAAGGCTCGGCAATTATCAAAACGACCACACCAAGGTCTGGTCGAAGGCGATCGACGCTGCAGACGCCTTAGTCTTCGTGGCGCCGGAATACAATTATTTCGTGGCGCCCGCGATCGTCAACGCGGTCGACTATCTCGCCCGCGAATGGAGATACAAGCCAGCCGCCATCTTCAGCTATGGCGGTGTTTCCGGCGGCCTGCGCGCGGCGCAGGCGCTGAAACCGCTGCTGACCGCGGTCGGGATCATGCCGATCCCGGAAGGTGTCGCGCTGCCGCTGTACCAGAAACTGCTCGACGAGAATGGCGCCTTCGATGCCAGCGAGCAGGTGCGGGGCGGAACCAAGACCATGCTGGACGAACTGTTGCGCTGGAGCGAGGCGTTGAAACCAATGCGCGCTGCCTGAGAGAGCCGCTCTCAGCGCGGCTTGCTCGCGCCATAAAGAGGTGGAATGGTCGGCAAATGACCGAGCCGGGGCGGTTCGACTTGCGTTTGCTGTTTGCCTTGCTGCTGATGCTTGCGACCACCGCCGCGGCGGTGGCGGAGCGGCGCGTGGCATTGGTCATGGCCGATGACGACTACCGGCTGGTCCGGCCGCTTGCCAACCCCATCCATGACGGCGAGGCGATGGAGGCGGCGCTGAAGAAGCTTGGTTTCGAGGTGGTGCTCGAAACCAATCGTGACCTCAGGCGCATGCGCCGCGCGCTCGACGATTTCCGCGAAGACGCCAAGGGCGCCGACGTGGCGCTGGTGTATTTCTCAGGCCATGGCGTCGAAATATCGGGCGACAACCGGCTGCTGCCGGTCGATGCCGACGCGTCTTCGCTCGATGCGCTGGACAAGACCAGCCTGCCGCTGGAAGAGGTGCGCGACGCGGTCGCCGCCACCGCGAAAGTCGGGCTGATCGTGCTCGATGCCTGCCGCAGCGATCCGTTCTCGGGGAATGGCGGCACCGGTCGTGGCGCGACCTCGCTGGCCAAGGATGTCGCCGACAGCGTAAAACCGGGTCTTGGCCGCATCGGGCGGGCGGAAAACATCCTGTTCGCGTTCTCGGCCGCACCCGGCGAGACGGCCGCCGATGGCACCGGCCAGAACTCACCCTTCACCACGGCGTTGACCAAATATCTCGGCACCGACGGGCTTGAGATTCGCTCGGTGCTGACGCTGGTGCAGCAGGAGGTCTACGACGTGTCGCGCGGCAAGCAACTACCCTATGTCGAGAGCGGCCTGCCGAAGCTGTTTTTCGCCGCTGCCGCCAAGGAGCAATTGCCGGAGCGCGAAAGGCTGCTGCTGGCCATGGCCGACGTGACGCCGGAGATGCGGGGCGAGGTCGAGCGGATCGCCAGCGACGCCGACATGCCGCTGGCGCCGCTCTATGGGGCGTTGATCAGCGCCGACACCAGCCATCTGTCGGCGGAGAGCCTGAATGCCCGGCTGCGCGAGGCGGCGGACGCCTTCGTCAAGGTGCGTGCCGAGATGAAGACGCTGGCTGCCGACGATCCGCGTGTGACGGATCTGCGCCGTCAGGCCGAGGAGCAGCTGGCCCTGGGCGCCTTCGGCACCGCACGGGCGAAGTTGGCCGAGGCGGTTGGCATCGACGAAGTGTCGCGCAAGGCGCTGAAGGTGAATTTCGTCGATCGAACGCTGTCTCAGGCCACGACGCTGTTCCTGTCGGCGGGCACGGCGCGCGCCGACCTCGATTATGCGGCGGCCCATCGAGGGCTATGAAACGGTGCTGTCGCTGTATGGCGAGGCCGGGCAGACCTCGCTCAGCCTGGAACAAGCCGACCGCCGGAGCAGCACGCTGGACGAGTTCGGTCTGCTCTATACGACGGTCGGCAATGTCGAGGCGGCCGGCCGGGCCTTCACCGCCCTGTTGGCCAACCTCGAGCAGCGGTCGCTTCTGGAAACCGATCCCAGCGTCAAACGCGATCTCGCCATCAGCCACATCAAGCTCGCCAACATAGAGATGGCGCAAGGCGATCTGCCAAACTCGCTCGAAAACTATGAGGCGGCCAGGGGCATGCTGCAGGAGCTGACCGCAAGCGTGCCGGACAAGAAGGACTGGCTCGGTGATCTTGCCATGGCCAATGACAAGATCGGCAACGTGCTGGCGACGCAAGGCGATGTGGGTGCGGCGGCCCAGGCCTATCAACAAAGCCTGTCGATCAAGCAGAAATTGGCCGACGCCGAGCCGAACAGCGCTTATCTGCTGCGCGACCTGACCATAACCTATGACGACATCGGCGACCTTGCCCGTACCGCCGGCCAGTTGAACAGCGCCCAGACCGCCTTTGAAGAGAGCCTGAGACTCCGGCTGGCGCTGGCCGAGAACAAACCCGACGATCTTGAGCGCCAGCGGGCTGTCTCTGTCAGCCACGAGAGGATCGGCGACGTTCTGCGCGAGCGAGGCGACGCCGCCGGCGCGCTTGTGGCCTACAACAAGAGCCAGACGATCTCCGGGAGCCTGGTGCGCCGCGACCCTAACGATACCGACTTGAAGCGCGACCTGTCGATCAGTTACGCCAAGATCGGCAACGCGCTCAACGACCAGGAGAACTGGCCGGCAGCACTGGTCTCCTATCAGAAAGCGCTGGCCGTAGCGCGTGACCTTGCACGGAGTGACCCCGGCAACACCGGCTGGCAGCGCGACCTGTCGGTCTGTCTGGAAAAGGTTGCCGGTGTGCTTGATGCGCAGGGCAATGTCAGCGAGGCGCTGCAAAATTACCAGGACAGTCTTGCCATTGCCGACCGGCTGGCCCAGCTCGACCCAGGCAATTCCGACTGGCAACGCGACCTGTCGATCACTCTGTCGGAAATCGGCATGCTGGAGACCAAGCAGCGCCACTTCGAGGGCTCCAAGAGGGCCTTCGAAGCCAGCCTCGGCATCCGCCAGCAACTGGCTCAGTCCGATCCGAACAATGCGGTTTGGCAATTTGATCTGGTGCAGGCTTACATCAACTATGCGTATGTGGCCAAGGATCCGAAGGCGGTGCTGACCAAGGCGCTGAACCTGACGCTGGAGCTCGACCGCACGGGCCGGCTGGCGCCCAGGGACAAATCCACGATCAAATATTTGCGCGGCCTTCTCGCCAAAATCAACGCCCGAAAAAAATAGCCGGCCGCCGGCTTGGGATTTGCGCCGGAAATGCCTGCAAACCTTGGAAAAACCGCCTTTAGCGCCTATATCTATCGATCTCAGAAGCGCGATTCGGGGCCAATTTTTCGCGCTGCAAAAACGGCATCTAGACAATAGGTTTTCATGAGCGACCAGACCGAGAACACCAACGGCGCTGAAGCCGAATACGGCGCCGATTCCATCAAGGTTTTGAAGGGGTTGGATGCTGTCCGCAAGCGGCCGGGCATGTATATCGGCGACACCGATGACGGCTCGGGCCTGCATCACATGGTCTACGAGGTGGTCGACAACGCCATCGACGAGGCGCTGGCGGGCCATGCCGACCTGGTTTCGGTGACGCTCAACCCCGATGGCTCGGTGACGGTTATCGACAATGGCCGTGGCATTCCGACCGACATTCACCCCAGCGAGGGCATTTCGGCGGCCGAAGTGATCATGACGCAGCTGCATGCCGGCGGAAAATTCGACCAGAACTCCTATAAGGTGTCTGGCGGCCTGCATGGCGTCGGCGTCTCGGTGGTCAACGCGCTATCGGCCTGGCTGAAGCTCAAGATCCGCCGCAACGGCCAGATCTTCGAAATGAGCTTTACCCATGGCGATGCCGACGCGCCGCTGAAGGCGACCGGCAGCTACGAACAGAACAAGCGCCCGGGCACCAATGAGGGCCGCAGCGGTAGTGAGATCACCTTCTTTCCGTCCGCCGAGACCTTCACCATGGTCGAGTTCGATTTCGGCACGCTGGAGCACCGGCTGCGCGAGCTCGCCTTCCTGAACTCCGGCGTGCGCATCGTGCTGACAGACGCCCGTCATGCCGACGTCGTGAGGCATGAACTGCACTATGACGGGGGCCTCGAAGAGTTCGTCAAATATCTCGACCGGGTCAAGAAACCGCTGATCGAGAAGCCGATTTCCATCAGGGCCGAGCGTGACGGCATCACCGTCGAAGTGGCGATGTGGTGGAACGACAGCTACCACGAGAATGTGCTGGCCTTCACCAACAACATTCCGCAGCGCGATGGCGGCACACATCTGGCCGGTTTTCGCGGCGCGCTGACCCGTCAGATCACCGGTTATGGCGAATCCTCGGGCCTCACCAAGAAGGAAAAGGTCTCGCTGATCGGCGACGATTGCCGCGAAGGCCTGACGGCGGTGCTGTCGGTCAAGGTTCCCGATCCGAAATTCTCGTCGCAGACCAAGGACAAGCTGGTCTCGTCGGAAGTCCGTCCCGTGGTCGAGGGGCTGGTCAACGAAGCGCTCGGCACGTGGCTCGAGGAGCATCCGGCCGAGGGCAAGGTTGTCGTCGACAAGGTGATCCAAGCCGCGGCGGCGCGCGAAGCCGCGCGCAAGGCGCGCGACATCACCCGCAAGACCTCGCTCGGCGTCACCTCGCTGCCGGGCAAGCTGGCCGACTGCCAGGAACGCGACCCGGCGAAGTCCGAAATCTTCATCGTCGAGGGCGACTCGGCCGGCGGCTCCGCCAAGGGCGGCCGCTCGCGCCAGAACCAGGCGATCCTTCCCCTACGCGGCAAGATCCTCAATGTCGAGCGGGCCCGCTTCGACCGCATGCTCTCGTCCGACATGATCGGCACACTGATCACCGCGCTCGGCACCTCGATCGGCAAGGACGAATTCAACGCCGACAAGCTGCGTTATCACAAGATCATCCTGATGACCGACGCCGACGTCGACGGCGCCCATATCAGGACCCTGCTGCTCACCTTCTTCTTCCGGCAGATGCCGGAGCTGATCGAGCGCGGCCATCTCTACATCGCCCAACCGCCGCTCTACAAGGTGACGCGCGGCAAGAGCTCGCAATACATCAAGAATGAAAGCGCCTTCGAAGAATTCCTTATCGATTCGGGGTTGGAGGAAGCGTCCCTTACGCTCGGCTCAGGGGAAGTGCGGACCGGACAGGATCTGCACGGCGCCGTCGCCGATGCGCTTGCCGTGCGCCAGCTCATCAACGGCTTGCACACGCGCTATAACCGCGACGTCGTCGAGCAGGCGGCGATCGCCGGCGGGCTCAATCCCGATGTCTTCGCCGATCTCGGTCGCGCCAACGCGATGGCCGAGCGGATCGCGCAACGCCTCGACATCATTGCCGAGGACACCGAGCGCGGCTGGACCGGCCGCATGTCGACCTCGAATGAGGGCATCGGCGGCTATGTCTTCGAACGCACCGTGCGCAGCGTCAAGGAATACGCCCATCTCGACATGGCACTAATCAATTCCGCCGACGCACGCCAGCTCGACCGCTACGCGCAGCGCCTCAGCGAAGTCTACGGGGCGCCGCCGGTGCTGCGCCGCAAGGAGGTGTCCGAGACAGTCTCGGGACCGCTGGCGCTGCTCAACGCGGTCTTTGCCACCGGCCGCAAGGGGCTGACCATGCAGCGCTACAAGGGTCTCGGCGAGATGAATGCCGAGCAGCTCTGGGAGACCACGCTCGACCCGAATGTGCGTTCGCTGCTGCAGGTCAAGGTCAACGATGCGACCGATGCCGACAGCCTGTTCTCGCGGCTGATGGGTGACGAGGTGGAGCCACGACGCGAATTCATCCAGGACAACGCACTGTCGGTTGCAAATCTGGATATTTGAGGTTTCGCCCAGCCTTTTCGGTACATTGGCGTAGCTCGGGCGCGCGCCAATAATGAGGACCTGCCGGAACAGAAGGCCTTCAGAGACATTGTGACGTTGTCGATCACAATTTCTTGCAGGAGGCTTTCATGGGACGCGGCATTCTACTCTGGTTGCTCGGAGTTCCGATTCCAATCATCATTCTTCTCATGCTTTTCATGCGATAGGGGGCCGCTATGCAGTCCGCCACCCTATCGGC
Source organism: Mesorhizobium sp. B2-5-13 (assembly GCF_006440535.1). Lineage (NCBI taxonomy): Bacteria > Pseudomonadati > Pseudomonadota > Alphaproteobacteria > Hyphomicrobiales > Phyllobacteriaceae > Mesorhizobium > Mesorhizobium sp. B2-5-13. Next base: position 254,221 of record NZ_VFUI01000002.1, on the reverse strand, counting down.
TGTCGACGTATCAGCTTCAACGGAATCGTCCTCCACCGCCGTCAGCTGGGGACCGATCATTGCCGGCGCCTTCGCGGCCTCGACGCTGACGTTCATCCTCATGCTGCTCGGCTCGGGCCTTGGATTGAGCATGGTCTCGCCATGGTCGGGTTCTGGTGCATCGGCCACCACTTTCGCGGTATCGACCGCCATCTGGCTTATCATCGTGCAATGGCTGTCGTCGGGCGTCGGCGGCTACCTCGCGGGCCGGTTGCGCACCAAATGGGTCGGCATCCACACCGACGAGGTCTATTTCCGCGACACCGCGCACGGCTTCCTCGCCTGGGCATTGGCCACCTTGCTGGTCGTCGGCGTGCTCGGCTCGGCGCTTTCCGCCGCGATTGGTTCAGGCGTCCAGGCCGCGTCCACCGTGGCCTCGGGAGCCGCCATGGGTGCATCGGCCGGTGCCTCCGCCAATGCCAGCGCCACCTCGGCCGATAATGCGACGTCCTATCTGGTGGATTCGCTGTTCCGCCCGGCCGATCCGGCCAAGCTCGCGACCGCCAATCCAGGCGACGAAGCGGCCGCGGCCGCGCAGGCCTCGCGCATCCTGATCGCCGGTGCCGTCGCGGGCGAGGTCCCCGCGGAAGACAAGACCTATCTTGCCCAATTGGTCGCCGCGCGCACCGGTCTTTCCGAGGCAGACGCCAAGACGCGTGTCGACACGGTGCTGGCGAAGGCGCAGGACGCGAAGGTCAAGGCAAAACAGACGGCCGACACGGCAAGGAAGGCAAGCGCCACCTTTGCGCTCCTCGGCGCCTTGTCGCTGGTCATCGGCGCTTTCATCGCCAGTGCGGCCGCCGCGCTCGGCGGCCGGCAGCGCGATGAAGAGGAAGCGGTCTTCCTGACCAACGGTTGAACGCAGCACCACGCCAGAATCGCAGAGCCCGGCATCGACCGGGCTCTTTCTATTCGACGGTCAAGGCCGCCCGGTCAGTGATCCATGGCCTTGACGATTTCCTCGGTCATCTTCTTGGCGTCGCCGAGTAGCATCATGGTGCCGTCCTTGTAGAACAGCGTGTTGTCGATGCCGGCATAGCCGGAACCGAGCGAGCGCTTGACGAACAGGCAGGTGCGCGCCTTGTCGACGTCGAGGATCGGCATGCCGTAGATCGGACTGCTCTTGTCATCACGCGCGGACGGGTTGGTGACATCGTTGGCGCCGATGACATAGGCGACGTCGGCCTGGGCAAACTCCGAGTTGATGTCCTCGAGCTCGAACACTTCGTCGTAAGGCACGTTGGCTTCGGCGAGCAGCACGTTCATATGGCCAGGCATACGGCCGGCGACCGGGTGGATGGCGTATTTGACGTCGACGCCATTGGCCTTGAGCTTGTCGGCCATTTCACGCAGCGCGTGCTGCGCCTGGGCGACCGCCATGCCGTAACCCGGCACGATGATGACCTTCTGCGCGTTCATCATCAGATAGGCGGCGTCGTCGGCCGAACCCTGCTTGACCGTGCGCTCGATGCCGTCATCGGCGGCAGCCGCCGTTTCGCCGCCGAAGCCACCGAGGATGACCGAGATGAAGCTTCGGTTCATGCCCTTGCACATGATGTAGGACAGGATCGCGCCCGACGAGCCGACCAGCGCGCCGGTGATGATCAGCGCCAGATTGCCGAGCGTGAAGCCGAGTGCGGCCGCTGCCCAGCCCGAATAGGAATTCAGCATTGAGACGACGACCGGCATGTCGGCGCCGCCGATCGGGATGATCAGGAGGATGCCGAGCACCAGCGAGGCGGCGACGATAAGCCAAAAGACCAGCTTCGATTCCGTGGTGACCAGCAGCACGATCAGCATAATCAGGGCCACGCCAAGCGCGGCATTGATGAAATGGCGGCCGCCGATCATGATCGGCTTGCCCGACATGCGGCCATCGAGCTTCAGGAAGGCGATGACCGAGCCGGTGAAGGTGACGGCGCCGATGGCGACGCCCAGGCTCATCTCGATCAGGGCCTGGGCATGGATGTCGCCCATAGTACCGATGCCGAAGCTTTCGGGCGCGTAGATGGCCGCGGCCGCGACCATGACGGCGGCGAGACCGACGAGGCTGTGGAAAGCGGCGACCAGCTGCGGCATCGAGGTCATGGCGATGCGGCGCGCGGTCACGGCGCCGACGCCGCCGCCGATGGCGAGACCGAGCACGATCAGACCGTAGCGGCCGGCCGACGGGACCAACGGGACTGCCAGCGCCAATGTGGTGGCAATGGCGATGCCCATGCCGATCATGCCGTAGAGATTGCCCTGGCGGCTGGTGGTCGGGTGTGACAGGCCGCGCAACGCCATGATGAACAGGACGCCGGAAACCAGATAGAGGAAGGACGCGAAGCTGGCGTTCATGGCGCTCTACTTGTCCTTCTTCTTGTACATGGCCAGCATGCGCTGGGTGACGAGGAAGCCGCCGAAGATGTTGACCGAGACCAGCATCAGCGCGACGAAGCCAAAGCCGGCGGCGACGCCGGAGGCCGCTATGCCGACGGCGAGCAGCGCGCCGACGACGATGACCGAGGAAATAGCATTGGTGACCGCCATCAATGGCGTGTGCAGTGCGGGGGTCACTGACCAGACGACGTAGTAGCCGACGAAGATCGCCAGGATGAAGATGGCAAAACGGAAGACGAAGGGGTCGATGGCGCCGCCCGACAGCGCGTGCGCGGCGTCACCGGCGGCCTCAGTGCCACCCGGGGCATTGGCCAGGTTCTGCACCGCGAGCCTGACGGCGGCACTCGCCTGGTCGAGCTGGTCCAGGGCTTTCTGCAAGGTCTGATCCATCACGCGGTCCCTTTCGGCTTCGGCGAGGGTGACTTGGATGCGGCGGTCTTCCGGGTCGATGACTTCTTCGGCGCAGCCGAAGCATCGGCGACCATGGTCGTGGCCGGGATCGCGGGCGGCTCGATATAAGGCTGCTGGTCGGCCTTGGCGAAGGCCGGATGGACGACCTTGCCGCCATCGGTCAGCATCGTCGCCTTGACCAGATCATCGTCGCGGTTGATGGCCAGCGTCTTGGTGGTCTTGTCGACCAGCGTCTCGAGGAATGCGAACAGGTTCCTGGCATAGAGCAGCGAGGCGGACGCCGCGATGCGACCCGGCACGTTGAGATGGCCGACGATCTTCACATTGTTGGCGGTGGTGACGATCTTGCCCGGCTCGGCACCCTCGACATTGCCGCCACGCTCGACGGCGAGGTCGACGATCACCGAGCCAGGCTTCATCGAGGCAACCATGGCCGCCGAGACAAGCTTAGGCGCCGGCCGGCCTGGGATCAGCGCGGTGGTGATGACGATGTCCTGCTTGGCGATATGTTCGGCGGTGAGCGCCGCCTGCTTGGCCTGATACTCCTTCGACATTTCCTTCGCGTAGCCGCCCGCGGTCTCGGCGGCCTTGAACTCCTCGTCCTCGACGGCCAGGAATTTTGCGCCGAGCGAGGCGACCTGTTCCTTGGCGGCGGGCCGAACGTCGGTGGCGGTGACGACCGCGCCGAGACGGCGCGCCGTGGCAATCGCCTGCAGGCCAGCGACGCCGACGCCCATGATGAAGACCTTCGCGGCCGGCACCGTGCCCGCGGCCGTCATCATCATCGGCAGCGCCCGGTCATATTCGGCGGCTCCGTCGATCACCGCCTGGTAGCCGGCAAGATTGGCCTGGCTGGACAGCACGTCCATCGATTGCGCGCGGGTGATGCGCGGCATGAACTCCATCGAGAAGGCAGTGACGCCGGCTTTGGCAAGGGCCGCGACTTCAGCATCGTTGCCGTACGGATCCATAATGGCGATCACCGCTGCGCCGGCTTTGTAGCCCTTCAGCTCGGCATGCGTTGGCCGGCGAACCTTCAGCACGACATCGGCCTTGGCGACATCCGCCGCCTTGCCGATGGCAGCGCCTGCCTTGGCAAACTCCTCGTCGGGGATGCGCGAGCGGGTGCCGGCACCGGCTTCGACGATGATGTCGAATCCCAGCCCCGCCAGCCGCTTCACCGTATCGGGCGAGGCGGCAACGCGCGGCTCGTTCGCATCGAGCTCACGAGGGATGAAAACCGTCTGTCCCACCGCATGATCCTTTCGGCTGGAACCCGTCTGCGCGAAGTTTCGGCCGGGATATCCGGCTACTTCAACCGCAAGAGGGTTTTTGGAAGGTCTATCGCAGAATGAAGGCGCCGACGGCCAGAATAAGCACGAACAGGATCAGCGCAGAAAAGAACCCGCCCGCGAAGAAGCCGAAAGCCATCGCCAGAAGAAGCGCACCGCAGAAGAGCGAACCATATTTGGCCAGCGCCAGGAAGCCCGCATAGGTGCGGTCATGCTCGGCATAGTCCATCTTCGCGCCCAGTTCTGCAGGACCGCTCGGCGTATGCTCAGCCATAGGAATACCCCTTCGAAGACATCTTTCAGGCACATACCGAAAAGCCGCGCGGAGAGCAATGGCGCTATTGCCGCATCGCAGCCGACAACTGCCTCAAGCGAAAATTGAAACTGGCGGGCCGATGCCCGCAGGGATGGGTTTTGCGCGAGGCCTGCCCAGCGTCTCAGCCAGCAAGGTGAGGAAAAAGCCCGAGCAGCCCAACGATGATCAGATAGAGCGCGACGATATAATTCAGCAGCCGCGGCATGATCAGGATCAGCACGCCGGCGATCAGCGAGATCAGCGGCGCGAGCGCGAGCTGGGATAGATGCATGTCGTTGTCCTTTCAAGAAGCGATAAGCATCAACTCGCGTCGACGCCGCCAGTCATAACGCGGTCAGGCCTGGAAAGCTCCATCGACCCGCAGGAGGCATAAGGCCCGGAAATGGCGTGGGGTCAGGCCGCCTCGAAATACTTGGCCGTGGGCAAAATGGTCAGAGGCGCCAACTCGCCCCGCCTGGGGCGTTGGAAAAGCATGCGCTGCTCGAACGCCGTGGAATTGAAGAAAGGGAAACGATCCAGCGTCGCCTGCATGTTCTCGGAGCATTTCGACTGGAACAGATGCACGGGAACGGTAAGTCCGGGATAATTCCGCGGCGGCACCGCCTGCTCGGAACGGAAGATGCGGTGATAGAAAGCGGAATGCTCTTCCTTGATCGCCGTCAGGCAATAGGTTGGCTTGAAATGGCTGCAGGCGACCACCGCCAGCCTCAACGTGATGTAGGGCAGCACCCGCAGGCTGCTCGACCACTCGAGATCGGCGGCGAACCGGCTCGGGTCGACGAACGTCTCGCCAGAAGCCAGACGCCGTGACAGCACGTCGCCGAAAACATCGGTGCTGGGTGAAACAGGATACCTCGCGCTGGCGTAGTGAATTCTGATGGTGCTGACGAGCGTGCCGTCGAAGAAGACGCCAAAGCGGTAAGAATTGGGCAGATCGTCGAAGCTGTCCTTCACCATGTGGGAAGCATCTGATTTGACCATGCCGGCGTGAAGGTAGGAATTGTAGCGAAGCTTATAGATCGCTTCCAAATCCTCGGCGCCATCGCAAAGGCGATACTCCACGTGCTCCAGAACATCCATGATGTGATCTGTAAACACCGAGGGACGATTCTTGTCCCTGCCCGCAGCCGCCGCCAGCGGCCTACTCACCAACTTATTGTCCATTTGACCCTCGTACCGCCGCACAAGCGACCATAGCGAAGCGCTGGAGGAACAAGAAGCAAAATTGCGAGCTTTCGCGTTTACCCTAAATTAACGTTAACAGATCGTAAATAACGAGCACGGGAGCATCATGCCCTCGACGAATGACTTCATGACGATGTCAGGTGGTGGCGCGCTTCTTGAGCGGCCGCAATTCGGCAGCGAAGGGCCAGGTCACGTTGGACATGGTTTCGATGCCCGACGCGCTGAGCGCGGCGCCGAAAAGGAAGCCCTGGACAAGATCCGGCTTCACCGATTGCATGAGGATCTTGAGCTGCTCGAATGTCTCCACGCCTTCGATGGTGACGGAGAGTCCGAGGATGCGGATCAGGTCGACGACGCCCTTCAACAGCTCGAGCGAGCGCGGATTGTGGGTGATGTCCATCACGAACGACCGGTCGATCTTAATCTTGTCGAGTGGAAGCTTGTGCAGATAGCTCAGACTTGAATAGCCGGTGCCGAAATCGTCGAGGGCGATGCGGACGCCGAGCTGCTTCAGTTCCTCGATATATTGGCGGGTCAAGGACTTGTCGTCGAGCAGCGCGGTTTCCGTGACTTCGATTTCCAGGCGGCTAGCGGGGAGCCCTGAGTTCGCCAAGGCATCGCGCACCTTCTGGATGACGTCCCGGCTGCGGAAATCCCTGGCCGAGAGATTGACCGAGACACTGGTCTGGTCAGGCCATTTGGCGCATTCGTTGCAAGCCGCATGCAGCACGAAGGTGCTGATCTCGGAAATGATGCCCATCTCCTCGGCAAGCGGAATGAAGATGCCGGGCGAAATCGGCCCGAGATCGGGATGATCCCAGCGGCAAAGCGCCTCGCAGCTGGCGATGCGCATGGTGTTCATCGCCACGATCGGCTGATAGACGACCCGCAGGTCCCTGCTTTCCACGGCGGTGCGCAGGTCCGCCTTCATCAGCTGGCGGTTGCGGAACGCAGCGTCCATCGCCGCCTCGAACAGCCGCCAACCGTTCTTGCCCAGTTCCTTGGCCTTGTAGAGCGCCAGGTCCGCCTTGACGATCATGGCGTCGACATCGATTTCGTCGACCTTGGACAGCACCGCGCCGGCGCTGGCCTGAATCCGCAACCCATGGCCCGCGACGTCGACCTCTCCCTGCAGCTCGGCGAAAATCAGGTCGAGCAGGCTCGCCAGATGGCTCTCATCATCAATGCGATCGAAGAACAGCATGAACTCGTCGCCGCCGAAGCGGCTGACGGTAAGGCCTTGTCCGGCAATGGCCGCCAGCCGCTCGGCGACGGCGTAGATCAGGCCATCGCCGACAGGATGGCCGAGCGTGTCGTTGACGCTCTTGAAATCGTCGAGGTCGACCACGGCCAGGCCGCACATGCGATCGCGGTCGCCCGAGGCCATCAATTCGCCGACCAGTTCGTGGAAATAGGCGCGGTTCGGAAGGCCGGTGAGGTTGTCGTAGCGCGCCATGAACCGGATCTTTTCCTCCGCTTCGACACGCGCCGTGACGTCCTCGAAGGTGATGACGCCCAATTCCTGGTTGCCCTCGCGCGCCGAAAATTCGAAGTTCTGCCCGTTGGAAAAGGAAACCAGCACCTTGCGGTCGCGCCCTTCGCGCAACGCGCGCGTCAGCTGCGCCTCGACATAGCGGCAGTCCTTTGGTGCGAGCATGCCGCCGGCGACGCCGCGCAAGAGCAGCGAATGGATCGACCGTCCGAGCAACTGGTCCGGCGATTTGAGCGACATCAGACGGGCGGCTTCCGCATTGCCGACGACCACCTTGCCATCGGGGCCGAGCATGACGAGGCCATGCGACATGGTGTTGAGGGCGCGATTGAAGCGCTGCGCGATCTGCCTCGCCTGCTTGTGTCCGACAACGGCCGAAAACAGCACGTTGCGGACATGGTCGGCGCTGCCCTTGATGATGAACATGAACGGAATGATCAGCAGGCCAAGCACGACGTAGGGAATGTCGAACCTGAGAATGAGGGCGGCGGCGATCGGCCCGACGAAGGTGACCGCGAAGATCATGACCATGCGCGGCGAGCCGTAATTTCGGCCCACGACAGTCACCAGCGAGGACAGCGTTACCGACAGCGCGCCGATCTCGGCATAGGAATCCGAGTAGACATAGATGGAAATGAAGCAAAAGAACCCCAGCAATAACCCCTGAAGGCTTCCCTTCAGGATGTATTCGCGCTCCCACCTGGTCGCATCGGCGGCGTCGCGCATCCCGCCACCCGAGCGGTGGAACCGCCGCAGGCTGAAGTAGCGCCAGACGCCGATGGCAAGCAGCGCGCCTGCGAGAACCAAGAAGATGGGTTGGCCGTTGCGCCAGTACACCATGAGGCTGATAACGGCATGGCAAAGCGCGCCGATAACCAGCATATGCGCGTTGTCGAACAACGAGCGCACAAACTGGATATAAACATCCACCGGGATGTTATCGGTTTTTGTTCTGCCCATTACTGGCGCCCAATGAGCCCCAGCCTTGGCATAGTCCCATTAAAAAACCTTTAGCTTGGGCTCAAACGCCTGATTTTCGGGCGCTTTTTGCTCACTCGGCGGCCTGGAGTTCAGGCCTTGCCGGTGCCGCCGCAAGACGGTCGAGCAACCTGCGGCGCTCGCCCGCCGCCTTTTCGGCGCTTGCCCGCCGGACATGGCCATAGCCGCGGATCAGCGTCGGGACCGAGGACAGGGCTACCGCGGCCTCGATTTTGCCCGGCGCCAGCGAGCTGGCCACGAGCTGCAGATCGGCTTCGTACTGCGCCAGCAATTGCCGTTCCGTGCGCCGCTCGGCGGTGTAGCCGAACAGGTCGAAAGCCGTGCCGCGCAGGCCCTTCATCGCCGCCAGCAGGCGAAAGCCCTTCATCATCCAAGGCCCGAAGCTCGATTTCCTCGGCTTGCCGTCGTTGCCGCGACGCCCCATGATCGGCGGCGCGAGATGGAATTCGAGCTTCTCATAGCTCTGGAACTGCTTGCCAAGCTCGGCGGCGAAGGAGCCGTCGGTGTAGAGCCGCGCCACCTCGTATTCGTCCTTGATCGCCATCAGCTTGAACAGGCTTTTGGCGGCGGCCTCGGTCACGGTCGTCGAACCCGGCATGGCCTTGGTTTCCGCCGCTCGCAGCGTCGAGATCCTGTCGGCATAGCGCTTGCCGTAAGCAGCGTTCTGATAGGCCGTGAGGAAAGTGACGCGGCGGGCGATGATCTCGTCGAGCGTCTCGGCGACCGGCGCGGCGTCCCCGGTCTTGTCGGCGAAGGTTGAGCCCGGCTGGGCGACGAGGCCGCGCACAAAATCCGGCTGATGGGCGGCGCGGCGGCCCCACTGGAAAGCGGCGATGTTCATCGCCACCGCTTCGCCGTTCAATTCAATGGCCTTTTCAACGGCTTCGGCCGAGAGCGGCAGACCACCGTGCTGGAAGGCAAAGCCAAGCATGAACATATTGGCGCCGAGCGAATTGCCGAACAGTGCGGTGGCGGTACGGGTGGCGTCGAAGAAATGGGCCTTGTCGTCGCCGGCGGCGGACCGGATCGCCTTCTTCAGGCGCTCGACCGGCAGCGAGAAATCGGCCGATCGGGCAAATTCGCCCGGCATGATCTCGGCGGTGTTGGCAAGGAAGATCGTATGGCCCTCGCGCACCGCCGTCAGCACCTTCTTGGCCCCCGATACGACGAGATCGCAGCCGAGCACGAGGTCGGCCTTGCCCGCCGAAACGCGGATGGCATTGATGTCTTCCGGTGTGCGGGCGATGCGGACATGGGTGAACACAGAGCCGCCCTTCTGGGCGAGGCCGGCCATGTCGATCATGCCGCAACCCTTGTCCTCCAGATGCGCCGCCATGCCGAGCACGGCGCCGACGGTGACGACGCCGGTGCCCCCGACGCCGTCGATAATCGCCGCCCAACCCTCGACGCCGAGCGGGAATTCCACTGGTGTCGGTACGTCTTCGAGCGGGTCGGTCTTGCCGGCCAGGCCTTCTGCCTTGCGGATCTTGGCACCGTGCACGGTGACGAAGGACGGGCAGAAGCCGTTGACGCAGGAGAAGTCCTTGTTGCAGCTCGACTGGTCGATCTTGCGCTTGCGGCCAAATTCGGTCTCGACCGGCTGGATCGAGACGCAGTTCGACTGCACGCCGCAATCGCCGCAGCCTTCGCAGACCAGTTCGTTGATGAAGACGCGCTTGTCAGGATCGGGAAAAGTGCCGCGCTTGCGGCGGCGGCGCTTTTCGGCAGCGCAGGTCTGGTCGTAGAGCAGGATCGATACGCCCTTGACCTCGCGCAGCTCGCGCTGGACGAGATCGAGGTCGTCGCGGTGATGGATAGTCGCGCCCGCCGGAAACTCGGCCTTCCCGGCATATTTGTCGGGCTCGTCGGTGACGATGGCGATGCGGTCGACGCCCTCCGCCCGCACCTGCCTGGCGATCATGTCCACGGTCAGCCCGCCTTCATGCGGCTGGCCGCCGGTCATGGCGACGGCGTCGTTGTAGAGGATCTTGTAGGTGATGTTGGCTTCGCTCGACAGGGCAAAGCGGATCGCCAGCGTGCCCGAATGGTTGTAGGTGCCGTCGCCGAGATTCTGGAAGATGTGGCCGCGCTTCGAGAACGGCGCCTGGCCGACCCATTGCGCGCCCTCGCCGCCCATGGCGGTGAAGCCGAGCGTGTTGCGGTCCATCCAGAGCGCCATGAAGTGGCAGCCGATGCCGGCGGCGGCGATCGAGCCGTCCGGCACCTTGGTCGAGGAATTGTGCGGACAGCCCGAACAGAAGAAGGGCGTGCGCGATCCGATGTCGGTAGCGTCCTTCAGCATCGCCTGGAACTGGCGCAACTTCGCGACCCTTGCCGAAATCTCTTCGGACGGGCCGATGGTCTTCACGATCCTCTCGCCCAGTGCAATGGCGATCTCGTTGGGATCCAGCGCCCCCTTGGCCGGGAACAGCCAGTCGCCGCGCTCGTCCCTCTTGCCGACGATGACCGGCTGCGTCGCGGTGCCATAAAGGCTTTCGCGCAGTTGCACCTCGATCAGCGAGCGTTTCTCCTCGACGACGACGATGGTGTCGAGACCGCGCGCGAACTCGGCGATGTGCTGCAGGTCGAGCGGCCAGGGGCAGCCGACCTTGAACAGCCGCACGCCGATGCGGTTGGCTTCCGCCTGGTCGATGCCGATATCCTCCAGCGCCTGGCGGACGTCGAGATAGCTCTTGCCCAGCGTGATGATGCCGAGCTTCGGATTGCGGCCGCCCGAATAGACGATCCTGTTTAGCCCATTGGCATGGATGAAGGCGGAGGCCGCGGCACGCTTGTGCTCATGCAACCGCTCTTCCTGGCCGAGCATGTCGATCTCGTGGCGGATGTTGAGACCACCCGGCGGCATGTCGAAATCCGGGACGACGATGTTCAACCGTTCAAGCGAGGCATCGACCGAAGCTGTCGATTCGATATTGTCCTTGACGCATTTGATCGCCGCCCAGGTGCCGGCGAAGCGCGACATGGCAAAGCCATACAGGCCGTAGTCGATGATCTCCTGGACTCCGGCCGGGTTCAGGATCGGCACCATGGTGTCGACGAAGAGGAATTCGGTGGCGTGCGCATTGGTCGAGGATTCGGCCATGTGGTCGTCACCCATGAGCGCGAGGACGCCGCCATATCTAGACGAGCCGGCGAGATTGGCGTGGCGGAACACATCGCCTGAACGATCGACGCCCGGACCCTTGCCGTACCAGACCGAAAACACGCCGTCATGGGTACCCTCGCCCAACAGTTCCGTCTGCTGCGAACCCCAGCAGGCGGTGGCGGCAAGCTCCTCGTTAAGGCCAGGCTGGAAAACGATATCGGCCTCGCCGAGCTGCTTTTTCGCCTTCCAAAGCTGCATATCCAGGCCGCCGAGGGGCGAGCCGCGATAGCCCGAGACAAAGCCTGCCGTGTTCAGGCCGGCGCGGCGGTCGCGCTCGCGCTGCATCAGGAGCATGCGGATGACCGCCTGCGCGCCGGACAGGAAGATGCGCTCCTTACCAAGATCGAATTTGTCGTCGAGCGCGACATCATGCAGCGTCATCAGGCATTTCCTCTGCGAAGGCCGCGCGGGGCAGCGGCCAACGTCGGGATCGGATGACGCATCCTTTCTTCCCTTGCAAGACAGGTCAAACAAAATCGAAAGGACCAGCCAACGCGCAACAAACAGTCCGGCGGGTGCTGGGCCGCGCATGAAAGGGTGCGCCGACAGTGCGAAGGCGCACAAAAATTCCGGGCGAAATCAATGCCGTCGGAAGGCGTCAGCCGGCTTTCGAGCAGTTCGGCTTTGGCTCGCCCGGCAGCTTGCCGTCGGGATGGCCGGCGAGATCGGGATTGGCCGTGTAGAGCTGGTCGATGACCAGCGGCCGGTCGGGCAGGATGGACTGGTCTTCCGTCGACATCAGCGTGGTGTCGATGGTCTGCAAGACGGCACCGTCGGCGCCCTTGATGCTGATGGCGATGGCATAGGGCTTGTTCTTGACGACGCAGGTGAGCGCCGGGCTTTCCAGGCTCACCTTGTCGAGCTTCGGCCAGATCTTCTGTTCGACCACGAAGGGCGCGCCGCCGGCCGGATTCTGGAAACTGGCGACCGCCACCTGACCCTCGCCCATCGGCCGCAAGGGCCGCAGCGTCACGACATAAGTCGCCCTGGCGAGACGGTAATTGAAGATGAATATCTTGCCGGAAACCTCGAACAGCTTGCCCTCGCCGCCGGTATCGCGACAGGCGCCGAGTGCCGTCGCCGCTACCAGCGCCACGCCAACAACGATCAAGCGGGAAAGAATTCTAGGCATTCCTGACCTCATTGGCCGCGATACGGCGACGGTAGTGACGGCTTGCCTTCTGCCGGTTGCCGCACACCGCCATGTCGCACCAAAGGCGGCTGGAATTGCGGCTTCTGTCGACGAACAGCCAGGTGCAGTTGGGGCAAATCCTGAGCCTCGCGACCGTGTCGCCGCGCAGCAGTGAAAGGGCTGAAACCGCCAGCGCCGCCTCGAAGGCGATCGGCGTCGCCGGATCGCCGAATGGCCGTCCCGGCGCCCCGATCTCGGTCCGGCCGGCGACCAGGCCGTCGGCGCAGGCCCGCAGGAATTCAGGCAGGTCGGCGGTGGCGACCGCGCCCTTCGAGACCGCGCCTCGAAACAGCCGGTCGGTCGTCTCGCGGATCGACAGCACGACGGGCGCGATTGCAGCCGGCGAGGACACCACCAGCCGCCTGTCGCCAAGCTCGACGGCGCGAAAGCCGCTGGCCGCGTCGGCGAAGCGGGCGATTTCGACCGGATCGTCGAAGCGGTCGAACGTGCGCTCCGGATCGCCGCGCAGCACGACGGTGTTTGCCGTGTCGAGCGCAAGCAGGCCGCCGGCGAAGCGGTGTGGGGTCCAGGCGACTGTCATCCCGAAAATCTAACCGATAAATCGCATTTGACAAGTTAGATTCGGCGATGCAAACCTCAGAGGCGCACGGTATGATCGCCTTTATCCGATCCGCTCCTGTCCGATCCGCTCTTGGGCGGGATGATTGTGGTGTTGTCGAGCATGCTCTATTTCTTCCAGCAGGTGCTGAACGGGCTGCATTCGGGCGCGCTTTATGCCCTGCTTGCCTTCGGCTACGTGCTGACTAATGGCATCCTGCACCGCACCAACCTCGCCTATGGGGCGCTGTTTGCCTTCTGCGGCCAGGCAATGATCCTGAGCGTCGCCTTCGGCTATCAGGTGCTGTGGCTGACGCTGCTGGCTTCGGTGCTGTTCGGCGTTGTCGCGGCGTTCCTCTATGCCGCGCTCATCAGCCATGTCTTGTCACGCAGCGTCTTTGAACCATTGGCCGACCGCTCGCCCAATGCCATCGTGGTGACGACTCTCGGCATCCTGATCATCCTGTCGGAAGCAAGCCGCATCGCGGCCGACACGCATGATCTGTGGCTGCCGCCGATGCTGGCCGAGCCCATCGTTTTCGCCGAAGGCTCCGGTTTCAAGGCGACGCTGACGCTGATCCAGGTGCTCGACTGCGTCGTGGTCCTGGCGGCGGTCGCACTCGCTACATGGGCGTTTGCCCACTCAAACTTCGGCCGGTGCTGGCGTGCCGTCTCCGACGACCCCAGGGCCGCCGCCCTGTGCGGCGTCGACGTGCGTGGCGTGTTTAGGCGCGCCGTGCTGTTCGGAGGCTTCTGCGCCGCGCTGGCCGGGGTCATGGCCAGTCTCTATTACGGCAATGTCAGCTTCGGTTCCGGCCTGGTCTACGGCCTGAAGATCCTGTTCGTGACGGCTGTCGGCGGCTATCTCTCGCCGCCAAGGGCCGCGCTGGGCGCGGCCGCTTTCGGCATGGCCGAATCACTGTGGGCGGGCTATTTCCCGGTCGAATGGCGCGATGCGTGGATGTATCTGTTCCTGGTGACCATGCTGATCCTGATCGGCGCCGGCCGCGACGCCGACAAGGTCGTCTGAACCCATCAGACTTTGGTTGCATGACGTGTCGTCAGGCTGCGGTTTTCCACCGTGCCGCAAGAGCCGATGGCCTGCATCCTTCCTTCTCGTGTTGACCAACCGGGCCACGCACTGCATACGGTTGGGCCAGGCGGCGCGACGAAAAAAGGGGGATCGCGCGTCACCGCATCAGGGAGGAATGCATGGCAGGGCTTCTCGCTCTATCCAGAACGATCGATCGTATGAACGAGTTCATCGGCAAATCGGTATCCTGGTTGATCCTGCTGGCGATCCTGGTGAGTGCGGCCAACGCGGTCATCCGCAAGGTGTTCGACACGTCGTCGAACGCGTGGCTCGAGCTGCAATGGTACCTCTTCGGCGCCGCCTTCATGCTGGCCGCCGCCTATACGCTGAAACAGAACGAGCATATCCGCATCGATATCGTCTACGGCCTGTTTTCACGCCGCCTGCAGCACTGGATCGACCTCTTCGGCCACCTCTTCTTCCTGATGCCGTTCGTGACGCTGATGGTGTTCTATTTCGTGCCCTACGTATCGCTGTCGTTCCACAGCGGTGAAATGTCGACCAACGCCGGCGGCCTGATCGTGTGGCCGGCCAAGGCCATCCTGCTGGTCGGCTTTTTCCTGCTCGCGCTGCAGGGCATTTCCGAGATCATCAAGAAGATCGCCATCATGCGCGGCATCATTGACGATCCCAACCCGTTCATTTCCGTGCACGAACAGGCTGAACTCGAAGCCAAGGCGCTCGCTGAAGAAGCCAAGGCGCTCGCTGAAGAGGTGCGTTCGTGATGGAGTTCATCGCCCAGAACATGGCGCCGATCATGTTCGCCTCGCTGATCCTGTTCATGCTGATCGGCTATCCCGTTGCCTTTTCGCTCGCCGCCAACGGCCTGATGTTCTTCTTCATCGGCGTGCTTTTGACGCCCTATTCGGGCGGCGCGATCAATCTCGCCTGGCCGCTGCTCTATGCGCTGCCGGACAATTTCTACGGCAGCCGGGTGATGTCGAACGACACGCTGCTGGCCATTCCGTTCTTCACTTTCATGGGCATCGTGCTTGAGCGATCGGGCATGGCCGAGGACCTGCTCGACACCATCGGCCAGTTGTTCGGACCGATCCGCGGCGGCCTCGCCTATGCGGTGATCTTCGTCGGCGCGCTGCTGGCGGCGACCACCGGCGTGGTGGCGGCATCCGTCATTGCCATGGGGCTGATTTCGCTGCCGATCATGCTGCGCTATGGTTATGACCGCCGGGTCGCATCGGGCGTCATCGCAGCGTCGGGCACGCTCGCCCAGATCATTCCGCCATCGCTGGTGCTGATCGTTCTCGCCGACCAGCTCGGCCGCTCTGTGGGCGACATGTATGCCGGCGCCCTGATCCCCGGCCTGGTGCTGACCGGCCTATACACGCTCTACATCGTGATCATGTCGATCGTCCGGCCAAAGTCGATGCCGGCGCTGCCGCTCGAGGCGCGGACACTTGGCCATGGCGTGGTGTCCTTGCTGATCGCGTTGATAGCGGCCGTGGCCATCGCTTACGCGGCCTACCGTTACCTAGTGCCAGCTCATGGCGACAATGCCGACATTCTCGGCGCGGCCGTCGGCGTCATCTTCATCTACGTCGTCGCGATTCTCGACCGCGGCCTGAACATCAACATGATGTCGCGGCTGGCGCAGCAGGTCGTGATCGTGCTGATCCCGCCGCTGGCGCTGATCTTCCTGGTGCTCGGCACCATCTTCCTCGGCATCGCCACCCCAACCGAGGGCGGCGCCATGGGCGCTGTCGGCGCACTGGCGATGGCGGCGATGAAGGGCCGGCTGTCGATGGACGTGGTCAAGCAGGCACTGGCCTCGACGACGCGGCTGTCGTCCTTCGTGCTGTTCATCCTGATCGGCGCGCGGGTGTTCTCGCTGACCTTCTACGGCGTCAACGGCCAGATCTGGGTCGAGCACCTCTTGACCTCGCTGCCGGGCGGCGAAGTCGGCTTCCTGATCGGCGTCAACATCCTCGTCTTCTTCCTCGCGTTTTTCCTCGATTTCTTCGAACTCGCCTTCATCATCGTGCCGCTGCTGGCGCCGGCCGCCGACAAGCTCGGCATCGACCTGATCTGGTTCGGCGTGCTTCTGGGCATCAACATGCAGACCAGTTTCATGCATCCGCCGTTCGGTTTCGCGCTGTTCTACCTGCGCTCGGTCGCCTCGCGCGTGCCCTATCTCGATCGCTTGACCGGCAAGAAGATCGCGCCGGTGACGACGGGCCAGATCTATTGGGGCGCGGTGCCGTTCGTCTGCATCCAGGTCATCATGATCGGCCTGACCATCGCCTTTCCGCAAATGGTGATGCGCTACAAGGGCGCGGCCGTCGATTCCGGCACGATCGACTACAAGGTGCCGGAAATGCCCAGCCTGTCGCCGCTTGGCAGGCCGGAAGGTGGCGGCGCGCCTGCCAATGGCGGTGGCGCACCGGCGGCGCCCGGCACGCCCGACCTGTCGCAACCGCCAAATTTCGGCGATACGCCGCCGGCCAAGCCGGCGACGCCGACGCCGGACCTGTCGCAGCCGCCGAATTTCAATTGAGATCGGAGGGGAAGACGCCATGAAAGCCGTGCGGCTGGAGAGAGTGGGCAGCATCGCGCTGCGCGAGGTCGCCAAGCCGGCCCCCGGTCCGGACGAGCTTCTGGTGCGGATCGAGGCCTGCGGTGTCTGCGGCACCGACCGGCATCTTTTTCACGGCGAGTTTCCCTGCAGGCCGCCGGTGACGCCGGGGCACGAATTCTCCGGCATCATCGAGGCGATCGGCACCGCCGTCTCAGGCTTTGCTGTCGGTGATCGGGTCACTGGCGATCCCAACATCGCCTGTGGACGCTGCGGCCACTGCCATGCCGGCCGCGTCAATCTGTGCAGCAATCTCACCGCCATCGGCATCCACCGCGACGGCGGCTTTGCCGATTATGTGGTGATGCCGCAGAAACAGGCCTTTGTCCTTCCCGCGGATATGAAGCCGACACATGGCGCTTTCTGCGAGCCGCTCGGCTGCTGCCTGCACGGCGTCGACCTTGCCGAGATCAAGCCAGGCAGTTCGGTTGTCGTGCTCGGCGGCGGTGTCATCGGCCTGCTCACCGTTCAACTGGCGCGGCTTGCCGGGGCCACCACCATCATCCTGTCGACAAGGCAAGCCTCGCGGCGCGCGCTTGCCAGGGAACTCGGTGCGACGGCGACGGTCGACCCCACAGCCGCCGATGTGATCGATGCCATCGCCGGTCCGACCGGCCTGATGCCAGACGGCGTCGACGTCGTGTTCGAATGCGCCGGTGTGCGCGAGACCGTCGAGCAGTCGATGCGGCTGGCAAGGGCCGGCGGCACCGTCGTCATCGTCGGCGTGACGCCGCAAGGCATGAAAGCGGAATTCGAGCCCTTCGACCTGTTGTTCCGGGAGCTGAAGGTGCTGGGCTCGTTCCTCAACCCCTACACACACCGCCGCGCCGCCGCGCTCATCGCGTCGGGCGCCATCGAGATCGACCAGCTGATTTCCAGGCAAGTCACGCTCGAAGAGGCGCCGGCGGTGATCGCCAACGCGCCGGCTCCAGGCGAAGTGAAGGTGCTGGCGGTGCCGGGTTTGGGCTGAGGCGCGGGCTTCGGGCGTCTGGCAATTGCCGTCGCCGTTGAGGAAAAGCCCCGGGACAGAAGAGCCCCGGGGCTTCGAACAAACAAAGTGCGATCGCCTACAGCTTGCTGTTGCGCTGCTGGACCATCATGAAGGTGTCGTAGTTGTATTCGGCCACCTGCGCCCAGAGATAGTGCTCCTTGCGGAAGCCTTTGATCGATTCCCAGATCTTCTTGAACGGCGCGTTCGAGGTTTCCATTTCGGCATAGACCTCGTTGGCCTTCTCGAAGCACGCGGCCATGATCTCCTGGCTGAACGGACGCAGTTTCGCCCCGCCGGCCACCAGCCGCTTCACCGCCGGAGGGTTCACGTAGTCGTATTTCTGCAGCATGTTGGCATCGGCGGCCTGGGCGCACGTGCGCAGCAGCGATTTGTAGGTCGGCGAAAGCTCGTCGTATTTCGCCTTGTTGAACATCAGGTGGACGGTCGGGCCGCCCTCCCACCAGCCTGGATAGTAGTAATAGGGCGCGACCTTGTAGAAGCCGAGCTTCTCGTCGTCATAGGGACCGACCCATTCAGCGGCGTCGATAGTGCCCTTTTCCAGCGCCGGGTAGATGTCGCCGCCGGCGATCTGCTGCGGCACGACGCCGAGCTTCTGCACCACTTTGCCGGCAAAGCCGCCGATGCGCATCTTGAGGCCGGAGAGGTCGGCGACGGTGTTGATCTCCTTGCGGAACCAGCCACCCATCTGCACGCCGGTGTTGCCGCCCGGCAGGCCGAACAGACCTTGCGTGGCGAGGAACTCATTGAACAGGTCGATGCCGCCGCCATGGTAGTGCCACGCATTCATGCCGCGCGCGTTGAGCGAGAAGGGCACCGCCGCACCCAGCGCCCATGTCGGATCCTTGCCCCAGTAATAATATGCCACCGTGTGGCAGGCCTCGACCGTGCCGGCCGTGGTGGCGTCGGCGGCCTGCAGGCCGGGAACGAGTTCGCCCGCGGCAAAGACCTGGATCTGGAAATTGCCGTCGGTGGCTTCAGACAGCATCTTGGAGAACACTTCGGCCCCGCCATAGATGGTGTCGAGCGACTTCGGGAAGGAGGACGCCAGCCGCCATGTCACCTTGGTATTGGACTGGGCTATTGCCGGTGCGGCGAGCGTGGCCGCTGCCGCGGCTGCGCCGACGCCGGTGACGCCGGCCTTGCGGATGAATGAACGACGATCCATGCAGTTCCTCCCTTTTGGATCAACAGACCGACGTTCGGGAAATCCTCGGCCCCCGCATCGGTTCGCACGAAACAATACACGGGCAAGGAGTCGAGTCCAGCACCGCGGCCGGATTTGGTGGCGAAGCCGCGCGATCCTGCAACTATAGTCTAACAGGCAGTTTCCTGGCCCATGCGGCACGCCGAAACTTGGCTGGAAAAATGCCCGGGGATCGCTTATTTTAAAGGCAGGACATCCCTTGCCAGATGGAAAACAGACCCAAAATGCAGCAGCCGCTCGTCGCCATATCGACCGACGTCCGTCAATTCGACAACTACACCTGGCATGCCGCGCCCCAACAATATCTGGAAGCAGCAATCGTAGGTGCCGGCGTTTTCCCCTTGCTCGTGCCTTCGTTCGGCGACCGGCTGGACTTCGACGAACTCCTGTCGTCGGTCGACGGCGTCATGCTGACCGGCTCGAAATCCAATGTCGATCCCTCACTCTATGGCGGCGATGCCAGCGAAGCCAATGGCCCCTATGACACCGCGCGCGACTCCACGACGCTGCCGCTGATCCGCAAGGCGATCGAGCGCGGCGTGCCGCTGCTTGCCATCTGCCGTGGCATCCAAGAGCTGAACGTGGCGCTTGGCGGCACGCTGGGCACCGAGATCCAGGAGCGCGAGGGGTCGCTGGACCACCGCGCGGCGGTGAGCGACAATCAGGATGAGCGCTTCGCCATTCACCAGACCATTTCGATCAAGCCAGGCAGTTGCCTCGCCGGCGTGTTCGGCGCGGGCGACATCAAGGTCAATTCCTTGCATCGCCAGGCGATCGACCGGTTGGGCTCGAAGCTCGAGATCGAGGCTGTCGCCGCCGACGGCACGGTCGAAGCGGTTTCGGTCAAGGGCGCGCGCGCCTTCGCCGTCGGCGTCCAGTGGCATCCCGAATACTGGGTCAAATCGGACAGCAATTCCGCCAAGATTTTTCGCGCTTTCGGTGATGCGGTGCGTTTGCACGCGGCGGCGAAAGCCGGCGCACGGGCCGCGGCTGAGTAGTCAGTTTCCGCGCTTCAAGCCACCGTCTGATGCCAGCGACAGCAACGGCAGCGCCGGGGCGTAGGATTCGTAGCCGTTGCCGTCAGCCACGGCGAAGGTGACGATCGGATCTATGCCGTTGGCGCTGAAGGCGACCGTTCCGTCGTTTTGCTCGCGCCAGAATTTCGCCTGCTCGAGGCCCGGCAGGAGCCGTCGGCAATTCGGAGCCACGGTCAACAGCGACAGGCCATCCGAGACCGAGGCGCCGCGCGTGACCGCGCAGGCCCCCTCGTCGCCATTGGCAACCAGCCTGTAAGCATTGGACTGCGTGGCCTCATTGGCAGTGCTTTCCCCGCTGCCGTCATGAAACAGTTGAATGCCGCCCAACAGCGCGGCGGCGGCGATCAATGCGGAAAGCGTTTTCATCATTCTTCATCCAGCATACAGGATGAAAAATGATTTCAAAGGGTTAAGCCGACGTTAATAGGGATGGCAGCGCCACCGCTCAAGGGCGAGCCTTCACATGCGCCGTCTCGGGCACCGGTGTCAGCGGCCGGCGTTCGCTGAACCACGACACCAGATTGTCGACGCACAGATCGGCCATGGCGCGGCGCGTGTGCTCCGAGGCCGAGCCGACATGCGGCAACAGAGAGGTGTTTGGCAAGTCGAGCAACGCCTTGGGGATATTCGGCTCGTCGGCGAAGACATCGAGCCCGGCTGCGGCGATGGTGCCGTCGGCGAGAGCGGTCGCGAGGGCCGCCTCGTCGACGGTGCTGCCGCGGCCGATGTTGACGAAGACGCCGTTCGCGCCGAGCGCCGACAGGATTTCGGCATTGACCGCTTTCTGTGTCGATGCACCGCCGGGCGCCACCGAAATCAGCGTGTCGACTGCCTCGGCCAAGCCCTTCAGCGTCGCGTGATATTGGTAGGCAAGACCTTCGACACGACGCCGATTGTGATAGGCGACCGGCAGTCCGAACGCCTCCAGCCGCCGTGCAATGGCCTGGCCGATGCGGCCCATGCCGAAAATGCCGACACGGCGCGCGCGCAAGGTCAGCCGGCTCAGCGGATAGTTGCCCTTGCGCACCCAGCTGCCGTCACGCAGCCAGGTCTCGGCGCGCGGCAGGTCGCGGATTGTGTTGATCAGCAGGCCGATCGCGGTGTCGGCGACCTCCTCGGTCAGGACGTCGGGCGTGTTGGTGACCATGATGTTCTTCGCCGCCGCATGGTGAACGTCGACCGAATCATAGCCGACGCCGAAGGAGGCGATGAGTTCGAGATTGGGCAACGCATCCATCATCGCCGCACTGATGCCGGCAAAGGATGCGATGCCACGCACGGCGCCGCGCATCTCCTCGGTGACCAGCGCCGGATCGGCGCGCTCGATGCCGACGCGCCTGAAGGTCCGTTGGATACGCCCGACGGCGTGATCGCTGAAATCCGCCGGCACCAAAATGGCAACGGCTTGCAGATCCTTGGCCCTGGTCATGCACGCTCCACCGGCTTGCCGGTCGACTGGCGCACATGCAGTTCCGGCTTGATCAATTCCTGCGAGGGCCGCACCGTCTGCCCGTTGAGCTTGTCGAGCAGCGCGCTGGCGGCGCGGCGACCGACCTCGCGCTGGCCGTTCCAGACGGTGGTCAGCGCCGGTGTTGCGATCGCCGCCTCCTCGAGATCGTCATAGCCGGTGACGGAGATGTCGATGCCCGGCACCAGGCCGGCGCGCGCTATGCCGTTCATCAGGCCGATGGCGACGAGGTCGTTCCAGCAGCAGGCGGCGGTCGGTCTGTCCTTCAGCGCCAGGAACTGCCCGGCCGCCTCGAAGCCGGCTTGCTTGGTACGCGGGCCGGCAATGCGCCAGGACGGTCTGACTTCAAGCCCCGCCGCCTCCATGGCATTGACATAGCCCTGGTAGCGATCACGCCCGGTCGAGGTCTGGTCGGTGCCGCCAATCATGGCGATGCGCTTGTGGCCGAGCGAGATCAGGTGGTTGGTGGCGAGGCCCGTGCCATAGGCATCGTCACCGCGAAACACCGGCACGTCGGCGCCCTCCACGGTGCGTGCGATCAGCACCGCCGGCAAGCCGTTGTCCTCGGCCATGACGATATCTGATGCGGGCGTGCCGATGGCCGGCGACATGATGACGCCGTCGGCGCCGAGCTGCAGCAGCGTATCGATGAAGGTGCGCTGCTTTTCGAGCTGATCATAATGATTGGACAGGATGAAGGTTTGCCGGCTGCGGTCGAGCTCGCTCTCGATCGAGCGCAGGATCTCGGCGAAGAACGGGTTCATGATGTCGTGCACGACGACACCGACAATGCCCGAGCGCGAGGTGCGCAGACTGGCGGCGCGGCGGTTGTAGATATAGCCGATGGCGCGGGCGTGTTCCTTGATGCGGTCGCGCGTCGAGCCGGCGACCAGCGGACTGTCGCGCAGCGCCAGCGACACCGTGGCCGTGGACACGCCGAGCGCATCCGCGATCGTCGACAGCTTGATCTTCTGTGCCAGGCTTTCGCTCCCGTCGTTTTTTAAACTGTTTAAGGGCGGCCTTATGCCATCGATCGGGGCCAAATCAAAGTTTTTTTGCCAGCGCTTCGGCCTCGACATCCGAGGCCGCGCGGCTGCGGAGCCGAAGCCGGTGTTCGCGATGGACGATGTAGAGGCCGCTGGCGACGATGATGGCGGCGCCGACCAGCGTCCAGCGGTCGGGGAACTGCTTGAAGACAAGCCAGCCGGAAATGATCATCCACACCATCTGCGAATAGGGATAGGGCGCCAGCGCCGTGGTCGTCGCCAGCCGATAGGCCTGCACCAGCAGCCAATGGCCGACGCCGCCGAACACACCAAGCATGAGCAGGACGAACCAGTGCCACCCATCGTGCGGCAAGGAGAAGGAGAACGGCAGCATGGGTAAAAGCAGCACCGCCGGCGCCAGCGCCGAGAACAGGATCAGGCTTTCCGACGTCTCGGTCGCCGACATGCGGCGCGTCATGATGACATAGAAGCAGTTCGACAGCATCGAGCCGAGCGCGAAGAGATGTCCGACGCCGAAAACACCGACACCCGGCCTCGTGATGATCAAGACCCCGGCGAAAGCGGCCAGGATCGCCAGCCAACGCCGCCAGCCGGCCCATTCGCCCAGCAGCGGGCCGGCAAGCGCGGTGATCACCATCGGCCCGAAGAAATAGATCGATGTCGTCTCGGCCAGTTGCAGGGAGCGCAGCGCCAGGACGTTGAACATGGTCGAGCCGAACAGGAAGGCGCCGCGTATCACATGCGCGGGCAAGTTGACCGGGCGAAACCGCACCGGCTCGCGCCAGCCGCGCAGCAGCGCCCCGACCAGCACGACATGCACGGCAAAGCGCACCCAGGCGACGATCAGGACGGAGACGCCTGCAAGGACGAGATATTTGCTGCTGGTGTCGAGGAAGGTGAAAAAGACATAGGTCGTCAGCATGCACAGGATCGCCGCCGGCGGCGTCGCGCTTTCTGCATTTCTTTGGGAAGGATTCACGTGCAGGCCGGGGGAAAAGCTGGGCTGGAGCCCACCTTTTGCGGGAATTGTCGCTTGCCGGCAAGCCAATTGTCGCCCGCAGGCGCGCCTAAGCTCGCTGGTACAACAACAGTCGCCGCCAGGCTTAGTCTCCGGGCGCTACACATGCATGCGGGCACCCTTGGTGATCTTGTCGACGACCTTCTTGTCGGCGCGCAGCGCGATGCCGACCACCTTGGCGTCTTCGGGCGCGAATTCGGCAAAGACGGCGCGATTGGCGGCGTCGAAGCCGGTCGAAAACATCTCCTCGACATAGAGCGAGGTGGTGACGCCGCGTTCCAGCGCACGCCGGTGGATCGCACCAAGCGCCGCATGGTCGGCCGAGAGCACGATGACCGGCTGGATCGACAGGGGATTGTAAAGATTGTCGGCGCGGTCGCGATAGGGCTCGCCGATGATGTCGGGGAATTGCGCGACGACGCCGCTGGTCAGGAAGGCGGTGACGTTGAGTTTCTGCCAAACGGGCAAGTCTTCCCGCAGTACGATTGCAAATTTCGTATCGAACATAAGAAAATGCGCCATTCGAGATTAGGGCCCCGTATTGCGAGGCTGAAGGAGACGATGTCGTTCGAACTAGACCGTCAGGCCTTCGAGGGTCTTGGACGTTTGTGCGCCGATGCCGCTGAAAGCTGCATCATCTCCGCTACCGACCCTGCGGGGATGGAGCGCATCGAGGCGCGGTTTCACGGCAGCGCCTTCGATCCGCATCGCCACGACACCTATGCGATCGGGGTGACGCTGCGCGGCGTGCAGACCTTTCGCTATCGAGGTGCCGCGCGGCACAGCCTGCCAGGCCAGATCATCGTGCTGCATCCGGACGAATTGCACGATGGCGGCGCGGGCACCGAGGAAGGCCTGCGCTACAGAATGCTCTATCTCGAGCCGTCACTGATGCTCGACTGTCTCGGCGGCACAGCGCTGCCGTTCGTCAGCGACGGCGTGGTGAGCGACGATGCCTTCCGCGCGACGCTGCTTTCGGCGCTTGGGCCATTGGAGCAGGAACTCGACGAGCTATTCGTCGACGACTTCCTGGCTCAACTGATGCAAAGCCTCACCTGGCATGCCGGTCAGCCGGCAAAGGCACTAGCCGGGACGGCGTGGCGAGCGGTGACACTGGCGCGTGAATATCTCTCGGAAAACCTCGACCGGCCCGTGCGTTCGGACGAGTTGGAAGCCATCACGGGTCTCAACCGCTATGCCCTGTCGAGACATTTCCGCGCGGCCTTCTCGACCAGTCCGCATCGTTTCCTGGTGATGCGCCGGCTTCAGAGCGCGCGCAGGATGATCGCCGCCGGCGAGCCCTTGGCACAGATCGCGGTCGAGGCCGGCTTCAGCGACCAGAGCCATTTCAACAGGCAATTCAAGAAAGCGTTCGGCATGACACCGGGACGCTGGTCGTCCTTGATCCACGGAGCTACCGCGGCGGCTTGATAGCCGAAGAGATCATTCGTCCGCCTCGGCGTCGTCGTCGATCAGCACCAATTCCTCGTTGGAGAGGTTGGCCTCGATACGGGCGAGCAGCTTGAACAGCGCCTTCTGGTCTTTCTTGTCGAGGCCCTTCAGCGCCTGCTTTTCGGTCTTCTTCACCGACTTCTCGATAGCACGGATGGTTTCACGGCCGATATCGGTGAGGAAGATATGGGCCTGGCGGGCATCGGAGTTCGACGCGCGTTTTTCCAGAAAACCCTGTGCCTGCAGCCGGTTGATGGTCTTGGTGATGGTCGGCGGACGCACGCCGAGACGCCCGGCAAGGTTGCCCGGTGTCTGGCCGTCCTCGCGGTCCAGCGACAGCATGATCTGGTCCTGGCCGGCGTAGAACCCGTGCGCCAGAAGCCGTGCCGCCAGCGCGGTCCTTGCCAGCCTTGCCGCCGAATGCAGCCGGCTCATCGTTGCAGTCTTGTCCGCCTTGGCCATGGTCATCCCTCTTCGGCCGTACCGGTGCGCACAGCATAGACGCAGCCGGCCGGTTGGCAATCGACGATCGAAAAAATTCCGGCATCCGAAACAGCTTTGCCGGCAAGCATTTGCGGTGTCCGCCGTGGTGATGCCAGATGTTTATTTCAGTTAGATGACAAACGAGTTTCGCGTGCAGGACATTCGGACCAACCGCTGCGTGAATGCGGTCCGATACCCGGCAGCCCGGGCAAGGCGCCCCCCTGATCATTCCATCGCGCGGCGGCGACCGCTTTTCGCGGCCACGATGTCAGAACGAATCCCAGCCGTTAAATTTGGCCCATGGTTTGCCCCGTGCAAAAGCCCGGCGCACATCCTATATGGAGCCGACAATCCCTTTCGCGGCCTGGATTTCAGGGCCCAGTCATTTCGAGGCAAGCCATGAGCGACGCACAGACGCAGATTCCCGTAACCGTTCTTACCGGCTATCTCGGCGCCGGCAAGACGACGCTGCTCAACCGCATCCTGTCGGAGACCCACGGCAAGCGTTACGCCGTGATCGTCAACGAATTTGGCGAGATCGGCATCGACAACGAGCTGATCGTGGAATCCGACGAGGAAATCTACGAGATGAACAATGGCTGCGTCTGCTGCACGGTGCGCGGCGACCTGATCCGCGTCGTCGAGGGCCTGATGCGCCGGCCCGGCCGCTTCGACGCCATCGTCGTCGAGACCACCGGGCTCGCCGATCCGGTACCGGTGGCGCAGACCTTCTTCATGGATGACGACGTGCGCTCCAAGACCAAGCTCGATGCCGTGGTGGCGCTGGTCGACGCCAAGCATTTGCCGCTGCGGCTCAAGGATTCCAAGGAAGCCGAGGACCAGATCGCCTTCGCCGACGTCGTGGTGCTCAACAAGACCGACCTTGTGACCCCGGAAGAACTCGCCAAGGTCGAGGCGACGATCCGCGCCATCAATCCGGCGGCCAGGATCCATCGTACGACCCGCGCCGGTGTCGAGCTGTCGGAAGTGCTCGACCGCGGCGCCTTCGACCTGTCCCGGGCATTGGAAAACGATCCGCATTTCCTCGAGTCGCATGACGATCATGATCACCATGACCATGATCATGATCATCACGACCATGATGGCCACGATCACCACCATCATGATCATGATGGGCATGACCATCACGCGCATCCTTCCGACATCCATGACGTGACGGTGCAGTCGGTGTCGCTGCGCGGCGGCGAGATGGACCCGAAGAAATTCTTCCCTTGGATCGAGAAGATCACCCAGATGGAAGGTCCCAACATCCTGCGACTGAAAGGCATTATCGCGCTCAAGGGCGATGATGAGCGCTATGTCATCCAGGGCGTGCACATGATCATCGAAGGCGACCACCAGCGCGCCTGGAAGGACGGCGAGAAGCACGAAAGCCGGCTGGTGTTCATCGGCCGCGAACTCGACGCCGAGCGGCTGAGGAAGAGTTTCGAGGCCTGCCAAGCCTCGTAGGGCTGTATTGAAGGGCTCTCGAGATTGACTATGGATCCATGTACACATATCATGTGTACATGGACCCGAGGAGATTTCCGATGCCCAGGTCGGCCGACAACAAAACGGAGCGCTATCAAATCCGCATCGCGCCTGCGCAGAAGGCGATGATCGCGCGCGCTGCCGCGCTATCTCATCAGGACGTTACCGACTTCATTCTCAACAAGGTGGTTCCGGAAGCACAGGCCGTAATCGAAGCAGCCGAGGTTGCGAAAGTGTCCGACCGCGATTTCACACGTATACTCGATCTGCTGGAGAACCCGCCGAAACCCAATGCCAAGCTCCGAGCAGCGATCGCAGCCTTGCCGGATACTCTGTGACGCTTCCCGCCTGGCACGAGGAGCCGATTGCGAAACGCCATGATCGGGCCTCGTTCGATTGCGGCGATGCGCAGATGAACGATTTTCTGCGGCGGTTCGCGCGGCAAAGCCACGAACAAAATGCCGCCAAGACTTTCTGTGCGATCGACGACACGGCTTTGGAGCGGATCTTTGGCTTCTATACGATCGCGCCGTCAGCCATTGCTCATGAAACCGTGCCGGAGACGATGACGAGAGGCTTGGCGCGGCACGAGGTTTCCGGCTTCAAGCTTGCCCGGCTGGCGACCGACCGCAGCGTCGCCAGGCAAGGACTCGGAGGTCAACTGCTTGCCGCCGCCGCGTTGCGCTGCTTGCGACTTGCTGGCGAAGGCGGCGGCATCCTGCTCATCGTCGATGCCAAGAGCGAGCGGGCCGCAAGGTGGTATGCCAGCTACGGGGCCGAGCGTCTCGATGGATCGGATCTGACCTTGGTGATGCCATTGGCGACGTTCGCGACCGATCTGCGGGCGAAGGGGCTGCTTTGATGACAGCCTCTCGCCATCTGATCTGCCGGTTGCCGGAACCGCAAACGTCGAGTAAGCCGCCTCTGTAATCTCATTCAGTTGAACAAAGACAATCATGCCCACAGTCGCCCCGCTTGATCTCGAAGGCCATTGCGTTACCGCCGTCTTCCT
The DNA here is from genome assembly GCF_006440535.1 of Mesorhizobium sp. B2-5-13. Classification (NCBI taxonomy): domain Bacteria; kingdom Pseudomonadati; phylum Pseudomonadota; class Alphaproteobacteria; order Hyphomicrobiales; family Phyllobacteriaceae; genus Mesorhizobium; species Mesorhizobium sp. B2-5-13. Next base: position 226,322 of record NZ_VFUI01000002.1, on the reverse strand, counting down.
TGGCGATGTGCCGCATTTCGCGCTGGCCGATGGCGCTATCCATCGGCTCGACAATGGCCACAAGACTGTGCAGGTCAATGATGGGCTGCTCGCGGCTTTCCATGACGCGGCCAACGACCGGCTGATCACCGGCGGCGAGGACGGCAAGGTGTTTGCCGTCAAAGCCGGCGGTGAGACCCAGGAGGTGGCGAGCGCCGGCAAGAAATGGATCACCAGCGTTGCCGCCGGGCCGCAAGGGGCCATCGCCTATGCCACGGGCAAGACCGCCTTCGTGCGCTTCGCCGATGGCAAGACCCGGGAATTTGCCCATCCGCGCTCAGTCGAGGGGCTGGCGTTCTCGCCCAAGGGCATGCGCTTCGGCGTTGCCCGCTACAACGGCGCGACGCTGCATTTCCCGGCCGCCGAAGGCAAGCCGGTGGAACTCGAATGGGCGGGCGCCCACACCGGCATCACCTTCTCGCCGGACGGCGCCTTTCTGGTCACCACCATGCAGGAAAACGCCCTGCATGGCTGGAAACTCGCCGATGGCAAGCACATGCGCATGAGCGGCTATCCCGGCAAGGTTAAAAGCCTGTCGTGGAGCGTGAAAGGCAAGTGGCTGGCCAGTTCCGGCGCGCCGGCGGCGATCGTCTGGCCGTTTTCGGCTAAGGACGGGCCGATGGGCAAGGCGCCGCTGGAACTCGGCACGCGCGGCAACGCCATGGTGACGGCGGTCGCTTGCCACCCGAGCCAGGATGTCGTCGCCGTCGGCTATGACGACGGCATGGTCATGGCCGTGCGCTTTTCCGACGCCAAGGAAGTGCTTTTGCGGCGCCCGGGCAAAGGCGCCATCACCGCGATGATGTGGGACAAGGAAGAACGCCGCGTCGCCTTCGGCAGTGCCGCCGGCGACTGCGGCGTCATCGACATCACTGCGTAATTTCGAAACAGCGGATTACTCGGCGCCGCAGGAAACCTTGCCGGTCAGATCGACCGGCTTGCCATCGCTGTCCTTGTCGGCCGTGCTGTCATAGAGGGCGAGTTTGTAGTCTCCATCATAGACGCCCTCGTCGCTGGCCCTGGTCAGGATCGTGAGTTCGACCGAACTGTAGGTCTTGGCCACCTCCTGCTCGTGGTAGATGTTCAGCCGCAGCTCCTTGTTGTCGAGCCAGTATTGGGTGAGGTTGGAGTTCCCGAAAGTGGCCTTGCGCAGATGATCGCCGGCCGGCCCTGCCTTGATCTCCAGGTCGCCGCGAAAATTGAAGGTCGGGCCGCCCATGCCAGTGGTGACGCCAGCATCGACCTGGAATTTCACCTGTGAATCATCGACGGAGCACCAGATGCCGCCGGTCGCAAAAGCCGTACCGGCCGACAGGAACAGTGCCGTCACGCAGATGATCGTCCGCATTTCCCTTGCCCCAATTGCCGTTCCCATTGGCGCCGACTTCGCGCAGAGCGTCAAGCGCCGCCAGCTAGAGCTGAGCCAATGCAGAACGGCCGCGCGGCCAATTGCCGTTGCGGAGGTGGATTGGCTAAGAGGAACGTGCCAGAGGGGTTTTCATGCGCAGCGACAGTTCAAAAACCATCGGCGGTATCAGCCGCGACCGCATCGGGCAATTGCGCGAGACGGAAGGTGCCGTATTCCGCAAGGCGCGGCCAAAATCGCAGGCCAAGGTCGGCAACGGTGTTCCCGGCTTCTTCGGCGGCGTGCCGATGCACTGGATGAACGACTGGCCGACGCCGTTTCCGATCCTGGTCGACAGTGCCCGCGGCGCCACGATCACCGATATGGACGGCAACAAGCTCGACGATTTCTGCCTCGGCGACACCGGTTCGATGTTCGGCCATTCGCCTCCGCCGGTGGCACGCGCCATTCGCCGCCAGGCTGGGCGCGGCTTGACTTACATGCTGCCTTCGGAAGACGCGCTCGCCATCGGGCCGCTGCTGCAGCAGCGCTTCGGCCTGCCTTTCTGGCAGATCGCGACCACGGCGACCGACGCCAACCGGTTCGCGCTACGCGTCGCCCGCGCCATCACTGGGAGAGAAAAAATCCTGGTCTTCAACGGCTGCTATCACGGCTCGGTGGACGAGACGATGGTGCGGCTGATCGACGGCAAACCAATCAACCGGCCCGGACTGGCGGGCGAATTCCGCGACCTGACCCGAACGGCCAAGGTCATCGAATTCAACGATGTCGCCGCTCTCGAAGCGGCGCTGAAGGACAGGGATGTCGCTTGCGTCATCGCCGAGCCGGTGCTGACCAATTCCTGCATGGTGCTTGCCGATCCCGGCTACCATGATGCGCTGCGAAAGTTGACGCGCGAAGCGGGCACGCTGCTTTTGATCGACGAGACGCACACGATCTCGACCGGCCCGGGCGGCTACACCAGGAAATATGGGCTGGAGCCGGACTTGTTCGTGCTGGGCAAGCCGATTGCCGGCGGCGTGCCGGCGAGCGTCTGGGGGATGAGCGAGGAGGTCGCGTCGCGCTATGCCGACTACAACAGGACGAAAGAGCCTGGCTATTCCGGCATGGGCACGACGCTGTCGGCCAACCCGCTGCAGTTCGCGGCGATGCGCGCCACGCTCGAGGAGGTGATGACGCAGGAGAATTACGACCGCATGGATCATCTGGCGCGGCGGCTCGATGCCGGGCTGACCGGCGTGATCGATCGCTATCGCCTTACCTGGCATGTCTCCCGTGTCGGGGCCCGCGTCGAGTTCATCTGCGCGCCCGGCCCGCTGTGCAATGGCGCCGAGGCCGAGGGTGCACATGCACCGGAACTGGAGGCCGCCATCCATGTCGCGCTGGTCAATCGCGGCGTGCTGATCGCACCCTTCCACAACATGATGCTGATCTCACCGGCAACGTCAGGCGCCCAGGTCAACCGGCTGATCACCGCTTTTGGCTCGGTTGCGGCAAAGCTTGCGGCATGAGACAAGCCACCAAGCCAAACCCGAGTTCCATCATGACTTCACCTTCGGGCTCGACGCCCACCGAGGCGCAAGCCTTCCTCGACGCCCATCCCGAGGTCGAGGCCTTCGATATCGTGCTGACCGACGCCAACGGCGTCGGGCGCGGCAAGATCGTGCGCCGGCATGAGCTGAAAAGCATTTTCGAAGGCGGCCGGCATATGCCGATCTCGATCCTCGGCCTCGACATCACCGGCGAGGATGTGCACGAAACCGGGCTGATCTGGGACAGCGGCGATGGCGATCTGAGGGCCTGGCCGATTCCCGGCACGCTGGTGCCGCTTTACGGCACGAACCCGCCCCGCGGCCAGGTGCTGATGGCGATGCACCATCTCGACGGCCAGCCAATGTCGTCGGACCCGCGGCTGGCGCTTGCCCGGCAGGTCGACATACTGGCGGCCAAGGGCCTCCATCCGGCTGGCGCCTTCGAGCTGGAGTTTTTTCTGCTGGCCAATGAGCGCGATGTCGAGGGCAAGGTGCAGCCGGCGCGCGCGGTGCTTGATGGCCGCGTCTCGGGCAAGACGGAAGTCTATTCCGTCGACCATCTGCACGGCATGGAGCCGCTGTTCTCCGACATCTACGCCGCCGCCAAGGCGCAAGGCATTCCGGCCGAGACGGTGATCTCGGAATATGCGCCTGGCCAGTACGAATTGACGCTGAACTACCGCAAGGACGTGATCCGGGCGGCGGACGATCTGGTCATGCTGAAGCGGCTGGTGCGGGCGCAGGCGCGCCGCCACGGCGTCACCGCCTGCTTCATGGCCAAGCCGATCGAGAAATATGCCGGCTCCGGCATGCATTTCCATGTCTCGCTGCAGGACAAGGACGGCCGAAACGTCTTTTCGGAAGCAGCCGGCGAGAACTGGTCGTTGCCGCTGCTGCGTGGCCTCGGCGGGCTGATCCAGACCATGGCGGAATCGATGCTGGTGTTTGCGCCGCACGCCAATTCCTGGCGCCGCTTCGTCTCGCAATCCTATGCACCGGTCGCGCCGACCTGGGGCGTCAACAACCGCTCGGTGGCGCTGCGCGTGCCGGCGGGCGATGCGAAAAACCGGCGCATCGAACATCGTCCGTCCGGCGTCGACGCGAACCCCTATCTGATTGCGGCCACGGTACTCGCCGGCATCGTCAAAGGCCTCGATGAAGGGCTCGATCCAGGCCCCGAAACGACCGGCAATGGCTATGAGGCGTCCGTCACCCGTACGACGATGCCGGCCGATTGGCGCGCCGCCATCGAAGCAGCCAAGGCGTCCAGCTTTCTGAAAGGCGCGCTCGGCGAGGACCTGCACCGCACCTTCGTGGCGATCAAGCAGTCCGAATACCTGCGCGTGGCGCGCACGGTCAGCGAACTGGACTATCATCTTTACCTGCACGAAGTCTGATGGCTGCGTGACCCGGCGACGATCACTTTTTCGCCGTTGTCATCAAAATGAGGTGGCGTATCGGCCTACCCATAGAAATATTGGCGGAACCTTCCCGAGGGCTCGCTCATTCCTGACTTGATCGCGAGAGCGGACAAGGCCGCCAGAGATATGATTGCGAAGATGCCGACAACGCCGGCGCCGCACCACGCCAAGGTGCAGGCGAGGCACTGGCCGAAGCAGCAGCCAGCCGAAACCCCTGATGACGATGCCGCGGACACGGTTTCCGAATTGCGAGAGGTGGCCAAGGGATGCCGCCGCTGTCCGCTTTGGCGCGATGCGACGCAGACGGTATTCGGTGAAGGGCCTGACAATGCCAAGGTGATTTTTGTCGGCGAACAGCCGGGCGACCAGGAAGACATCGCCGGCCAGCCATTCGTCGGCCCGGCGGGCAAGGTGTTCGATGCCATATTGGACGATGCCGGGGTCGATCGCCTGAAGGTCTACGTCACCAACGCGGTCAAGCACTTCAAATTCGAGCCGCGCGGCAAGCGGCGCATCCATTCCAAGCCGAATGTCGGCGAGGTTCAAGCCTGCCGCTGGTGGCTCGACCAGGAGTTTGACCTGATCAAGCCGAACGTCGCCGTGGCGCTCGGCGCTACGGCGGCGCTGTCCCTGCTTGGCAAGGCGATACCGGTGACCAAGATGCGCGGCCAGGTGATCGAACGCGAGGATGGCTTGCGGGTCTTCATCACCATCCATCCCTCCTTCATCCTGCGCATTCGTGATCACGCCGACAAAGAGGCCGAACGCGAGCGGTTCTTGCAGGATATGAAGCAGGTGAAGCGGCTTATGGCCGCGTGATTACGGTCTAAAGCGCGTCGCGTCGAAACGGACTTATGCGACGCGCTTTAGGTCTTTGTTTTGATGAATGTCCTTCCCCCAAAACCGAGGTCACTTGGGCGACATGCATTAGCGGACGAGAATTGCCCTGAGATCATTCACGTTCGTGCCGGTCGGGCCGGGCACGAAGAGATCGCCGACGGCATTGAAGGCCGTCCAGGCGTTGTTGCCGGCGAGCATCGCCTTGGCATCCACGCCCGCCGCGCGCATGCGCGAAACGGTCGAGCCGTCGGCGAAGGCGCCGGCATTGTTTTCCGAACCGTCGATGCCGTCGGTGTCGGCCCCCAAGGCATGAATACCCTCCATGCCATTGATGCCGATGGCGAAGGCGAGCAGGAATTCCGAGTTGCGGCCACCCTTGCCTTTGGCCCGCAAGGTCACGGTGGTCTCACCGCCAGAAAGGATCAGAACCGGCTTTTGGAAGGGCCGGTTGCGCGTCGCCACTTCGCGGGCAATCGCGGCGTGGACGCCGCCGACCTCGCGCGCTTCGCCTTCAACGGCATCGGAGAGGATGACGGCTTCTATGCCTTGCCGCCTCGCTTCCACTGCTGCCGCTTCCAGCGACACACCGGCGGAGGCGATCAGATGCACTTCGTTACGCGCAAAGCGCTTGTCGTCGGGATCTGGCGCGTCGGCCGCAGGCGACCGGATGTGCGCCATGACCGCGTCCGGCAGTTTCATGCCATAGGCTGATATCGAAGCCAGGGCATCTTCACGGCTGCCGGTATCGGGAACGGTTGGGCCGGACGCGACAAGGGCCGGATTGTCGCCGGGGATGTCGGAGACCACCAGCGACACCACCTTGGCCGGCCATGCGGCGGCAGCCAGCCGGCCGCCCTTGATGGTGGAGAGATGCTTGCGGATGGTGTTCATCGCCGCGATCGGCGCGCCGGAGGCGAGCAGCGCCTCGTTGACGGCGATCTCGTCGGCCAGCGTCAGGCCGGCGGCTGGAGACGGCAGCAGCGCCGAACCGCCGCCGGAGATCAGCGCCACGACCAGATCGTCCGCTGTCAGCCCTTGCACCTTGTCCAGCAGCCGCCGCGAGGCCTCGAGCCCGGCGACGTCCGGCACCGGATGCGCCGCCTCGATGATCTCGATGCGCTCGCATTTGGCACCATAGCCGTAGCGGGTGACGACCAGCCCTTCGATCGGGCCATCCCAGACCTTTTCGAAGGCCGCAGCCATCTGCGCCGAGCCCTTGCCGGCGCCGATGACGATGGTGCGGCCCCTTGGCTTGGCCGGCAAATGGTCGCGGATGGTACGCTCCGGATCGGCGGCGGCGACGGCGGCATTGAAGATCGAGGTAAGAAAAACCTTGGGATCGGGCACGGTCATTCGGGGTCCGGGGACAGCGCCAGCTCGCGCCTGTCCATGCCCAGGTGATCGCACAGCGCATCGACCACCACGCCATGATCCTGGCGCTCCGGCAGGCCAGACACCGCGATCACACCGATGACACCGGCGCCCTTGACCGTGACCGGGAAGCCGCCGCCGGCCAGCACGTAGTCAGCAATATCCAGCCCCTCGCCGATCTTGAAGGTGCGGTCAGGACGTTGCTGTTCAAGCACCAGACGGTAAGTGCTTCTGAGATAGCGCTTCACGACATTGGTCTTGCGCCGCGCCCAGTCGGGGTTGGAAGCGTTCGAACCCGGCATGGCGGCATAGAAAAGCGGCCGGTCCCATAGCCTGATGTCGACGATGATCGGCAGGTTCTCGGCCATTGCACGACCACGGATGGCTGCGCCTATCTCGAAGGCGACGGCCTCGTCGAAGGCTGCGAAGACAAGTGTCTCTTCCTGTCTCTTGATTAGAGCGATGTCGTCAGCAACGGCCATGTCTCTTTTCTCCGAAAATCGTGACGTGTCGTTTGTACGACAACATCGGCCGGGTCAAGCTTGCATCGCGGCGCGGCCTCATCCGGCCGCTGCGCGGCCGCGTTCTCCCGGTTGGGAGAAGAGCCTGGCGCCAGCGCCGGCGGCCTCCTCTCTCCTTGGGGAGAGGCCGGATTGCCCCGAATTGCCCTTCGCAATTCGGTTGGCAAGACGGGGTTCACCCCGCGATCATGTCGCTCTTGGCCGCGCGCCCCGCCACATAGACCTCGCGCACGGCGCGGTCGTCGCCAAGCGTCTGCAGCAGAAACAGTTCCTGCGCCAGCGTCTCGACCGTTTCCATCCTGAGCCGCATGGCGGGCGTCGCCCTGGCATCGAGCACGACGATGTCTGCATCGGTGCCTTCCTCCAGCGTGCCGATCTTGTCCGCCACCGACAGCGCCTCTGCATTGCCGCGCGTGATCTGCCAGAAGGACTGGAACGGGTTCAGCTTCTCGCCATTGAGCGCGATGACCTTGTAGCCCTCGTCCATGGTGCGCAGCATCGAATAGCTTGTGCCGCCGCCGACATCGGTGGCGGCCCCTATGCGCAACGGCTTGTCGCGGCGACGAAAGCGCTGATAGTCGAACAGGCCGGAACCGAGGAACAGGTTCGAGGTCGGGCAGAACACAGCCACCGAACCGCTGTCCGACAGCGCGTCCGCCTCGCGCTCCGACAAATGAATGCAGTGGCCGAACAGGCTCTTTTTGCCCAGCAGCCCATAATGCTCGTAAACATCGGTGTAGTCGCGCGACCAAGGGTAGAGTTCCCCGGTGAAGGCGATCTCGGCGTGGTTTTCCGACAGATGCGTCTGCATGTGCAGGTCGGGATGTTCGCGGCACAACGCGCCGGCCATCTCCATCTGCTCCGGTGACGAGGTGATGGCGAAACGTGGCGTGATGGCATAAAGCTGGCGGCCCTTGCCGTGCCATTCGGCGATCAGCGCCTTGGTGTCGTCATAGCCTGATTGCGGCGTATCGAGCACGCCTTCGGGCGCGTTGCGGTCCATCATCACCTTGCCGGCGATGTTGAGCATATCGCGCGCATGCGACTCGGCGAAGAAGGCTTCCGCCGACGCCTTGTGCACCGAGCAGTAGGCGGCAACCGTGGTGGTGCCATGGCGCACCGTCTCGTCAAGGAACAGGCGCGCGATGCGGCGGCCATGCTGGGCGTTGGCGAATTTTGTCTCCTCGGGAAAGGTGTAGGTGTTCAGCCAATCGAGCAGTTCGGCGCCATAGGACGCGATGACCTGCATCTGCGGGAAATGCACATGGGCATCGATGAAGCCCGGCAGCAGCAGATGCGGCCGGTGGTCGATTTTTTTCGCCGTCTCACCGGCCTGTTTCTCGACATCGGCATAGGCGCCTGCTGCAACGATCCTGCCGTCGCTTATCAGCAGCCCGCCATCCTCCTCGTAGCGCCAGGCGGAGTGGTCGTCGATGGTTTGCGGCCAGCGCACGAAGGACAGCGTGCGGCCACGCAGAAGTGTCAAGGTCATGCTTATTTCCCCGCGCCTTCGAACCACGCCACCAGCAACCCCCGTTCCTTGTCGGTGATCTGGCTGACATTGGCTGGCGGCATGGCGTGGCTGCGGCCGGCCTGCAGATAGATCTCGCGGGCATGCTCGGCGATGCCGGCGTCCGTATCCAGCATCACCCCCTTGGGTGCGTGATAGATGCCTTCATAGACCGGCTCCTGCGCATGACACATCGAGCAGCGGCCGAGCACGGTGTCACGCACCGCCGGGAAATGCGCCGATGCCATATAGACCTCAGCCGCGGCGGAGGCCTTGGGCTCGCCAGTCAGCACCTTCGGCACGGTCGACAGCCAGATGATGATGAGGAACAGGACAAGGGCACCCAGCCACGTCCAGTGCGGATTGCCGGCACGCTTGTGCACGGTGTTGAAATAATGCCGGATCAGGACGCCGATGATGAACACCAGCGAGGCGATGACCCAGTTGAACTCGGTGCCGAACGCCAGCGGATAATGGTTCGACAGCATCAGGAACAGCACCGGCAACGTCAGATAGTTGTTGTGGAGCGAACGCTGCTTGGCGATCTTGCCGTATTTCGGGTCCGGCTTGCGGCCGGCGATGAGGTCGGCGACGACGATCTTCTGGTTGGGAATGATGACCATGAAGACATTGGCCGACATGATCGTCGCGGTGATGGCACCCAGATGCAGGAAGGCGGCGCGGCCGGTGAACAGATGCGTCAGCCCCCAGGCGATGAACACCAGCACGCCATAGAGCACCAGCATCAGGCCGGTATCGCTTTTTCCGAGCGGCGAGCGGCACAAGAGATCATAGACCACCCAGCCGACGCCGATCGTCGCCATCGACAGCAGGATGCCGACCGGTACCGACATCGGCAGCACGTTGGGATCAATCAGGAACAGGTCAGCGCCGGCGTAGTAAACCACGCACAGCATCGCGAAACCGGACAGCCAGGTGGCGTAGGATTCCCATTTGAACCAAGTCAGGTGTTCCGGCATCTCGGACGGCGCCACCAGATATTTCTGGATGTGGTAGAAGCCGCCGCCATGCACCTGCCATTCCTCGCCGAAGGCGCCGACCGGCATGTCCGGGCGCTGGCGCAGGCCAAGATCGAGTGCGACGAAGTAGAAGGACGAGCCGATCCAGGCGATGCCGGTAACGACGTGCAGCCAGCGCACGGCGAAGCTCAGCCAGTCCCAGAAAATCGCGAAATCCGTCATTGAAGTCGTCCCTGCCGATCCGGTGACTTTACGGTGTGGTGCGCAAACGAAAAGAGGCGAGGTGTACGATGACTTTCAAAAAAAATTGGAAAATACTAGGTTGATGGCCACAAACCGGCGAAGGTGCTCCGCATGGCCTATCTCGACAACATCGCCGTCTTCGTCCGCGTCGTCGAGCTCGGCAATCTGTCGGCGGCCGGCCGCGACATGCGTATTTCGCCGGCTGTCGCCTCCAATCGCATCAAGGAACTGGAGAAGCATCTCGGCGTGCGGCTGTTCAACCGCACCACCCGACAGTTGATGCCAACAGAACACGGCACCGTTTTCTATTCCGGCGCCAAGCAGGTGCTGGAAGCGATCACCGAGGCGGAGGCTGCCGTCTCGGCGCTGTCCGGCCAGCCGCGCGGCACCATCCGCGTCACCGCGCCGCTCGGTCTCGGGCGACGGCTGGTGGCGTCGGGCATTCCCGATTTCCATGACAAATATCCTGACATCGAGGTGCGGCTCAGGCTCTCGGACCACAATGTCGACATCATGAAGGAAGGCATCGACGTCGCCTTCCGGCTCGGCATCATCGAGGATTCCAGTCTTCGGATGCGTGGCATCATGGAATGCGAACGCGTGCTGGTCGCCGCACCAAAATATCTGGAGGCGCGCGGCGAGCCGATGGAGCCGCAGGAGCTGATCGGCAGGAAACATGACTGCCTGATGCTGCGCTATTCCGGCGCGCGCGAATATGTCTGGACCTTGCAGACCCCAACCGGGCCACAAAAGTTCGAGGTACACGGCCCCTACGACACCGATGATGGCGACGTGCTGACCGGTTGGGCGCTGTCAGGGCGCGGCATCATCAACAAGCCGCGCTTCGAGGTCGAGCCTTTCATCCGCGACCGCCGGCTGAAGGTGATCCTGAGCAATACGCCACCAACGCCGGTGCAGTTCGCGGCCGTTTATCCGCACAAGAAGCTGCAGGATCCCAAGGTGCGGCTGCTGCTCGATTTCATGGCGGAGCGCTGCCAGCGGCTGATCAAGGACATTCTGGCCGGCAAGTAGGCGGAAGAGCGAACTGGCCTGCAAGTGATCGCCTCGTGGCTTATCCGATCCGGTTGCCTTGCGTGAAAGCCAGCCTAGCCTGGTCTAGCCGGGCCATCACCCTGCCCTGCAGAGCCCGATGATCCGCGGTCACGTAGCTGACCAGCGCGGTCATGATCTCGGCGGCGGCCAGCGCGGCGATGACGGGCGGGCGCTTGTCCTTGACCGCATCGCCGCCGATCGGCGAGACGAGGCGGGCGAATTCAGCCCCCGTACCGTCCGCCGACTTCAGGAACCAGCTCCTGAACGTGGCTTTCTTGGTCTTCGAGCCGATCATGCCGACATAGGCCGCGTCGTCGCGTTTCAGCGCTTCGGCGACGATCAGGAAATCGAGCGCATGGTCATGAGTGAGGATGGCGAAGGCGGTGCCGGCCGGGGCGTTGCGCACCTCGGCCTCCGGCATGGGGGTCAGCCGTGTCTCCACGGTTTCCGGCATTCCTTCCAGCGCCTCGGCGCGTGTTTCGATGACGACGCCGCGCACGGGAAGGAGCGCAATGGTCGACGCCAGCGCCTGGCCGACATGACCGCCGCCGAAAATATAGACATGCGGCATATGAGCTTCCTCGGCTTCCGCCGCCGCGACCAGTTCGGCGGCCAATGCGGTATCCACCAACCGGATCAGCACCTCGACCCGCCCGCCACAGCACTGGCCGATTTCGGGGCCGAGCGGGACGTCAAGCGTGGTGCGGACTTCGTCGACCGCGACGCGGGACGTCGACTGCAGGCGGTTGGATCCACCCGATGGCGCCACCATCTGCCGCGCCTTGTCGATGGCCATGTATTCGAGTTGACCGCCGCCGATCGTGCCAAAGATCGCCGTTCGCGAGACGAGCATTAAGGCGCCCTTCTCACGCGGTGTCGAGCCCTTGGTGCCGGCCACTTCGACCAGGGCAAGACGGCCGGCGCCGCCGAGAAAGGCCTTCAGGTTTTGTACTTTCGAGGTCATGGTTTCACGGTTCCCGAATGGGAAATATAGGCTTTTTCGGTCCGAATTGCACGTTCTGCCCGATTCAGGCGCCAGCCTTGATCGCTTTCTTCAGCCGCTCGATTGCCATCAGCACGCGTTCCGGCGTTGCCGGGGCGTCGAGGCGCGGGCAGATCTTGTGGTCGGCGACGCTGGCCACTGCGTCCGACAGGGCGTGCAGCACCGCCATGCCATGCGGCAGCGGCGGTTCGCCGACCGCCTTGGAGCGATGGATGGTCGGTTCATAGGCCTGCGACCAGTCAGTCAGCGCCACGTTGAAGATCTTCGGTCGGTCCGACGCCAGCGGGATCTTGTAGGTCGACGGCGCATGCGTGCGCAGCCGGCCCTTGTCGTCCCACCACAATTCCTCCGTGGTCAGCCACCCCATGCCCTGGATGAAGCCGCCCTCGACCTGGCCGAGGTCGATGGCCCGGTTCAACGAACGGCCGCAATCGTGCAGGATATCGGCGCGCTCGACGACATATTCGCCGGTTAGCGTGTCGACCGACACTTCGGCGCAGGCCGCGCCATAGGCGTAGTAATAAAAGGCGTGGCCCTGGCCCTTGCCGCGGTCCCAGTGGATTTTCGGCGTCTTGTAGAAGCCGGCTGCCGAGAGCTGCACACGCGCAATATAGGCCTGCTTGACCAGATCGTTGAAGCTGACCTCCTGGTTGCCGACGCGCACCCGGTTTGGCAGGAACACCACCTGGTCGACAGGGATCTGGTATCTCTCGGCCGCAAAGTCGGTCAGCCGCTGGCGGATCTGGCGCGCCGCGTTCTGTGCCGCCATGCCATTGAGGTCGGCGCCCGAGGACGCCGCCGTCGGCGCGGTGTTGGGCACCTTGGCGGTGGTGGTGGCGGTGATCTTCACGCGGTCGAGGTCGATCTGGAATTCCTCGGCCACGACCTGCGCCACCTTGAGGTGCAGGCCCTGCCCCATTTCGGTTCCGCCATGGTTCATGTGCACCGAGCCGTCGGCATAGACATGCACCAGCGCGCCGGCCTGGTTGGACTCGGTCTTGGTGAAGGAAATGCCAAACTTGACCGGCGTCAGTGCCAAGCCGCGCTTGATGAAGCGGCTGTTGGCGTTGAACGCGGAAATCTCGCGACGGCGGCGTGCATAACTGGCGCTCTCTTCCAGTTCCGCCACGATGCGCTGGATGATGCAGTCCTCGACCTTCTGGTGATAGGGCGTGACGTTGCGGCCGCCGATCGCTTCCATCGGATCGTAGAAATTCAGCTTGCGGATCTCGAGCGAATCCTTGCCGACCGAAAAGGCGACCTCGTCGATGACGCGCTCGGCGCCGATCATGCCTTGCGGGCCGCCGAAGCCACGAAAGGCGGTGTTGGAGACGGTGTTGGTAAAGAGCGGCGCCGATTTGGCCAGCACCGCTGGATAGAAATAGGCGTTGTCGCAGTGGAACAGCGCACGATCGCCGACCGGGCCGGACAGGTCGGCTGAAAAGCCGCAGCGCAAAGCGTAGGTGAAGTCGACGCCAAGGATGTTGCCCTCGTCGTCGAAGCCGACCTCGTAGTCGATGGCGAAATCATGCCGCTTACCGGTGGCGGTCATGTCCTCGTCGCGGTCGAGCCGGATCTTGACCGCGCGCTTCAGCCTCTTGGCGGCAATGGCGGCGATCGCGGCGCACTGATTGGCCTGCGTTTCTTTGCCGCCGAAGCCGCCGCCCATGCGGCGCACCTCCACCGTCACCGCGTTACTCGGCACGCCGAGCGTGTGGGCGACCAAATGCTGCGTCTCGCTCGGCCCCTGGGTCGAACAGTAGACGGTCACCTCGTCGTCCTCGCCGGGGATGGCGAGCGACACCTGGCCTTCGAGGTAGAAATGGTCCTGGCCGCCAAGCCACATGCGGCTCTTGATGCGGCGGGGCGCTGCCTTGATTGCCGCGGCCGCATCGCCGCGCTTCAGGACCAGCGGCGTGGTCACCTGTTTGTCCTTCGTCGGATCAAGGTCCCAGATGTCGATCACGGCGGGAAGCTCGTCATACTCGATCCTGGCCAGGCGCGCGGCGCGCCGGGCTGCCTCGCGCGTCTCGGCAATCACCGCGAAGATCGGCTGGCCGAAGAACTGCACCTTGCCTTCGGCGAGCACCGGATCGTCATGCATGTTGCTGGGCGAGACATCATTTTCGCCCGGTACGTCGGCATAGGTGAGCACGTCGACGACACCAGGGGCCGCGCGCACCTCCGAGAGGTCGACGCTTTTCAGAACGCCATGCGCCACCTTGGACAGGCCAAGGCCGGCATGCAGCGTGCCGGCCGGTTCCGGCATGTCGTCGATATAGACGGCGCCGCCGCTGACATGCTTGTGGGCGGAATCATGCCGCTGGTCGGTAGCGATGCCGCCGACGATCTTCTCGGCTTTGAGGTTTGATGTGGCGTGCTTGTTCATCAGGCCGCCTCGCTGCGCGATACCTGCACCGGCACCTTGGTGCCCGTGGTTTCCACATAAAAGCGCAACAAAAGGTTTTTCGCTGCCAGCGCTCGATATTCGGCGCTCGCGCGCATGTCGGTGAGCGGCGTGAAGTCCTTGGCGTATTCGGCCATCGCAGCCTCCACCGTCGCTTCGCTCCAGGCCTTGCCGATCAAAGCCTGTTCAACGGCCGTAGCCCGCTTCGGCGTTGCCGCCATGCCGCCATAGGCGATGCAGATATCGGCCACCGTGCCGTCCTTAGCCAGAGCCAGGCAGAAGGCCCCAAGGGTCGCGGTGATGTCCTCGTCGCGGCGCTTGGTGACCTTGTAGACGGCGAATTTCACGTCCTTTGCCGGCACCGGCACATGCACGGCCTCGACGAACTCGCCTGGCTGGCGGTCCTGCTTGCCATAGGCGATAAAGAAATCCTGCAATGGGATCGTGCGCCGCGTCTTGCCCTTGCGCAAAGTCAGCCGTGCGCCGAGTGCGATCAACGGCGGCGGCGTGTCGCCGATCGGCGAGCCGTTGGCGACGTTGCCGCCGATCGTGCCCATGTTGCGAACCTGTTCGCCGCCGATGCGGTCGAACAACGGCCCCAACGCCGGGATGCGTTTCGACAGTGTCGAAAAAGCTTCGGTATAGGTGACGCCGGCGCCGATCGATATGACACTATTGTCTTCCGTGATGGTGCAAAGCCCCGGCAGATTGCCGATGAAGATCGCCGGCGAGATTTCGCG
Organism: Mesorhizobium sp. B2-5-13; assembly: GCF_006440535.1. Taxonomy (NCBI): domain Bacteria; kingdom Pseudomonadati; phylum Pseudomonadota; class Alphaproteobacteria; order Hyphomicrobiales; family Phyllobacteriaceae; genus Mesorhizobium; species Mesorhizobium sp. B2-5-13. The sequence goes on along the minus strand of NZ_VFUI01000002.1, from coordinate 211,296 downwards.
CATATGCTTGGTCACCCACAGGCCAACGTCGGTCGAACCGGCGACGACGGTGGCGGTGGGTTCTTTTTCGAAGACGGTCGCGAAATCGTCGGCATCGGTCGGCACGACCAGCCGCGTCCTGCCGGAGCCCATCTCGATCCTGGCGCCGTCGCGCAACGCCTGCAGCCGTGTCGTGATGTCCCGGCGCTCCGCCGCCAGCGGATCCTTCGCCGCCTTGCCATAGCTCGAGATGGCGTGCGCGGCGCGCATGATCGCCTCGTAACCGGTGCAACGGCAGAGATTGCCTTGCAAGGCTTTTTCGATGGCCGCGTTCGAAGGGTCCGGTGATTTCATCCACAGGCCATAGAGCGACATGATGAAACCCGGCGTGCAGAAGCCGCATTGCGAGCCGTGGAAATCGACCATCGCCTGCTGCACAGGATGCAACTGGCCAGCTTCGCCACGCAGATGCTCGACCGTCACGACATGGGTGCCGTCGAGCGAGCCGAGGAAGCGGATGCAGGCATTGACGCTTTCATAGACCAGTCCGGCGGCCGAAAGCTTGCCGATGAGCACGGTGCAGGCGCCGCAATCGCCCTCGGCACAGCCTTCCTTGGTGCCGCGCAGCGAACGGTCGAGCCGCAGCCAGTCGAGCAAGGTCGCATCGGGCGCCACGGATGACAGCGCGATATCCCTGCCATTCAGAATGAAGCGGATTTCGTTGCGGATGTTGACCTTGGCCATGCCTCAGCTCCCCCTGTAGGTGGAATAGCCGTACGGCGAGATCAGCAATGGTACATGATAATGCACCGCCTCCGCCATGCCGAAGCGGATCGGCACGCTGTCCAGGAAGGCAGGCGCGGGCAGCTTCGTGCCCTGGCCGCGCAGATAGTCGCCAGCCGCGAACACCAGTTCGTATTCGCCGGTGCGGAAGTCGGCACCCGCCAGCAGCGGCGCGTCGCAGCGGCCGTCGGCGTTGGTGGCGACCTCCTTCAGAAGCGTGCGATCGGCACCGTCGAGACGGTAGAGCGCGATCGACAATCCCGCCGCCGGCCTGCCGGTCGCGGTATCCAGGACATGGGTCGTCAGACGCCCGCCATCGGCTTTCGACGTTTCTGCCATTGGCCGCCTCCCATTTTCCAATACGAATAAATTGGTCGGTACAATCGAGCACTAACGATGAATTGTGCGCCAATTAAAGGCGATGCATAAGTCCCGGTCGAGCGGAGTGCGACAAAAACACTTTCAAAAATTTTGAGGGGAATGCGAGAAGCACCCTTTCGATATCCTGATTATACTTAGGGTGATGCCGGGCGCGGAGGGACGATGCGTTACACCAGGGACATGCGTGGCTACGGAGCCAATCCGCCGGATCCGAAATGGCCTGGCGGCGCGCATGTCGCCGTGCAGTTCGTCGTCAACTACGAAGAGGGCGGCGAGAACTGCGTGCTCCACGGCGACAAGGCTTCGGAAGCCTTCCTGTCGGAAATCGTCGGTGCGGCGCCGTGGGTGGGCCAGCGCCACTGGAACATGGAATCAATCTACGAATATGGAGCGCGGGCCGGCTTCTGGCGGCTGCTGCGCCTGTTCAGCGAAGAGCAAGTGCCTGTGACCTGCTATGGCGTCGCCACGGCGCTCGCGCGCTCACCCGACCAGGTCACGGCCATGCAGGAAGCCGGCTGGGAAATCGCCTCGCACGGGCTGAAGTGGATCGATTACCGCGATCACGACGCCGAGGACGAGCGCCGCGACCTCGAAGCGGCGATCAAGCTGCATTACGAGGTGACCGGCCAGCGCCCGACCGGCTGGTACACGGGCCGCACATCGGTCAACACGGTGCGGCTGGTGGCCGAAGAAGGCGGCTTCGATTACGTCTCGGACACCTATGACGACGAACTGCCTTACTGGTTCGAGCATGCGGACGGCACGCAGCTCATCATCCCCTACACGCTCGACGCCAACGACATGCGCTTTGCCACGCCGCAGGGTTTCAACTCGGGCGACCAGTTCTTTGCCTACCTCAGGGATAGTTTCGATACGCTCTATGCCGAGGGCAAGGCAGGCAGGCCGCGCATGATGAACATCGGTCTGCACTGCCGCCTCGTCGGGCGGCCAGGCCGGGTGGCGGCGCTGAAACGCTTCGTCGATTATGTCAAATCGCACGACAAGGTCTGGCTGGCACGGCGCATCGACATCGCCAAGCACTGGCAAGAGAACCATCCCTATAAGCCGGCCGCTCTGCGCCCGTCGAAAATGGAATTCGAGACGTTCGTTCACACCTTCGGCGGCGTGTTCGAGCATTCGCCCTGGATTGCCGAACGTGCCTACGAGCTGGAGCTCGGCCCGGCGCACGACACGGCCGGCGGCGTGCACAATGCGCTCTGCCGTATCTTCCGTTCCGCCAGCGAAACCGAGCGGCTCGGCGTGCTCAACGCCCATCCCGACCTCGCCGGCAAGCTGGCCAAAGCCAGGCGGCTGACGGCGGAATCGACCAGGGAACAGGCTTCCGCCGGTCTCGACGCGCTGACCGACAAGGAGCGTGAATTGTTCTCCAAGCTCAACGCCGCCTACGTCACCACCTTCGGCTTCCCCTTCATCATCGCGGTGAAAGGCAAGACAAAGGAGGAAATCCTCGCCGAATTCGAAGCCCGCATCGGCAACGGCCGCGGCGTCGAATTCGAAACCGCCTGCAAGCAGGTCGAGCGCATCGCGCTGCTCCGCCTCAAGGACATGCTTCCACAATAGGTTTGAACCATGGATACGATCAGGATGCCCGAGCGCACCTATTATGCCCCACAGGGCGGCCATCCCGGCCAGAACGAACTTCTGACCGGACGCGCCGTCTTCACCGAGGCCTATGCCGTCATTCCCAAGGGCGTGATGCAGGACATCGTCACCAGCGCCTTGCCGTTCTGGGACAAGACGCGTGTCTGGATCCTGTCGCGGCCGCTGTCCGGCTTCGCCGAGACGTTTTCGCAATACATCGTCGAGGTCGCGCCCGGCGGCGGCAGCGACCGGCCCGAGCCCGATGCCGGCGCCGAGGGCGCCCTGTTCGTGGTCGAGGGCGAACTGACGGTTCTGCTCGACGGCAAGAAGCATAGCTTGAGCCCCGGCGGCTTTGCTTTCCTGCCGCCTGCCAGCGGCTGGACAGTCCGCAACGAAAGCAAGGCGGCTGTCCGCTTCCACTGGATACGCAAGGCATATGAGGCAGTCGACGGCCTCGAGATTCCCAGGGCCTTCTTCGCCAACGAACAGGAGATCGCGCCGACGCTGATGCCGGGCACCGAAGGCCGCTGGGCAACGACGCGGTTCGTCGATCCCGCCGATCTGCGCCACGACATGCATATGACCATCGTCACGCTCGAGCCAGGCGCGGTCATTCCTTTCGCCGAGACACATGTCATGGAACACGGGCTCTATGTGCTCGAAGGCAAGGCTGTCTACCGGCTCAACCAGGACTGGGTCGAAGTCGAGGCCGGCGACTATATGTGGCTCCGCGCCTTCTGCCCGCAGGCCTGCTATGCCGGCGGCCCCGGCAAATTCCGCTATCTGCTCTACAAGGATGTCAACCGGCATGCCAAGCTCGGCGGGGCTGGCATCGCGAAGCGGACGTCATGACCCGCATCGTCGCGCGGCCGCTTACCCGTGAGGCCTTTGCCGAATTCGGCGACGTCATCGACATGGGCGGCGACAATCACTATCCGATCAATGGCGGCAAGGCCGAGCGCTACCACGCCCTCGCCACCGCTGAAGCTGCAGGACATAACGCCCGCGTGCTGATTTCCATGGTACGCGGCACGCCCTACGAGATGCCGCTGAAGCTGACCATGGTCGAGCGTCATCCCTTGGGCAGTCAGGCGTTCATCCCGCTGTCGCCGCGTCCGTTCCTGGTCGTCGTCTGCCATGACGGCAAGGAGGGGCCGGGCGAACCACATGCCTTCATCACCGCACCGGGGCAAGGCATCAACTATTCCCGCAATCTGTGGCACGGCGTGCTGACGCCCATCGGAGAGCCTCAGGATTTTTTGATCGTCGACCGTGGCGGCGACGGCGCCAATCTCGAGGAATTCCATTTCTCGCACGCCTACGAGATCCATATCCCCGACGAGAGCTTGTGATGACCGACATTTCGCTGATCGACCGCCTGCTCGACGTGATCGAGCACGAAATCGTGCCGAAGACGGCAGAAGGCGTCGCGCACGGCAACAAGCTGTTCGGCGCGGCGATCCTGCGCAAGGGCGACCGGTCGCTGGTGCTGGCCGAAACCAACAACGAGATGGAAAACCCGCTCTGGCATGGCGAGGTGCATTGCCTGAAGCGCTTTTACGAAATGCCCAAGGCCGAACGTGTCGACACGAAAGATGCCATCTTCATTGCCACGCATGAACCCTGTTCGCTCTGCCTGTCGGCGATCACCTGGACCGGCTTCGACAATTTCTACTATTTGTTCAGCCACGAGGATTCGCGCGACAGTTTCGCCATCCCGCATGATCTCAAAATCCTGAAAGAGGTCTTCACCCTCGACCCTGGCGGCTACAACGCCGAGAACGCCTATTGGAAAAGTTTTTCGATTCGCAGGCTGGTGAGAGCGCTGCCCGAGGTCGAGCGCCAGCGGCTGGAGGAGCGGATCGGCAGGATTTCCGGACGCTATGACGAGCTGTCCGGCGCCTATCAGGCGAACAAGGCCGAAAACGACATTCCGCTAAATTGACGCGGACCTCATATGAATGGAACTTGAGTTGCCACCTTTATGGTGGCAAATTGAGATATGGAGAATAGAACCATGATTTCCCCGAAACCGCGGAGATGCTGATGCGCGGGGTCCGTTCATTCACCGTAACCTATAAGGGCGAGAGCATGATCATCGACCTGCCCGGTTATTATCCGCCATCGGATCGCGAGGGTGTGCATGTCGGCGACGACATGGCCGCTGTCGATGCCGCCTTGCGCGCGCTCAAGGAGAAGGTCGACGGCGTGCCGGCGCCGTCAACCATCCGCCGCATGCGCACGAAGCTCAAGCTGTCGCAACGCGAGGCCGGATCCCTGTTCAAGGTCGGCGAGAACGCCTTCGACAAGTATGAAAGAGGCTTGATCGAACCGAGTGGCCCGACCATTCAATTGATGACATTGCTGGAGAAACATCCCGAACTGCTCGACGAATTGCGGTAGCGGCACAGGTCGCATATTTCGCTGCTCCAGTCGCGAATGACGATTGAAAGTTCTCGTGCCGCGGAGCGTTATGCCTGCCATGAAAACCATCACCGAATTTCCCCGCAAGGTCGTCGAATTTCCCGACATGGGCATCGTCATGCCCGATGGCTGCCGGCTGTCGGCGCGGGTATGGATGCCGGAGGATGCGGGCGACGATCCAGTACCTGTCATCCTTGAGCACCTGCCTTACCGCAAGCGCGACGGCACGATCTTTCGCGATCAGCTTACCCATCCCTATTTCGCCGGCCACGGCTACGCCTCGATCCGCGTCGACATGCGCGGCAACGGTGATTCCGAAGGGCTGATGGACGACGAATATTCCGAGCAGGAACTGCAGGACGCCTGCGATGTCATTGCCTGGGCGGCGGCGCAGCCCTGGTGCAACGGCAATGTCGGCATGATGGGCATCTCCTGGGGCGGCTTCAATTGCCTGCAGGTGGCGGCCAAACAGCCGCCGGCGCTGAAGGCAGTGATCAGCCTGTGCTCGACCGTCGACCGCTATGCCGACGACATCCACTACAAGGGCGGCTGCCTTTTGAACGAAAATTTCGGCTGGGCCTCGACCATGCTGTCCTATTCGTCGCGGCCACCGGATCCGCTGATTGCCGGCGACGACAAATGGCGCGATCTGTGGCTGAAACGGCTGGAGAACCAGTCGTTCCTTTTGCCGCTGTGGCTCAGCCACCAGCATCGCGACGCCTATTGGAAGCGCGGTTCGATCTGCGAGGATTTTTCCGCTGTTCATGCTGCAGTGCTCTCGATCGGCGGCTGGCACGACGGATACCGCAACACGATATCGCACCTCGTCAGCAACATCGAGGCACCAGTCAAGGGCATCGTCGGACCGTGGATTCACAAATACCCACACTATGCCGAACCCAAGCCCGCGATCGGCTTCCTGCAGGAAGCGTTGCGCTGGTGGGACCACTGGCTGAAGGGCGCCGAGACCGGCGTCGAGGCCGATCCCGACTACCGCGCCTATGTCATGGACAGCGTGCGTCCCGCCCGCTGGCATCCGGAGCGGCCTGGCCGCTGGATAGCCGAGCAGGAGTGGCCATCGTCCAACATAACGATTGAAGCGATCGAACTCATTTCCCCTGATGCCGGGCCTTCAACCGTCGCTTCGCCGCAGACCTGCGGGCTTGCCGGCGGCGAATACTTTCCGTTCACCTTCGGGCCGGAATTGCCGGGTGATCAGCGCCCTGACGATGGGCTGTCGGCGTGTTTCGACCAGCCTGAGCTCACCAAGCCGATCGAGATCGTCGGCGCGCCGGAGTTTGAGGTCCTGCTTGCCTCCGATCGGCCCCAGGCCAACATCGCGGTCCGGCTTTGCGACGTGCATCCCGACGGCGCCTCGGAACTTATCTCCTATGGCGTGCTCAATCTGACGCACCGCAACTCGCATGAATTGCCCGAGGTGCTGGTTCCCGGGGAGGAGGTTTCGGCGCGTGTCGTGCTCGACCAATGCGCCTACCGCGTGCCGGCCGGCCACCGTCTGCGCGTCGCCATTTCGACCGCCTACTGGCCAATGATCTGGCCTTCGCCGGAACCGGCACGACTGACCTTGTCGGAGGCCACGCTATCGGTGCCGTTGCGCCTGCTGGCAACAGGCGACGAAGCCGTTTTCGCCGAGCCGGAAGGGGCTGCGCCCTGGGCGACCGAGACGATCCGTCCCGCCAATTCCGAACGCCATGTCGATCGCGACGAAAAGACGGGAATCGTCACGCTTTCCATTGCCGATGATTTCGGCGAAGTGCGCGATCTCGACCACGGCCTGGTCAACGGCAGCATCGCCCGCGAAACCTGGACCATCCATCCCGACGATCCTCTGTCAGCCTCGGGGAAAACACACTGGACGCAGACCCTGTCGCGAAATGGATGGTCGGTCCGCACCGAAACATGGGCCCAGATGCGGTCGGACGCACAAAACTTCATCGTCAGCGCCAGAATCGAGGCCTACGAAGGTGAAAACCTCGTCTTCGAGCGCGATTTCGACGAAAAGGTCCCGCGCGCGCTGGTTTGAGTGCTGAAATCGTTGGTCCAAATGCGACGTGCGATTTACGCCACGGCATGTCGCATTCGGTCTTGCTTACCGCTTTCCCTTGCGGTCATTATTCCCTTTAACAACAAGCAAGAAAATCGACCGCAGAGTCGAACCAACAGAGTGAGGAACTCAAATGTCAAATGAACTGGAATTCCTTAGCCGGCGGGTTGCGTCGGGCAAACTGAGCCGTCGTGATTTTCTCGGCCGGGCGGCCGCGCTCGGCATCGCCGCACCCTTCGCCAACGCGCTGCTTTCAAGCGCTGCGCGCGCGGCGGGTCCGGTCAAGGGCGGTACGCTGAAGGCCGGCCTGGTCGGCGGTGAATCCACCAACAGCCTCGATCCGGCGCTGATGATGACGCAGGTGCCGTTCGCTTTCGGCAAGTGCTGGGGCGAATTGATCGTCGAGCTGTCGCCGGACGGCAAGCTCGAGAACCGCATCGCCGAAGAGATCGGCTCCTCGGACGATGCGAAGACCTGGACGTTGAAGATCCGCGACGGCGTCGAATTCCACAACGGCAAGACGGTGACCGCCGAAGACGTCGCCGCCACGCTCGAGCGCCATTCGGACGAGAAATCGAAATCCGGCGCGCTCGGCTATATGAAGGGCATCGAGACCATCAAGGCCAGCGGCAAGGAAGTGGTGCTGACGCTGAAGGAAGCCAACGCCGACCTTCCGTATTTGCTCAGCGACTATCACCTGATCGTGCAGCCCAATGGCGGCAAGGACAAGCCCGACGCCGGCATCTCGGCCGGTCCATACGTGGTCAAGACCAACGAGCCGGGCGTGCGCCATGGCGGCGAGCGCTTCGCCAATTACTGGCAGGGCGACAAGATGGGCCATGCCGACCAGATCGAAGTCATCGTCATCAACGACGCGACGGCGCGCACGGCAGCACTGCAGGGCGGCCAGGTCAACATGATCAACCGCGTCGAGCCGAAGATCGTCGACCTGATCAAGCGCGTGCCGGGCGTCACCATCCGCAACCACGCTGGCCCCGGCCACTACGTGTTCATCATGCATTGCGACACGGCGCCGTTCGACAACAACGACCTCAGGATGGCGCTGAAGCTGGCGATCGACCGCGAGGAGATGCTGACCAAGGTGCTGCGCGGCTACGGCTCGCTCGGCAACGACTTCCCGATCAACGCGTCCTATCCGCTGTTCAGCGAGATCGAGCAGCGCAAGTATGATCCCGACAAGGCCAAGTTCCACTACAAGAAATCTGGCCATGACGGCACCGTGCTGCTCAGGACCTCGGACGTTGCCTTCCCGGGCGCTGTCGACGCGTCACAGCTCTTCCAGCAGAGCGCGGCCAAGGCGGGCATCAAGATCGAGCTCAAGCGCGAGCCCGGCGACGGCTACTGGAACGAAGTCTGGAACAAGCAGCCCTTCTGCGCTTCTTATTGGGGCGGCCGCTCGACGCAGGACCAGATGTACTCGACCGCCTATCTGTCGACAGCCGACTGGAACGACACGCGTTTCAAGCGCCCGGATTTCGACAAGATGGTGCTGGCGGCTCGTGCCGAACTCGATGAGGCCAAGCGCAAGCAGATGTACCACGACATGGCTGTCATGGTGCGCGACGAAGGCGGCCTGATCCTGCCGATGTTCAACCAGTTCATCGACGCCACCGGCGCCAAGGTCGATGGCTGGGTGGACGACCCGCATCAGGAGCTGATGAACGGCTACGCCCTGGCGAAGTGCTGGCTGCAGGCCTGAGTCCGGCTTTGCAGAGATGTCTTCACCCATCCTGAAACTAATTGCCCAGCGCATTGCGCTGGGCATCCTGCTTCTGTTGGCCATCTCGGTCCTGATCTTCGCCGGCACGCAGATCCTGCCCGGCGACGTCGCGCAAGCCATTTTGGGACAATCGGCGACACCCGAGTCGCTGGCCAATTTGCGCGAGCAGCTTGGGCTGAACGACCCGGCCTATGTCAGGTATTTCCATTGGCTCGGCGGCGTCTTGACCGGCGACCTCGGCACTGCGATGTCGAGCGGGCAGGATATCGCGACCTCGATCAAGTCGCGCTTGTGGAACACACTGTTCCTCGCCTTCTGGGCGGCGATCGTGGCTGTACCGCTGGCCATCATTCTCGGGCTGATCGCGGTGCGCTATCGCAATGGCTGGGTCGACAAGCTGATCTCCGGGCTGGCACTGGCCTCGACCTCCTTCCCCGAATTCTTCATCGGGTATGTGCTGGTCTATTTCTTCGCCGTGAAGTGGCAGATCTTTCCCGGCATCTCGACCGTCTACGAAGGCATGCCCTTCGGTGAGCGGATGCAGGCGATCGCGCTGCCGGCGACGGCGCTGACGCTGGTGGTGCTCGCCCACATGATGCGCATGACGCGGGCGGCGATCCTCAACGTCATGCAGTCGGCCTATGTCGAGACGGCGGAGCTGAAAGGCCTGTCGGCGTTCGACGTCATCCGCAAGCATGCCTTCCCCAATGCCATCGCGCCGATCATCAACGTCGTCATGCTCAACCTCGCTTATCTCATCGTCGGCGTCGTCGTGGTCGAGGTGATTTTCGTCTATCCCGGCATGGGACAATATCTCGTCGATCACGTGACCAAGCGTGACGTGCCGGTGGTACAGGCTGTCGGCCTGATCTTCGCCGCCGTCTACATCAGTCTCAACATCATCGCGGACATAGCGGCGATCGTCGCCAATCCGCGTCTGCGACATCCGAAATAGGGGCGGGCATGCTCGATATCAAACGCATCCCCATCCCCGCGTTGATCGGCATTGTCCTGACGGCACTGTTCGTGCTGGCGGCGATCTTCGCGCCCTGGATCTCACCGCATGACAACGCCGAAATTGTGGGCGATGTCTGGGAGCCGATGTCGGCGGCGCATTGGCTGGGCACCGACAATCTCGGCCGCGATTTGCTGTCCCGGATGATCTATGGCGCCCGCATCACCTTGTTCATCGCGGTGCTGGCCACCGCGCTGTCGTTCTCGCTCGGCGCCATCCTTGGCTTTTCGGCTGCGGTGTTCGGCGGCTGGTTCGACACAATCTTGTCGCGCCTCGTCGACCTCCTGATGTCGATCCCGACACTGATCATGGGCCTGGTGGTGCTCTCGGTGCTGCCAACCAACCTGGTGACGCTGATCCTGGTGATGGGCATTCTCGACTCGACGCGCGTCTATCGTTTGTCGCGCGCGGTCGCCGTCGACATCAACGTCATGGACTATGTCGAAGCCGCCAAGCTGCGCGGCGAGGGCAGCGTCTGGATCATCTTCCGTGAAATCCTGCCCAACGCGTTGTCGCCGCTGATCTCCGAGCTCGGCCTGCGCTTCATTTACGCGGTGCTGTTCCTGTCGACGCTTTCCTTTCTCGGCCTTGGCGTGCAGCCGCCGGACGCCGACTGGGGCGGCATGGTGAAGGAGAACAAGGACGGCATCGTGTTCGGCATAGGCGCAGCGCTCATTCCCGCGGCCGCGATCGCGGCGCTGGCGATCTCGGTCAATCTTGTCGCCGACTGGGTGCTGAACCGCACGACAAGCCTGAAGGGAGGACGCGGGTGATGGCCGACGGCAAGGCAAAGTCCACCCCTCTGCTCGACATCCGCAATTTGCGCATCGAGGCGACGGTCTATCCGCCCGGTGAGGCGCCGAAGACCATCACGCTGGTGCACGATGTCTCGCTGACACTGGAGAAGGGCAAGGTGCTCGGCCTGATCGGCGAATCCGGTGCCGGCAAGTCGACCATCGGCCTGTCATCCATGGGCTATGGCCGTGGTGGCGTGCGCATCACCGGCGGCGAGGTGCTCCTCAACGGCCGCGACATCCTCAAGGGCGGCAAGGAGGACTTTCGCAAGCTGCGCGGTCGCGAGGTCTGCTATGTCGCGCAGTCGGCGGCGGCCGCTTTCAATCCGGCGCACAGGCTGATGGACCAGGTGGTGGAAGCCACGCTGCTGCACGGGACGGCGACACGGGCGGAGGCCGAGAAACGGGCGATCGCGTTGTTCAAGAAGCTCAGCCTGCCCAACCCGGAAGCCATCGGCGAACGCTTTCCGCACCAGGTTTCAGGCGGCCAGCTGCAGCGTGTGATGACGGCGATGGCACTGTGCTCGGAGCCTGACCTGATCGTCTTCGACGAGCCGACCACGGCGCTCGATGTGACGACGCAGATCGACGTGCTGGCGGCGATCAAGGATGCTATCCGCGACACTCATGTGGCGGCGCTCTACATCACGCACGACCTGGCCGTCGTCGCCCAGGTTTCGGACGAGATCATGGTGCTGCGTCACGGCCGGCTGGTCGAATGGGGAGGCACCCGCCAGATCATCAAGGAACCGCGGCAGGAATACACCAATGCGCTGGTTTCGGTGCACGAGATCGAACATGCCGAACAAAAACCCGGCACCGCGCCGTTCCTGTCGGTCAAGAACGTGACCGCCGCCTATGGCGGCGGCCACGTCAAGGTGCTGAAGAACGTCTCGGTCGACATCTACCCCGGCCAGACGCTGGCCGTGGTTGGCGAATCCGGCTCCGGAAAGTCGACGCTGGCGCGCGCCATAACCGGACTTTTGCCGCCCGAGCAAGGCACCGTTACATTCGACGGGCGCCCCTTGGCCAACCGGCTTGCCGACCGGCCGAAGGAAGACCTGCGCCAGCTGCAGATGATCTATCAGATGGCCGACGTGGCGATGAACCCGCGCCAGACCGTCGGCACCATCATCGGCCGGCCGCTCGAATTCTATTTCGGCATGCGCGGCAGGCAGCGCGATGCCCGCGTCGCCGAACTGCTCGACAAGATCGAAATGGGCAAGGGCTTTGTCGACCGCTACCCGGCCGAGCTTTCCGGCGGCCAGAAGCAGCGTGTCTGCATCGCCCGCTCGCTCGCGGCAAAACCCAAGCTGATCATTTGTGACGAGGTGACCTCGGCGCTTGACCCCCTGGTGGCGCACGGCATCCTGAAGCTTCTGCTTGAACTGCAGAAGGAGGAGAACGTCGCCTATCTGTTCATCACCCACGATCTGGCGACGGTGAAGTCGATCGCCGATTCGATCGCTGTGATGTATCGCGGCGAGGTGGTGCGCTATGGTTCGAAAAGCAAGGTGCTGACGCCCCCCTTCGATGACTACACCGACCTTCTCTTGTCATCGGTCCCGGAGATGGAGATCGGCTGGCTGGAAAAGGCGATCAAGGGGCGGCGCATGGCCAGCGCGGGGAACTAGCGCGGTTCACCGTTTCCCGGAAACGATGAACTGCTCTATCTCTTTGTTTTTACGCAATTCCGGACGGAAACCGTTCACACTTTTGGAATTGCTCTAGCCAGCCGGCGATCCGCCAGCCAGGGGAGATGGCGGCCGTCATCCGCATGCAACACTAGGACGCCACACGTCCTTTGGACGGGCGCCACTGGTGCGACGTTGTTTTCAACAAGGGGTAGGACATGAAAACTGAACTCGACCATCTCGCTGAACTCGCCGGCCGGGGCCGGATATCGCGCCGCGACTTCCTTGGCCGTACCGCGGCACTGGGCGTGTCGGCGGCGCTGGCCACGACGCTGGCCGGCAGGGCCTTCGCACAGACGCCTGTCAAGGGCGGCGTCCTCAAGGCCGGCCTGCAGGGCGGCGAATCGACCAACAGCCTCGATCCAGCGCTGAACCTCAGCCAGGTCACCTACAGTTTTTGCAAGCAGTGGGGCGAATATCTGGTCCGGCTGATGCCGGACAACAGCCTGACTCACCTGATTGCCGAGGAGATCGGCGCATCCAAGGACGCCAAGACCTGGACGATCAAGGTGCGCGACGGCATCGAATTCCATAATGGCAAGACCGTTGCCGCCGAAGACGTCGCCGCCACGCTCGAGCGCCATGCCGACGAGAAATCGAAGTCGGGCGCGCTGGGCGTTCTCAAGAACATCAAGGGCATCAAGACCAGCGGCAAGGAAGTCATCGTCACGCTCGGCGACGCCGACGCCGATTTCCCCTATCTGATGGCCGACTACCATCTCGTCATCCAGCCGAATGGCGGCAAGGATAACCCCAACGCGGGCATCAGCGCCGGTCCCTACAAAGTCACCGTCAACCAGCCCGGCGTGCGCCATGGCGGCGAGCGCTTCGCCAATTACTGGCGTGGCGACAAGGCGGGGCATGCCGACCAGATCGAGATCGTCGTCATCAACGACGCCACGGCCAGGCTGGCGGCGCTGCAGGGCGGCCAGGTCCACATGATCAACCGTATCGAGCCGAAGGTCGTCGACCTAGTCAAGCGCATTCCAGGCGTCAGCATCGAGAACGTGTCGGGCCGGGGCTATTACCCGTTCAACATGTTCTGCGACACCGCACCGTTCGACAACAATGATCTGAGGATGGCGCTTAAGCTCGCCATTGACCGCGACGAAATGCTTGAGAAGATCCTGCGCGGCTACGGCTCGGTCGGCAACGACTTCCCGATCAACGAGGCCTATCCACTATTTACCGCCATCGAACAGCGCAAGTTCGACCCGGAAAAGGCCGCGGCAGCCTACAAGAAATCGGGCCACAGCGGCTCCATCCTGCTGCGCACCTCCGACGTCGCCTTCCCCGGCGCCGTCGACGCCGCCCAGCTCTACCAGCAGTCCTGCGCAAAGGCGGGCATCAAGATCGAGATCAAGCGCGAGCCGGGCGACGGCTATTGGTCGGAAGTCTGGAATAAGCAGCCCTTCTCTCTTTCCTACTGGGGCGGACGCCCGACGCAGGACCAGATGTATTCCACCGGCTATGTCTCGACGGCCGACTGGAACGACACGCGCTTCAAGCGGCCGGAATTCGACAAGATGCTGTTCGCGGCGCGCGGCGAACTCGACCAGGACAAGCGCAAGGCGATCTACCACGACATGGCGGTGATGATGCGCGATGAAGGCGGATTGATCGTGCCCTTCTTCAACCAGTTCATCGACGCGGCCGCCACCAACAAGATCAGCGGATGGGTCAAGAACCCGATCGGCGAAATGATGGATGGGTACGCGCTGGGAGAATGCTGGCTGAACGCCTGACATCTGTCTCATAGCGAAAGCGCCGCGTGTCCGAACGACACGCGGCGCACTCGTTTCAACAGACAATCGCATGGAGCAACCCGTGGCGATCCAATCCAAGCTTCTGCTGATCATCCTCGATGGCGTTCCCTACCGGAACTGGCGCCGGCTGATGGGCAATCTCGAAGGCTGGGTGCAGTCGGGCGGGGCACGAGTGTGGAAGATGCGCTCGGTGCTGCCGTCGACCTCGGCCTGCTGCTATGCCTCGATCCACACCGGCGTGTCGCCGCAGGTGCACGGCATCCTGTCCAACGAGAACCGCTTTCGCGTCGTGCAGCCCGACATCTTCTCGGAAGTCAGCAAGGCCGGCGGCAAGACCGGCGCGGTCACCCATTCCTACTGGTCCGAATTCTTCCGCTCCTACCCGTTCGATCTCGTCGAGGACATGGAATATGACGAGCCGGACGGCCCGATCAAGCATGGCCGCTTCCACACCATGACCGGCTACAATCTCAAGAACCAGATGACGCCGAGCGATGTCGACCTGTTCGCGACGCTGACCATGCTCACCCGGCGCCACGGCATCGACTATGGTGTCCTGCACACCTGCACGCTGGACTCGATGGGCCACCGTTTCGGCCATGACTGCCACGAGATGGACCATGCCTGCTACGCCATGGACGGCATGCTGGCGGCCTTCCTGCCGGGCTGGATCGAGGCCGGCTACGAGGTCATGGTCACCGCCGACCACGGCCAGACCGACCGCGGCCACCATGGCGGCCATGACGACGAGATGCAGGATTTCGCGCTGTATTATTTCGGACAGGGCGAAGGGCCGGACGCCGATACGCTGCTCGACCAGTTGCAACTGGCGCCAACGGTTCTGAGCCGGCTTGGCGTGCCGGTGCCGGCGACGATGAAAGCGAAGGCTTTTCTGTCCTGAAAGCGAAGGCTCTTCTGTCCTGATCGAGTGGCTGGCGCCGCCCCTCATCCGCCTGCCGGCACCTTCTCCCCGTAAATGGCGAAAAGGGATGCTCTGGCAACCGTCCCGCTCTTCGGTTAGCCTCCCAGAATTCCTTGGCGGAGGATGAACCTTTTTGGATCGATCGGCGACAGAGCGGACAGGAGCCAGGCGGCTCGACCGGCCATGACGGCGGCGACGGAGACCGATCGCGCGCTTGTCGACCGGGTCGCGAAGGGCGACCGGGCTGCCGTGCGGCTCCTGTTCATGCGTCATCACGCGCGGGTCTACCGCTTCGTGGCGCGCCAGACGGGATCGGAAATGATGGCTGACGATATCGCGAACGAAGTGTTCCTCGAACTGTGGCGCCAGGCGCCGAGCTTCGAAGGGCGGTCCGAAGTCTCGACATGGCTGCTCGGCATCGCCCGCTTCAAGGCGCTCTCGCTGCTGCGCAAGAAGAAGGAAGATTGGATCGACGACGAGGCCGCCGCGGCGGTGCCCGATAGCGCCGACACGCCTGAGGTCGTCACCATGAAGGAGGACAAGGCCGCCGCCTTGCGCCGCCTCATCGACGCCTTGCCTGAGGAGCACCGCACGGTGATCGACCTCGCCTATTATCAAGGGCAATCGGTGACCGAGATCGCACAGGTGCTCGGCACCCCGGTCGCGACCGTAAAGACCCGTATGTTCTACGCCCGCAAGAAACTCGGCGAAGCCTTGAAGGCCGCCGGTTACGACAGGGGGTGGCCATGAGCGCCGCTGAAAAGATGTCGCGCCGCGACGAAATGGAAACGCTGCTGCCGTTCTACCTGAACGGTTCGCTCGAAGGTTCGGATCTGGAAGCCATCGAAGAATGGCTGGCCACAGATCCGGCGGCACTTGTCGCGCTCGGCGAGGCGGAAGCCGAGTTCTCCGGCACGGCGGCGGCCAATGAGGCGATCCGCCCGCCGGCCGATGCGCTCAGCCGCTTCGCCAAGGCGCTCGACGCGGAGGCAGGGCCGGTTCGGGCGCCCGCAAGCGCATCCTGGTTGGCGCAGACCTGGGGCCGTCTTATGGCGGTGCCGGTCGGCGTCGCCTGGGCGGCGGCAGCGGTCCTGCTGGCCTTGATCGCGGTCCAGTCTCTGGTGCAGCCTGGCGGCAAGGGCGGCAATTTCGAGATCGCCGGCGCACAAGACGATCTGGCCAAATTGCCGTTCGCGCTGATCAAATTCAAGCCGGACGCCAGGATGGCCGATATTGCGGCCTTTCTCGACGCCAACAAGCTCAAGATCATCGGCGGGCCGACCGCCGACGGCGTCTTCAGGCTCGCCATTCCGGCGACGACAGCCGCCGACTATGAGAAACTGCGGGGCCTTATTGCCGCCCAGCCTTTCGCGGAGGCTGTGATCGAGGGAAGGAAACCTGTTGATGGCGGTTGAGGCGGTCATTCGATTTGCGGCTATCCTGGCGGCGGCGATGACGATCGCCGCCGTGCCTGCGTCGGCGCAGAGCAACGATGCCACTCCCGACCGGACGCAAATCGATTGCAGCAACGAGGCCAAGGCGGCCGCGGCCGACTGCGTCAAGGACGGCGGCGATAAGGGTGGGTCGGGTGCGGCCCAGGCCGGCGCCGTTTTTCTGCCCGCCTTGATCATTGACCTCTTCCCCAACCCGGCCGCCCTTCCTGCACCGGTTCCGGCACCACGGCCGGAGCCCGCGACAGCCCCCGCCGGGAACCAGGCAGGCCCGCCATCCGGTGGCCCGATCATCTCGCCGACCGATCTCATCGCCGTCCAGTCGCGACGCGCCGTGACCGGCGACTTCGTACCCGACGAGGTGTTGGTGACCGTCGAAGGCGATGCCGAAGCCGTGCAGCAGATCGCCGCTTCCTTCGGCCTTGAAGTGCGCTCGCAGCGCCAGTCCCGGCTGCTCGGCACCACGCTGGTGCGTTTCGGCATTCCCGATGGCCGCCCCGTCGGCGTCGTGCTGGCGCAGCTTGCCGCCGACGGCCGCACGCAGCGCCGCGAGCCCAATCATATCTATTCGCTGCAGCAGGCGGCCGGCATCGTCAACTATGCCTTCGACCGTATCGCGCTCGACGCCAAACAGGCCAGTGGCGAGAACGTGCGTGTCGCCGTCATCGATACCGGCATCGACGATACCAATCCGGCTCTGGCCGGGGTCATCGCCGCGCAGTTCGACGCGATGCCCGACGTCCCGATCGAAAAGCGCGACCACGGCACTTCGATCGATGGTCTGATTGCCGGCGTCGGCCCGCTGGAAGGCATGGCGCCGGGCGCGAAAATCTACCACGCGCGTGCCTTCGAGGGCGGCAAGTCGACCATGGACGTCATCCTGTCGGCGCTCGACTGGGCGGCGGACCAGAATGTCAGCATCATCAATATGAGCTTCGTCGGCCCGAAAAACGACCTGCTCGGCACCGCCTGCCGTAATGCACGGGCGCTCGGCATGGTGCTGGTCGCCGCCGCCGGCAACAACGGCCCGAAGGCGCCCTATGGCTATCCGGCCGCCTTTGACGGTGTCATCGCGGTGACGGCCACCGACGCCAGTGACGGACTGATGCCGCAGGCCAATCGCGGCGCTTATGTCTTCATCTCGGCGCCGGGCGTCGAGATGGTGGCACCGAGCGGCGCCGGCTCGGACGTGGTGACGGGCACCTCGTTTGCCGCGGCGATCGTCAGCGGCGCCATCGCCAACCTCATCCACGCCACGCCCGACCGCTCGGCCAACGACATCGAGAAGGCACTTGCAGTGACGGCGAGAGATCTCGGGCCCAAGGGGCGCGACAATGATTTCGGCTACGGGCTGCTGGATCTTAAGGCGGCCGACGCCGTGAGGGAGTAGGTTTTTCGCTTCAGGCGTCGATTTCGTCGATCTGCGGCCGATCAACCTGTCGCCAGTTGGCCGGGTTCGACGGAATAGCGGAAGCAACGCCAATCCAAGACAAAGCCCGGCGACAGCCAAACCGATTATTGCCAGCCATCGCATTAATACCGCCTGCTCATCGCTGCCAATAACCCGGTAAGGCCGTTGATCTCGATCATTTCCGAGTTGGACAACCGCTTCTTGGGCAGCGTTCGATCGGAATAGAAATATTTGGTCATGGCGTTGAATTCGAGTTCACTTCCGATGAACATTTCGGTGGGGTTCAGGTCTGACGTGACATCGCCTTCATAGGTGAGTTCCTGTGTGGAACGGACATCAACATTGTTGAAATCCGGGGTTGTGGCGCCCGGGTGAAACCAGCCTGGCGCAAATACCGAGACCGGCCCGGAGCGGGGCAGATGCGTAATCGGCTGGTTGACAATCTCGACCACTTTCCGCTCTGCTCGCCCGGCTTCCAGATTCATTTTTTCGATGCCAGGCAACGTCCAGAAGACAGCGCCGGCCACGGTGAGCAGGAACGCCACTAAGCCAAGCAGACGCACAAGATGGCCTATGGTGCGCGTCGGTTCGACCGTGCGGCCAGCCAAGGCAGCCGGTACGCTGGCTTCGCGCCCGCGCCGGCCGAAACCGCGTTTGGCTGATCGATTTTCATCCGGCCATGTTGGGATAAGCGCGGTAATGCGGGGTCAAGAGGGCACTCTGTCTTGGGGCGACCCTAGGCCGGCGCGCCGGCGACCGATCCCCTGACCACCAGGTCGACCGGCCAGACCTCGCCGCGCGCACCCTCCTCCAGTCCCGATATCCGCGCCGCCAGCCGCTCGGCGATGCGTGCGCCGGCCAGCCGGATCGACGAGCGCGTCGTCGACAGCGGCACGGAAAAATTCTCCGGCTTCAGCCAGGGAAAGACGTCGTCATGGGCGATCAGCGAGATGTCGCCGGGAATGCTGAGGCCAAGGTCGCGCACCGCGCGCACGACGCCGAGCGCCATGATCAGGCTGGAGCAGGCGATTGCCGTCGGCGCGCCGTCCTGTTCAAGCAGGCGCCGGGCGGCGCGATAGCCGTTCTCCTCGGTCATGACGACGGAGCAGACATGGCGATCGTTCAATGTCAGGCCGCTTGCTGCCAGTGCCCGGCGCAGGCCGCGCTCGCGATGAATGGCGAAGGTTTCCCCGTCATCGCCGTTGATCAGCGCCAGCCGCCGGTGGCCGAGCTGGACGAGCAGCCGGGCGGCCTCGTGGAAAGCGCCTTCATTGTCGATGTCGAGAAAGGGATAGTCGAAGTCCAAGCCCTCGCTGCGGCCATGGACGATGAAGGGAATGCCGAGCGTATTGACCAGCGCCACGCGCCGGTCGGCGGGCCTGGGCGAAGAGATGTAGACGGCATCGACCTGCCGGTTGGCGACGACGCGCCGGTAGGTCGTCTCCTGATCGTCGGCGTCGGTCGGGGACAGGACAAGGTCGAGTTCGTGCGAGCGGGCATAGTCGCCGAGGCCGGACAGGAATTCGACGAAGTGGGGGTCGATGTCGACGGCGGCACCCGTCGGCAGCACGTAGCCGATCATTCCGGACTTGCCCGTGGCCAGCCGACGCGCGCTCGGATTGGGACGATAGCCGTGGCGCTTGGCGGCGTCCATGACGCGCCTGCGGGTTTCCTCGTTGACTTCGGGATAGCCGTTCAGCGCCCGGCTTACCGTTGTCTGCGAAAGCGCCAGCATATGTGCGAGTTGCTTGAGGTTCACGAGAGGCCTCCCTGCCTCAAAGCGCTTTTAGATTGAACCGACCAAACACTAACCGAGATGCGGCCACATCGCGGAGACCATATGCGTGCGGGGGTCCGCTTTGAAACAGAAATTGCTGTTGCACCGCCAAAAAGCATGTTGCGACGCACCTTTCGAGCGCAGACTGCTGGCAATTAAATCGATTAGTCCGCGAGCACTCTTGACTCCTGATCGATTCAATGGCGAGATCGGCAAAGCCAAAGCGCTTTGGAAGACTCTTCGAAAGGTTGCGGTTCCCTTGCGAGTGAGTCACAGTCCTGCGGCGTCGGCGGGCGGAATGGAGGTTCCGTCCTGTATGTGTGACCCACTGGGAGGAATACCGATGAAGAAGTTGCTTTTGCGGGGCGTTGCGTCTGCCGCGTTCGCCCTGAGCGCGCCCGCGCAGGCCGAACTGAAGTTCAAGCCCGGCGAAGATCAGCACTTTCACTGGGCGAATTATGAAGACCTCAAGAAAGTCGACCTCAAGGGTGAGACCTTGTCGATCTTCGGCCCATGGCGTGGCGAGGACGAGGCGCTTGTCCGGTCGGTACTCGATTATTTCTCCGAGGCCACCGGCGCAGAGGTCAAATATTCCTCGTCCGAGAATTACGAGCAGCAGATCGTCATCGACACCCAGGCCGGCAGCCCGCCCAACATCGCCGTGCTGCCGCAGCCGGGCCTCATCCAGGACCTTGCTTCCAAGGGCGTGCTGACCCCGCTCGGCGACGACGTCGCGGCCTGGGTCAAGGAGAATTACGCCGCCGGCGACTCCTGGGCCAAGCTCGGCACCTATACGGGCAAGGACGGAAAGCCGGGCTTCTATGCCTTTCCCTACAAGATCGACGTGAAGGGGCTTGTCTGGTACTCGCCCGACAATTTCGAGGAAGCCGGCTACAAGGTGCCGAAGACGCAGGAAGAACTGGCCGAGCTCGAAAAGAAGATCATCGCCGATGGCGGCAAGCCCTGGTGCATCGGCCTTGGCTCGGGCGGCGCGACCGGCTGGCCGGCGACCGACTGGGTCGAGGATATCATGCTCAGGACGCAGCCGCCTGAAGTCTACGACAAGTGGGTGAAGAACGAGATCCCGTTCACCGATCCGGCAGTGGTCAACGCCATCGACATCTTCGGCAAGATCGCCACCGACGACAAGATGGTCGACGGCGGCGCCAAGGCGGTCGCGGCGACCGACTTCCGCGACAGCCCGAAGGGCCTCTTCACCGTGCCGCCGAAGTGCTACATGCACCATCAGGCATCGTTCATCCCTTCCTTCTTCCCGGAGGGCGTGAAGCTTGGCCAGGATGCGGACTTCTTCCCCTATCCGCCCTACGCCTCCAAGCCGGAACTCGGGACGCCGCTGGAAGTGGCCGGAACGCTGGTGATGATCACCAAGGATTCCAAGGCGTCGCGCGAATTCATCAAGTTCCTGCAGATGCCGCTCGCGCATGAATTGTGGATGGCGCAGAAGAGCTTCGTCACCCCCTTCAAAGGCGCCAACAAGGACGCCTATGGCAGCGATGCGTTGAAGAAGCAGGGCGAGATCCTGGTCGGCGCCACGACGGTGCGCTTCGACGGCTCCGACCTGATGCCCGGCAAGGTGGGCGCCGGTTCGTTCTGGACCGGCATGATCGACCTGGTCGGCGGCAAGTCCGCCCAGGACGTCGCCACCGACATCCAGAAGAGCTGGGACGCCATCAAATAGGCCGCTCCGGCGCGACCTAACCCTTCCTGATCTTGCTAGTGGATCCGGGCCATGGCCCGGATCCGACTGGCGGTGCATGCCGGAAGCTTCGCGTTTCGATTGTTCCGAATAACTGAAAGTCAGCGCATCGGTCGCCAGCATCGCTAGCCGGTCACGCGCAGGGAGAGGGACCCATGGCGGCTCAGATTTTCTCGGCAATATTCGTCATCATCATCGGCGTCGGCGGCTGCGTCGCCTATTTCTGGGGCGCCAACAAACTGCTCGACCTGATCTTCCCCGCGCGCGGGGTGTCCGGGACGACCGCCGTTAACAATCTGCGCCGGCAGGGATTGGTGCGGCCCTGGTTATTCGTGGGTCCGGCGCTGATCATCCTGACCATCTACCTGATTTACCCGGTGATCGCGACGCTGTGGCTGTCTTTCTTCGACCGCGGCGGCACGAGTTTCGTGGGGTCCGCCAACTACGAGTGGGCGCTGCGCGATCCGGATCTGCGAAACGCCATCCGGAACAACATCCTGTGGCTGGCGGTGGTGCCGGCGGCCTGCACTTTTCTCGGCCTGATCATCGCCGTGCTCACCGATAAGATATGGTGGGGCACGATTGCCAAGAGCCTGATCTTCCTGCCGCTGGCCATCTCCTTCGTCGGCGCCAGCGTGATCTGGAAGTTCATCTACGAATATCGCGGCCAGGGCCAGACCCAGATCGGTCTGCTCAACGCCATCATCCAGCA
This sequence comes from Mesorhizobium sp. B2-5-13, assembly GCF_006440535.1. NCBI lineage: Bacteria > Pseudomonadati > Pseudomonadota > Alphaproteobacteria > Hyphomicrobiales > Phyllobacteriaceae > Mesorhizobium > Mesorhizobium sp. B2-5-13. The sequence goes on along the minus strand of NZ_VFUI01000002.1, from coordinate 189,062 downwards.
TTTCGGCGGCCAGCCGCAGGTCTGGATATCGCTGCCGTTCTGGAACAACTTCTTCCTGATGGTCATCCTGATCTGGATCCAGACCGGCTTCGCCATGGTCATCCTCTCCTCGGCGCTGCGCGGCATCCCCGAAGAAACACTGGAAGCGGCGGTCATAGACGGCGCCAATCCATTCCAGATCTTCTGGAAGATCATGGTGCCGCAGATCTGGGGCACCATCGCGGTGGTATGGACCACCATCACCATCCTGGTTCTGAAAGTGTTCGACATCGTCCTGACCATGACCAACGGTCAATGGAACAGCCAGGTGCTGGCCAATCTGATGTTCGACTGGATGTTCCGCGGCGGCGGCGATTTCGGCCGCGGCGCGACCATTGCCATCATCATCATGATCGCTGTCATTCCAATCATGATCTGGAACATTCGCCAGGCCAACAAAGAGACGGGAGGGCACTGAGATGGCCGTCGCGACCGGAAATTCGTTCGCCAGCCGTTTCGGCGTCCATATCGCGGTGCTCGTCTTCGTGGTGATCTGGACCATCCCTACGCTCGGCATCCTCGTCTCGTCGATACGCGACAAGGATCAGATCATCGCCTCGGGCTGGTGGAATTCGTTCGCAAGTTCCAGCCAGACCGAAGCCGGCCGCCTGCCGGCCGCCTCCACACAAGTCGAGAAGGACGGCAAGTTCGTTCTCCAGGGCAACATCTTCGGCGATGGGGCCAAGCGCGGCATCAGTGCCTTCGGCGTCAAGGCGGCGGCACCGACGCAGTATCCTGCCGGCACATCAGCCGATCTCGGCGACGGCGTCACCCTGCAACTCAACGCCGACGGCAGCTTCGTCATGGCCTCGCCCAAGGCATTCGAGGGCGACCGGGGCCAGCGCATCTACTACGCTTCGTCGGCGCCGCCGAAATTCACCCCCGAAAACTATCAGACCGTGCTGTTCTCCGAAGGCATCGGCCGCTCCTTCATGAATTCGCTGACGGTCACCATCCCGGCGACCGTCATCCCGATCCTGATCGCGGCGTTTGCCGCCTATGCGCTGGCCTGGATGCGCTTTCCAGGTCGCGCGCTCTTGATCGCTGTCGTCATCGGCCTGCTGGTGGTGCCGCTGCAGATGTCGCTTATCCCGCTCCTGAAGCTCTACAACGGCGTCGGGACGTTCTTCGGCGTGCCGTCCAAGACCTATCTCGGCATCTGGCTGGCGCATACCGGTTTCGGCCTGCCCTTCGCCATCTATCTGCTTCGAAGCTACATTGCCGGCCTGCCGCGCGAGATCATGGAATCGGCGCGCATCGACGGCGCCAGCGATTTCGAGATCTTCGTGAAGATCGTGTTGCCGCTGTCCTTCCCGGTGCTTGCCTCCTTCGCCATCTTCCAATTCCTCTGGGTATGGAACGATCTCCTTGTGGCAATGGTTTTCCTCGGAACGGCGCCCGATCAGATCGTGCTGACGGCCAAGCTCAATGCGCTGCTCGGCTCGCGTGGCGGCAACTGGGAGATCCTGACGACATCGGCCTTCATCACCATCATCGTGCCACTGATCGTCTTCTTCTCGCTGCAGCGTTATTTCGTCCGCGGGCTGCTGGCCGGCTCGGTGAAAGGAGGTTGAGACAATGCACTCGGCTTTGAAGGCGACTTCGAAACCAGATCCCGCCATTGATCGCGACTGGTGGCGGGGCGCGGTGATCTACCAGATCTATCCGCGCAGCTATCAGGACTCCAACGGCGACGGCATCGGTGACCTCAAGGGCATCATCGGCAGGCTGCCCTACATTGCCGCCCTTGGCGCGGATGCCATCTGGATCTCGCCTTTCTTCAAATCGCCAATGAAGGATTTCGGCTACGACGTCTCGGATTATTGTGACGTCGACCCGATGTTCGGCACGCTGGCCGACTTCGACGCGCTGACGGCGGAGGCGCACCGGCTGGGTCTCAAGGTGATGATCGACGAGGTGCTGTCGCATACCGCCGATATCCATCCCTGGTTCATGGAAAGTCGCTCGAGCCGCACCAATCCGAAGGCCGACTGGTATGTCTGGGCCGACGCAAGGCCCGACGGCACGCCGCCCAATAACTGGCTGTCGATCTTCGGCGGCTCGGCGTGGCAATGGGACACCAGCCGCCAGCAATATTACCTGCACAATTTCCTGGCCGAGCAGCCCGACCTCAACTTCCATAGCCGCCAAGTCCAGGACGCGCTGCTCGACGTCACCCGCTTCTGGCTGGAGCGCGGCGTCGACGGCTTCCGTCTCGATACCATCAATTTCTACTTCCACAGCCAGGGGCTGGAAAACAACCCGCCGCTGCCGCCGGAAGAGCGCAACGACCAGACCGCGCCGGCGGTCAACCCCTACAACTACCAGGATCATATCTACGACAAGAGCCGGCCGGAGAACCTCGCTTTCCTCGAGCGCTTCAGGGCGCTGCTCGACGAGTATCCGGCGACCGCCGCGGTCGGCGAAGTCGGCGATTCGCAGCGCGGACTGGACGTGGTCGCCGCTTATACTGCCGGCGGCAAGCGCGTGCATATGTGCTATTCCTTCGACTTCCTGGCGCCGGAAAAGATCAGCGCCGCCAAAGTGCGCTCGGTGCTGGAAACCTTTGGCAGGGTCGCCAGCGACGGCTGGTCGTGCTGGGCGTTTTCCAACCATGACGTGATGCGCCCGGCCTCGCGCTGGGCCGCCGACGAAGCCGACCCGTCCGCCTATCTCAAGGTCATCTCGGCATTGCTGATGTCGCTGCGCGGCTCGGTCTGCATCTACCAGGGCGAAGAACTCGGGCTCGGCGAGGCCGACCTGCGCTTCGAGGACCTGCAGGACCCCTACGGCATCCGCTTCTGGCCGGAATTCAAGGGCCGCGACGGCTGCCGCACGCCCATGGTGTGGGATGGCGGCGCCAGGAATGGCGGCTTCTCCCCGGCAAAACCCTGGCTGCCGGTGCCGGCCAAGCATCTGTCACAGGCGGTCAACGTGCAGCAAGGCGACGAGACCTCCCTGCTTGAGCATTACCGGCGCTTTCTCGCCTTCCGCCGCGCCCATCCGGCGCTGGCAAAGGGCGACATCACCTTCATCGAAAGCGAGGGCGACACCGTCGCCTTCACCCGCCGGGCGGGCAATGAGGAGGTCGTCTGCGTTTTCAATCTGGGCGCCAGGCCGGCGAAGGTTGACCTCGGCAACCGAACCCTGCAACCTTTGCCGGGACACGGGTTTTCCGGGCAGGCGAGCACCGGTTCGGTCGAACTCGGCGGTTACGACGCCTGGTTCGGACGCGTAGGCTGAAACATCCGAGGAATCACTGGAGGAAATCAATGGCCGATGTCAATTTGAGACAAGTGAAGAAGTCCTACGGCAATCTCAACATTCTCCACGGCATCGACCTCGACATCAAATCGGGCGAATTCATCGTCTTCGTCGGCCCGTCGGGCTGCGGCAAGTCCACCTTGCTGCGCTCGATCGCCGGGCTTGAGGAAATCACCTCGGGTGAACTCAGGATCGACGGTCAGGTGGTCAACGACGTGCCGCCGTCGAAGCGCGGCATCGCCATGGTGTTCCAGTCCTACGCGCTCTATCCGCACATGACCGTCTACGACAACATGGCCTTCTCGATGAAGATCGGCAAGGAAAGCAAGGCCGAGATTGACAAGCGGGTACGGCAGGCGGCCGAGATCCTGCAGTTGACCAAATATCTCGATCGCCTGCCCAAGGCGATGTCGGGCGGCCAGCGCCAGCGTGTCGCCATCGGCCGAGCCATCGTGCGCAATCCGAAAGTGTTCCTGTTCGACGAACCGCTGTCGAACCTTGACGCGGCGCTGCGCGTCGCCACGCGCATCGAGATCGCCAAGCTCAAGGAATCGATGCCCAACACGACTATGATCTATGTCACGCACGACCAGGTCGAGGCGATGACGCTGGCCGACCGCATCGTCGTGCTGAAGGATGGCCACATCGAGCAGGTCGGCACGCCGATGGAGCTCTACAAGAACCCCGGCAACCTCTTCGTCGCCCAGTTCATCGGCTCACCGGCCATGAATATCCTGCCGGCGACGGTCGACAAGACGGGCAATCCGTCCATCGTCAGTCATGTCGGCGGACGCAAGGCGACGGTACCGATCGCGACGCCTGCTTCGGCAAAGGGAGCGGCGGTCAGCTTCGGCGTGCGGCCGGAAGATCTCGCGATCGCCAGTGGTAGCGATTATCTGTTCGAGGGGACGGTCGATTATCTCGAGCAGCTCGGTGAGGTTCAGCTGGTCTATATCGACATCGGCCGTGCCGACCTGCCGCTGGTGACCAAGTTGCCGGGCAATGTCGAGGTCAAGCGCGGCTCGACGCTGCGGCTGACCGCCAATGCCGGAGATCTTCATATCTTCGATGCGGATGGACGGTCGTTCGCCCTGCAGGAAGCGGAAGCAAAAGCCGCCTGAGACCACAAGCTGTCTCGACAACGCAAAAAGAGAGCGGCGGGCAAGCCCGCCGCTCTCTTTTGTATATTACCACGGCTGGTTAGTTGTTGCCGAAGAGGTTGCGGTCTGCGCCCTGAGGGGCGGACTTCTGTACGTCGCCCGACGAATTGAGCAGCTTGTAGACGGGCGATTCGCTCTTGCGGATCGAGCCCGTATGCGAGGTGTCGACGTTGACGGTCGCCAGCTTGTTGATGTCGGTGTCGCCAACGTTGTCGTTGCCGGCATAGGCGCTGCCAGCGGCAATCAGAAGAGCGACGGCGGTAAGAACAATCTTTTTCATTTTGGTGCTCCGATTTTTTCGAATTCAAGGGGCGGGCTGAGCGCGCCGTCCTTGCTTGAAGAGATGTTAGTTGTTGCCGAACAGGTTGCGATCGGCGCCGTGCTGGACGGGCTCCTGGCTGGCAGGAGCCGACTTGTCGACCGACGCGGTGTACGAGTTGTCCACCGCGGCGGCAGGCTGGTTGGCACCGTTGGAGCCATAGTTGTCGCTGGCAAAAGCGCTGCCGGAAATGGCCAGAACGGCGGCGGCGGCAATAAGGATCTTGTTCATTTTAGACACTCCTGAATTTCTTGAATTCTACCGGATCGGCGGGCAAGCCCGCCGTCCGTGGGGACAGGCCGTTAGCGGCCGAAGAGGTTGCGATCGCTGCCCTGAGCAGGCGTTTGAGCACCCGGCTCCGACGTCTTGGTGGAGGTGGAAGCGGTGTACGAGCTGTCCACCGCGGCAGCAGGCTGGTTGGCGCCGTTCGAACCGTAATTGTCGCTACCAGCGAAGGCGCTGCCGGAAACAGCCAGAAGGGCGGCGGCAGTGAGAATGATCTTTTTCATTTTTTGGTACTCCAGTATTTTTCCGTCCATCTAGCGGCGTGTCTTGGGATTAAATCGCGTCGTTCGGACAGCCCCGATGTGGGAGAGCACCCTTGCCGTTTCCAATCACGAAGTTGTTCAGCGTGGACCATGACTCCACCACTTGAAATTGTACCAGCGCTTTCCGCATATCTTATTTTCTCTTGTGATATCAGCTGGTTACCTTGAAACAGCATCCTGATCACCAACTGTGTCGGAGGCTCGGCGTTCACAGCGTCTTGCACGCACCGTCAACAGAAACGAACCGTTCAGTTCGATTTTAGACTCCTCTAATAGTCACTTTTTGAAACTGTTAACCTATTTGCTGCCGGCAAAGGGGTCGAAGACGGTGCCGGCGCGGCTTGGCGACAGAAGGCGATTCCAACGGCTACAAGCCTGTCATGACGATCCAGCATGCGTGTCGCGCCGCATGGATGCGATGTCGCTTTCGTGCCGATGTCGCAAAGCCTGTCGTGATTAGATCAGGCATCTCAGGTGCCGCTGCGTGACGACGGAGCGGAGAATTGGGAAGCCGGTCAGATTCCGGCGCTGCCCCCGCAACGGTGGTGGAGTTCAAGTCGCAACGGGAGACCACTGGGCTAAAGCCTGGGAAGGTGTCGCGATGGTCCGCAAGGACAACTCCAGAGCCCGGAAACCAGCCCGAGATCGCTAGAACTCGACTGATCGCGGTGGGCGGTCAAGAGGCGGATGGTGTTTGTCCGGCTTTTCGCCGATCTGCGCCCAGTCCTTCCTCAATCACCACCAGTTCAGTCCTTGAAACTGAGGACAGGACATGGACGCGCGCAACGACATGCTGAGGCTCTTGAGCAGCCGCAGACAAGGCTTTTCGCTGGAACAGCCTTTTTACACCGACCCGGACTACTTCAAGCTGGACATGGAGTTGATCTGGTATCGCGACTGGCTGTTCATCGGCCATGATTGCGAATTGCCCAAGCCGGGCAGCTTCATCACCGTGCAGATCGGCGATTATCCGGTCGTGCTGGTGCGCGATCAGCAGGGCAAGATCAACGCCTTCCACAATTCCTGCCGCCATCGCGGCAGCCGCGTCTGCAATTCCGACAAGGGCACGGCCGCCAAGCTGGTCTGTCCCTATCACCAATGGACCTACGAGCTCGACGGCCGGCTGCTGTTCGCCCGCCAGATGGCCGATGGGTTCGACAAGAGCCAGTTCGGGCTGAAGCCGGTCGCCTGCGAAAGCGTCGCCGGCTATGTCTTCATCTGCCTGGCCAAGGAGCCAGCCGACTTCGCGCCGATGCGGGCGATGATCGAGCCCTACCTTTTGCCGCACCGGCTGCGTGAGGCAAAAGTCGCCTTCGAAAGCACCATCATCGAGAAGGGCAACTGGAAGCTGGTCTGGGAAAACAATCGCGAATGCTATCATTGCGCCGGCAATCATCCCGAACTCTGCAAGACCTTCCCGGAAGCACCGACGGTGACCGGCGTGCAAGGCGCCGACAGCGATCCGGAGATGCTGGCGCACTGGGCGAAATGCGAAGCGGCCGGCCTGCCGAGCAAGTTCCGCATCGATCCGGCCGGCCAGTATCGCGCGACCCGCGCGCCGCTGCTGCGCGATGCCGTCAGCTACACGATGACGGGAAAGCGCGCGGTCGAGAGGAATCTTTCCGACAGCGTTTCAACCAACCGCATCGGTTCGTTGCTGCTTTACCACTATCCGACGACCTGGAACCACATCCTGGGCGACCACGCCGTCACCTTCCGGGTGCTGCCGATCAGCGCCACGGAAACGGCGGTGACGACTAAATGGCTGGTGCATAAGGATGCGGTCGAGGGCGTCGATTACGATCTCGCAGAACTCACCCATGTCTGGACCGAGACCAACGACCAGGATCGCCGCATCGTCGAGGAAAACGCCTTCGGCATCCTGTCGCCGGCCTACGAGCCAGGCCCTTATTCGGAGCTGCATGAGGGCGGCGTGATCCAGTTCGTCGAGTGGTACGCGTCCTTCATCGGGCCACGGCTTGCCGAAGGCGCCCGGCCGGCCCTGCGCAGCGTTGCCTAGGCATATCGCTAAAGACGGCGGTTTTGGGCATGCGCAGAACAAAAGGGACAAGAGGATGAATGCGATGACGGACCTCGGCCTCTATCGCCATCTCGACCAGATGGCGCCCTGGAACGACAGGCTGCAGGTGCTGGAAGTGACCGGCGTCACCGACGAGGCGCCCGACGTGAAGACCTTCACCTTCCGCTCCGACAACCAGACCTGGTTCCGCTACAAGCCGGGCCAGTTCGTGACGCTGGAATTGCCGACACCGGACGGGCCGCTGATGCGCACCTATACGCTGTCATCGTCACCGTCGCGGCCATTCTCGATCGCGGTGACGGTGAAGGCGCAGGTGGGCAGCATCGGCACACGCTGGATGTTCGATCACCTGGCGCCCGGCTCGCACGTCAAGGCCTATGGACCGGGCGGCGACTTTTCACTGCACAGCCATCCAGCGGCGAAATATCTGTTCATCTCGGCCGGTTCCGGCGTGACGCCGATGATGTCGATGCTGCGCTGGCTGAACGACTGCGCGCCATGGACCGATGTCGGCTTCGTCAACTGCGCGCGGCGCCCGGAAGAGATCATCTTCCGCAAGGAGCTGGAGCTGCTCGGCGGCCACATGCCGGGCCTGTCGCTCGGCTTCATGATCGAGGAACGGTCGAGCCGCGAGGGCTGGTATGGCCATATGGGCCGCATCGACGCTATCCGGCTGCCACTGCTGGCGCCCGATTTCCGCGAACGCGAAATCTTCTGCTGCGGCCCCGATCCCTTCATGCGCGCCGTGCGCGGCATGCTCGAAGCCGCCGGCTTCGACATGGCAAAGTACCATCAGGAGAGCTTTGCCGCGCCGACCGTTGAGGAAATCCCGGCGCCATTCGCGGCGCCGGCGCAGGACGGTGTGGCTGTCCCCGTCGAAGCCGCAACGCCGATCCGCTTCGCGCTTTCGGACGTCGACGCCGACTGTGTCGCCGGCCAGACCGTGCTGCAGACGGCGCGTGCTTCGGGCGTGCGGATACCGGCGGCCTGCGAATTCGGCCTGTGCGGAACTTGCAAGGTGAAGAAAGTCTCCGGCAGCGTCGAGATGAGCCACAATGGCGGCATCCTCGATCACGAGATCGATGATGGCTTCATCCTGGCCTGCTGTTCAAAGCCACTGTCGGCACTGGAAATCGAGGCTTGATCCGCCCTATGACGGTTCGCAGCAAAGCGACGAGGACGACCAGGGATCTGGCGGCGAGCGGCGGCGGCCGAATTCAGCGGCGTCGGCGTGCTGGTGCCGTCGCCTGCGGACCGCATCGCGCTCGCCATCGCGCATGGCGGGCTCGACGCCCACACGCACAGCGATTGGCTGGTCGATTGCGCTGTAGCCATTCGCGCCGGCGATGTCGACTGGGACGTGTTCCTCGACGTTGTCGCCAGGCGTGGCCTTGCCGTGGCCGCGGCGGTGGCGCTCTCCTACCTCGCGCTCGATATTGGCGCGGCGGTGCCGGACAGGGTGCTGGCGCGCGTGCTTGACATGGCCGACCTCACCGGCCTTTCGCGCTGGTCGGCGGTGCTGCAGGCCAAGCCGCGAACCGATTTCGGCAGGCTGGCCTGGCTGTCGCGCGGCTTTGCCAAGCAGTTGCGGCTGAGACGCAAGAGCGGCCGGCTGCGGCAGGAGCCGCCCGCCAGGGCATGGCGCGGCAAAGCATGGCGCGGCGGACCGACCCGCCGCGAGCCGCCAGAGGGACCGTCGCCCCTGGTCTTCTTGCAGACCATACCTTGCCCGCCGACGGTGGGAGAGATGATGCTGGACATCACGGTCAGGATCAGCGTTCCGCCGGTCCGGCGCCGCATCGGCGCGCCTGCGGCCGGTTCCCACGTTCGCGGCCCTGATCCCCGCAAGCATCCAGGCCGATAGCGACGCGCCGTGCAATCTGTGGCGGTCAAGTGGCGTTCAACCGCCAGGTTAGAACACCCTTAACTGCTGTCTGCTAGAAACTCACCGATACTGGTTGTGCCGGTGATGAAAGCCCATTTGCATGAATGCGCCGCTCGTTGCTCAGGGCAAGCTGGCAAGCTTCAAATCCAGCAAGGCTGTATTTCGACTCGTCGGGCCGGCTGTCGCAACGTTGTTGATCACCATTTATGCGGTCGTCGTCTCGCTCTTCGTGGTGCCGAGCAATGTAGACGTGTCCTGGCTGCTGACGGTTGGCGACCGTGTCCTCAACGGCGAACGCCTTTACGTCGATATCGCCGAGGGTAATCCACCTTTTTCAACCTGGCTCTATCTGCCTTTTCTCGCCATGGAACGCCTGACCGGGCTGTCGGCGGAATTTTGGGTGAGTGTGGGCGTGGCGGCACTCGCGGCTGCTTCCGTCTGCTTTTCGGCTCGCATTCTTGCACGGACCGACGAGGTTCTGAAGCGGTGCGTCTGGATCATTCCGGCGGCGGTGTTTGTCGTGCTGTTCCTGTTTCCGCCGGATTTCGGCCAGCGCGAGCAGATTGCCGTGATCGCCTTGCTGCCGTGGCTGGCATTGCTTTCGGCACGTGATCGAACGGCGGATTTTCGTGCCGGCAGCATCGCCGAGCGGATGGTTGCCGGTGTCGGCGCCGGTATCTTCGTGATGATCAAACCACCCTACAGCGTGCTGGCTCTGGCGCTGCCGGCCCTTGTGATTGCGCTACAGCGACGCTCGCTGCGTCCGCTTTTTACGACCGAGAGCGTGGTCGGTGGTATTCTGACCGTTGGCTATCTGATCGCACTCGCTGTTTTCATGCAGCCTTTCTTCGCCGAGGTTCTGCCCTTGTTGCGTCAAGTCTATTTGCCGATGCGGATGCCGGTCATGGACATGTTGATGCTATGGCCTATCCCTATGTTCGCGGCCATGGCAGGGGCCACACTGGTGATGGCTTATCCCGGTCGGCCCCATCGCGATGCGCAAATACTGCTTTTGGCTGGAGCGGCCTATGTCCCTGCCTTCGTCATCATGGGCAAGGGGTGGACGTATCAGGCGCTGCCGTTCCTGACAGTCGGCGTCCTGGCATTGATGCTGCAGTCTATCAGGTTGAAACCATTGCGAAGCCTGCCCCTGCCGGCCGTGTTTGGGGCCGCGCTTGGGCTGTTTTCGATCGTGAAATTGGTCGTGGCGCAACAAGGTCTGGCATTCACTCAGCCACGCGGCGGTCTCGACGCCGCGGCGGTCGCCGTCAGCCGCGTAGTCGACCATCCAACCTTCATGTCGATCGGCTCGCGGCTGCAGGCCGGCAATCCGCTCGCCCGGATGACTGGCGCCCGTGTCGTGGCACGCAACCCCTCCGCCTGGATGGTCAGCGATGCCGAGATCCTCATCCGGTTGGCGCAGGACCCTGCCCAACGGCTGGATCTGGAGACCTTGCGCCAGCAATATACCGCGGCGATCGCCGGCGAACTTGCCGCGAAACGGCCCGACATTGTGGTCGACGACGGGACGGCGGAGCCGCGTGCGCCAATACCTTTGAGGGACAACATCGCAATCGCCAAGAGCTTGGCGGATTACCGCCCGCTGCTTCAGAACGGGTCGGTGACCCTGCTCATCCGCGCCGACGTCAAAGCTCGCCAATAGGTATCGCAACCAAGCGTCCTACGTCGGCATGTCGATGCCTGGCGTGCCGCCAACCGTGGGCCCGCGCTCGCGGGCTATTATGTCGGCAAGCATCCATGCCGACAGGAACAGCGGTACCAGCACGCCGATGCCAAGCCCGGCATTGTTCACCAGATGCGCGATAGCCGGGTATAGCCAGATCAGTGCCAGAAAAATCCTCGGCATGGCGTTGCGCGTCGAGAACAGATAGGCGACGGCAACGGCTAGGCCGATCGTATCGTAGCTGTAGCCGTAAGGCGTCGCCAGCGTTGCCAGCACGGCGGTGAGCACGACCCGTTCGCGATGCTCGACCCGCCGCCATGGCAACCAGATCCAGATCGCCGTTGCGATCGCCGCGACCGTCGCAATGGCTTGCAGCGCATAGGCCGCAGTCAGTCCCAGACCGGACGCACGAGCCAGGAAGAACATGGTCGCCGCATTCGACTGATAGGGCTGCGGGTAGGGAGCCTCGAGAATCGCCGTCATCAGGGGACGGGTCTCGGTCCAGAACAGCGTCCAGACCTCGGAGCCAAGCAGCAGGCCGGTCAGGGCGAACAGGGCGAACGACGACAGCGCGGCGGCAACAATGGCGCGCCAGTTGCCGTTCGCCAGCAAGCAGAACGGCACCAGTATGCCGAGATGCGGTTTTACCGTCAGCAGGCCGAAGAGCAGCCCTGCCAGGACCGGCCGCTTCGGCACCGCCGCCAATCCGCCGATGAGCAAGGCCGTCGTCAGGGCGCCGTTCTGGCCGAAGGCCGCGTTGATCAGTACGGCCGGACAAAAGAGGATGGCTGCTTCGGCAGCCTTGCCCAGTTGCAGCGGCCGGAGGGCCAGCCAGAGACAAAAGACCGTGCCCAAGGTCCACACGAGATAGGCGGGGAATATCGGCAGCAGCGCAAGCGGCGCGCCGAAAATCAGGATGCTGGGCGGGTAGCTCCACTCCTGGTTGGGAAGGTCTGGCGAAAACATCCGCCGCAGGGTTGCGCGATAGCTGTCCATATCGAACAGGAACGCGACATGCCCGTCGAGCGCCATGCGTCCGCCCGCCCACAGGTTTGTGAAGTCCCAATAGGGCATTCCGTGGCTAACCACGGACAAGCCGCGCTCGTCGGATGTCCACAATCCAAGGTGATAACGCAGCCCGATCGGAATCCCGGTGCACAGCACAAGTGCCGCGAAACGGATATCGGATCGAAAGAGGGCAGTCTGGTTGACTGGTGCCATTGCGCTGTTTTCCAAGACCTGGCAGTCTTGATAGGGGACGCGCGTTAAGATCGGCTTATTTGGAGGCCTCATCGGGCTTCGTCACCCGCCGCAGCGTCAGATTGATCCTGCCGCCGTTTTTGAGCAGCGCCGAGGTCGAAGGGTAGATGCGGTCGACGCCATGGAAGGCAAGGCGACCCTCGCCGCCAAGCACGACGACATCGCCGCTTTTCAGCCTGAACGATTTGGTAGCGCCATCGCGCGTTGTCTGGCCGACCCTGAACAGGCAATCGTCACCCAGAGAGACAGAGACGACGGGCGCCGAGAAATCGGCCTCGTCGCGATCCTGATGCAGGCCCATCTTCGCATCAGGCGTGTAGAAATTGACCAAGCAGGCCTCTGGCGGATTCGGATAACCCGACACCTGCCGCCACAGGTCGAGCAGGCTGTCGGGGATGGGCGGCCAAGGCTCTCTGGTCAGCGGATGCGTCGGCTGGTAGCGATAGCCGCGTTCCTTGTCGGTGACCCAGCCGAGCGGACCGCAATTGGTCATGCGCACGCTCATCTCCTTGCCGGTCCGCGGCATGGCCGGCACGAACAGCGGCGCTTGCTGGACGATGCTCCTCACCTCCTCGACCAGCGCCTCCTGGACGGCGCGGGACAGCTGGGCCGGCATGTGGCGTACGCCCTTGGGCAGAACGAGCATGGATTTGGCTCATGTGAATGGTTCGGAGCCCAGCATGCCACCAGCGGACGAAAACGGCGACCCGAAAGCCGTCGTGGTTTTTGCCAGATGCCGCGCGCCGAATTCGTCTTTCCATTCGCCAATGGCGGTTGACGAATAAGACTAAGCGCCGCTGGTAATGCAACGCCGCGCGGCCTTTCGGACGCACGGCGCACTGATTTCTGCCCTGTGGCTCAGCCAAGCTCGGGAATACGCAGGACCTGGCCCGGATAGATCTTGTCGGGATGGGTCAGCATCGGCTTGTTGGCCTCGAAGATGACCGTGTTCTTGGCGCCCCGGTCCTTGCCATAGCTCTTTTCGGCGATCTTCCAGAGATTATCGCCCTTCTGGACGGTGTAGAAGGTCGGCTCCTTGGCAGGGGCCGCCGTGCCGGAAGCCGGCGCGACCTGCAACTCGTCAGCCTGCACCTTGGAGACGCCCAATGTGTTGCCGACGGCAATGACCGCCTTTTCGAAGATCGACTGGTCCTTGACCACACCCTTCAGCACCGCCGTATCGCCCTGGACGACGACCTGCACGCCATCGGTACCGAGCTTGTGTGAATCGAGCTCTTTCTTGAGCGTGTCGGCGGTGGGTGCGGCTTCTTCGTCGCCGCCGATGCCGAGCTTCTTGCCGACGCTCTTGACGAAATCGAACATACCCATCTCTAGGTCTCCCTTGCTGTGGCAATGGGGAAACCTCGCATCTGCGATGCGAAATGGGAAGCCGTTTTGTACACGCGCCTGGTGTGGTGCTTAATCGTTCTCCACCCGGCCGCGCAGCTTCTTGATCGTGCCGCGTCCCGCCTTGCTCTTCAGCCGTCGCTCAACCGCGCCTTTCGACGGCCGTGTCTTCTTGCGCGGCGGCGGCGGTGGTTCGGCGGCCTTGGCGACCAGTGCCGTGAGCCTCGCCCGCGCATCGGCGCGGTTCTGTTCTTGGGTTCGGAAGCGCCCGGCTTCGATGACGATGACACCGTCCTTGGTGGCGCGCTGGCCGGCAAGTTTTATGGTCCGCTCGCGCACGCGCTCGGACAGGCCCTCCGCGTTCTGCGCGTCGAAGCGAAGCTGCACCGCCGTCGCCACCTTGTTGACGTTCTGGCCGCCGGGACCGGACGAGCGGATGAAATCCTCGTGCAGGTCGCCCGGGTGGATCACGGCTTCGCCCGATATGATGATGTCGTCGTCGATCGGCATGCCGCAGTCATGGCGCGGCGGACCGAAAAAGAAAAGGCCCGATCGAAAGCCCAGCCCCTAACTCAAATATGATGATCCTGATCACGATGCCCAGGCGAGTTCGCCAAGATGGCGACGGACCCATTTCGTCTCTTCCGACGCCGTGCGCCCGAAATGCCGTTTGAAGTCGCGGCTGAATTGAGACGGGCTCGCGTAGCCCACCGAAGCCGCGACCTCAGCGATCGTCTTGTTCTGGCGTGCAATCATCAATCGTGCTTCGTGGAGCCGTATCGCTTTCACGTACTGCATTGGACTGTTGCCGGTTAGGTCCTTGAAATGGACGTGGTAGGAAGGAACGCTCATGCCCACGTCTTTTGCCAGATCGCCGATCGAAATTTCAGAACTGTAGTTCTCTCGCAACCAGGCCAGGCTCTGGATCATCCTTCCGGACGTGCCTTTCTGCTGCAGTGCCGCGATCATTGCACCGCCCTGCGGGCCGACCAGCACCCGGTAATGCAGTTCGCGCAGAATGCCGTCACCAAGGACGAGAGCTTCAACGGGGCTGCGAAGCGCCACAAGAAGGCGCAGCAGGACATCCTCCATTTCGGGGGCCATCCTGCTTGAAACGAGACCTCGCGGTCTGCCGCTCGCCGGTCCGGCATGCATCTGCGCTTGTATGGCGAGCTCGGCTGCCATCTGCATATCGAACTCAACATAGACCGCAAGCAATGGTCGCTCCGGACTGGCCGTCGATTTCATGCGGAATGGAACAGGCACCGAAACCGCCAGATAGTGTTCCTCGTCGTAGAGGTAGATTTCCCTTTCGAGGATGCCTTGCTTGCTCCCCTGTAATACGAACACCGCGCCTGGCTTATAGAGGACCGGGACGTCGTGAAGCACGGCTTCCGTCCTGAGTATGCGGACGCGGTTGAACGCGGTCGGATTATAGCCGTGACGAGGGGCGAGAGCTCCGGCCAACTCGACCAGCTCGTCTCGTCTGGATCGTTCGTGTTTGGCGGCAATAGGATTTGGCAACAAGTTCAGAGAACCCGCAATCGAAACGCTGGGTTCCTCATAATATTTGTCACCAATCAAGGAAAGCTTGCGGGTCATGTCACAGAAAACCTTCTTTATCACCGGCGCGAATTCCGGCTTCGGGTTGGCCATAGCTTCTGCCGCTATCCGGATCGGCCATACGGTGGTTGGCGCCGTTCGCTCGGAGACATCACGCGCAGCGCTCGCCGACGTTCTCCCCGCAGTTCGACCGGTACTGTGCGACGTAACGGAATTCGACATCATACCCGACGTCGTCAGGCAGGCGGAGAACGAACATGGACCGATTGACGTGCTGATCAACAATGCCGGCTACGGCCACGAGGGAGTGCTTGAAGAGTCGCCGATCGAAGAGATGCGGCGTCAGTTCGACGTGAATGTCTTCGGCGCTGTCGCCGTCGCCAAGGCTTTCCTCCCCCGGTTTCGCGAGCGACGTCGTGGATTCATCGTCAATGTCACGTCGATGGGAGGCATGATTACCATGCCGGGCATCGCTTACTATTGCGGCAGCAAGTTTGCGCTCCAAGGCATATCGGAAGTGATGCGTTCGGAAATGGCCCCGTTCGGCGTCCGCGTGACCGCGGTCTGCCCCGGCTCCTTCCGGACGGACTGGGCTGGGCGATCAATGGTCCGCACAGAGAGATCAATTACCGACTATGACGCACTTTTTGATCCGATACGGGAGGCGCGACAGGTAAAGAGCGGCAAGCAGCTCGGTGACCCCGACAAACTGGCAGCCGCCGTTTTAGGCCTGGTCGAATCCAGTGACCCGCCGCCGCAGCTTCTGCTTGGCAGCGATGCCCTCAAGCTCGTGTCGGACAGAATCGAACGTCTCCAGCAGGAAATCGAGGTGTGGAAATCCGTCACCGTCTCGACCGACGGCTGACGGCATGCGGTCCGACATCGATGTTCTGCCCGGCGCCTATTCGGCGGCTTCCTGCATGCGGGGCGCCGCGCCCATGACGGTTGCATCGACATGGCTTTCAAATTTCTCGAAGTTGACGGCGAACATGCCGACCAGCCTTGCCGCCTGCCGGTCGTAGGCAGCCTTGTCGATCCAGGTGGAGCGCGGATCGAGAATGGCGCTGTCGACGCCAGGCACCGCCATCGGCACCTCGAAGCCGAAATTGGCATCCGTGCGGAACGCGCCTGCCTTCAGCGAGCCGTCGAGGGCGGCGGCGAGCAGCGCGCGCGTCGCCTTGATCGGCATGCGCTTGCCGGTGCCGTGGGCGCCACCGGTCCAGCCGGTGTTGACCAGCCAGCAATCGGCGCCATGGCGCGCGATCAACTCGCGCAGCAGATTGCCGTATTCCGAGGGATGGCGCGGCATGAACGGCGCGCCGAAACAGGTCGAGAAGGTCGCTTCGGGCTCGGTCACGCCCTTTTCGGTGCCGGCCACCTTGGCCGTGTAGCCGGAGAGGAAATGATACATCGCCTGCGCCGGCGTCAGCCGAGCGATCGGCGGCATCACACCGAAAGCGTCGGCGGTCAGCATGATGATGTTCTTCGGGTGATTGGCGCGTCCGGTCTTCGAGGCATTGGGGATGAAGTCGAGCGGGTAGGCGCAGCGTGTGTTTTCGGTGAGCCGGCCGTCATTGAAGTCCGGCACGGCGTCGGCATCGAGCACGACGTTTTCCAGCACCGTGCCGAAGCGCTGCGTGGTGGCGAAGATCTCCGGCTCGGCTTCCGCCGACAGCTTGATGGTCTTGGCGTAGCAGCCGCCTTCGAAATTGAAGATACCATGCGGACCCCAGCCATGTTCGTCGTCGCCGATCAAAGTGCGCGACGGATCGGCCGACAGCGTGGTCTTGCCGGTGCCCGACAGGCCGAAGAAGATGGCGGCATCGCCGGCCGGTCCCTCATTGGCCGAGCAGTGCATCGGCATCACGCCCTTCTCCGGCAGGAGGTAGTTGAGCATGGTGAACACCGACTTCTTCATCTCGCCGGCGTAGGAGGTGCCGCCGATCAGCACGATCTTGCGCGTCAGGTCGACGGCAATCACGGTTTCGGTGCGGCTGCCGTGACGGGCGGGATCGGCGCGGAAGGACGGCAGGTCGATGATGGTCATCCCGGGCACGAACTGTTCGAGTTCGGCCGCGTCGGGACGGATGAGCAGGTTGCGGATGAACAGCGAGTGCCAGGCAAATTCCGTGATCACCCTGGTGCGCAGGTTGAGCTCGGCGTCGGCACCGCCGACCAGATCCTGCACGTAAAGGTCCTTGTCCGCGGCATGGGCCTGGAAATCGGCGAGCAAAACGTCGAATTGGGCCGGCGAGATCGCCTTGTTGTTGTCCCACCAGACTTGCGGTTCGGTGGCGCCGTCGCGAACGACGAACTTGTCCTTGGGAGAGCGACCGGTGTGCTGGCCGGTCTCGGCGACAAGCGCGCCATGCGCGGTCAGCCGGGCTTCACCGCGCCGGATCGATTCCTGGTAGAGGGCGGCCGCACCGAAATTATAGCGCACCGTGCCGGAGGTTTTCAGACCGATACGATCGATCGCGCAGGCAGGATTGCGTTTGCCGAATTCCGACATTTGGTGACCCTTCTCAAGATTTGCCGCATCTTTGCCGGCATATTTCCGGCACACCTACTAAGCAGGTTAGATGGTCAGAACCAGAAAAGGCAAATGATATCAAATATTTAATCGATTTAAATATTTTGAAAGTTGTTTAAACCGTTTATATATGCAAAAAGTTCGGTGGTTGCCCAAAGGATTGGCGGTGCTCGTTCGTCCAATCGGTGTCGAGGTAGAATTGTGGCCGCCGGCACGCCGCTCGTGACAGCGGACAAGGCCTATGCCACATTTTGTACCTAATTTGTCCTGCAAAAGCCCCTTCTCTACGACAGAAGGGACAGCTCATGAGGG
This sequence comes from Mesorhizobium sp. B2-5-13, assembly GCF_006440535.1. Taxonomy (NCBI): domain Bacteria; kingdom Pseudomonadati; phylum Pseudomonadota; class Alphaproteobacteria; order Hyphomicrobiales; family Phyllobacteriaceae; genus Mesorhizobium; species Mesorhizobium sp. B2-5-13. The sequence continues at coordinate 171,107 of NZ_VFUI01000002.1, read as the reverse complement.
AGCCGCTTGAAATGGCAACAATCGCGCTTGTCGATGACGACCGCAACATTCTGACGTCGGTGTCGATCGCCCTCGAATCCGAGGGGTATCGTGTCGAGACCTATACGGATGGTGCGTCCGCGCTGGAAGGCCTGGCGGCCCGGCCGCCGAATCTCGCCATCCTCGACATCAAGATGCCGCGCATGGACGGCATGGAGCTTCTGCGCCGGATGCGCCAGAAATCCGACCTGCCGGTGATCTTCCTGACCTCCAAGGACGACGAGATCGATGAATTGTTCGGTCTCAAGATGGGCGCCGACGACTTCATCCGCAAACCGTTCTCGCAGCGCCTGCTTGTCGAGCGGGTACGCGCCGTATTGCGGCGGGCCAGCGCCCGCGAGGCCGCGGCAAAAGCGCCGAGCCAGCAGGCCCGCTCGCTCGAGCGCGGCCAGCTCGTCATGGACCAGGAACGCCATACCTGCACCTGGAAGGGCGAACCGGTGACGCTCACCGTCACCGAGTTCCTGATCCTGCACTCGCTGGCGCAACGTCCCGGTGTGGTAAAAAGCCGTGATGCTCTGATGGATTCGGCCTATGATGAGCAGGTCTATGTCGATGACCGCACGATCGACAGCCACATCAAGCGGCTGCGCAAGAAATTCAAGGCTGTCGACGACGACTTCGAGATGATCGAAACCCTTTACGGAGTCGGATATCGGTTCCGCGAAGCGTAATTTGATGTATGTCGAGCAAAAGCGGCCTCCGGCTTGGGGCTGCGACATATTTCAAACCTGGGACTAGCGGGAGCTGCTATTCGATGGCAGTGGAAGCACAGCGAAGCAGGCCGACGGGCGCCGCCAGGCGGCCGTCGCGCATCATGCCTTCCTTCGTGTCGAAAATCACGGTACCGATGCGCCGGTTCCTCGGGCACCACATCTTTTCCAGCCTGACGCGGCGCATCCTCTTCCTCAACCTTGCCGGCCTGGCGGTGCTCGTCACCGGCATCCTCTATCTCAACACCTTCCGCGACGGGCTGATCGACGCGCGCGTCGAAAGCCTGATGACGCAAGGCGAGATCATCGCCGGGGCGATCGCGGCGTCGGCGACGGTCGAGACGGACTCGATCAGCATCGATCCGGAAAAGCTGCTCGAGCTGCAGGCCGGCGAAAGCCTGGGGCCTGGCTCGGACCAGCTCGATAACCTCGATTTTCCGATCAATCCCGAGCGCGTGGCGCCGGTGCTGCGGCGACTGATCTCGCCGACCCGCACCCGCGCCCGCATCTATGACCGCGACGCCAACCTGCTGCTCGATTCGCGCCATCTCTATTCGCGCGGTCAGATCCTGCGCTACGACCTGCCGCCGGTGGACGAGGAAGAGCCGGACCTTGTCGAGCGCATCCAGAAGTTCATCTTCGACTTCTTCCGCAACACCGACCTGCCGGTCTATCACGAGCAGCCGGGCGGCAATGGCGCTGCCTTCCCGGAAGTGGTGAAGGCGCTGACCGGCAGCCCGTCGACCATCGTACGTGTCTCGGAACAGGGCGAGCAGATCGTCTCGGTGGCGGTGCCGATCCAGCGTTTTCGCGCGGTTCTCGGTGTGCTGATGCTGTCGACCGAAGGCGGCGATATCGACAAGATCGTCGCAGCGGAACGCAAGGCGATCCTGCGCGTCTTCGGCATCGCGGCGCTGGTCACGGCCATCTTGTCGATGCTCCTGGCCTCCACCATCGCCAACCCGCTGCGCCGGCTGTCAGCCGCTGCCGTGCGGGTCAGGCGCGGCGTCAAGAGCCGCGAGGAAATCCCCGACTTTTCCGACCGCCAGGACGAGATCGGCAATCTGTCGATCGCCGTACGCGACATGACCAACGCGCTCTATGCGCGCATCGAGGCGATCGAGAGTTTCGCCGCCGATGTTTCGCATGAGCTGAAGAACCCGCTGACGTCGTTGCGCAGCGCCGTCGAAACATTGCCCCTAGCGAAAAACGACACCTCACGCGCGCGTCTGATGGAGATCATCCAGCATGACGTCAAACGGCTGGACCGTCTCATCACGGACATTTCCGATGCCTCCCGCCTCGACGCCGAACTGGCGCGCGAGGACGCGGGAACCGTCGACCTGAAGAAATTCGTTACCGACCTCGTCGCTGTTTCGCGTGAAACGACGCGCAACAAGAAGGCGGTCGAGATCGAGCTCAAGGTTGCCAAGCTGCCGCAGGGCGCCAAGGGCTATGTCGTCGTCGGCCATGATCTGCGCATCGGCCAGGTCATCACCAACCTCATTGAGAACGCCCGCTCCTTCGTGCCGGAGGACCATGGCCACATCAGCCTGTCGCTGGCGCGCGCCGGCAAGTTCAACATCCTGACCGTCGACGACAATGGTCCCGGCATCCGCGCCGACAACATCGACCGCATCTTCGAACGCTTCTACACCGACCGGCCCGCCGGCGAGGCGTTCGGCCAGAACTCGGGCCTTGGCCTGTCGATCTCCAGGCAGATCGTCGAGGCCCATGGCGGTACGCTGACCGCCGAAAACATTCCCGGCACCAAGCCCGGCGAGATCAAGGGCGCACGCTTCGTCGTGACGCTGCCGGCCGAGGGATGATCGCCGATCGTTATGGATTGCGCCGTGCGGCCTGAGAACATTCATGCGACGGCACTGTTGATGGGCGAGCGCGGCATTCTCATCACCGGCTCACCCGGGTCGGGCAAGACAACGCTAGCACTGACGCTGATCGACCATTGCCTGCAACGCGGATTGTTCTCCCGGCTCGTCGGCGACGATCAGCTCTTTGTCGAAGCCCATGCGGGGCGGCTGGTGTGCCGTGCACCCGCCACCATCAAGGGCCTGGCCGAAGTTCCACGGCTTGGGCCACGACCCCTGCCATTCGAGCCGGCCTGCGTCGTCGACCTGCATGTGCGGCTGCTGCCGGCAGTCGAAATCGCACGCTTCCAAGAGGACGCCAGCGACAAGATCGCCGGCTGCGCGGTGGCGCGCATCGATCTGGCCGAACGCAATGTCGCCGCCGCCTTGGCCGCCGTGATGGCGCGGCTGTCGATCGCGCCTTTTCTATGATCCGCCCTGGGTTTTTTGCTGCAATGCGTCAAAATGGCATGGGCCGGCGCAATTTTGGGCTTGTCAACGGGCCTCGCGTCGACAAGATAGCGCTCCCGCCGCCTGGATTGGCTGGCGAGCATAAAATGCGCCTGTGAAGCGGCGATGACGGGAGCCACCAAAGAATGATCGGACTCGTGCTTGTAACGCACGGTCAACTGGCCACCGAGTTCAGACATGCCGTCGAACATGTCGTCGGGCCACAAGACAATTTCGAAACCGTGGCGATCGGTGCCGACGACGATATGGAGCAGCGTCGCCGCGACATCGTCGATGCGGTCGCCCGTGTCGATACGGGGGCAGGTGTGATCGTGTTGACCGACATGTTCGGCGGCACGCCATCCAACCTTGCAATCTCGGTGATGGAGTCCGGCCGCACCGAAGTGATCGCCGGCATGAACCTGCCGATGCTGATCAAGCTGTCGTCGATCCGCAAGGGCGATAACATGGCGGCAGCGCTCGACGAAGCGCAGGCCGCGGGCCGCAAATACATCAACGTCGCCAGCCAGCTTTTGAGCAGCAAATGAGCACGCTGTCGCCTGACAAGGACCAGATCGTCCGGGAGTTTCCGATCGTCAACCAGCGCGGCCTGCATGCGCGCGCTTCGGCGAAATTCGTCCAGCTTGCCAGCGGCTTCAACGCTTCAGTCCATGTCGAGAAGGACGGCGTCAAGGTCGGCGGCACCTCGATCATGGGCCTGATGATGCTGGCCGCCAGCCCGGGATACTCGATCCGCGTCACCGCCAGCGGCCCCGAGGCGCTCGAGGTCATGGATGCGCTGGAGCAGCTTGTCGCCTCCCGTTTTGGCGAGGAGTGCTGACCTCGAAGTCGGCCCTCCAGGACATGCACGAATAAAGATTTCTTTATATCCATTGTCGCGCGAAGCCTGATCTGCTAGTCAGGCCGGCAATTCGCGCCCTTGGAAATGTCTTCCGGCACGGCGCATCCGCTAACAATTCGCAAGTATGACAATTCGCATCGGAGCACTGCCATGACGGGTAGCAAGGACTATGTGGTCGCCGACATCTCGCTTGCCGGCTGGGGCCGCAAGGAACTCGATATCGCCGAAACCGAAATGCCGGGCCTTATGGCCTGCCGCGAGGAATTCGGCGCCAAGAAGCCGCTCAAGGGCGCGCGCATCACCGGCTCGCTGCACATGACCATCCAGACGGCGGTGCTGATCGAGACGCTGAAGGTGCTCGGCGCCGACATCCGCTGGGCTTCCTGCAACATCTTCTCGACCCAGGACCACGCCGCCGCGGCCATCGCCGAGGCCGGCATTCCGGTCTTCGCCGTCAAGGGCGAGAGCCTCGAGCAGTACTGGGACTACACCGACAGGATCTTCCAGTGGGCCGATGGCGGCCTCTCCAACATGATCCTCGACGATGGCGGCGACGCCACCATGTACATCCTGATCGGCGCCCGCGCCGAGGCCGGCGAGGACGTGCTGTCCAATCCGCAGAGCGAGGAAGAGGAATACTTCTACGCCCAGGTCAAGAAGCGCCTGAAGGCTTCGCCGGGCTTCTTCACCAAACAGAAAGCGGCGATCCGCGGCGTCACTGAAGAGACGACGACCGGCGTCAACCGGCTCTACCAGTTGCAGAAGAAGGGCCTGCTGCCCTTCCCGGCCATCAACGTCAATGACTCGGTCACCAAGTCGAAGTTCGACAACAAATATGGCTGCAAAGAATCGCTTGTCGACGGCATCCGTCGCGGCACCGACACGATGATGGCCGGCAAGGTCGCGGTCGTCTGCGGTTATGGCGACGTCGGCAAGGGCTCGTCGGCCTCGCTCAAGGGTGCGGGCGCCCGCGTCAAGGTCACCGAGGTCGATCCGATCTGCGCGCTGCAGGCCGCTATGGACGGCTTTGAAGTGGTCACGCTGGAAGAGGCGGCCCCGACCGCCGACATCGTCATCACCACCACCGGCAACAAGGATGTCGTTACCCTCGACCACATGCGTTCGATGAAGGACATGGTGATCGTCGGCAACATCGGCCATTTCGACAACGAGATCCAGGTCGCGTCGCTGCGCAATTTGAAGTGGACCAATGTCAAGCCGCAGGTCGACATGATCACCTTCCCGGACGGCAAGCGGATGATCCTCCTGTCGGAAGGCCGCCTGCTCAATCTCGGCAACGCGACCGGCCATCCGAGCTTCGTCATGTCGGCCTCTTTCACTAACCAGGTGCTGGCCCAGATCGAGCTGTTCACCAAGGGTGAGCAGTACCAGAACCAGGTCTATGTGCTGCCCAAGCATCTCGACGAGAAGGTCGCGCGCCTGCATCTCGACAAGCTCGGCGCCCGCCTGACCGAACTATCGGGCGAGCAGGCAGCCTATATCGGCGTCACACCGCAGGGTCCGTTCAAGCCGGAACACTACCGCTATTAACCAAATCCGGATTTACCACTAGATATTGAGGCCGGGCGATTGACTTTTCGCCCGGCTTTATTTTTGCACCGAATGATTCTTCACGCCGATTCCGGCAGGCGCTATTGTTGTGATTCGCGGATCCGGGGACGAGGATCGGCGTACGCATCAGGGCGGTCTTGCATTCAGGCGGCGAAGAGGACCAAGACATGCCGGGGGATAACCCGCTTCAGGCGGGAAAGGCCGTTTCCGGCGGCCATGACGAGTCGAGGACCATGGGCTCCGCCCCGCGAGGCGAGCGCCTTTCATGGCGCGCCCGTGCAGGATTGTTTCTTGCCAGCTCCGCTCTCGCCTGCCCCTTGGCGGGCGCGGTCGCGCATGCCCAGACCGCCGGCGCCGCCGTGGCCAGTGTTTCGATCAGCACCATCGAGGTCGTACAGCTGGCGGTGTTCGTCGGCGTGACGGGTACGGCATTCCTGTCGGCCATCGTTCTCATCCGCGAACGGGCGCGTACCTCGGCGGAGAATGTCGAGCTGAGAAGCCGCGTCGCCGACGTCAGCGCGGCGTTGCGGCGTTCGGAAGCGCTGCTCAACCTGCGCGATCAGCGTGTCGTCGTCTGGGCCTCGGAAAACAAGAAACCCGAACTCATCGGCACATTGCCGACCGAAAGCGGTGCGCCGGAGGAACGGGCCGCGTTCCTCGCTTTTGGCCGCTGGCTGATGCCGCGTTCGGCGGCGGCACTCGAACATGCCGTGGCGGGTTTGCGCGAAAAAGGCAGGCCGTTCGACCTGGTGATCGAATCCCAGGCCGGCGCTCCGCTGGAAGTGCATGGCCGCAAGAGCGCGGCCCATGTGCTGGTGCGGTTTGTCTCGCTTTCCGAGACGCAGCGCAGCCAGGCCCGGCTCAAGATCGACAACCAGCGGCTGGCCACCGATCATGACACGATGATCGGGCTGCTCGAGGCGCTGAAGATGCCGGCATGGCTGCGTGACGAGCATGGCCGCCTGAAATGGGTCAACCGGGCCTATGCCGACGCGGTCGAAGCCGAGAGCGCGGATGCCGCGGTGCGTGACGCCAAGGAATTCCTCGGCGGCCAGGCGCGCGAGGCGATCGCCACGCAGCACAAATCGCATCCGGTATTCGAGCAGTCGCTTTCGACGGTGATCGAAGGCGACCGCCGCGTGTTCGCCGTGACCGACTTTGCCGGCGCCGACGGTTCGGCCGGCCTTGCCTGCGACACCAGCGCCATCGAGGCTATCCGCGGCGAATATGAGCGGACCGTGCGCAGCCACGCCGATACGCTCGACCAGCTCAACACCGCTGTCGCCATCTTCGACACCGACGAGAAGCTGCGCTTCTTCAACCAGGCTTTCCAGAAGCTGTGGGGGCTCGACAGCGGCTTCCTGCACAGCGCGCCCGACAACGCCCTTTTGCTCGACCGGCTGCGCAGCGAGGGCAAGATCGCCGAACAGCCGGAGTGGCGCCGCTGGAAGGAAGGCCTGCTCAGCGCCTATCGTGCGGTCGAATCGCAGGAACACTGGTGGCATCTGCCGGATGGCAAGACGATCCGCGTCGTCGCCAACCCGCAACCCAAGGGCGGCGTCACCTGGGTGTTCGAGAACCTGACCGAGAAGATGGATCTCGAAAGCCGCTACCGCACCGCGGTTCGGGTCCAGGGCGAAACGCTCGACAACCTCGCCGAGGGCGTCGCGGTGTTCGGCCCCGACGGCCGGCTGCGGCTGTCGAACCCGGCCTTTGCCACGCTGTGGGGATTGGACGCGGAAGCCGCCAAGCCCAATGTGCACGTATCGGCCATACGCGAGCTGTCCGATCGGCAAGCGGTCGAGAGCCCCTGGCCCGGCTTCGTCGCCGCCATCACCGGTTTCGACGACGAGCGCCGCGACCGCCACGGCCAGACCGAGCTCAACAACGGCACCGTGCTGCGTTACGCCGTGATTCCGCTGCCCAACGGGCAAGTGATGATGACCTTCGTCGACGTCACCGACAGCGTCCACATCGAGCGCGCGCTCAAGGACAGGAACGAGGCGCTCGAGAAATCAGACCAGCTCAAGAACGAATTCGTCCAGCATGTGTCCTACGAACTGCGGTCGCCGCTGACCAACATCATCGGCTTCACGGAGTTGCTGTCGCTGCCGGCGACGGGCCCTTTGACGCAGAAGCAGCGTGAATATGTCGAGCATGTCGGCTCGTCCTCATCGGTGCTGCTGACCATCGTCAACGACATACTCGACCTGGCGACGGTCGATGCCGGCATCATGCAGCTAGATATTTCCGAAGTGCATGTCGACCGCACCATCGCGGCCGCCGCCGAGCTTGTCGCCGACCGGCTGGAGGAGCATTCGATCCGGCTCGCGGTCGACGCCGCCGCCGCGCCGAAGACCTTCCATGGCGACGAAACCCGCATCCGCCAGATCCTCTACAATCTGCTGAGCAACGCCGCCAATTACGCGCCGGAGGCCAGCACCATCCGGCTGGCATGCCGCCAGCTGGCGGACGGAGTCGAGTTCTCGGTTCACGACGACGGGCCCGGCATGCCGCCCGACGTGCTCGATTCGGTGTTCCGCCGCTTCGAGCCGCGCGCCAATGGCGGCCGCCGGCGCGGCGCTGGCCTCGGCCTGTCCATCGTCAAGAGCTTTGTCGAACTGCATGGCGGCGCCGTTCGCATCGAAACCGGCAGGGATAAGGGCACGACCGTCATCTGCACCTTTCCCGACATGCCGGGTATCCGCGCAGCGGCCGAGTAGCGCGCTCGATGACGGAACCGGTGCTGGAGCGTTTGCTCGCCGACGAGACCCAGACAGCGCGGCTGGGCGAGGATCTTTCGCTGGCTCTGCGCGTGGGCGACGTGCTGGCGCTCAAGGGCGATCTCGGCGCCGGCAAGTCGACGCTGGCAAGAGCGCTCATCCGGACGCTGGCCGACGATGCCGGTCTCGAAGTGCCGAGCCCGACCTTCACCCTGGTGCAGAGCTACGACACGCGCATCCCGGTCCATCATTTCGACCTCTATCGCCTGTCGTCGGCGGCCGAGTTGGACGAACTGGGCTTCGAGGAAGCGCTGGCGCAAGGTGCAGCCCTTATCGAATGGCCGGAACGGGCTGACGGCTATCTACCCAGGACGACGGTGCTGATCGAACTCGTCCAGCATGGCGAGGGCCGGCTGGCCCGACTGTCGGGGCAAGGCGCGACCTTCGACCGTGTCGCGCGCTCGCTGGCCATGCGCGGTTTTCTGGAGAGCGCCGGATGGGGGCAAGCGCGGCGCCGGCATTTCATCGGCGATGCCTCGGCCCGCTCCTACGAGATCGTCTCGCTTGCCGGCGAGGCGCCGCGCGTGCTGATGAACTCGCCGCGGCTGGTGCTCGGCCCTCCCGTGCGCGACGGCAAACCCTATGCGGTGATCGCCCACACCGCGCAGTCGGTGTCCGCCTTCGTCGCCATCGACCGTGCGCTGCTAGCCGCCGGGGTCGCGGTGCCCAGGATCGACGCGCAGGACCTCGACCAAGGTTTCCTGCTGCTCGAGCATCTGGGCTCGGAAGGCTTCCTCGCCGACAATGGCGAGCCGGTCGCCGAACGTTACGAGGCGGCAGCCGAACTGCTCGCCATGATGCATGGCAAGGCCTGGCCTCACCGGATGGAGGCCGCTCCCGGCGTCGTTCATGACGTCCCGCCCTTCGATCGCGACGCCATGCTGATCGAGGCGGACTTGCTGATCGACTGGTACCTGCCGGCGATATCGGGCGGCCCGGCGGGCGACGCGCTGCGTTCCGGCTACCACAGGACATGGGACGCGCTTCTCGACCGGCTGCAAGGCAGCGAATACACGCTGATGCTGCGCGACTTCCACTCGCCCAACATCATCTGGCGCGGCGAACGCTCCGGCCTCGACCGGCTCGGCATCGTCGACGTCCAGGACGCGCTGATCGGGCCCGCCGCCTATGACGTCGCCTCGCTTGCCATGGACGCCCGCGTCACCATGGCACCCGAGATCGAGAAGCGGACGCTCGATGCCTATCTCGCGGCGCGTCATGCAGCGGGCGACTTCGATGAAGCAGGCTTCCTCGAAGCCTATGCAATCATGGCCGCGCAGCGCAATTCCAAGATTCTGGGCATTTTCGTGCGTCTCGAAAAACGCGACGGCAAACCCTATTATCTCAAGCACCTGCCGCGCATCCGCGACTATCTGAGGCGCGCGCTGTCGCATCCCGCGCTCGCCGACCTGCGGGATTTCTACAGCGCGCACGGGCTGCTGGAGGAACGAGCGCTGTGACAAGAAGACCGAAGACCGCCATCGTTCTTGCCGCCGGGCTCGGCAAGCGCATGCGGCCGATCACCGACACCATCCCCAAGCCGCTGGTCCAGATCGCCGGCAAGACGCTGCTCGACTGGGGCCTCGACAGCCTGGCCGCGGCCGGCGTCGGCAAGGCGGTGGTCAATGTCCATTATCTTCCCGAACAGATCGTCGCCCATGTCGCCGATCGCCGATCGCCGCGCATCGTCATTTCCGATGAGAGCGACCGGCTGCTCGATTCCGCCGGCGGCATCGTCAAGGCGCTGCCGGAGCTCGGCCGGGAGCCGTTCTACATCCTCAACGCCGATACATTCTGGATCGACCACGGCCCGCTCAATCTCGGGCGGCTTGCCCTTGCATGGAACGGCGCGAAAATGGATATTCTGCTGATGCTGGCGGATCTCCACCGGGCGACAGGACACTGTGGCAGCACCGATTTCCTGGTGGCGCCGGATGGCGCCCTGCGGCGTTCAAAAGGCGATCCTGCCGGCTTGATCTATGCCGGCGCCGCGATCATCCACCCGCGCCTGTTCAAGGACGCACCAGCCGAACCGCATTCGATCAATGCCTATTTCGACAAGGCGATTGCCGGCGGCCGCCTGTTCGGCATGCCGATGCATGGCCACTGGATAACCGTCGGCACGCCCGATGCCATTCCGCTCGCCGAAGACGCGGTGGCCGGTGCACTCATCGGGTCGCAATGAGCGGCTCAAGCCGCGTTTTCTCCATTCCCTCCGGAGCGCCGTTTCTGCCGACGCTGGCCGAGGCGCTGCTTGACGGCCGTCTTGTCCCCGGGTTTCGTTTCGAAGGCGACCCGCTCGCCCTGGCCGATGTCACCATCTATGTGCCGACGCGCCGCGCCGCACGTGCCTTGCGCGGCGTCTTCGTCGACAGCCTGAAGGCGCGTGGCGGCGGCGGTTCGGCGATCCTGCCGGTGATCCGACCGCTGGGCGAATTCGACGAGGATGAGGCCGCGTTCGATGCCGAGCCAACCGCGGCAATCGATCTCGCGCCACCCATCGCCGCCACCGAGCGGCTGTTACTGCTGACGCCGCTGGTGCGGGCGTGGAAACGCCGGCTGCCCGCCCATGTCGCGGCCCTCTTCGCCGAGGAGATCGTCGTCCCGGCCTCCACCGCCGACGCGATCTGGCTGGCGCGCGATCTGGCCGGGCTGATGGACGAGATCGAGACGGAAGGCACCGACTGGGCCAAACTCGCCGGCCTGGTGAGCGGGAACCTTGCCGGATGGTGGCAGGTGACGCTCGAATTCCTCGGCATCGTCACCGATGCCTGGCCCAGATTCCTCGAAGAGAACGACCGCTCCAACCCGGCCGCGCATCGCAGCGCCCTGATCCGTGCCGAAGCGGCGCGGCTGCGGCGCAATCCGCCCGCCGGGCCGGTCATAGCCGCGGGGTCCACCGGCTCCATCCCCGCCACGGCGGAGCTGCTTGCGACCATTGCCGGCCTCTCCGGCGGCGCCATCGTACTGCCCGGGCTCGACCGGATGCTGGACGAAGCCTCCTTCCAGGCGCTCGTCGCACCCGGCGCGCGTCCAGCCGTGCTTGGCCATCCGCAATACGGCCTGGCGAAGCTGATCGGCAAGATCGGCGTGCTACGCGGCGATGTCGAGGAGATCGGTGCGGCCGAGCCGAAGCTTGGGCTCCGCGCGGCCCTTGTCGGCGAGGCGCTGCGGCCGGCCGAGACCACCGAATTGTGGGCCGAGACGCGAAACGGGTTTTCGGCGTCCGATATTGCCGGCGCCTTCGCCGACGTGACGCTGCTCGAAGCGGCCAGCGAGCGCGATGAGGCAGTCGCCATCGCCGTCGCGCTCAAGCGTGCGGTCGAAGAACCGGGCCGGAGAGCGGCGCTCGTCACCGGTGACCGCGCGCTGGCACGCCGCGTCAGCGTGGAGCTCAAGCGCTTCGGTGTCGTTGCCGACGATTCCGGCGGCACGCCGCTTTCCAACACCCCGGCAGCCAACCTCCTCAGGCTGGCGCTCGAAGCGGTGTTCCGGCCGGGCGATCCGGTCGGCCTGTTGTCGCTGCTCAAGCATCCACTACTCGGCCTTGGTCTGGAGAGGTCCGATGTGCGCCACGCGGCGGAACTGGTAGAGCTGGTGGCGCTGCGCGGCGGCACCGGCCGCCCCGACATCGCTTCGCTGCCGGACCTTTTCGAGGCCCGCCTCACCGGGCTCGGCGGTGATAGCCGACCGCCCTTCTGGTTTGCCCGCCTGACCGTGCGCTCCATCGAAGGCGCGCGGAATTTGCTTGGGCGTCTCAAGCAAGCGCTGGCGCCGCTTTCGGTCTTTCGCGGCCAGGCGGAAGCTGACCTTGCCGCGCTGGTCGAAGCCAGCGTCGTTGCCCTGGAGAATCTCGGCCGTTCCGCTGATGGCAGCCTTGGCGAACTTTACGCCGGCGACGCCGGCGAAAAGCTCGCCGAACTGCTGCGCGGGCTGGTCGCGGCTTCGGCCTCGCTGTCGTTCGCGGCGAGCGAATGGCCCGATGTGATGGAGGCGCTGATCGCGCCCGAGACCGTCAAGCCGGCGCAAGGCACCGACAGGAACATCGCCATCTGGGGTGCACTCGAGGCGCGGCTGCAGGATGTCGATACGCTGGTCATCGGCGGGCTCAACGAAGGAGTCTGGCCGCGCAAGCCGGAGAGCGACCGCTTCATGTCGCGGCTGATGAAGACCGGCATCGATCTCGAGCCGCCGGAGCGGCGCATCGGTCTTGCCGCGCATGACTTCCAGATGGCCATGAGCGCGAGACACGTGGTGCTGGCGCGCTCGGCGCGTGGCGGCGACGCACCCGCGGTGCCTTCGCGCTGGTTGCAGCGGCTGGTCACCTTCATCGGCAACGACCAGGCGGCAGCACTGCGCCGGCGCGGCGATGAGCTGCTTGCCTGGGCGCGCGCGCTCGACACCGGGCCGAAGCGGGATTTCGCGCCGCGGCCACAGCCGAAACCGCCGCTTTCGATGCGTCCAACGCATTTCTCCGTCACCGAGATCGAGACGCTGCGCCGCGACCCCTACGCCGTCTATGCCCGAAGGGTCCTCGGCCTGATGCCGCTCGATCCGCTCATCCGCGATCCGGGTGCGGCCGAGCGCGGCACGCTTTTTCACGCCATCCTGCATCTCTTCTCGTCCGAGGTGGCGGACCCGCGCGCGCCGGACGCGCTGGCCGGGCTCATCGCCGCCGGCCGCGCCTGTTTCGCCGAGGCAGCGCTTCCAGCCGATGTCGAGGCGGTGTGGTGGCCGCGTTTCGAAAAGCTCGCCGCCAACATCATCGAATGGGAGCGCACGCGCGCCGACGCGGTGGTCCAGCGGCATGCCGAGGAGCGCGCCGGCAAGACCGGCGTCGGACAGTCCGGCGTGACGCTGTCCGGCTATGCCGACCGAGTCGATCTGCTGGCCGGTGGCATGGCCGACATTCTGGACTACAAGACCGGCTCCTCGCCGTCCAAGGCGCAGGCGCATACGCTACTGGCGCCTCAGCTGGCGCTGGAAGGCGCGCTGCTCAGGCGTGGCGCGTTCAAGGACCTGGGCACGCGCGAGCCGTCGCAACTGGCCTTCATCAGGCTGAAGCCGAATGGCGAGGTGTTCGAGGAATCCATACTCGAACACAACCGCCAGCCACGCACCGCGGCCGATCTCGCCGAGGAAGCCTGGGCGCGGCTGGAGAAACTGCTGATCCACTATGCCAACCCGGCGGCCGGCTATCTGTCGCGCGCGCTGCCGTTTCGCGAAGGCGAAACCGATGGCGACTACGACCATCTCGCCCGCGTGCTCGAATGGTCCGCCGGCGGAGACGCCGGGGATGAGGGAGGGGAGGCATGAAGGAAGCCTATCCGATCCCGAGCGATACCGCTTCGAGCCAGGCCCGCGCCGCCGATCCCGGCAATTCCGCCTGGGTGTCGGCCAATGCGGGATCGGGCAAGACCCATGTGCTTGCCCAGCGTGTCATCCGGCTGCTGCTCAACGGCACCGACCCGTCGAAGATACTGTGCCTGACCTATACGCGCGCCGCGGCCGCCAACATGTCGAACCGGGTTTTTTCGACGCTGTCGGAGTGGACGACGCTCAGTGACGCCGACCTGGCGTCCAAAGTCGAGGCGTTGGAGGGACGCCGGCCCGATCGCGACACCATGCGCAGAGCCCGCCGCCTGTTCGCCGAGGCCCTGGAGACGCCTGGCGGGCTGAAAATCCAGACGATCCACGCTTTCTGCGAATCCGTGCTGCATCAGTTCCCGCTGGAAGCCAACATTCCCGCCCATTTCGAAATGCTCGACAGCCAGATGGAGGCCTCGCTTTTTGCCGCCGCGCGCCGCGAGATGATCTCCGCCGCCGGCGACAGGAATTTGGCCGAGGCCTTCGCCACTGTGCTGGAGCGTGGGGGCGAGGCCGGTCTCGACGCGTTGCTCGGCGAAATCGTGCGCAAGCGCGACGGGTTGCGCCATTTCCTCGATGCTGTCGGGCGTGACGGCTTCCAGCCCTTGTTCGATGAATTCCATTTCCAGCCCGGCCAGGCCGCCGAAGGCATAGCGGCATCGATATGGCCGCTGCCCGGCTTCCTGCCGGACTATTTTGCCGGCTTTGCCCAGGCCGCCGAAGCCACCGACGCCAGATCGGCGCTGAACAACATCCTGCCTTATGCGCGCCTAGCCTTCGCCGAGAGCGACCCCGTTCGCCGGCTGCAGTTGCTGGCAAGAGCCTTCCTCAAGACCGATGGCGATCCCTACGACCCGGCGAAGGCCTTCAAGAAGGCGCTGACCGACCGGCTGCCAGATCTCGCCGGGCGCTATCTCTCGGCGGCCAGCGCCATCATGGAGACCGTCGACCGGCTGGCGCTGTTCAGGATGCTGGAAGGCACACGCGCGGCGCTGACCATCGCCGATTGGTTGATCGCGCGCTACGAAGTGTTGAAACGCAGCCGCGGCTTTCTCGACTTCAACGACCTGATCACCCGTACGGTAAACCTCTTGGCGCGGCCCGATGCCGGCCCTTGGGTGCAGTACAAGCTCGACCAGGGCATCGACCACATACTGCTCGACGAAGCGCAGGACACCAGCCCGGATCAATGGGAGGTGGTGAAGCGGCTGGCGGAAGAATTCTTTGCCGGCTTGGGCGCCCGCGAACGGGTCCACCGCACGATCTTCGCCGTCGGCGACGAGAAGCAGTCGATCTACTCCTTCCAGGGCGCGGCACCGGATTCTTTCGCCGACAGCCGGTTGTTGTTCGCCCGACGGGTGCGCGACGCCGAGGCGTCCTTCGCCGACCTTAAGCTGACCTGGTCGTTCCGCTCCACGGACGATGTGCTGGCCGCCGTCGACCGCGTCTTTGCCGATCCCATCGTGCGGCGCGGCATCAGCCACGACCCCGATCCGCTGAACCATAAGGCGATCCGCAGCGATGCGCCGGGCTATGTCGAGGTCTGGCCATCGATCGGCGCCGAGGCCGTCGACGAGCCCGACGACTGGGCGCAAGCCATCGACCATGCCCATGCACCGGCGGTGCGCGTCGCCGAGAATGTCGCGGCCACCATCGCCGGCTGGATCGGCAAGGGCGAAATCATTGAGGGCCGTGGCAAGCGGCTGCGGCCGGGCGACGTGCTCGTGCTGGTGCGCAAGCGCGACAGCTTCGTCCACGCGTTGACACGAGCGCTCAAGCGGCGCGACATTCCGGTTGCCGGCGCCGACCGGCTGAGCCTGCCCGGACATATCGCGGTCAAGGACCTGATCGCGCTCGGCCATCTGCTGATCCAGCCGCAGGACGACCTGTCGCTGGCCGCCGTCCTGCGCAGCCCGGTCTTCGACCTGCCGGAGGAGACGCTGTTCACGCTCGCCGCACAGAGGCCGCCCGGCGTGTCGCTGGCGGCATTGCTGCGCCAGCATGCCGGCGAAAGCGAAGCGCTAGCGGCGATCGTTGCGCAGCTCGACGCCTGGGCTGACGAGGCCGCCTTCAAGCCGGTGTTCGAGTTCTATGCCGCCCTGCTGGCGCGCGATGGCGTGCGCCGCAAGATGATCGCGCGGCTCGGGCCGGAAGCCGGCGATATTCTCGACGAATTCCTGAGCTTCTGCCTTGCCGAGGAGCGGACCGGCCTGCCCGGGTTGGAAGCCTTCCTGTCGACGCTGGAAAACGCCGGCCCCGAGATCAAACGCGAGATGGACCAGACCCGTGACGAGGTCAGGGTGATGACCGTGCACGCGGCCAAGGGCCTGGAGGCGCCGGTTGTGTTCCTGGTCGACGGCGGTTCCGCCCCGTTCAGCGACCAGCATTTGCCGCGCCTGATGCCTTTCGACGGCTCGGGTCGACATTGGGACGGCAAGGGCTATCTCTGGCGTTCGGCGAGCGACGTCGCCAACGGCTTTTCGAAAACGGCCGCCGCTCGCGCCCGTGAACTCGCCGACGACGAGTACCGCCGGCTGCTCTATGTCGGCATGACGCGCGCCGAGGACCGGTTGATCGTCTGCGGCTATCACAGCAAGCGGGCGCCGAACAGTGGCACCTGGCATTCGATCGTCAGCCGAGCGCTGAGCGGCGCGCCCGAAAGCGAACAGCGTCCGCATCCTGCCGGTGGCGAGCCTGTCTACCGTTTTCACGTCACCAAACTGCCGCCGGTTACGCCAAGCCCGGGCGAGCAGGCGCGGCAGGTCGATGCGTTCGGTCCGTTGCCGGCGACTTTGTTCCGGCCCTTGCCGCCTTTCGAGGACCTGCCGCGTCCATTGTCGCCGTCGGGCGCCTCGGCGCTGATCGAGGAAGGCAAGGGAGCGGTGGTCGACAAGGCCTCGCCGGTGCTGGACGCCGATGCCGAGCCGGGTTTTGCCGTGCTGCGCGGGCTCGCCCTGCACAAACTGCTGCAGATGTTGCCCGGCATTGCCGAGAGCGACCGCCAAGGTGCGGCAGAGCGTTACCTCTCGCGAACGGGTGCGGCGTGGCCGCAAGCCGAGCGCCAAAAGGCTCTGGCCTCGGTCGTCGCCATCCTTGCCGAGCCCGGCCTCGGTCAACTGTTCGCGCCGTCGTCACGTGCCGAGGTCGCGATCATGGGCAGCCTTGCGGTCAAGGGCAAAATCCGCTCCATCTCCGGGAAGATCGACCGGTTGGCGGTGACAGCGGATACGGTTTCGATCGTCGACTACAAGACCAACAGGCCCGCACCAGCTTCCCTGGCCGAAGTCCCGCCGGCCTACCTGCTCCAACTCGCACTGTATCGCGCCCTGCTGCAGCCGCTTTATCCTGGGCGGGAGATCACGGCGGCCCTGCTGTTCACCGAAGCGCCAAGGCTGATCGAACTGCCGGCTCGGGCCATGGACGACGCCCTTGCCCGACTCACGGGAGCGTGACACAAGAACTGCTTGAAGAAGGGTGCGACAACCACCACATTTGGTGCGGCAAAAAATTTCGAAAGGATCTCCGCATGACCACCGTCAAGGTCGACAAGAACAATTTCCAGGCCGATGTGCTCAATGCCCAGGTACCGGTCGTGGTTGATTTCTGGGCGGAGTGGTGCGGCCCCTGCAAGATGATCGCACCGGCGCTTGAGGACATCGCCGCTGAACTCGGCGCCAAGGTCAAGATCGCCAAGCTGAACATCGACGAGAATCCCGAGCTTGCCGCCCAGTTTGGCGTGCGCTCGATCCCGACGCTGATGATCTTCAAGGGCGGCGAAGTGGCCGACATCAAGGTAGGCGCCGCGCCCAAGACCGCGCTGTCGCACTGGGTCAATGGCAATCTCGCCTGATACCATCTGAATTCGATGCATTGAGCCCGGCCAGCGCGCCGGGCTTTTTGTTGGCGTCATCGGTGCGCCGCTCTGGCCCTCACATCGGGGCTCTCCATGTCTTCTGCTGGCAGCAGAAGCAGGAGAGAGAAATGACCGGATCCGCCAAGGCCACCGTCTTCATCGACAATGAGCGCGTCATCGTCACCGAATACCGCTTCCAGCCGGGCGACAATACCGGCTGGCATCGCCATGGCCACGACTATGTCGTGGTGCCGCTGATGGACGGCAAGCTGAAGCTGGTGACCAAGGACGGCGAAACCTTCGCCGAAATGAAGAAAGGTTCCCCCTATTTCCGCAAGGAGGGCGTCGAACACGACGTCATCAGCGCCAATGAGGGCGAGTACGCTTTTATCGAGATCGAGCTGAAGTAAACCGCGCTGAGGCGAACCTCAGGTAGGCGGCGTGCCGTTTTCGGCCAGGACCGCGCCGGCCAGGTAAAGCGACCCCCCGATCAGGATGCGCGGCGTCGGGCCGTCCCAGGTATCGCGCAGCAGCATCAGGGCGCTGGCGACGGAGTTTACCGGTTCGGCCGTCAGCCCGGCTTCCGTGGCGCGGATGGCCAGTTCGTCGTTTGGCACGCCGGCGTCGCTCTGGCTCACTGGCACCGTGTAGACATGCTTGACTAGGCCCTTGAAGGCGCGGAAATAGCCGCTCTGGTCCTTGGTGTTGATCATGCCCGAGATGAGGAACAGTGGGCGCGGGTTCTTTTCCTCCTGCTCGGCCAGCGCTTCGGCGACGACCACGCCGGCGCCCGGATTGTGGCCGCCGTCGAGCCAGATGTCGGCGCCCTTCGGTGCCAGTTCCGCCAGCTTGCCCTGCACCAGCTTCTGCATACGGCCCGGCCAGGCGACGTTGGTCATCGCCTTCTCGGCGGCGCGGTGGCTGATCTCGAAACCGGCGGCCTTGACCGCGGCGATCGCCGCCGCCGCATTCGCAAATTGGTGGCGACCGGGCAGACGCGGTGATGGCAGGTCCATCAGGCCATCATCGTCCTGGTAGACCATGCGGCCGTTTTCCTCGAAAGCGAGAAAATCCTGGCCATAGACCAGGGTCGGACATTCCAGCCGCTCTGCGGTGTCGATCAGCGTCTGCAGCGCGGTCTCGCTTTCCTGCGCGCCGATGACCACCGGGCAGCCGCGTTTCATGATGCCGGCCTTTTCGGCGGCGATCAACTCGACACGGTCGCCGAGATAGGCCTCATGGTCCATCGAGACCGGCATGATCACCGACACGGCCGGCCGCGCGATGACATTGGTGGCATCGAAGCGGCCGCCAAGACCGACCTCGATGATGGCGGCATCGGCCGGATGTTCCGAAAACAGGACGAAGGTGACAGCGCTGAGTATCTCGAAGACGGTAATCTTCTGGCCGCCATTGGCCTTTGCGACGCGGGCAATGGCCTCGGCGAAGATGTCATCGTCGACCAGCCTGCCGCCGCCCTCGGCCGCAAGCCTGTAGCGCTCGTGCCAGCTGACCAGATGCGGCGAGGTGTGGACGTGGACGAGCCGGCCGGAAGCTTCCAGCAGCGCCCGCGAGAAGGCTGCGCAGGAACCCTTGCCGTTGGTGCCGGCGATGTGGATGACCGGCGGCAGCAGGTCCTGCGGGTTGCCCAGCCGCTCCAGAAGCCGCGTGATGCGGTCGAGCGAAAGGTCAAAGCCTTTCGGGTGAAGCGCCATCAGGGCTTCGATTTCGCGGTCGGCGGCAAGCGTCGTCATGGCACAATCCCGGCGCATGGCCCGAGAGCCAGAATCGCTCCCGCAATGACCACGGCTATCAAAAAGCTACAGCGCGCCACGGATGCTGCGCAATCGCTGTCCGCGGCGGCCAATGTCGCGTCAGGCCAGTCTCACGTCAGGCCGGTGTCGCGGCCGGCCATGTAGCGTCAAGCTTGCGGCCGGGCTTCGGCGGTAAGCACGGCCGGCGGCATGATTTCCGGTTCCAGTGGCTTTTGCTCCTCGGGCATCTTGAGCAGCATTTTCAAAAGCCGCGCGATCGTCTGGCGCATTTCCAGCCTGGACACCACCATGTCTACCATGCCGTGCTCCATCAGATATTCGGAGCGTTGAAAGCCGTCCGGCAATTTCTCGCGGATGGTCTGCTCGATGACGCGCGGACCGGCAAAACCGATCAACGCTCCTGGCTCGGCGATGTGCACATCGCCCAGCATGGCGTAGGAGGCGGTGACGCCGCCGGTGGTCGGGTTGGTCAGCACGACGATGTAGGGAAGGCCGGCTTCCTTCAGCCGGTCGACACCGACCGTGGTGCGCGGCAGCTGCATCAGCGACAGGATACCTTCCTGCATGCGGGCGCCACCGGAAGCGGCGAATAGGATCAGCGGTCGCTTGCGCTGCAAGGCGACCTCGAAGCCATGCACGATGGCGTCACCCGCCGCCATGCCGAGCGAGCCGCCCATGAAAGCGAAATCCTGCGCCGTCACCACGACTGGCAGGCCCTCGACGGTCCCCAGCGCATTGATGATGGCGTCTTCCAGGCCAGTCTTGGCCTTGGCGTCCTTCAGCCGGTCGACATAGCGTTTCTCGTCGCGGAACTTCAGGGGATCCTGCATGACCTTGGGATTGTCCAGAGTCTCGTACTTGCCGTCATCAAAGAAGAATTTCAGCCGCTCCTTGGCCGAGATCTTCATATGATGGCCGGAGGACGGGATGACGAACTGGTTGGATTCCAGGTCCTTGTGGAACACCATCTCGCCGGTCTCGGGATCCTTGATCCAGAGATTCTCGGGCATGTCGGTACGCCGGCCGAGCATCGAGTTGATCTTCGGGCGAACGTAATTGGTGATCCAGTTCATCGCTTCGGTTCCTGTCCTGACGAAGAGTTGGGAAGAGAAGTAGGAAAACTATTCGGCAGCAGCAAGGCGGGCCGAGCGCACGCCTTGCGCAAGGCCGCTGACTAGCGTGGCGACCGCCTCGGCCGGATCAGCGGTCTTTTCGCCCTTCGGCCCCAGCACATTGGCAACCGCATTGACGATCGCCGTGCCCACGACCACGCCGTCGGCGTTGGCGCCGATGACGCGCGCCTGTTCGGCGGTCTTGACACCGAAACCGACGCAGACCGGCAGGTTGGTGTGACCCTTGATACGCTGGACCGCCGTAGCGACCTTGCCTGTGTCGGCAAGCGCCGAGCCGGTGATGCCGGTCATCGACACGTAGTAGACGAAGCCGGACGTGTTCTGCAGCACCTTGGGCAGGCGCTTGTCGTCAGTGGTCGGCGTCGCCAGCCGAATGAAGTTGATGCCGGCCTTCAACGCCGGGATGCAGAGTTCCTCATCCATCTCCGGCGGCAGGTCGACGACGATCAGCCCGTCAATGCCGCTGGCAATCGCATCCTTCAGGAAGCGGTCGACGCCGTAGATGTAGATCGGGTTGTAGTAGCCCATCAGCACGATCGGTGTTTCATCGTCGCCGGCGCGGAAGTCCGACGCCATCTTCAGCGTCTTGACCAGCGTCTGGCCGCCTTTAAGCGCCCTGAGGCCGGCGGCCTGAATCGCCGGGCCGTCAGCCATCGGATCGGAAAACGGCATGCCGAGCTCGATGACGTCTGAACCGGCGCCCGGCAGCGCCTTCATGATCGACAGCGAGGTTGCATAGTCGGGGTCGCCACCCATGAAATAGGTGACGAGCGCCGGACGGCCTTCGTTCCTGAGCTTCGCCATGCGGCGGTCGATGCGGGTTGCCATGATCAGATCTCCATGCCCAACATCGAGGCCACCGTGTGCACGTCCTTGTCGCCACGGCCGGACAGGTTGACGATGACGATCTGGTCCTTGTCCATGGCGGGTACGATCTTGACGGCATGAGCGATGGCGTGCGCCGATTCCAGCGCCGGGATGATGCCTTCGACGCGCGTCGTCAGCTTGAAGGCTTCCAGCGCCTCGTCGTCGAGAATAGGCACATACTCGACACGGCCCGAGTCGCGCAGCCAGGAATGCTCCGGACCGACGCCGGGATAATCGAGGCCGGCCGAAATCGAATGGCCGTCCATGATCTGGCCGTCGGCGTTCTGCAGGAGATAGGTGCGGTTGCCGTGCAGCACACCGGGAGAACCGGCATTCATCGAAGCGCAATGCTCGATGCCGTCGAGGCCGCGCCCGCCCGCTTCGATACCGATGATGCGAACGTCCTTGTCATCGAGGAAGGGATGGAACATGCCGATGGCGTTGGAACCGCCACCGACAGCGGCGATGATGGTGTCGGGCAGCCGTCCCTCCTGTTCGAGGATCTGCGCGCGGGCTTCCGTACCGATCACCGACTGGAAGTCGCGCACCAGCTCCGGATAGGGGTGCGGACCAGCGGCGGTGCCGATCAGGTAATAGGTGTCCTCGACATTGGTCACCCAGTCACGAAGGGCTTCGTTCATGGCGTCCTTCAGTGTGCCGTGGCCCGCGGTCACCGGCCGCACTTCGGCGCCGAGCAGCTTCATGCGGAAGACATTGGGGCTTTGCCGGGCAACGTCGGTCGCGCCCATATAGACGACGCAGGGAAAGCCGAAGCGGGCGGCGACGGTCGCGGAGGCCACGCCATGCTGGCCGGCGCCCGTCTCGGCGATGATGCGCTTCTTGCCCATGCGCTTGGCCAGCAGGATCTGGCCGAGGCAATTGTTGATCTTGTGCGAGCCGGTGTGGTTCAGGTCCTCGCGCTTGAAATAGACTTTCGCGCCGCCAAGATGCTTCGTCAGGCCTTCGGCGAAATAGAGCTTCGAGGGCCGCCCGGCATAGTGGGTCGACAAGTCGGTCAACTCAGCCCTGAAGTCCGGATCGTTCTTGACCTCGTTCCAGTTCTTCTCCAGGTCGAGGATCAGCGGCATCAGCGTTTCGGCGACGAAGCGACCGCCGAAAATGCCGAACATGCCCTGTTCGTCGGGTCCGGTGCGGAAGGAATTGGGTGTCGCCGGCTTGTTCATCGCCGATCTCCTAGATCTGTACTTTGAGCATGTCCCTGTCGGAAAACCGGTTCCCACTTTTCCGGGACATGCTCAGGGTTCGAAATTTTGTTCAGGCGGCGCGGTCGTCCCGCGCGGCCCTGACGGCCCGGAAAAACTGTTCGATCAGCGCCGGATCCTTGACGCCCGGCACACTTTCCACGCCCGACGAAATGTCTATTGCGGGCGGATTGGCAAGCCGAAGGGCATCGCCGATATTGGCGGCGTTGAGCCCACCGGAAAGCATGTAATCGATCCCGGCGTCAAGGCCGGCGAGGATGCGCCAGTCGAAGGCGACGCCGTTGCCGCCCGGCAACTCGGAGCCCTTGGGCGGCTTGGCATCGAACAGGAAGCGGTCGGCAACGCCGATGAACGACCTTATCCGGTCGAGATCGGCAGCCTCGCTGAGCGGCAACGCCTTCATCACCGGCAGCCCATGGCGGGCTTTCAGTTCGGTCACCCGCTCGGGGGTTTCGGAGCCGTGCAGTTGCAGCATGTCGGGCTGCATCTTCTCCACGATTTCATCGAGGACGGCGTCGCTGGCATCGACCGTGACGACAACCGCCAAGGCCTTGCCGCGCGCCGCTTCGCGCAGACGGCCGGCTTCGGTCGGCTCGACGTAACGGGGGCTTTTTGGAAAGAAAATGAAGCCGACATGGCTGGCGCCGCCGGCCAGGGCCGCGGCCATTGCCTGGTCGGTTTTCAAACCGCAGATCTTGATGTCGAGCGCCATGGCGCGGGAATTGGCACGAAAAGCGCCAAGAGTCGAGAAAAAGCATGCTGTTTGCCGGCAAGGTGAAAGGCGCTACCTATTGATGGACAGCATGCAAGGCGGGAGCACAGCCATGGCCGACCAGACCGTTGCCGAACTGAAGCAGAAGATCGCGCAGGCGCGCGAGGTCATCGCGCATCTGATGGACAAGGCCGCGTTCAACGGCGCCGAAGCGCATCGGGCGCTGGATTATTTCGGCGGCGACGCCTTCGACCGGAACTTTCTGCCCTGGCCGCATCATGGCGAAGAGGGGCTGCGGCCGGAGGAGTTGAATGCGGCGAATGACGACTAGCGGCCTTCCCTGGGGCCGTCCATACATGACGAAGTGGCGAAGCCTTCGCCTGACTCCAGGTGACTCCGCCGCACCCTACTCAAACACGATCGCCTGCAGGGCGCCGCCATTGCGCTTCAGCCAGTCCTTGCAGCGCTCGGTGTCGGGGCAGAGCTTTTCGCACAATTTCCAGAATTTCGGCCCGTGGTTCATCTCCTTGAGATGCGCCACCTCATGTGCAACGAGGTAGTTGATGACCGGCTGCGGCGCCATCATGATGCGCCAGGAGAAGGAGAGATTGCCTTCGGAGGTGCAGGAGCCCCAGCGGCTGGAGGTGTCCTTATAGCGGATCGCCTTGGCGCGCTTGCCGAGCGCCTCGGTGTGCCTGACGACCAGCTTCTCGATCTCCTTCTTGGCCTCGCGCTTCAAGAAATCGGCGATGCGGCGCGGCAGATGGATGCGCTCGCCATGCACGATCAGCAGCGGACCGCGCTCGTCGCGCGATATGGTTACGGTGCCGCGCTTTGACGGCTCGTGGACGATGCGGTGCGGCACGCCGCGCACCGGGATCTTGATGCCCGGCCGCACCTGCGGCCGCGTCGGCACCTTGGCCAGCCGCTGCTCCAGCCAGTCCTGGTGGCGGTCGAGGAACCTGTCCACCTCGCCGCGGCGCAGGCCCGGCGGCACGGTGATGCGCAGACCCTGACCGCCGGAATCGATGCGCAGCGTCAGGCGTTTTGCCCTGGCGCTCTCGACGATCTTGAGCGGCAGGGTGCGGCCGGCGACACAGTATTCCCGCTCCACGGCAGGCGTGGGTTTGGGCTTCGTCAGATTGCGGAAGAACCCGATGGTCATGGCGGGACGATACGCGATTCGAGGAAAACGAATAGAACAAAAAAGAAACGGCGCCGCTCGCGCGACGCCGTCATTACACCTTGGCCCTGTCGCCTGGCCTCAGTCGTCGAGCAGGTTCGAGCCTTTGCCACGCTTGGTGGGGGTCGTTCCGGTGCCCGGATCGGTCTTGGTCGGCGCGGTCGACTTGTTGCGGTTGGCCATGAACCGGTCGAACTCGTCCTGATCCTTGGCGCGGCGCAACTCGCGGGCATACTCGTCGAACTGCGTCAGCATCTCGTCGAGCTTGCGGCGCTCTTCGTTCAGGCGCTCAAGCTCCTTTTCGCGCCAGTCGTCGAAAGCGACGTTGCCGGTGCGGGCGGAGCCGTTGCCCCAGCGTGCGGCCTTGTCGGAACCACGGCGGCAACCGGCGAAGATGCCGTCGGTCGCGCGATTGACGTCACGCTTGAAGCCCTCAAGCCGGTCGCCCCAGATGATGTAGGCGAGCATGGCGAAGCCGAGCGGCCAGAACACCATGAAGCCGATCACCATCAACGCGATGGTCGCCGGCGTCCAGGCCGGGCGGATCAATGCAGATGTGTTCATTTTCTCCCATTCCTTCGGTTGGAGACAGCCAGAACCGGCTGCGTGGAATCGAAATGGGAAGGCGAAAACGGCGATTCAAGACAATGTCGGCCAAAACCGGACAAGCTTCTGAAATGATTGCCGCTTTTTGAGCATATCGAGGAAAAGCATGGCCAAACCGGCGATCAGGCCCCAAAATGCCGCACCGACGCCGAACAGCGTCAGCCCGGAGGCGGTGACGACGAAGGTGACGGTGGCTGCCATCCGGTCATCCTCATCCCTAAGCGCGATCGCCAGCGCGTTGGCGAGCGAGGCCATCAGCGCGAGACCCGCCACAAGCACAATCAGGCTCTGCGGCAGGACGGCGAAGATCGCCACCAGCGAAGCGCCGAAAATCGCGAAGATCAGATAGGCAAGCGCATAGAACGGGCCGGTCTTCCAGCGTTCGGCCGGATCGGGATGGACGTCCGGCCCGGTGCATATCGCCGCCGAGATCGCCGCCAGATTGGTGGTTGCGGCCCCGAAAGGCGCCGACAAGAGCGAAAATAGGCCGGTGACACCGATCAGCGGGCCTGGCTCGGGGTGGTAGCCGGCGGCGCGCAGCACAGCGAGGCCGGAAAGGTTCTGCGAGGCCATGGTGACGAGATAGAGCGGCAGCGCCAGGCCGATAATGGCCTTGGCGGTGAAATGGGGAGCAATGAACGTCAGTGTCGACAGTTCGGGCGCGGGCAAGCCGCCGACACGGCCGGTAAGGAAGGCGGCAAGGCCACCGCCAACCAGCACCGCCAGTACCGATAGCGCCGGATTGAACAGCCGGATGACAAAGAATGCGGCGATCAGCGGCAGGATGAGCCAAGGGTCCGCTGGAATGGCTTTCATGGCATTGATGGCGAAGGTGACGACGATGCCGGCCAGCATGCCGGAAGCGACCGAAGCCGGTATTCTCGATATCAGCCGGGTCAGCGGCCCAAACAGGCCGGTCGTGACCAGCAGGACGCCGGTGATGATATAGGCGCCGACGGCCTCGCCCATCGAAAAGCCACTCGAGGCGGCGACCAGTGCCAGGCCCGGAGTCGACCAGGCGGTGATGACAGGCATTTTCGTGCGCCATGACAGCCACAGGCACTCGACCGTCATGGCCAGACAGATCGCCGTCACACCGCTTGCCGTCTCGACCTGCGTCGCGCCGACCGCCTTGGCGGCGGCGATGACGATGGCCAGCGTGCCGCCAAAGCCGACGATGGCCGCGACGAAGGCGGAGACCGGGATGGAAAGGCGCATGGTCATCTGCCTCTGCCTCGTCCGGCCATGTCACCGACGGCCCGCACCAGCATGTCGAGATCTTGCGGCCGCGACAGGCGATGGTCGCCGTCGGGAATCAGCGACAGCGTGACATCGTCGGCCGGCAGCAGGCTGACCAGCCTCAAGGCGTGGCTCGACGGCACGTCCGCATCGGCCAGCCCCTGCAAGATGTGAACCGGGCAATGCGTGTCGATAGGCCCGGTCATCACCCGGTTATGGCGGCCATCCTCGATCAGGGCGCTCGTGTAGATGTAGGGTTCCGCGGAATAGTCCGACGGCTCCGCGAAGTAGCCCTTTTTGGCGAGGTCGCGCTTCTGCGCCTTGGTCAGCACGGGTTCGACCAACTCACTGGTAAAATCCGGCGCCGGCGCCAGCAGCACCATGCCGACCACGCTTGTGTCGCCCGCCTTGCGCAATTCCTGCACCATGCGCAGGGCGATCCAGGCACCCATGGACGAGCCGACCAGGACCTGATCGCCCCTGGCGAAATTCCGGAAAACCGCAAGGCTTTGCGCAAGCCATGTCGAAATCGTGCCGTCAGCAAAAGCGCCGCCGGATTCGCCATGGCCCGAATAGTCGTGCCGCAGGAAGGCGCGGCCTTCTCGTGCCGCCCAGTCCGACAGCGTCTCGGCTTTCGTGCCCAACATGTCCGACTTGTAGCCGCCGAGCCAGACGATGCCGGGCGTCGAGCCCGCCGAATGGCGCACGGCGATATCGGATCCATCAACATCCAGAAAGATCGGAGCGGCGGTCATGGCTGTGGGGCGGTCCTGGTTTTTTTCACGCCTGCTTTTGGCACGGCCGGAGGCAAGGCGGAAAGTGCTCGCGATGTTTCTTTGCTTGGCACAGGCTCGTGATCAGGTGATTTCCTGAGAACGCTGTGCTATTGACTTGCGCCGCGCGCTTCCCACATTGGCGCGTCCACACAGATTTGTACGAACCCCGAACGAAACGGCCAAGGAGACCACGACCATTCGCAGACCTTTCAAAGCAGCGGCGCCGACCAAGGATGGGCCGCGCTCCAACCGTGATATCCGGGTTCCCCGGGTCCAGCTTATCGACGCCGAAGGCCAGAACCGCGGCGATGTTTCCATCAACGACGCATTGCTGCTCGCCGAAGAGGCCGGGCTCGATCTGGTTGAAATATCGCCCAACGCGGTGCCGCCCGTTGTAAAAATCCTCGATCTCGGCAAATTGAAATACGCCAACCAGAAGAAGGCGGCCGAGGCGCGCAAGAACCAGAAGGTCATCGAGATCAAGGAGATCAAGATGCGCCCGAACATCGACAGCCATGACTACGAGACCAAGATGAAGGCGGTCCGCCGCTTCTTCGAGGAAGGCGACAAGGTCAAGCTGACGCTGCGCTTCCGCGGCCGCGAGATGGCGCATATGGAACTCGGCATGCAGCTTCTGAACAAGGTGCGCGAGGAGGTGGCGACCATCGCCAAGGTGGAAGCCGAGCCGAAGCTCGAAGGCCGCCAGATGATGATGGTGCTGGCGCCGCGCTAAGCAGGCTCCGCTCGCTTCGCAACGCGTCGTCTGCATAGTTTCCATGGTTGTCGCGGGTTCTCACCGCAAACCGTGAACGCTTTTGCGGAACCCGCTTGGATCACGATGACGTCAGGTCTAGTCATCGCGCTAAAATCCGCCTGAATTGTGCTACAGGGCGTCCCGACGACCGGCGGGACGCCTATTCCTGGCTAGAGCTGCGATCGCCGGCTAAGCTCCTCGACGATCGGAACCCAAACTTGGACACAGAATACAAACACGGGCTGGGCAACTACCAGCGGATGCGCCGGCTGGTGCTTGCCGTGCTCGTCGCGGTGCTGTTTCTGGCACTGCTGTTCGGCCAATCGACGTTCCCGCCGGACACGCCGGTGCACGAATCGATCGAGATGTTCGGCGTGCTGTTGATTTTCCTCGGCATCGTCGGGCGCCTCTGGGCGACGCTCTATATAGGCGGGCGCAAATCCTCCGAAGTGGTCACTGGCGGGCCCTATTCGATCACCCGCAACCCGCTCTACGTGTTCTCGACCGTGGCCGCCGCCGGCGTCGGCGCGCAGATCGGTTCGTTCTCCGGCATCATCCTTTTCGCGGTTCTGTGCGCCGGCGCCTTCCATATCGTCATCCTGCGCGAGGAGAAATTCCTCAAGGAAGCGCTCGGCGCACCGTATGCCGACTATCTGGCGCGCGTGCCGCGCTTCTTCCCCAAGCTTTCGCTCTACCAGGAAGGCGAAACCGGCAGCTTCAAGCCGCGCCTGCTGTTGACCACGCTGCTCGACGGACTGGTGTTCCTGATCGCGCTGCCGGCTTTCGAACTGATCGACGGCGCGCAGCTGTCGGGCATGCTGCCGGTGTGGTTCAGGCTGCCCTGACCGGGGACAGCGCGCGTCGCACGGCCTGAGGTGTTGCGCCCGCGCCATCTTTGATCTATAGCACCGCCGTTCCAAGAAAACCGCCCGGCAGGGCATGCCGTGGCGGTTTCATTTGCTTTTCGGGCTTTGGTCGGCCTGAAGCGAACAAGAAGCGCGATCGTGCGCCAACATTACGGAGTAGCAAAATGCCCAAGATGAAGACCAAATCGGCCGCCAAGAAGCGGTTCAAGATCACAGGTACGGGTAAAGTCCTGTCGGCTGCGGCCGGCAAGCGTCACGGCATGATCAAGCGTTCCAACAAGTTCATTCGAAATGCCCGCGGCACGATGGTTCTGGCTGAACCGGATGGCAAGAAGGTCATCAAGAATTTTCTTCCGAACGGCCTCTAAGGCATTCGGTCCGGACACGCATTTGTTTTACGCAATTCCGAACGGAAAACCGCAAGCACTTTTCCTGGAATTGCTTTTAAGGAGATCATGACATGGCACGCGTAAAAAGAGGCGTCACCTCGCACGCCAAGCACAAGAAGGTCCTGAAAGCCGCGAAAGGCTTCTACGGCCGCCGCAAGAACACCATCCGCATCGCCAAGCAGGCGGTGGAAAAGTCGCTGCAGTACGCTTATCGCGACCGCAAGAACCGCAAGCGCTCGTTCCGCGCGCTGTGGATCCAGCGTATCAACGCCGCGACCCACGAGCACGGCCTGACCTATGGCCGCTTCATCGACGGTTTGAACAAGGCCGGCATCGAGATCGATCGCAAGATCCTGTCCGACATGGCCATCCACGAGCCGCAGGCTTTCGCCGCCCTGGTCGCGAAGGCCAAGGTCGCGCTCGAATATCTGAAGAACACCACGCCGAATGCTTTTGAGAGCGCTGTCGCCTAGAGCATGATGCCAAAAAGTTTCTGACTTTTTGGACAACATCATGCTCCAGGGAAATTAGCGGGGAGCGCGATCTTTTCCGAAAAGTCTGCAACTTTTCGGGATCGGGCTCCGAGCCCAGCGCTTCCCAAGCACTTTCGACACTTGATTTGGGGAACCCGCGCTGGCACGGCTGGCGCGGGTTTTTCTTACGCCTGAACTTTCACTCCAAACGTGACTTTCACGTCCAGAGCGATTTCCAACGCAGCGAGCTTGATCGTGAACGACGCAACCATTGGCCTTGATGCACTCGAAAATTCCCTGATGGCTGACATCGCCTCGGCCGCCGACGAGGCGTCGATCGAGGCCGTGCGTGTCTCGGCGCTCGGCAAGAAGGGTTCGGTCTCCGAAATGCTGAAGACGCTTGGCGCGATGAGCGCCGAGGAACGGCAGGTGAAGGGCCCGGCGATCAACGGCCTGAAGAACCGCGTCACCGATGCGCTTGCTTTGCGCAAGGCGGAATTGAAAGACGTGGCGATCGCCGCACGGCTTGCCGCCGAAAAGGTCGACGTGACGCTGCCGGTGCGGCAGTCGCCGGCCGAGCGCGGCCGCATCCATCCGATCAGCCAGGTCATCGACGAGATCGCGGCGATCTTCGGCGATCTCGGCTTTGCCATTGCCGAAGGGCCTGACATCGAGACCGACTACTATAATTTCACCGCGCTGAATTTCCCGGAAGGCCATCCGGCGCGCGAGATGCACGACACCTTCTTCTTCCAGCCGGACGAGAAGGGCGAGCGCAAGCTGTTGCGCACCCACACCTCGCCGGTGCAGATCCGTACCATGGAGAAGCAGAAGCCGCCGATCCGCATCGTCATTCCCGGCAAGACCTACCGCCAGGATTCCGACGCCACCCATTCGCCTATGTTTCATCAGGTCGAGGGGCTGGTGATCGACAGGTCGGCCAACGTCGCCAACATGAAGTGGGTGCTGGAAGAGTTCTGCAAGGCCTTCTTCGAAGTGCCGCAGGTCAAGATGCGCTTCCGGCCGTCCTTCTTCCCGTTCACCGAGCCGAGCCTCGAGGTCGACATCCAGTGCGACCGCTCGCGGCCAGGCGAAGTGCGCTTCGGCGAAGGCTCCGACTGGATGGAGATCCTCGGCTGCGGCATGGTCCACCCCAACGTGCTCAGGGCCGGCGGGCTCGATCCCGACGAGTACCAGGGCTTTGCCTGGGGCATGGGCATCGACCGCATCGCCATGCTGAAATACGGCATGCCGGATCTGCGCGCCTTCTTCGACGCCGATGTGCGCTGGCTATCGCATTACGGCTTCCGGCCGCTCGACATGCCGACTCTGTTCGGAGGCCTGAGCGCGTGACGGTCCTGAAGCCTCCTGCTGCCAGCTATTACGGAACAATCCAATGAAATTCACCCTCTCCTGGCTCAAGGATCACCTTGAAACCGACGCCACGCTGGCCGAGATCGTCGAGCGGCTGACCTCGATCGGCCTCGAGGTCGAGCATGTCGACGACAAGGCGGGCCTGAAGCCCTTCGTCATCGCCAAGGTGCTGACGGCGGTGCAGCATCCCGATGCCGACCGGCTGCGGGTGCTGACCGTCGATACCGGCGACGGCAAGCCGCCGGTGCAAGTGGTGTGCGGCGCGCCGAATGCCCGCGCCGGCCTGATCGGCGCCTTCGCCGCGCCCGGCACCTATGTGCCCGGCATCGACGTGACGCTGACGGTCGGCAAGATCAGGGGCGTCGAAAGCCACGGCATGATGTGCTCCGAGCGCGAGCTGGAACTGTCCGACGAGCACAATGGCATTATCGACCTGCCAGAGGATGCGCCGGTCGGCACCAGCTTTGCCGCTTACGCGCATCTCGACGATCCGGTCATCGAGATCAATTTGACGCCGAACCGGCCCGATGCCACCAGCGTCTACGGCATCGCCAGGGATCTCGCGGCGAGCGGACTTGGCCGCCTCGTCGGCGGTGCGATCATGCCGCATGTCGGCAGCGGCATGTGCCCGGTGAAGGTGACGATCGAGGCACCGGAGCTTTGTCCCGGATTCGCGCTCAGGCTGGTCAGGGGCGTCAAGAATGGCCCCTCGCCGAAATGGCTGCAGCAGCGGCTGATCGCCATTGGGCTCAGACCGATCAGCGCGCTGGTCGACATCACCAATTACGTCACCTTCGACCGCGGCCGGCCGCTGCACGTCTTCGATGCCGCCAAGGTCGCCGGCAATCTCGTCGTGCGCCGCGCCAAGGATGGCGAAACGGTGCAGGCGCTCGACGGGCGCGAATACACGCTGACGCCGGAGATGTGCGTGATCGCGGACGACAATGGCGTCGAGTCCATTGCCGGCATCATGGGTGGCGAACACTCCGGCTGTGACGAGAACACGACGGACGTGCTGATCGAATCCGCTCTTTGGGACCCGATCACCACGGCCCGCACCGGCCGCACACTCGGCATCATCACCGACGCGCGCTACCGTTTCGAGCGCGGTGTCGATCCCGAATTCATGGTGCCGGGTATCGAGTTGGCGACGAAGCTGGTGATCGACTTCTGCGGCGGCACCCCGACCGAGACCGAGGTGGCCGGATATGCCGGACATCAGCCGAAGATCGTTTCTCTTCCCTTGTCGGAAGTGAAGCGGCTGACCGGCATCGAGGTGCCGAAGGCGGAGAGCCTCGACATCCTGTCGCGTCTCGGCTTCCACGCGCAGGGATCGGGCTACGTCGTCGACGTGACCGTGCCCTCCTGGCGTCCCGATGTCGACGGCAAAGCCGACCTGGTCGAGGAGGTCATGCGCATCCATGGCGTCGACAATATCGCGCCGCAGCCGCTCGGCGCGCATGACGTGGTCAACGGCAAGATCCTCACGACGCTGCAGATCCGCACCCGTGCCGCCAAGCGCTCGCTTGCCGTGCGCGGCATGATGGAGGCTGTTACCTGGTCGTTCATTCCCGCCAGGCACGCCGAGTTGTTCGGCGGCGGCCAGACGGCGCTGAAGCTTGCCAACCCGATCGCAGCCGACATGTCCGACATGCGGCCCTCGCTCCTGCCGGGGCTGATTTCGGCCGCACAGCGCAACGCCGACAAGGGCATCGGCGACGTTGCCTTGTTCGAAGTGTCGGGCACCTATGAAGGCGATGGCGCCGACCAGCAGCGACGCGTCGCCGCCGGCGTGCGACGCGGCACGGCCAAGCTCGACGGCTCAGGCCGCAACTGGGCCGGCAATTCCGGCCCAGTCGGCGTGTTCGACGCAAAGGCCGATGCCATCGCCGCGCTCGAAGCCTGCGGCGCGCCGGTCGACCGGCTGCAGATCGAGGCCGGCGGACCGGCCTGGTATCACCCCGGCCGTTCCGGCACGATCAAGCTCGGTCCAAAGACCGTGCTCGGCACGTTCGGCGAGTTCCATCCGAAGACGCTGGAAGGGCTCGATGTCTCCGGACCGCTATGCGGCTTCGAAGTGTTCGTCGATGCCGTGCCCGAGCCGAAGGCCAAGCCGACGAAGACCAAGCCCAGGCTGGAGCTGTCCGCTTTCCAGGCGGTGAAACGCGATTTCGCCTTCGTCGTCGACAGGGCCGTCGAGGCCGGCACGCTGGTGCGCGCCGCACTTGCCGCCGACAAGAAGCTGATCACGGCTGTCTCGGTCTTCGACATCTTCGAAGGCGCGTCACTCGGCGAGGGCAAGAAGTCGATCGCCATCGAAGTGTCGATCCAGCCGGTCGAAAAGACGCTGACAGACGAGGATTTCGAGGCGCTGGCCAGGCGCATCGTCGACAATGTCGGCAAGCAGACGGGCGGCGTGCTCAGGGCATAGAGAATTCAGGATTGCGGGCAGGTGGCGAATCGCCCTCAAAAGGGCGATGGACCATCTCGCGTATTCCGGGCTTCCTTTTGAGCCACAGCGTGCGGCGTTTCTCGACATCGTCGCGGCTGATCCGCTGCTGTGTGAAACGCTGGCGCGAGTGCGCGACCTTGCCTTGCCGGATTGGCTGGTGGTTTCCGGCGCGCTCTACAACAGCGTCTGGAACCATCTGACCGGCAAGCCGTCGGGCTACGGCATCAGGGATATCGACCTTTTCTATTTCGATGACTCCGACCTGTCCTATGACGCCGAGGACGCCGTCATCCGCAGGGCGGCGGCACATTTCGAGGGACTGCCGCTGCCGGTCGAAGTGCGCAACCAGGCCCGCGTGCATCTTTGGTATCCGCAGAAGTTCGGGCAACCCTGCCCGCGCTATGCGAGTGCCAGTGAATCCGTCAGCTATTTCGCCTCGAAGACGCATGCGGTCGGTGTGCGCTACGGCGGCGATGGGCAATTGGAACTCGTGGCGCCATTCGGGCTCGACGATCTCTTCTCGTTTCGCATCACACCGAACCGAGTGATGGATAACCGGCGGACGCATGAGACGAAGGGCAAGCGGGCAAAGGAGAACTGGCCGGAGATTTCGGTTGCGCCGTGGTGAGTGGCGGAAATTTTGAATGTCGGCGGGACAGCGCCCCCCTCTGCCCTGCAGGACAGAGGGGGGCGCCTCGCGCCTATCTATCTACCCATCCACCAGCGCCAGCAGCTCCTCGGTATAGCGCTTGCCCATCACCTTGTCGGGCGACAGCGCATCGCCGATCGATGCCACCTCGGCCGTGCTCAGCTCAATCCCGGCCGCCGCTGTGTTCTGCTCCAGATGGCGGATTTTTCGCGCACCCGGGATCGGCACGATGAAGTCGCCCTGGTGCAGTACCCAGGCCAGCGCCAGCTGCGCCGAGGTGACGCCCTTTTCGGTCGCCATCTTGTCCAGCGTGGCGATCACCTTGGCATTGGCGGCCATGGCGTCGGCCTGGAAGCGCGGCAGACCACGGCGCCAGTCGTCGTCGCTCAGGGTCTCCGGCTTGGCGATCGTACCGGTGAGCAGACCGCGTCCGAGCGGGCTGTAGGGGACGAAGCCGATGCCGAGTTCGCGGCAGACGGCGAAGACCTCGTCTTCAGGGTCGCGGCTCCACAGCGAATATTCGCTCTGCACGGCCGCTATCGGGTGGACGGCGTGTGCCCGGCGGATGGTGGCGGCACTCGCCTCCGACAGGCCCAGCGCCCGCACCTTGCCCTCGCGCACCAGCTCGGCCATGGCGCCGACCGTATCCTCGATCGGCACGTTCGGGTCGACACGATGCTGGTAGTAGAGGTCGATGACATCGGTGCCGAGCCGCTTCAGCGAGGCCTCTGCGACAGCCTTGACATGCTCGGGGCGGCTGTCGACACCGGCCATGCGGTCGATGCCGGTGCCTTCTTCAAGAATCTTGAAGCCAAACTTGGTCGCGATCGTCACCTTGTCGCGGACGGATTTCAGCGCCTTGCCGAGCAGGATTTCGTTCTCATAGGGTCCGTAGACTTCCGCCGTGTCGAAGAAGTTGACGCCGATCTCGACGGCGCGGTGCAAGGTGGCGATCGCCTCGGCTTCTGGTTGGCCGCCGTAGGCAAAGCTCATGCCCATGCAGCCAAGGCCGACCGGGAAGACTTCGAGTTCAGTTCCTAGCTTGCGAGTTTTCATCACGCATCTCCTTGTTGTGATGCGGCAGACATAACGGCTTGCAGTCCGTTCGATAATCGGCTCTTCTTCGTACGGGTCGTTCCAAGAAATAGATCAATGAACCGAGCACATCTCTCACAGCTTGCGGTACTGGCAACCGTTGCCCAATGCGGCAGTTTTCGCGGTGCGGCCAGGGAACTGGCGATCGCGCCTTCGGCGGTGAGCCATGCGGTCTCCAGCCTGGAAGCACGGCTTGGCGTGCGCCTTTTGGCGCGCAGCACGCGCAGTGTCGCCCCGACCGAGGAAGGCGCGCAGCTGCTGGAGCGATTGCGCCCGGCACTTTCCGAGATCGACCTGGCGCTGGAGACAGCCGTCGAGGCGCGCGACCGGCCTGCCGGAAACCTGCGGCTCAGCGTGCCACGCACGTCAGCGCATCTGGTGCTGACGCCGCGGCTCGGCGCCTTTGCGTCAGCCTATCCCGACATCGTGCTGGAGATCGTCATCGAGGATCGCTTCACCGACGTGGTGGAAGGCGGTTTCGATGCGGGTGTGCGGCTCGGCGAAAGCCTGCAGCGCGACATGATCGCGGTGCGCATCGGGTCGGACATTCGTGGCGCGGTGGTGGGCGCGCCATCCTATTTCGAGACAAGCCCCAAGCCGCGCCATCCACGCGATCTCGCCGAACATCGCTGCATCCGCTTCCGCTTCTCCAGCGGTGTCCTCTACCGCTGGGAGTTCGAGAAGGACGGCGAAGAGGTCGAGATCGCGGTGCAAGGACCGCTGATCCTCGACGAGGACCATCTGATCGCTCGGGCCGCCGTCGACGGCGCCGGCCTTGCCTTCGTCTTCGAGGAGTATGTCCGCGCGCCGCTTGCCGACGGCCGGCTGATCCGCGTCCTGGAGGACTGGTGCCCGTCCTTCGACGGTTTCTTCGTCTACTATCCGAGCCGCCGGCAAATGCGGCCGGCGCTGAGGGCTTTCGTCGACTTCTTCAAGGTGAGCGGGTAGTCCTTCCTCCCCAAGGGTGGAAGAAACCCAGCCTGGCATTCGTTCGCCTCCCATGCAGACCATCACCAACACCGCGACCCGCTATGGCTGGGCAACCATCGTCCTCCACTGGCTGATCGGGATTATCTTCATCGGCCAGTTCATGCTCGGCTTCGTCATGGTCAGGACCCAAAGCCAACGCACGGCCTTCGAATTGATCCAGTTGCACAAATCCCTGGGCTTTCTGCTGCTTGGCCTCGTCATCCTGCGTATCGCCTGGCGGCTCGGCGATGCGGCACCGCCCTTGCCGCCTTCAGTCGGCATTCTTGAACGGCGTACGGCACCGCTGGCGCATCTGGCGCTCTATGTATTCCAGCTCGCCCTGCCTCTGTCCGGATGGGCGCTGGTGTCGGTTTCGACGCTGGAAATCCCCAGCATGCCGTTCAACCTGTTCGTCATGCCCAACCTGCCGCTGCCCGAATCCGACGCCGCCGAAAGTTTTTGGGCGTCGGCGCACTGGTATCTCGCCTATGCCGGCATCGTGCTCGTTGCGCTGCATGTCTGCGCGGCCCTGCGCCACCATTTCCTGCTGCGTGACAGCGTGCTCACGCGCATGATCACGCCTTCGTCAGCCGGGGAATAGAACGGGCGTTGGTCTCGTTTGTGAGGTGAGGACGCCAGAGAGCGTTGCCTCCTGACAAGGAACAACCCAATGCGTGCGCGAATCCTCGGATTGGCGGCTGCCGCCGCCTGCCTTGCCATGCCAGTCCATGCGGCAGTCGTGCTTAGCGATGCTGCCGGCAACTATACGATCAGCCAGGCTGGTTCCGCGATCCGCTTCACCATCGGCAAGGCCGGCGGCGGCGGCTTCGACGGCGCCTTTGCCCGTTTCAAGGGCACGATCCGCATCGACAACAAGGATGTCGGTCGCTCTAAGGTCGACCTCACCATCTATCCCGAAAGTGTCGGGACCGGCCAGGGCCGCATCGATGCCTTCCTGCGTTCCGACGCGGTGTTCGACGCGGCCAACAGCCCCGAAATCCAGTTCCGCTCGACCAGCGTGACCCGCACCGGCGACACGACGGCGCTCGTCACCGGCCGGCTGACGGCGCGCGGCAAGACGTTTCCGGAAAAATTCGCCGCCGAGCTCGACGGGTTGAAGGGTGGCACGATAAAATTCCACGTCACCGGCAAGGTGCTGCGCTCCCGCTACGGCATGGATGTCGGCACGCCGCTCTATTCCAACGTCGTCGATTTCGACATGACGCTGACGGGGAAAAGGGGTTAAGCGCGGCTGCGGTACCTGGTTTCCTCGCCCACTTTCGTGGCGCGAGGAACAGAGCACCCGCATTGGCTTTTCCACCGATTTCAGGCAAACCTCGTGGCCGGTAAAATCGACATGGAGAAACGTGATGTTCCGATGGGGTGTGTTGTCCACGGCCAAGATCGGCCGGGAGCAATTGTTGCCGGCGATCGTCGGGGCGGAAAACGGCGTGCTCTCGGCGATCGCCAGCCGCGACCTGTCGAAGGCCAAGGCATTGGGCGACCGCTTCGGCGCGCGCCACGCCTTCGGCTCCTATGAGGAGTTGCTCGCTTCCGACGAGGTCGACGGCGTCTATATCCCGCTGCCGACCTCGCAGCACGTCGAATGGACGGCCAAAGCCATCGAAGCCGGCAAGCATGTGTTGGTCGAAAAACCGCTGGCGCTCGACGCCAAGGACATCGCGCCGCTGATCAAGCTGCGCGACGCCAGGAAGGTGCTGGTCTGCGAAGCCTTCATGGTCATCTACCATCCGCAATGGATCAAGGTGCGTGATCTCATCGCCAGCGGCGCCATCGGCCGGCTGCGCCATGTGCAGGGCGCTTTCTCCTACTACAATGTCGACCCCAACAACATGCGCAACAAGCTTGATCTGGGCGGCGGCGCGCTGCCCGATATCGGCGTCTACCCGACCGTGTCGACGCGCTTTTCGACTGGCAAGGAGCCGCTGCGCGTGCAGGCGACGATCGAGCGCGACAAGACATTCGGCACCGACATCTATTCCTCGATCCGCGCCGATTTCGGCGATTTCGAACTGTCCTTCTATTTGTCGACCCAGATGGCGGCACGCCAAGTGATGGTGTTCCACGGTGAAAAGGGTTTCATCGAAGTGTTCTCGCCCTTCAATGCCGGGCTCTACGACCATCACCGCGTCGAACTGCACAACCAGAACCACACCGAGGCGCAGGTATTCCGCTTCCCCGGCACGCAGCAATACAGGCTCGAGGTCGAGACCTTCGCGCGGGCAGCACTTGGCGGCAAGGAGCGGGTCTTCACGCTCGAAGAATCCGTGCTCAACCAGAAAGTCATCGACGCCATCTTCCGCGCCGGCGACACAGGCGGCTGGGAGACCGTCTGAGCCATTGTTTGACGCAATTCCCTAGGGAAAGCGCTACGCGCTTTTCCCGGGAAAACCGCCCCACACTTTTCCTGGAATTGCTTGCTTAGCCGGTTAACCGGAGGAAAAATGGCTGACGACGCGGATGTGATCATTATCGGCGCCGGCCTTGCCGGGCTGGTTGCCGCCGCTGAGCTTGCCGAGGCCGGCAAGAAAATCATCATCGTCGACCAGGAGCCGGAGCAATCGTTGGGCGGTCAGGCGTTCTGGTCGTTCGGCGGACTTTTCCTCGTCGATTCGCCGGAGCAGCGGCGCATGCGCATCCGCGACTCCCATGATCTGGCGCTTGAGGACTGGATGGGCACCGCCGCTTTCGACCGGCCGGAAGACCATTGGCCGCGCAAATGGGCGGAGGCCTATGTCGGCTTTGCCGCCGGCGAGAAGCGCTCCTGGCTGATCGAGCGCGGCCTGAAGTTCTTTCCAGTCGTCGGCTGGGCCGAACGGGGCGGCGGCAATGCCATCGGCCACGGCAATTCGGTGCCGCGCTTCCACATCACCTGGGGGACCGGCCCCGGCGTGCTCGAACCTTTCGTGCTGCGCGTGCGCGAGGCGCAAAAGCGTGGATTGGTCGACTTCAGGTTCCGCCATCGTGTCAATGCGCTGACGCGGACGGGGGCAGCCGTGACCGGGGTACAGGGCGATATCCTGCAGCCGAGCACTGCCGAGCGTGGCCACAAGAGCTCGCGCGAGGTCTCAGGCGATTTCGAGCTTCATGCCCAAGCCGTAATCGTCGCCTCCGGCGGCATCGGCGCCAACCACCAGCTGGTGCGGGAAAACTGGCCCAAGCGGCTGGGCAACGCGCCGAAGCGCATGATCACCGGCGTGCCGGACCATGTCGATGGCCGCATGCTGGCCATATCGGAACAGGCCGGCGGCTCGATCATCAACCGCGACCGCATGTGGCACTATGTCGAGGGCATCAAGAATTGGGCGCCTATCTGGACCGATCACGCGATCCGCATCCTGCCCGGCCCGTCCTCGCTGTGGCTCGATGCGCGTGGGAAACGCCTGCCGGTGCCGCTCTATCCCGGCTTCGACACGCTGGGCACGCTCAGCCACATCATGAGCACCGGTTTCGACTATTCCTGGTTCATCCTGACGAAGAAAATCATCCAGAAGGAGTTCGCGCTGTCGGGTTCCGAACAGAACCCCGATTTGACGGGAAACAGCTGGCGCCAGGTGCTCGGCCGCGCCACGTCGGGCATCCCCGGCCCCGTCAAGGCGTTCATGGAAAAGGGCGAGGATTTCATCGTCGAGGCCGAATTGCCAAAGCTGGTCGCCCGCATGAACGCGCTGGCCGGCGGCGAACCGCTGCTCGATGTGGCAGGGCTCGAGCGCGAAATCCGCGCCCGCGACAGGCAGCTCGACAATCCGTTCTCCAAGGACATGCAGATCACCGCGCTGCGCGGGGCGCGGGCCTATCTCGGCGACCGGCTGATCCGCACGGCAAAGCCGCACAAGATGCTCGACCCCGCGAACGGACCGCTGATCGCGGTGCGCCTCAACATCCTGACCCGCAAGACGCTGGGCGGCCTGCAGACCGATCTCGACAGCCGCGTGCTCGGACCCGACGGCCAGCCGGTGCCGGGCCTCTATGCCGTCGGCGAAGCCGCCGGTTTCGGCGGCGGCGGCGTGCATGGATATGCGGCGCTCGAAGGCACGTTCCTGGGTGGCTGCATTTTCTCGGGCCGCGGCGCCGGCCGGGCGGCGGCACGCTCGGTGGCCTGAGACGGCAACGGCTTGCCGGTACTTGGCTGAGCCGCTGCCATCGACCGTGCAACCAATAAACCGCAGCTTAGGAGATTTGGCGCGCCCGAAGAGATTCGAACTCCTGACCCCCAGATTCGTAGTCTGGTGCTCTATCCAGCTGAGCTACGGGCGCGCATCAGGCCATGTTTTCGACGGCCCCGCGATCCGGTCCGAAAGACCGGCCGCGAATGTGTGCAGTTCCCTAACGACTGAATTTACGAAAAGCAAGCCGATCCGGCAAAAGTTTTGTCGCAAGCCTGTCAC
This sequence comes from Mesorhizobium sp. B2-5-13, assembly GCF_006440535.1. Lineage (NCBI taxonomy): Bacteria > Pseudomonadati > Pseudomonadota > Alphaproteobacteria > Hyphomicrobiales > Phyllobacteriaceae > Mesorhizobium > Mesorhizobium sp. B2-5-13. The sequence continues at coordinate 130,656 of NZ_VFUI01000002.1, read as the reverse complement.
GCGGCGATGCCGGCGCCGATCCCGGCACTTCGAGCCGCTGTGGGGCCGGCCTAAATCCAGACAGCGGACGATCGGGAACGGTTGGGGAGAGCGACGGGGAAAGGCACAGCACGAAACCCTCAGGCCGGGCGGCGCAGGCCACCACGGGCCTGGTCGAGCCGCACCGGCTGGTCGGGGATGGTGACGGCGAATGTGGTGCGCCCGCCGATCGATTCGACCAATTCCACCGTGCCGCCATGCGCCCGGATCAGTTCGTGCGCGATCGCAAGGCCAAGGCCGGTGCCGCCGCTGCGCGCCGATCCGCGAAAGGCCGCGAACAGGTTTTCGCGCGCCTTCGGCGGCAGGCCGGGACCTGTGTCGGTGACGGCGATGCGGCTGACACTGCCCATGCGCTCGGCCGAGACCGCCAACCGCCGCACCACGGCGCTTTCGGTGTCGGCCGCCATCGCCTGCACCGAGTTGCGGCAAAGATTGGTGAGCACCCGGAAGAGCTGGTCGGAATCGGCATCCACCTCGAAAGCCATCTCGACGGCGTTGATGAACTCAATGCCCTCCTCGATGTCGAGCAGGCCGTGCACCTCCTCGACCAGTTGGCGCAGCCTCACCCTGCGGCGCGAAGGCGGCGGCTCCTGCGTGCGGCCGTAATGAAGCACGCCCTCCGAATAGGAGACGGCGCGGTCGAGCGCGCGCAACAGTTTTGGCGCGAAGGCCTGCACGGTCGGATCCTTGACCTGGCGCAGGCGGTCCGACATCAGCTGGGCCGAGGCCAGGATGTTGCGCATGTCGTGGTTGATCTTCGATACCGCCAAGCCGAGGTCGGCAAGATGCTTCTGCTCGGCCAGCATCCTTTGCAGCCGCTCCTGCATCTGCGACAGTTCGCGCTCGGCCACGCCGATCTCGTCGGCGCGGTCGGCGGGGTGAATGATCCGCCCGGGGTCATCGGGAGCCTCGGAGAAGGACAGCATCGAGCGCGTCATAGTGCGGATCGGGCCGATCATGATCAGGTCGATCGCGGCATAGACCAGCATGGCCGTGAACAGCGAGATCAGGAGCGAGACGAAGGCGACGTTGCGCGAATAGATGAGCATGGCCTTGCGCAGGGAATAGTCCGGCATGATCAGCTCGAACTCCTTGTCGCTGTCGCCGACCGGTCCGAAAACGCGCAGCATCCTGTCGCCGCCGAAAAACAGCGTGTCCAGCGCGCCGGTCATGCCCTTGACCATGCCGACGCTGGCGAGATCGATGTGCTCGTCGACCTGCGGCGGCATGTCGGCCACCACCAGAAGCCGCGAGACGCCGCCGTCGCGCACCGCGATCGCCTTGGCGCCGATGGCCATCAGCACGTCATTCTGGGCCGTGCGCGACAGCGACGTCGAATCGCCCTGCACCAGCACGATCGACACGGCGGCGGCCGTGCTCAGCCTCTCCTTGAGCCAGCTCAGCCTATAGCTGGCAATCCAGGGCAGGAAGATCAGCACTTCGGCCAGCAGCACGAAAACGATGGTGAGCAGCAGCAATTTGGTCGACAGACCGCGCGACAGCGGTACCGTGCGGACAGCCGCTGGCGCCGTTCCGGTTCCTTCCCCTGCTTGGCTGGCTTCGCTCATGCGACTCGATCTTCACAATCACTTGATCAGCCAAGATTAGGCGATTACGGCTTTTTTGCCAATTTCCCCCTTGGTCGGAAAAATAGATGCTCCAAAAGAGGTGCGTCTTTAGCGCGCCGACGCCGGATTGACTTCCAAAACCCTTCTTTCTATAAGCCCGCTCACGCTCGGGCCATTCGTCCCGGCGCGGTTTCGATCGCGCCAAAGCCGGCCCGGCAAAGCTCCTGTTACAAAGTGACAGAATCAAGAAGGGCCGCACCCCGCGGTATTAAAACAAATGAAGCGTACCTACCAACCGTCCAAACTCGTCCGCAAACGCCGGCACGGCTTCCGTGCCCGCATGGCCACCAAGGGTGGTCGTAGCGTCGTCGCAGCTCGCCGCAACCGCGGCCGCAAGCGGCTCAGCGCCTAAGCGAGACGAGATCGTTGCCCGCAACCGGCAAGCCAGTGGGGCAAAATCCCAAGCGGCTTCTGAAACGCGCGGAATTCCTGGCCGTCCGTCGTGGTGAAAAGCGACGCGGACGGTTTTTCCTCGTCGAGGTCCTCGACCGCGGCGACGGCGGGGTGCCGCGCGTCGGCTACACCGTCACCAAGAAGGTCGGCAACGCTGTTGTGCGCAACCGCGTCAGGCGGCGGCTGAAAGAGGCCGTCCGCGTCCATGCGGCAGATGACATGGTGCCCGGCAATGATTATGTCATCGTCGGGCGCGATGATGCGCTGCGCGCGCCTTTCGGCCAGTTGAAGGCCGAACTCTCCCGCCGACTTCGCGGAACACGATAGGCCAAGGGCTCTCGATGGAAAACAACCGGAACTTCTTCATCACCATCGCGCTGTCGGTGCTGATCCTGGCGGTATGGCAGTACTTCTACGTGCTGCCGCGCAGCGAGGCCCAGCGCGAGGCCGCCAAGGTCGAGCAGCAGCGCGTCGAGGAACAGAAGAAGGCGGCCGAAGCGGCCAATCCGGGCGCATCGACGCCGGCCCCAGGCACTACCGCCCCGGGCGCCATTCCCAACGCCCCCGGCGGTGACGTCGTCACCGCGGCCGGCCGCGATCAGGCGCTGGCGGCATCCAAGCGCGTCAAGATCGACACGCCGAGCCTCGAGGGCTCGATCAACTTGACCGGCGCGCGGCTCGATGACCTCAAGCTCAAGCACTATACCGAGACCGTCGACAAGAATTCGCCCGAGATCGAACTGCTCAACCCGCAGGCTCTGCCCACGGGCTATTTCGCCGAGATCGGCTTTGTCGGCAACGACAAGACCGGCGCGGTGCCGGGTGCCGAAACGGTGTGGAGCGTGGACGGCAATCCGACGCTGACCCCGTCGACGCCGGTGACGCTCACCTACACCAACGACAAAGGCCTGACCTTCAAGCGCACCTTCTCCGTGGACGCGAACTACATGTTCACCGTGTCGGACACGGTGCAGAATTCCGGCTCGAGCGCGGTTTCGCTGTTCAATTATGGCCGTGTCACGCGCTATGACAAGCCGGCCGTCGCCAGCACCTATGTGCTGCATGAAGGCCTCATCGGCTTCACCGGCACGGAAGGCCTGCAGGAACACAAATACGCGTCGGTCGAGAAGGACAAGCAGTACCAGCCTGGCAAATCGACCGACGGCTGGCTCGGCATCACCGACAAATATTGGGCCGTCACGCTGGTGCCGACCGAGAAGCAGCCGTTCCAGCCGCGTTATGCCTATTTCGAGGACGGCCGCCACCGCTACCAGTCCGACTTCCTGACCGACCCGATCAATGTCGAGGCCGGCCAGTCGGCGACCGTCGAGACCGAGGTCTTCGCCGGTGCCAAGGAAGTCGCCAAGATCAACGCCTATGCCGAAGAGCGCCACATCAAGCGGTTCGACCTGCTGATCGACTGGGGCTGGTTCCACTTCATCACCAAGCCAATGTTCTGGCTGATCGACACGCTCTACAAATTCCTTGGCAATTTCGGCCTGGCGATTCTCGCCACCACCGTCATCGTCAAGGCGCTGTTTTTCCCGCTCGCCAACAAGTCCTACGCGTCGATGGCGAACATGAAGAAGGTGCAGCCCAAGATGCTCGAGATCCGCGAGAAATACGCGGACGACAAGATGAAGCAGCAGCAGGCGATGATGGAGCTGTACAAGACCGAGAAGATCAATCCGCTCGCCGGCTGCTGGCCGGTGGCGCTGCAGATTCCGGTCTTCTTCTCGCTCTACAAGGTGCTCTACATCACCATCGAGATGCGCCACGCGCCGTTCTTCGGCTGGATCCAGGATCTGGCAGCGCCCGATCCGACATCGATCTTCAACCTTTTCGGGCTGGTGCCGGTCACGCTGCCGCACATGCTGATGATCGGCGTCTGGCCGCTAATCATGGGCGTCACCATGTTCCTGCAGATGCGCATGAACCCGACGCCGCCGGATCCCACGCAGGCCGCGATCTTCACCTGGATGCCCGTCATCTTCACCTTCATGATGGCCGGGTTCCCGGCGGGTCTGGTCATCTACTGGGCCTGGAACAACACGCTGTCGATCCTGCAGCAGGGCGTGATCATGAAGCGCCAGGGCGCCAAGATCGAACTCTGGGACAATCTGGTGGCGCTGTTCCGCAAGAAACCCTCGCCGGCGGAATAGCCGGCGCCTTTTTGGCAAAAGAGCCCGCCCGGTAGACTGAACCGTAAGTGGGCGGTTTGGGCAGGGGCGGATTTGACGGCTGGGTCCTGTGTTCCACAGGGCTCAGCTTTTTAATTTCAGTGATGCAGCGTGCGATGCCGTGGTCCGGCACGCGCTAGGGACCAGGGACCGAACCGGCATCCTCCTGGCCTCCCGTCATTGATGGCAAACCAGCCGAACCTCGCTGCTGCCGGATTGCCCCGCATGGAACTTATCCTGCGTTCAAGAGTTCGCGCAAAAGGCTTCCTAAAGCTCCCGCGTGGGAGGATCAGGTCGACGCGCCTGTCCAAATTCAAGGCAGTGCAGCGGATCGGCCTCATCATGCTACTTGCAGCGAGGCATTCCGATGAGCAGCAACATTCACCCAAAGACACGCAAGCCCTCCGACAAGGATTTGAAGCAGAATCCCGGAATTGGCGCCTCCAGGGGCACGATCAAGGGTGGCAATCTTCTCGACGAGGACGAGGAACCGGACGGCGAGAACACTTTCAAGGGAGATGTCGATAACGACACCACGCCGCAAGGCGGGGTCAATCCCCGGCAGACCGGGCGAACCAACGAATAGGAGCCTGGCACGATCGGCGCCTGATTGGAGGCTGTTATGCTGGATTTCGAACACGCTAGGCATCGGATGGTGGAGGCGCACATCGCGCGCCGCGGTGTGAATGACAAGCGGGTTTTGAATGCGTTGCGCCGGGTCGCGCGGGAGCAATTCGTCGACGAGGGTTTTGAGGAATTCGCCTATGAGGACAGCCCGCTGCCGATCGGCAGCGGACAGACGATCTCCCAACCCTTCATCGTGGCGAAAATGGCTGAGATGGCCGAGATCGAGGCGACCGATCGCGTGCTGGAAATCGGCACCGGCTCGGGCTACGCGGCAGCCGTACTGGCCGAACTTGCTGAACACGTTTTCACCGTCGAGCGGCATCGATCGCTCGCGCAACAGGCGGAACGGCGGCTCAATGCCGCCGGTTACCGAAACATCGAAGTCAGGGTCGGCGACGGCACGAAAGGCTGGCAGGAAAAGGCACCCTTCGACGCTATCGTCGTCGCGGCCGCCGCCAAGTCCATTCCCCTCGGCTTGCAGGAGCAGTTGGAGATCGGCGGCAGGCTGATCATTCCGGTCGGTGAGGACCCTTACTCGCAGCGCCTCGTTCGCCTCACGCGGATTGCGGCAAACAAGTTCGAGGAGGAGGATCTCGGTGGTGTCATGTTCGTGCCGCTGATCGGCGAGCATGGCGGGCACGACGAAAACGCGCCGTCGGCGCGCGAGATACGCCCTCCTCCATTGCCGCGGCAAATCGCGCGGGCGGCCGAAGATTTGCCGCCGATCGACGATCCGGCCTTCGGCGCAATGTTCGACCGGTTCGGCAGCCGGCGCGTCGTCCTGCTCGGGGAAGCCAGCCACGGTACTTCGGAATTCTATCGTGCCCGGGCGGCTGTCACCCGACGCCTCCTCCAGCGACACGGGTTCACCATCGTGGCCGTCGAGGCGGACTGGCCGGATGCAGCACAGATCAACCGGTATGTTCGCGCAGAGGAACGGCAGTCGAAGGCGCAGCCGTTCTTCCAGCGCTTCCCGACTTGGATGTGGCGCAACACCGAGGTGTCCGAATTCATCGGCTGGCTACGCAACTACAATCGGGACTTGCCCGATCACGCGAAGGCAGGCTTCTACGGACTCGATCTCTACAATATGAGCGGCTCGATCGCCACGGTGCTTGCCTACCTAGACAAGGTCGATCCCGAAGCGGCCGCCGTAGCGCGCGAGCGCTATGGCTGTCTGATGCCATGGCAGAACGAGCCCACCACCTACGGGCGCGCGGCGCTGCGGCCGGGCTACAGAACCTGCGAAGAGGCCGTGGTGAGACAGTGCATGGATCTGTTCGAGCGGTCCATGGCCGAAGGTGACGGCGCTCTCCTCGACGCCAAACAGAGTGCACGTCTGGTCGCATCGGCCGAGCGGTACTACCGCGTGATGTACTATGGCGGCGCCGAGACCTGGAACCTCCGCGATCGGCACATGTTCGAAACGCTCGATCAGCTTCTCGAAGCGCATGGACCGGATTCGAAGGCCGTGGTGTGGGCGCATAACTCGCATATCGGCGACGCGCGGCATACCGACATGGGTATCGTCCGCGACGAGTTGAACATCGGCCAGCTCTGCCGGGAGCGCTTCGGTGCGCGGACAGCGCTGATCGGTTTCGGAACAGATACCGGTACTGTCGCCTGTGCCTCGGATTGGGACGGTGAGATGGAGGTGAAGGACGTGAATCCTTCGCTGCCGAACAGCTTCGAGCGACTGTGTCACGACAGCGGCAAACCATCGTTCCTGCTGGATTTTGGGCGCCATGGCCAGCTCGGCGACGATCTGGCGGCGCCGAGGCCGGAACGCTATATCGGCGTCATCTACCGGCCGGAGACCGAACGGCTCAGCCACTACATGGACTCGTCCGTCTCCCGCCAGTTCGACGCCTTCGTCTGGTTCGATCGAACGTCCGCTGTTACGCCGCTCACAATGTCGGCCGACAGCACCGGCAAGATTCCGGATACATTTCCGTTCGGCATCTGAATGTCCGGAACTCGATGCCAGTGCGTTGGCGGGTCAGACTGTCCTCAACCGCACCGCCTGTCGAAAGCGCCTGGCTCGTCCGGGCTTTTTCTCTGGGCGGCATCCGTTCACGTTCCCGTGATCGGCGAAACTGAAAGCGCTCGCGCGGCGTGACTGCTTGTGCGTTTCCAAAGGCTATCAATTCCGATCAGCCCTCACCCGGAGGAAGACCACATGCGCTTGCCCACATTCAGGACCATCGCCGTATCAGCCCTTGTCGCCGGCATGGCGATTTCCGCTCCCGCTTATGCCAAGAACCCGAATGTCGGCGGCGCGCCGATGTACGCCACCAAGAACATCGTCGAGAACGCTGTCAAGTCGAAGGACCACACGACGCTGGTCGCCGCCGTCAAAGCGGCCGGCCTGGTCGACACGCTGCAGGGCGCTGGCCCCTTCACCGTCTTTGCACCGACCAACGAAGCCTTCTCGGCACTGCCGAGCGGCACGGTCGACACGCTGCTGAAGCCCGAGAACAAGGACAAGCTCACCAAGGTGCTGACCGCACATGTCGTGGCCGGCAAGATTTCCGGCGCCGAGATGATGGAGAAGGCCAAGGCGATGGGCGGCAAATACGAGATGAAGACCGTCTCGGGCGACACGCTCACCGTCGAGATCAAGAAAGGCAAGCTCTACATCATGGACGAGTCCGGCGGCGAGGCGAAGGTGACGATCGCCGACGTAAACCAGTCGAACGGCGTCATCCACGTCGTCAACAAGGTCCTGTTGCCGAAGTAGCGGCTTCCGGCGAAAAGGGGCGCTGGCGGATCGTTGGGGCTTTCTCGGTCCGCCATCCCCGCCTCATGACGAGGTGCCATGTTTCTTGGGAAGCCCCTATCGGCGAGGCCGGGGTCCTGTTGTCCCTCACGGGACCCCGGTTTCTTTTGCTCCCTGTGAGGACGGATTGGCCTCAGCGGCGGTCCACCTTCGACCGCTTCCACCACCTCGACAGGCGCGCTGTCCAACCCGATCGTGATCCGCCGCGGCGACAAATCAGCTTGTCCGCCACGGAAGACTCGCTCCCCGGCCGATTGGTGCTATAGGGCGGATCACGCTATTTTGAGCAGGCGCCTCCTGTCACGGATGCGCCTCTCTGCCAGTTCCCGGACGAACCCACATGAACGGACCCAATCCCGGCATCAAGCACCCGATCCCGATGCACACGCGCGTCGGCTTCCTGAAACCGCTGGTGACAGTGCCGAATATCGAGATCGGTGACTTCACCTATTATGACGACCCGGACGGGCCGGACAAATTCGCCGAAAAATGCGTGCTGCATCACTATCCCTTCATCGGCGACAAGCTCATCATCGGCAAGTTCTGCGCCATCGCCGAAGGCGCACGCTTCATCATGAACGGCGCCAACCATGCCATGTCCGGCTTTTCGACCTATCCGTTCAACATTTTCGGTCATGGCTGGGAAAACGGTTTTGACCCGGCGACCTGGTCGAAGGAAGTGCGCGGCGATACCGTGGTCGGCAGCGATGTCTGGATCGGCATGGAGGCGGTGATCCTGCCTGGCGTGGAAATAGGCCATGGCGCCATCGTCGCCGCCAAATCGGTGGTGACGCACGATGTGCCGCCCTATGCGATCGTCGCCGGCAATGCGGCGAAAGTGGTCAAGGTGCGTTTCGACGACAGGACGATCCGGCGGCTGCTGGCGGTGGCATGGTGGGATTGGCCGGTGGACAAGGTCGGCCGCAACCTCGACGCCATCAGGGGCGCCGATATCTCTCTTCTGGAGGCAGCAGCTTGAACGTTCCCAACAGCACCGCGATCGGCACCGACCTGTTCACGCGCGGGTGGATCTTCATCCGTGGTGTGCCGGCCATGAAGTTCCTGCCGCCGGAAGGGCCGCCCGAAATCGCCTTTGCCGGCCGCTCCAATGTCGGCAAGTCGTCGCTGATCAATGCCCTGGTCAACCAGAAGGGGCTGGCGCGCACCTCCAACACGCCAGGGCGCACGCAGGAGCTCAACTATTTCGTGCCGGACGGGTTTTCCGGCGAGGGCGCCGACCTGCCGCCAATGGCGCTGGTCGACATGCCGGGCTACGGCTACGCCACGGCGCCCAAGGAGAAGGTCGACGAGTGGACCAAGCTGGTCTTCGATTATCTCAAGGGCCGGGTCACGCTGAAGCGGGTCTACGTGCTGATCGATGCCCGCCACGGCATCAAGGCCAAGGACGACGAGGTGCTGTCGCTGCTCGACAAGGCGGCGGTGTCCTACCAGATCGTGCTGACCAAGACCGACAAGATCAAGGCCGCCGGCGTGCCGCGGCTGATCGAGGAGACGCTGGCCAAGATCAAGAAGCGGCCGGCGGCGTTTCCGTTCGTGCTGGCGACCTCATCGGAAAAAGGCGAAGGTCTCGAGGAACTGCAGGCCGCGATCGTGCTTGCGGCCAATGGCGGCTAGTCATCCTGCGCGATCCGTTGACCGCGCCCTGGCAATCCGTCAACATCGCAATGCCGTTCGAGGGCAACCGGATGCGTATCGTTTTTCGTTGTGATCCCGCGCTTGCCGAAATGCTGCCTCGGCCGGTCCCCGCGCGCGGCGTCCTGCCCGACTGGCTCCGCAAGATGCCTCCGAGAGCCTATTCGGAAATCCATGGGCGAGAGATCAGGACGGTAAAACAGTGTCCGCCCTTCGTCGATGCCATGACGCATGGCTTCATGATCCTGCTGCCATGCGACGTGACCGTTGAGAACGGGGCCTTTGAATGGCGGTGGGACATCGCCGAGCCGTCAACGAAGGGCCACCCGCGTTCGCCGCTCAGCTTCCATGTCGCTGAACAGCTCGCCGGCGCACCTTTATCGAATGGGCTGGCGGCCATAAAATTCAACAGTTTCTGGACGATCGAGCTGGAGGAAGGCTGGTCCCTCTTCGCCACCCATCCGGTCAACCGCGATGATCTTCCTTTCCGCCTGGTGACTGGTGTGGTCGATTCAGATCACTTCCAGGACGCCGGCATCAATTTCCCGGCGATTTGGACCGACCAGGGTTTCGCCGGCGTGCTGGCGAAGGGCACACCGATTGCGCAATGCTTTCCCGTGCCGCGCGCCGCGCCCGAACTTGTCTTCGAAAGCTTCGATGCCGTGCGCAAAGCCTCCTATGAAAAAACCGTCGCCGATGTTCTTGCCGAACCCGGCGTCTACCGGAAGCAGTTTCGCGTAAAGCGCGCCCGCTAACCTGCAAGCAAGCCCTTCAACGTTTCGCGATCGATCCAAAGCTTGCCGTGCGGCGCTGACGTCAGGGCCATCGCGATGATGCCGAAGGTTGTGGCGCGCTGCTCGTAGGCCGCTCGATAGGCCTCGATCGCGGCGTCCATGTCGCCCGCTTCCTGAAGCACTACCCCCAGATTGACCGCCGCCTCGGCGTTGTCGGGGCGTATCTCCAGCGCTTTGCGATAGGCGGCCGCTGCCCCCACATGATCATGCAGATCCTGCCTGACAAGGGCGAGATCGAACCACGCCGATGCAGGCGCGTTTCCCTTTACGGCCCGCTCCAGCAAAGGTGCCGCGTCGGCGGGCATTCCCTCCTCGAACAGCATGCGGCCCAAACGCGCTGCCGCCTCCGCCGACAAGGGATCGGCAAGTGTCACCTGTCGCCATGCCTCGAGCGCCTGGGTCCGATCGCCTGTCTCATCGAGCGTTCGCGCCCGCTCGATGAGCACAGCGGCACCAGGCGCCAATTCGGCCGCGCGTGAGAAATGGAACAGCGCTTGGTCAACATCCCGTGCCGCCCGCGCCAAGCGGCCGGCGAGCAATTGAGCGGACGCGTTGTCAGCCCGGATCGCCAGACTTGCCTGAATATGGGAGCGGGCTCCCGAAATCTCTCCCTTGGCGAAAAGAACGGCGGCCATGAGGTGGTTGAGAGCAGGGTCGTCCGCCGCCTGGCGAAGAGCCTCCTCGCAAAGCAGCCGTGCCTGCTCGTGGCGACCGGCGTTGAAGTCCGCCACGATGCGTCGCATCTCATTCTGGAGCTTCGGAACGCCCATCCCGATCTGCCTTCACACTCGCGAACGAGAACCATTCCCGCGGAATGATCAGTTCTACCCACATCCAGACGTCGACGCTCAGCGCCTTGAGGTCAAGCCGGCTTCCGCAAAAAAATGGACGGCCGTTTCGGAGAGTCCTGTCAGGACGAATGTAAGGTCTTTTCTTCCTCTGCCAGCCTTTCGGTGCCGTAGGCTTTCAGGAACATGTCGACGCCGGACCTGACGATGTGGTCGATCTCGTCCTGGGTCGGGGCCTTCGTTCGGTAGGCGAAGATGCACTGCCGGAAAAGACCGGCCAGGCACAATTCGGTGAACTGATAGGCGGCGAGGTCGACATCTTCGATCTCGAGCAGGCCGCGCTCGATGGCGGCATTGAGGAATGTCACGACCTTGTCATGGCCGCGCTTGGGCCCGCGTTCGTAAAATCGGGCCCCCATGTCCGGTATCCTGTCGGAGGCGCCGATAACCGTACGCTGCGCCTGGATGACCCTGGCCGAGGTGATCTTCATGGACAGCACCTTGCCGAACTTGATCAGCGTCTGGCGCAGGTCGTCGGCGCGTTCGAGCACGTCGTACATGTTCTTGAAGATGGTGCCGCGCTCTTCCTCGATCAGCGCCTCGAACAGCTCTTCCTTGTTGGCGAAATAGACATAGATCGTGCCCTTGGAGACGCCGGCCTCGCGCGTGATGTCGTTCATCGAGGCGGCCTCAAAGCCCTTTTCAATGAAGACACGACGGGCGCCGTCGATGATCTGGCTGCGCTTGACCGGGTCCTGTCCAGCCGCCGGCCGGCCGCGGCGCAGACCTTCCAGCAGGTCTTCGCACGCGTCGATGTCGGCGTTGCCCACGATCTCACCCATATAAGTCGCACCTCGAAATAATTCGAACCAACCGGTTCGATTGCCTCTTGATATGGTCCTCTTTACGCGCTATGTCAACGGCCGGATCGAACCGAACGGTTCAGTATTATAACATTAGAGAGATGTCATGTCCTCGAACACGCCCGCCACCGCCGAAGTCCGTCCTTTCCCCAACGCCAAGGTTGCCCCGGCGACGGAAGCACCCGATGTGCATGTCCAGCCGGCAGTCGCACCGCCGCCGGAGGCTGAAGCTCCGGCCAAGAACAAGCGCTCGGTACGCTCTTTCCTGCTGCCGATCATCGGCCTTGCCCTCTTGAGCGGCGGCGCCTGGTACGGCTATGACTACTGGACCACCGGTCGCTTCATGATCTCGACTGACGATGCTTATGTCCAGGCCGACATGTCGTTTGTCTCGCCAAAAATTTCCGGCTATGTCGATCAGGTTCTGGTCAGCGAGAACCAGCAGGTGAAGGCCGGCGATCCGCTGCTGACGATCGATGCCGGCGATTACAAGATCGCCGTTGCCCAGGCCGAGGCGCAGATCGCCACACTGGCCAAGACGCTCGACCGCATCGACGCGCAGACCAAGGCCGCGCAGGCCTCCCTGCAGCAGGCACAGGCGCAGAAGGTCGCCGACCAGGCCGCCGCTGACAATGCCGGCCGTGCCCAGCAGCGCGCCGCGCAACTGGTCAAGACGCATGTCGGCACGCAGGCACAGCTGGACGACGCCCAGACCGCGCTCGACCAAGCCAAGGCCGCGCTCGTCGGCGCCGATGCGCAGATCGCAGCCGCGCAGGCCAATATCGGCGTACTCGAGGCGCAGCGCGCAGAATCCGCCAGCACACTGGCATCGCTGCAGCTCGGCCGCGACAAGGCCGCGCGCGATCTCTCCTTCACCGTGCTCAAGGCGCCGTATGACGGCGTCGTCGGCAACCGCTCCGTCGAACAGGGCGATCTGGTCAGCCCCGGCCAGAAGCTCGCCGTGGTCGTGCCGATGGACAAGCTTTATATCGTCGCCAATTTCAAGGAGACGCAGCTTGCGCGGCTCGTGCCTGGCGAAAAGGTCAACATCTCGGTCGACGCCATTGATGGCCGCCCCATCCAGGGGACCGTCTCCTCGCTGGCGCCGGCGTCAGGCGCGGTGTTCTCGCTGCTGCCGCCGGAAAACGCGACCGGCAACTTCACCAAGGTGGTGCAGCGCGTGCCGGTCCGCATCGAGGTGCCGGCCGACGCGCTGAAAACCGGCAAGCTGCGCGCCGGCTTGAGCGTCGTCGTCGCCGTCGATAGCCGCACCGCGCCTGCCGCGACCAGTAACTAATCGCTTTTCGGAGGGCGGCTTGGTGGCTGATTGAAGCACCGAGCCGCCCGGCCTGCCTCAAGGAGGCTCAGGACATGGCAACCGCAACCATCACCGCAGGATCGCCGCCGGCGATACCGGCCGCGCCCGACACCATCTCGACCCGACGCGTCATCGCCTTCCTCGCGATGGTGTTCGGCATGTTCATGGCGATCCTGGATATCCAGATCGTCTCGGCCTCGCTGGCCGAGATCCAGGCCGGCCTCAGCGCCAGCTCCGACGAGATACCGTGGGTGCAGACGGCCTATTTGATCGCCGAGGTGGTCATGATCCCGCTGTCGGGCTTCCTCAGCCGGATGCTGTCCACGCGCGTGCTGTTCACCGTCGCGGCCGCCGGCTTCACCGCGGCCAGCGCCCTTGCCGCGACCGCCACCAACATCGACCAGATGATCGTCTACCGCGCCGTGCAGGGTTTCATCGGCGGCGGCATGATCCCGAGTGTCTTTGCGGCGGCCTTCACCATCTTCCCGCCCTCGCGCCGCGCCATCGTCTCGCCGATGATCGGCCTGGTGGCGACGCTGGCGCCGACCATCGGCCCGACCGTCGGCGGCTATATCAGCCACGCCTTTTCATGGCACTGGCTGTTCCTGGTCAATGTCGTGCCCGGCATTCTGGTCGCGACCGCGGCCTGGTCGCTGATCGATTTCGACAAGCCCAATCTCAAGCTGTTCTCGAAGTTCGACTGGTGGGGCCTCGCCGGCATGGCCGCCTTCCTCGGCTGCATGGAATATGTGCTCGAGGAGGGTCCGAACAACGACTGGCTGCAGGACCAGGCCGTGTTCATCTGCGCCATCGTCATGACCATCGGCGCGGTGATCTTTTTCTGGCGTGTCTTCACGGCCGAGGAACCGATCGTCGACCTCAAAGCCTTCAGCAACATAAATTTCGCCTTCGGCTCGCTGTTTTCCTTCGTCATCGGCATCGGCCTCTATGGCCTGACCTATCTCTACCCGGTCTTCCTCGGGCGCATCCGCGGCTACGATTCGATGATGATCGGCGAAGCGCTGTTCGTCAGCGGTCTGGCCATGTTCTTCACCGCGCCCATCTCCGGCATCCTGTCGAGCAAGATGGATCTGCGGCTGATGATGATGATCGGCCTGTTCGGCTTCGCCACCGGCACCTGGTGGATGACGCATCTGACCGCCGACTGGGACTTTTACGAGCTGCTCATCCCGCAGATCCTGCGCGGCTGCTCGATGATGCTGTGCATGGTGCCGATCAACAATATCGCACTCGGCACCTTGCCGCCGGACCGGTTGAAGAACGCGTCCGGACTGTTCAACCTCACCCGCAACCTTGGCGGCGCGGTCGGTCTTGCCATCATCAACACCGTGCTGATCGATCGCAATGCCTTCCACTATGCCCGGCTCTCCGAGCATGTGCAGTGGGGCAGTGCCGCCGCGCAGACCAAGCTGCAGAACATGACGCTCAATTTCGAGCAGACCACCGGCCTGGATGCCACAAGCGCGGCGATCTCCAAGCTGTCGGGCATGGTCCACCAGCAGGCGGCGCTCCTGTCTTTCATGGATGTGTTCTATCTGCTGACCGTACTGTTCGGGACGCTGGGCTTCTTCACCATGCTGATCAGGAAGCCGGGCGCGCCCGGTGGTGGCGGCGGCGGGCACTGAAGCAAAGAAAAAGTGGGCAGCGGTTTCGGGAAGCTCCTCCAGTCCACGCCCGAAAAGCTCTGACCACGCAAAAAACTCCGGGCCGCAAAGCCCGGAGTTTTTTATTGCCTTGATATCGTCAGGCGGTCGCCGGCTTGAAGGTCAGCGCCACGCCATTGATGCAGTGGCGCAAGCCGGTCGGCGCCGGACCGTCGTCGAAGACATGGCCGAGATGGCCGCCGCAGCGGCGGCAATGCACTTCGGTGCGGGTCATGCCCAGCGACCGGTCCTCGGTCTTGCCGATGCCATTGGCGATCTCCTGCCAGAAGCTCGGCCAGCCGGTGCCGGAATCGAATTTCGTCTCCGATGGGTAGACCGGCAGGTCGCAGCCGGCGCAGGCGAAGATGCCCTTGCGGTGTTCGTTGAGCAGCGGGCTGGTGCCTGGATACTCCGTGCCTTCCTTGCGCAGCACGTCGAAGGCGGCCGGCGACAGGATGGCTTTCCATTCGTCGTCTGTCTTGGTGATCTCGAATTTCTCGGCGGCTTGTGCGGCCTGCGGGCTGCCCATGCGCAGCATCGTTGCCGCGGCCCCTAGGACGCCGATAGCGGCGGCACCACTCAAAAGAAAGTCGCGACGGTTCATGACCAATTCCTCCTGTCGTCTGTTTTGCCAAACTATGCCGCCGCCCGAAAGTCAAAAGCCGGTGACGGTTGCCCCCAAAACGAGACTCCGCGCCGTACACGGTTGACCGTGGGCGGCAGGGAGCATTCGTGTCGATTGCGGAGCAGGGGAGCGAGACGACGCGATCGACGGAGGGCTCTTGCAGCGGGTTCGTCCGCGGCAAGCTCCTTGTTACATTTTCGGCTCCATCACGTTTTCGGGAGCAGAACCCTGTCCGAACGGGTCGATCAGATGCCCTTCAAATCGCCTGCGGCGACGACGGGGCCGGTCGGCTGGCCGGTCGGCGAGCCTCCGGCAGGCTCAAGGCTGACGGCCAGCACGGCGCCCCGCGCGAGTTTCTGCTGCACCGCCGGCGCAACGGTCACATGCGCGGTCTGGCCGGCCGCGATGACGCCCATCGAGACCGGAGCATTCTTGCCCTCGATCATCCACAGCTCGAAGTCCTTGCCGGCGGCGCGCTCGCCGGAGACGAGAGAGAGACCGACATCGTGGCGGGCAGCGTCGTAGACGGCCAGATATTTGACGTCGCTGCCCTCGGCCGCAAGCGAGGCGACAAGGCGCGTCTGCGGCTGTGCGGCCGGTGGGTTGAGGTAGGGGACGGCGATGTAGAGCGCCAGAGCAGCGACAGCCGCCGCCGCAAGGCCGCGCCAGAAGGCGAGGCTGGACCACAGGCCGGCGGGTGCTTGAGGTGACGTAGCCGATGTCGACGAGAACAGCCGGCGATCGATCGCCGGCTTCACCGAAGCCGGCGGCTCGATTTCCGGATAGGCTGCGGCCAGCGACGACAGGCGAACTTCCCAATCGTCGACGAGCCGCGCGAAATCGGCTTCGGAATCGATGCGCCTGGATGCTATCTGCCGCTCTTCCGCCGACAGTACGCCAAGAACGTATTCGGCGGCGAACAGGTCGTCGCCCCCACGTTCCGGTCCGTTGTCCTCTGCCAGCGTCATCTTTCCAGACATTCTCTGAGTTTCATCAGGCTGCGGCGCAGCCAGGTACGCATCGTATTCAACGGCACGCCGTGGCGTTCCGCCAGTTCGGCATAGCTTTCGCCCTTGAGGTAAGCACCGCGGACGGCCGCCGCACGGTCCGTTTCCAATTCATCGAGACAGTGGTGGATGCGTCCGAATTCATCGCCCGCCACCGCCATCGCTTCAGGTCCCGGCGCCGGATCGGCCACCTCGAGCGCGGCATCTATATCGACGGCAGGCTTGCGCCGCGCCCTGATGCGATCGATCGCATGATTGCGCGCTATTGCCACCAGCCAGGAGATCGGGCTCAGATCGGAGACAGCAAAACGGTCCGCCTTCGTCCAAATCTTGACGAAGACTTCCTGCAGCGCTTCTTCCGCATCTCCCCGGTCGTTCAATACACGAAGGCAAACGCCGAAAAGTTTCGCACTGGTCTGCCGGTAGAGCAGGTCGAATGCGGCCCGATCCTTCATCGAAGTCCGGACGATCAGCTTAGTGATGTCCTGCGGCGTCATGCGCGCCAAATTAGGCAAAAGCGTTGTATTTGCAACGACGGAAATATTCCGCGCCCCTAAAGTTTGGGCGTCCGCACACGTGCCTCGGGGCAGTGTCCCAGTTTGAAATTCAAAATTGGCAATCGCATTTGAGGCGATGACCCCGACATGCTAGGCTTTTAGCGGAAAGCAACGGAGATTTGTCATGGGGTTGGTGGTCGCCAAACCTGAGGATGTCGCACCTGCCTTTGCCGATGCTTGGAACAGACATGACATGGACGACTTCGCAGCGTTGTTTGCCGACGACGCTAATTTTGTCAATGTCGTGGGCATCCGGTGGAAGAACCGCACCGAGATCGAAAGGGCGCACCGCGCAACTCATGAAACCATCTTTCGTGACAGCCGATTGGAGGGTGTTATCTCGTCGGTTGTTGAATTATCCTCCGGCCTTGCATCCGTGCACTATACATGGATCCTGACCGGCGCATCCACTCCGGACGGCTCATCCGCCGGAACACGAGAAGGCATTCTGCTTCTGGTTGTGAAGGAAGAACAATCGGGCTGGCGGATAAAGGTTGCCCAGAACACCGACATCGTTCCGGGGGCGATTGCTCCCCCTCCCACCGCTAGAAGATAGCCGTCTTACAAAAAGTCGCCGCTCAAATTCCAAACTGAGACACTATTGGCCTGGATTGCCAAGGGAATCGCCGCTGGCTAGCTTGGCGGACGTGGGGGGCGGGCATGTCGGTCGAACGGATCCTGTGGGAAGAAGACGCAACCGGTCTTGCCGGTCTGGTGCGCAAGGGTGAACTGTCGGCGATCGAGTTGACCGAGGCGGCGATCGCCCGTGCCGAGGCCACCCGCCCCGAAATCAATGCAACGGCAGAGCCACTCTATGAGTCCGCACGGACCCGCGCGAAGAGCATCGACCGTTCCTTGCCGCTGGCCGGCGTGCCCTTTGCCATCAAGGATCTCGGCATCGCCATCAAAGGGGTGCCGTCGCATAGCGGCAGCCGCATTCCGGCCTGGGTGCCCGATTTCAACTCGGTGATGACCGAGCGCTATCTCGCGGCCGGGCTGATCCCGATCGTCACCTCGACGTCGCCCGAGCACGGGCTGCGGCTGATGACCGAATCCAAAGCCTTCGGCATCACCCGCAATCCCTGGAATACCGGCCACACCACCGGCGGCTCATCGGGCGGTTCGGCAGCGCTGGTCGCCGCCGGCGTCGTGCCGGTGGCGCACGCCTCGGATGGCGGCGGCTCGATCCGCGTGCCGTCGGCCTGCAGCGGGCTTGTCGGCCTCAAGACCTCGCGCGGCCGCATCCCGCTGTCGCCGCTGGTGAGCGAAAGCTGGTACGGCATGGTCGTCGATCACGCCGTCACCCGCTCGGTGCGCGACTGCGCACTGCTGCTCGACCTCACCCATGGTCCAGACACGCTGGCGCCTTATGCCGCGCTGCCGCCAAAGGGCACATTCGCTGCGGCTGCCGCGCGCGATCCCGGCAAGCTCAGGCTGGCGGTGTACCGCAAGTCGCCGCTTGGCCTGCCGATTTCGGCCGAGACGCTCAGGGCGCTCGACATTGCCGTGGCGCTCGCCCGTGAAGGCGGCCATTCGGTCGAGGACATCGAGCTGCCCTTCATCGGCCGTGATTTCTTCGCCGACTTCTGCACCACGGTCGCCTCCGCCGTCGCCGGCTCGTTGCGGTCCGAAGCGCTGCGCGTCGGCCGTTCCGTGACGGGCGACATAGAGCGCGCCACGCGGGTGCTCGGCCGGTTGGGCGAAATGATCTCGGCCGGCGAGACCTATGCCGGCCTGCAGCGGCTGCACGCCGCCTCGCGGCAACTGATCGAGGAGACCGCGCGCTATGATGCGGTGCTGATGCCTGTCATCGCGCACCCGCCGCTCGCCTGCGGTGCCATGGATCCCAAAAGCGCCGATGAACTGATCGAAAACCTGCTCGACAAGCTTCACCTCACCTCCTTGCTCAAGATCAAACCTCTGTTCGGCCAGCTGATGGACAAGAGCCTTTGGTTCACGCATTGGCCCGCGATCCACAATGTCAGCGGCCAGCCGTCGATCGCGCTCCCCGTCCATGTCACGGATGCCGGCCTGCCGCTCGGCATCCAGGCCGCCGGCCGCCCGGGTGACGAGGAAACGCTTTTGTCGCTCGCCGCGCAGATGGAGAAGATCTCGGGCTGGCTGACACGGCGGGCGCCGCTGATGGTGCCGTCATAATGACGACATCGTGAACCGCTCGAATATGACAGCAATGCCATTTGCGGCTCGCGTCAATTGCCGCTAAGACGCCGCCGTCTCCACCTGATGCATGTCGCCCAAAAGTGCCCAGCGGTTTGGGACAACGACATGCATAGAACCAGAAGCCAGGGAACCACGCCGATGACGGACGTTGCCGCCACCGCCGAAATGCAGGCCGCCCTCTTGTCGCGCGCGCTGCCCTACATGCAGCGCTACGAGCACAAGACGGTCGTGGTGAAATATGGCGGCCATGCCATGGGTGATCTCGAACTCGGCAAGGCCTTCGCGCGCGACATCGCGCTGCTGAAGCAATCCGGCGTCAACCCGATCGTCGTCCATGGCGGCGGCCCGCAGATCGGCGCCATGCTGGCCAAGATGGGGATCGAATCCAAATTCGAGGGCGGCCTGCGCGTCACCGACCAGAAGACGGTCGAGATCGTCGAGATGGTGCTGGCCGGTTCGATCAACAAGGAGATCGTCGCGCTGATCAATGCCGAGGGCGAATGGGCGATCGGCCTGTGCGGCAAGGACGGCAACATGGTGTTCGCCGAAAAGGCGCGCAAGACCATGATCGACCCCGATTCCAACATCGAGCGGGTGCTCGATCTCGGCTTCGTCGGTGAACCGGTCGAGGTCGACCGTACGTTGCTCGACCTTCTGGCACGCTCCGAAATGATCCCGGTGCTGGCGCCGGTGGCGCCCGGCCGCGACGGCCACACCTACAACATCAACGCCGACACTTTCGCCGGCGCCATTGCCGGTGCCTGCAAGGCCTCGCGCCTCCTGTTCCTCACCGACGTGCCGGGCGTGCTCGACAAGGACAAGAAGCTGATCGACGAACTGACGGTCGCCGAGGCCAGGGCGCTGATCAAGGACGGCACGGTCTCGGGCGGCATGATCCCAAAGGTCGAGACCTGCATCGAGGCCATTGAGCGCGGCGTCGAAGGCGTCGTCATCCTCAACGGCAAGACGCCGCATTCGGTGCTGCTGGAACTTTTCACCGAACACGGCGCCGGCACACTGATCGTGCCCTGATATTTTGCCCTTCGGCGCCTGGCGTCCTCAGTCCGGCAGAGCGGCGACGGCCACGATCTCGATGACGAGATCGGGATGCGCAAGTGCTGCAACCCCGATCACTTCCGATGGCGGCGGATTGTTGTAGCTGCAGTGCTTCGGGCAGTGCTCGGCGAAGAATTCGTCCATGACGTCCAGCCGGAAGTTGGGCGAGCTCAGCGCGCCGCCGTCTGGAAACGGCCCTTTGACGTACTGTGTGATCTTGACGAGATATTCGAGCGAACTGCCGAGTTCTTCCAGGTCCGATTTGATGTTCTCCAATATGGATCGCCATTGCGTCGCCGCGTCGCCAACGGCGCCACCCTTGCCGCTCGACGGGTCATAGTTCTCTGCCGTGCCCGTATTGCCGGCAAGGAAGACATATCCCTTGGCGCCGGTCACGACGGTGCCTTTGCCCCAAGGCATAAGCCGGCCGCCTTTCATCTTCTTATGCGTGACAAGGTCCATCGCTTCCTCCTGCCAGTCACCATCGTCCGATCGCTGGAAATTAGCGCGTGCACCGCTGGCGGCCAGGCGGGACGGGTCAGGCCGGCAGCGGCGAGATGCGAAAGGCACGCTGCTCGGGCGCCACATGCAGCACGGCGGCAGGCACCGTTGCAGGTCTCTTCGACGGACGCTGGAAGACCATCGATTCCTCCTCGGCGTCCTGCGGCGCGCCCCAGAATTCGGCGAGCGTCGGGCCGCCTTTCACCCGGTGGTCTGTCACCAGAAAACCCCAGACTTCGCGGAACCAGACACGGCGGCCCATTTTTGTGTACCAGCGCATCGAATGCCGCTGCTCGGGGTCGGGATGGAACAGGATGCGCGCCAGCGCCTTCGGCCGCGACTGCACCGCCAGTTCGATCAGCTTGACCGAAAAGAACAGCATCCACGGCTTGAGCCGGCTCATGTGCAGCACCTGGTGCTTGTAGTCCCACAGGCGGGCGTCCCTTTGGATGATCCTGCGGTCGCGAGCGATGCGGAAGAACGGCGTCCACCGATGCGGCGTCACATAGAGCGCCTGGATCTGGTCCGGGTCATAAGCGATGAGTTGGCGAAAGCCGCGCCAGAGATCGCGGAACCCCTCATCCTCGAAGCCGGCCACCCAGGTCGCCATCGACAGGATGCCGTGCCTTCGCAGCAGCCGTATCGCCTCGCGATCGGACGAGGTGCTGCCGCCCTTGCGGATCAATTGCAAGGTCTGCTCGTCGGTGTTTTCCATCCCGAGCAACCAGCGGATGACGCCGGCCTTGCGGTAAAGGTGCAGCATGTCGGCGTCGCGCACGATGTCGTCGGCGCGAGTCGAACCGACGATCAGCACCGGCACGTCCTCGGCGATCATCGCCTCCAGGAAAGCGCGCCAGGCCTTCTTCGAGACGGTCGGGTTCTCGTCGGCGAGGTTGATCAGCTCGACGCCGTGCTGGCGGTGCAGCCAGGCGATCTCCTTGGCGAACTTGACGGGGTCGCGATGCCGCCAGCGGGTCCAGAAACCGCGCTGGCCGCAATAGTTGCACAGATGCGGGCAGCCGCGCGAAAACTGCATGACCACTGCGCGCTTGCCGCCCCAGTAACTGTATCTGCGGTGGTCGATCAGTTCCCAACCGACGCGGTAGGCGTCGAGGTCGGCGATGGTCATCGCCGCTTGCGTGGCGAAAGGACGATTGAGATCGTCGCGATAGGCGATGCCGGCAACGCTTGCCGGCGGCTGGCGCATTTCCATCGCCTCGACCAGCGCCACCACGGTCGCCTCGCCCTCGCCGCGCACGATGAAGTCGAAAACGTCCGTTTCGGCGAGGATGTCGCGCCAGTGATAGGTCGGGAACACGCCGCCGTAGAGGATGATCGTCGCCGGTTCGCGCGCCTTGATCATCCCCGCGATCAACAAGGCGGTCGGGTGCGCCGAGGTCGATCCGGAATGGCCGATCAGGACGAAGTCGGGGCAGTCCTTCAGGGCTTCCGCGACGACCGAGGCGAGCGGCATCGGCCCGAACTCGGCATCGACGAGCCGCACCTCGTGGCCGGCGTCGATCAGCGGGCCGCCGATCGCCAGAAGACCAAGCGGCGGCAAATGATCGTCGGGCACGCGGCTGCCGATGGCTGTGTGCGGCGGATTGATCAGGACGATGTTCATGGCGGACCTCCAGGGAGTTGGTCCGCGCATGCTGGCCGGCGATAGTGCCGCCCGATTGGCCCGTTTCAGCAGTTTGCTTGCAGCTTTTCCGCAAAAACGAGGAATAGCATCAGCGTCTGAGATGCGCGAGCGGCACGTGGCCGGGTCCCTTGATGTTCTGCAGCACCAGTTGCGTGTGGACGTCGCGCACGCCGTCGAGCCGCATCAGCCGGTGCATGACGAAGGCGTTGAGCTCGTCGACCGACGGCACCATGACATGCAGCAGGAAGTCATGGTCGCCGGTCATCGTCCAGCACGACGACACCTCGTCCATGCGCTGCACCGCGGCGATGAAGCTTTCGGGCGAGCCGTCGCTATGGCTAACGAGGCGCACCTGGATGAACACCTCGACCATCAAGCCGACCGCGCGGCGGCTAATCATTGCGGCAAATCCCTTGATGATGCCGGCTTCCTGCAACGCTTCGAAGCGCCGCGCGCAGGGCGTGGTGGAGAGGCCGATCTCCTGCGCCAGCTCGGAGACGGGCTTGCGCCCGTCGCGTTGCAGGACATCGAGCATCCTGATTTCGAAATCG
Source organism: Mesorhizobium sp. B2-5-13 (assembly GCF_006440535.1). Lineage (NCBI taxonomy): Bacteria > Pseudomonadati > Pseudomonadota > Alphaproteobacteria > Hyphomicrobiales > Phyllobacteriaceae > Mesorhizobium > Mesorhizobium sp. B2-5-13. The sequence goes on along the minus strand of NZ_VFUI01000002.1, from coordinate 107,807 downwards.
TCGAATTGAGGCATTTTTACTCCTCTCATGCGGATTATGAGTGAATGTTATCCCGAATATGGCGAGCGGTCCATCATCAAAACCGATTTGCCTCGGCAGATCCGGTTACGCTCCGCGTACGTTAGCCATTGATGCTTTGCGAGGAGAAAAACCATGACGACGATGAGCGTTGCCGAATATGCCCGCGACTGCGCGGCGCAGGGGTTGCGTGGTGACTACTCGGTATGCCGCGCCGATTTTACCGTGGCGCAGGGTTATGACTATTCGGCCGAGGAGCAGGCGGTGTGGCGCACGCTGTGCGACCGCCAGACCAAATTGACGCGCAAGCTCGCCCACCACTCCTACCTCGATGGCGTCGAGAAGCTCGGCCTTCTCGATCGCATCCCCGATTTCGAGGACGTCAGCGCCAAGCTGGGCAAGCTGACCGGCTGGGAAATAGTCGCCGTGCCCGGCCTCATTCCGGCCGCCCCCTTCTTCGATCACCTCGCCAACCGCCGCTTCCCGGTCACCAACTGGCTGCGCACCAGGCAGGAACTCGATTACATCGTCGAGCCGGACATGTTCCATGACTTCTTCGGCCATGTGCCGGTGCTGTCGCAGCCGGTGTTCGCCGACTTCATGCAGATGTATGGCAAGAAGGCCGGCGACATCATCGCGCTCGGCGGCGACGAGATGATCACCCGGCTCTACTGGTACACGGCCGAATACGGCCTGATGCAGGAGGCTGGCCAGCCGCTGAAGGCGTTTGGCGCCGGGCTGATGTCATCGTTTACCGAGTTGCAGTTCGCGGTCGAGAGCACGGAGGCCCACCATGTGCCGTTCGACCTGGAGACGGTGATGCGCACCGGCTACGAGATCGACAAATTCCAGCGCGCCTATTTCGTGTTGCCGTCCTTCGACGCCTTGCGCGATGCCTTCCAGACCGCGGATTTCGAGGCGATCGTCGCGCGCCGCAAGGGCCAGCCGGCGCTCGATCCGGCGACGGTCTAGTCCGACTGCATGGCGGCCCCGGTTGGCGGAGCGTTCTCCTCCGCCGCCGGGACATCCCGCCACCTCCTACAATGCGTAGATGGTCCGGTTGAACTTCGTCTCCATCACCACATGGGAAGCGGTTTTGATGACGCCGCCGATTTCATTCAGCGCATTCACCTCCCGGTTCAGCTTCTCGAGCGTCTCGGCGGCAAGGTGGATGATCAGGTCCCATTCGCCGGTTATGGCGTAGACCGCCTGGATCGAAGGCATCGCCTTGATCTTTCTGGAGACGTCCGGATAGCTCTTGTTGTTCAGGGCGGCGAGCGTGAAACAGTGGACGGCGTTCTGGGCCGCCGCCTTGGTCAGCCGCACGGTATAGCCTTCGATGATGCCGCCGGCCTCCAGCTTCTGGATCCGCTCCTGCAACGCTGTCCGCGATACGCCGAGCTGACGTGCAAGTGACGCGACCGGCTCACGCGCATTCTTCTGCATCAGCGCGAGCAGCTGACGATCCTTCTCGGTCAATTCCACAAACAAATCCTCTCGCTCGATCCGCGCTGCAACCATCACACCCGCCGCGCGATCCTATCGGCTGAACAGCCCCCGCGACAATCCGGAAGACTGGCCGGCGCGGACGGAACAAAGCGAACATATCCGGCACTTTGCCGTCTCAAGGCACGCAATGACTGCGCGACCGCCATAATCCCGCATTTCGCCGGGTAGAACCCTTCCTTTTGCGACCTGACTGTCTGGGGTCACAAACGCCGGTCCATCAGGGGAACCAGCTTCGGCTGTGGTGGGCACAAACCGAAACCGGTCCACGTTGAAGCTGTGGCTGAAAGCGCTGAGATCCGACGTCAAGCATCCTATCAGTTTCAACCACAAGGGAGGGATAACTTTGAAAAAGCTACTCGATTTAGCCGTTCTTGCCGCCGCGACATTCGCGATCACAACGGCTGCCATGGCCGGGGAAACCCTGGACCGCGTCACGTCGAAAAAGGCGATGGTCATCGCCACCAACGCGGCCTGGCCACCACAGAGCTTTCTCAACGACAGCAACGAACTCGCCGGTTTCGACATCGATGTCTCGCGCGAGATCGGCAAGCGCCTTGGTGTCGAGGTCTCGTTCGAAACGCCCGATTGGGCGACGCTGACCGGCGGGCGCTGGCAGGGACGCTACGACCTCGGCGTCGGATCGGTGACGCCGACGAAAGCCCGTTCCAAGGTGATCGACTTTGTCGGCATCTATTATTACAGCCCCTATGTCTACGTCCTGCACAAGGACAGCGGCGCGAAATCGGTCACCGATCTCAACGGCAAGATCATCGGCGTCGAGACGGCCACCACCTCGGAGGATTTCATCCGCCGCAAGCTCGAAATCGACGCACCCGGCCTGGCTCCCATCGAATACAAGCTCGAGCCGGGCGAGATCCGCACCTATGCGGATTCCATGCTTCCCTTCGATGACCTGCGGCTTGGCGACGGCGTGCGCCTGAACGCCGTGATCGCCCCGGAGCAGACGGCGCAGAATGCCATCAAGAACGGCTATCCCGTGAAGATCCTGGAAGGCGAGTACGCCTTCCGCGAGCCGCTCGTCGTCATCGCCGAGAAGAAGGATCCCGAGTGGACCGCAAAGGTCGCGGGCATCATCACCGGGATGAAGACGGACGGCACGCTCGCCGCGCTGACCACGAAGTGGTACGGCAAGGACTACAGCGCCAAGTAAAGTCATTCCGCCGGCTGTCCCTCGGCAGCCGGCGGCGTCACCAAACGCATGCCCCTCACCGCAAAGTCATCGATGGCCTATCCGGACACCTATTACGCCCGCACTCTGACCGACCGGAAGACGAGGCCTCCGCTGCAAGGCGAGGCGCAATGTGACGTGGCCGTCGTCGGCGCCGGACTGGCCGGGCTGACGACGGCGCTGCAGCTGGCGCGCGCCGGACTGCACGTCGCCGTGCTGGAAGCCCAGGTCGTCGGTTTCGGCGCTTCGGGCCGCAATGGCGGTTTCGTCACGCCCGGCTTCGCCACCGGCGGCGGCAATATCGCCGCACGGGTCGGCGGGGAGGCGGCGCGCGACCTGCATCGGCTGTCGATCGAAGGCGTGGAATTCGTGCGCGACACCATCGAGACGCTCGGAATATCGGCCGCCCTGCCGCGTGCCGGCCTGCTCAGCGTCTTGCGCTATGACGACGGCGATGCGCTGAAGGCCTATGCCGACCAGATGGCCCGCGACCATGGCTATGAACTTCAGTATCTCGATGGAGAAGACGTCCGTGCGGTGCTGAAGTCCGTCCGTTACCACCAGGGCCTGCGCGACCCGAACGCCTTTCACATCCATCCGCTGAACTATCTGCGTTGCCTGGCTGACGAGATCGAGCGCCTGGGTGGCAAAATCCATGAAAGCTCGGAGGTCGTAGAATGCGATCTCTCGGGGTCGCAAAAGATGCTTCGCACCAGACAGGGCACGCTTCGGGCACCCCAGATCGTGCTCGCGACCGGCGGCTACACCGGCCCGGTGTTCGGCCAGCTCTACCGCGCCTTTCTGCCCATCGCGACCTATGTGATGGTTTCCGAGGCGGCTCCCCGCCTCATTGCGCAAGCCGTCGCCACCACGGATGCCGTCGGTGACAACAGGCGGGCCGGTGACTATTATCGCCTGGTCGAGGGCGGCAATCGCCTTTTGTGGGGCGGGCGCATCACCACGCGCGCCGCTTCCGCCGACGCGCTGGCGCACGAGTTGCGCCGTGAGATGGTCGGCACCTACCCGCAGCTTGCCGGCCTCAGGACCGAGCTGGCCTGGTCCGGGCTGATGTCCTACGCCCGGCATCTGATGCCCCAGATCGGAGAGCTGCGCTCAGGCGTCTGGTACTGCACCGCTTTCGGTGGCCACGGCCTCAACACCACGGCGATTGCCGGAAAAATTGTCGCGGAGGGCATTCTGGGCGTTTCCGACCGGTACCGGCAGTTCGCGCCGTTCGGACTGAGCTGGGCCGGCGGCGCCGCCGGCCTGGCCGCCGCGCAGCTCACCTACTGGAAACTGCAGGCGCAGGACTGGTGGCGGGAACGCCGCGCCACCGCCAAGGACAAGGTGACGGCATGATCGGCAGGCTGATGCTCTCCTATCCAGGGCTTGTTCGCCACGCGGCGGCGGCGCTTTTTCCGGCGCTGCTGGCCGCGGCCCTCTACGCCATGGGTATCAAGTCGAGCTGGATCGGCTCGTTGATGCCGCTTGCATCCGACTGGTTGCATGCCAACCCAGCCCTGTCGCGCGCCCTCTCGGCCGTGTTGATCGCGCTCCTGGTGCTGGTGAACTGCAAGCTGCTGCTGCTCCTGCCCCGACGCCAGCAGATCGCCGGCGTCTGGATCGAGCTGTTCGCGCTGCTGATGCTGTTCTTCTATTCCTTCGACCTCTCCTTTGCCTTCATCGCCAGGAAGGTCGGCTTCCTGATCACCCAGGGCGTCACCACGACGCTTTACATTTCGGCGATCTCAATCCTTATCGCGACCTTGATCGCGCTGGTCGGCGCCATCGCCAAACTGACTGGCAACGGCATCGTTTACGGACTGGCCACCTTCTACACGTCGCTGTTTCGTGGCCTGCCGTTGCTGATGCAGATCTACATCATCTATCTCGGCCTGCCGCAGGTCGGCTACGTGATCGGCGCGGTGCCGGCTGGCATCGTGGCGCTGTCGCTGTGTTATGGCGCCTACATGACCGAGATCTTCCGCGCCGGCATCGAAAGCATTCCGCGCGGCCAAAGCGAAGGCGCAACGGCGCTCGGCCTGAGTCCGGGCCAGACCATGGCGCTGGTCATCCTGCCGCAGGCCATGCGCGTCATCATTCCGCCGACCGGCAACCAGTTCATCGCCATGTTGAAGGATTCCTCGCTGGTATCGGTCGTCGGCGTCTGGGAGATCATGTATCTCGCCCGCACGATGGGTCAGACGGAGTTCCGTCACATCGAGATGCTGATCACCGCCTCGATGATCTACTGGGTCCTATCGATCGCGCTAGAATTCGGCCAAGCCTATCTCGAACGGCGCTTCGGCCGATCGGAACGCTAGGCGGTTGACGATTCAAATCGGCGCGATTGCGGCGCCTCGGCCTTCAGCCGCACAAGCTGGTCGCGTTGCAGATCGAGCGCGGCGGTGACGAAGCGCCGAATGGTGGCAAGCTCGGCGTCGCTGAATGAGGCAATGACCTTTTCACCCTCCTGCGCGACGGCGCCGTAATAGCGCGCCGACAACTCCCGTGTTGCCTCCGTTGCCTCGATGACCACCTTGCGCCTGTCCTCGAGGCTGCGCGTGCGCGTCAACAGGCCGCGCGCCTCCAGCCGATCGATCAGCGCCGTCACCGCTGCCGGTGTCAGCCCGGTCGCGGTGGCGATCGCACCGGCCGATTGCGGGCCGCCATGGAGCAGGCCGATGCAATGGCGCTCAGCCATGTTGAGGCCGAGTCTCGCCCCCACCGCCTCGTCATAGGCCTGCGTCGCGTCCTGCCACTGCATGATGGCAAGGCCGATCGCGGTGGCCAGTTCGGTGCGATCTCCGCTTGACGAATTTGTTTCGATCATCTAATTATCAACCTGTCTAACATTTAGACTGTTATAGCAATATGCGGCCGCGGCTTGCTATAGGCAAGGGTCGTCCGCCAACGAGGAGTGGAAAATGAGCCCGATCCAACGGCATGCGCCTCTCTCGCATGAGGAAGAGTTCAAATATGCCAAGCTGGCGATGGAATGGTATGGCTGGGGCTCGCCCATCGGCGTCGGCACCCTGCTGGTGTCGCTGGCAGCCGCCGCCGTACTGATGCGCATCGCCGTCTACGGCCTGTAATGATGGCTGTCGCCGCCATCGAGGCATTGCCGGTCGCCATCAATGGCGCCGGCATCGCCGGGCTGGCTCTTGCGCCATGCTTCGTCGGCAAACAGTTGGCGTCTGCCTACTCCAGGCACGATCGCGCGAAGCCTCTAGCGAAGGTGCGTTCCTCACCCTGGCGCCCACCATTGAGGACGCCGTGTTGTGGCCGCCTGCCTCGTTGCGACGGCCGACGGGCATTAGTGATCAGTCACGCGGCGGCCGAGATATCCGTGCCCAGGATCGTCAGGTTGCGGCCCGCATGCTTGGCCTGGTAGAGACGCCGGTCCGCAGCGCGCATCAGCTCCGATACGTTGACATCCTCGCCGCAGACGGTGCCGCCTATGCTGACCGTCAACGGGATGGTTCGTTCATCGACAGGCCGGAAGCGGATCAGCTCGACCTCGCGGCGGATCCGTTCGGCAACGCGCTTGGCCTCCTGTTCCGTGGCTCCGGTCAAAAACGCGCCGAACTCCTCGCCGCCGATGCGGCCGAGCACGTCACCGCTGCGCACGCCGCGCTCGATGGCGCTGGCGATCAACAGCAGCGCGTCGTCACCGGTCAGGTGGCCGAAATTGTCATTGATCGTCTTGAAATGATCGGCGTCGATGATCAGCAGCGCGCCGCGGTCGGACTTGCGCCGGGAGCCGTCCAGCGCGGCAAAGAAGCTTTCCCGGTTGAGCATGCCGGTCATGTCGTCGCGGCTCGCCTTTTCCGCCAGGCGGCGGTGCGCTGCGGCGAGTTGGGCATGGGCACGGGCAAGTTCGCGATGGGCGTTCTTCAGCCTGTCGCTCTGCCAGAACGTGCCGGCGCATGCCGTCCAGGCAAGGACCAGCGGACAGAGTGTCGATGTCAGCCAGATCGTGCGGGTGACCGGGAATCCCATGGCTGGAACGATGATCAACGTCAGCAGGAGAGAGGCCGCGACGGAGGCGAAGGCGATGGCGGCGGCTTTGAGAATAATGCTGTTCATCGCAGGCTCCCCACAGGACTGTCTCTGTGCCAGCAAGCCCTGAAGGCTATCTTTCCGGGATGCATAAAATTTGAATCGTGTGGCTATTTCTGCAACTTCAACGCGCAGAAGTTGTGGATAAAGTCCCTTTCAGAATCCCTGTTTCATGCCATAAGGAGCGCATGACCACGCTTCCCGACCCCGCCCGCTTCGCCCATGTCACCGACTGGGTATTCGACCTCGACAACACGCTCTATCCGCACCACTCGAATCTGTTCTCGCAGATCGACGTCAAGATGACCGCCTATGTCGGGGAACTGCTGGCGCTGCCGCGCGAGGAGGCGCGCAAGCTGCAAAAGGAGCTGTATCGCGAATACGGCACGACGCTGAACGGGCTGATGACGCGCCACGGCATCGATCCCGACGACTTCCTCGAGAAGGTCCATGACATCGATTATTCGTGGCTGGTGCCCGATCCCGTTCTCGGCACCGCCATCCGCCAGCTTCCCGGCCGCAAGTTCATCTTCACCAATGGCGACCGCAGACACGCCGAGCGCACCGCGCGCCAGCTCGGCATCCTCGAGCATTTCGATGACATCTTCGATATCGTCGCCGCCGGCCTCAACCCCAAGCCGGCGCGCCAGACCTACGAGAAGTTCGCAGAACTGCACGCCGTCACCGGCCACAATGCGGTGATGTTCGAGGATCTCGCCCGCAACCTTTCCGTGCCGAAGTCGCTTGGGATGACTACGGTTCTCGTGGTGCCGCGCAATTTCGAGCCGACCTTCTCGGAAATCTGGGAACGCGACCCGGCCAACGAGGATGACGTCGATTTCGTCACCGACGATCTCGCCACGTTCCTCACGACCATAATCGTGAGTGAGTGAGGAATTGAGGGATTGAGGAATTGGTCAGGACGCCCCAGTTCCTATTCATTTCCCCACTTCCTCATTTCCCTGCTCCCGCAATTCTTATTCCCCTAGCTTGTAGAAGCGGTTGATGATGCTCCAGGCTTCGTCGGCTGTGTCGACGAAATCGATGATGTCCTGGTCGCCCGGGCTGATGGTGCCTTGCTCGGCGAGGAAGTCGAGGTCGATCGCCCGCTTCCAGAAGGATTTGCCGAACAGGATCACCGGCACGCGCTCCATGCGCCCGGTCTGGATCAGCGTCAGCGTCTCGAAGAACTCGTCCATCGTGCCGAAGCCGCCGGGAAACACCGCCACGGCCTTGGCGCGCATGACGAAGTGCATCTTGCGGATGGCAAAATAGTGGAAGTTGAAACAGAGCTCCGGCGTGACATAGGGGTTCGGTGCCTGCTCGTGCGGCAACACGATGTTGAGCCCGATCGACGGCGCGCCGACATCGGCGGCGCCGCGGTTTCCCGCCTCCATCACGCCAGGCCCGCCGCCGGTCACCACGACATATTCGCGATAATATGACGTGGCCGACTGCTGCGAGCAGAGGCGGGCGAATTTGCGCGCCTCTTCGTAATATTTGCTGTTTTCCTCGAGGTTCTTCTTCTGCGTCTCGTTCTTGGCGGCCCAGGCCTCGCCGCCCGGTTCGGGCAGGCGCGCGCCGCCGAACAGGATCACCGTCGAACGGATGCCGCGCTCGGCCAGGATCATTTCCGGCTTCAGCAGTTCCAGTTGCAGCCTGACCGCTCGCAATTCGCGCCGCGTCATGAAGTCGGGATCGTTCCAGGCCAGGCGGTAGGTTTCGGCCCGCGTCTGCGGCGTGTCCGGCACGCTTTTCGACCGCTCCAGATCCTCGTCCGAATGCGGCAGCGGCGTCCATCCCGCCTTTTCCATGGGAGTCATCGAATCCACCCGTCCATTCCTTTACTTGCGTCGTCCCGTGACGCAGCCGCGATTGACCCCCATTGAGCCTTAACATAGGGTCCGCGCGACTTTTAAACAGGTTAAGGCGCAGCCCCTTAACAGCTTGGTAATGGAGCAAATTCATGTCGAAGCCCGATCTGGCGAGCCTCGAAAAGACCATCGACAGGGCCTTTGAGGAACGCGACGCCATTTCGACCGCGACCCGCGGCGAGGTGCGCGACGCCATCCAGTCGGCACTCGACCTACTCGACCGCGGCACCGCCCGCGTCGCCGAGCGGCAGGCCGACGGCAGATGGCACGTCAACCAGTGGCTGAAGAAGGCCGTGCTGCTCTCCTTCCGGCTCAATCCGATGGAGATCATCAAGGGCGGCCCCGGCGAGGCCGTGTGGTGGGACAAAGTGCCGTCCAAGTTCGACGGCTGGAGCGCCGTCGATTTCGAGAAGGCGGGCTTCCGCGCCGTGCCGTCATCGATCGTGCGCCGTTCAGCCTATGTCGCGCCCGGCGCCGTCTTGATGCCGTCCTTCGTCAATGTCGGCGCCTATGTCGATAGCGGCACCATGGTCGATACCTGGGCTTCGGTCGGCTCCTGTGCCCAGATAGGCAAGAATGTCCACCTTTCGGGCGGCGTCGGCATCGGCGGCGTGCTGGAGCCGATGCAGGCCGGCCCCACCATCATTGAGGACAATTGCTTCATCGGCGCGCGTTCCGAGGTGGTCGAGGGCTGCATCGTGCGCGAAGGCTCGGTGCTCGGCATGGGCGTCTTCATCGGCCAGTCGACCAAGATCGTCGACCGCGCCACCGGCGAGGTCTTCTACGGCGAGGTGCCGCCGAATTCCGTTGTCGTCGCCGGATCGATGCCGGGCAAGGCGTTTCCAAACAACGAACCGGGCCCAGGCCTCTATTGCGCCGTCATCGTCAAGCGGGTCGACGCCAGGACCCGGTCCAAGACCTCGATCAACGAATTGCTGCGCGATTGATCTTTCAGCCGGGCAGGTGCACCTTCCGCCGGCGCGACGATCGGTCGCGCTGGTTCAACATGGAGGGGTGACATGGACTGGAAATATCTGCTCACAAGCTTTGACGGTCGCATCAACCGGGGCAAGTTCTGGGCTGGCATCGGCGTATTCATCGTTATCGGCGTTATTGCTTTCATTCTCGATGCGATCCTCGGCACGCGGTTCACCACGGCCAGCGGTGCCCAGATCGGCATCATCGGCATCCTCTTCGCGCTGGCATCGATCTATTTCGCGATTGCCCTCTATGCCAAACGCTGGCACGACCGCAACAAGTCGGGCTGGTGGACGCTGATCGGCTTCGTGCCCGTCATCGGCGGCATCTGGCTGCTGGTCGAACTCGGCATCCTCGAAGGCACCAGGGGTGCCAATCAATATGGATCGGACCCGCTTGCCTGAAAAATCGGATCTCAACTGGCTTTTCTTCAAGACCTCGGGCCGCGTCAGCCGCGCGGCCTATTTTCTCGGCGGATTGCTCGTCGCCATCATCCAGGCGTTCCCGCTGTACCGCTTCACGCTGGTGCCGGAGGGCTCGGCCGAGAGCAACATGTGGTCGTTCATCTTTTTCATCGCCTTCATCGCCTCGCTGTGGTCGAACATCGCGCTGGCGGTGAAGCGGCTGCACGACCTCGACAAGCCGGGCATCGCCGCGCTGATCCTGTTCGTGCCGGTCGTCTCGATCGTCGCCTTCCTTGTGTTGTGCCTGTTTCCAGGGCAGCCAGGGCCCAACCGCTACGGCCGGCGCACCAACGAGCCGGCTGAATCAAAGAAATAGAGCATGATGTCGTCCGAAACCGCTTCACACTTTTCGGCATCACGCTCTAAGGGAGCCGACAAGGGGGCCGATCGGATATCTCGCCATGCGCTACCGCACGCTTGATCCGAAACTGATCATCGAAACCGCCGAGCGGCTTGAAGGCCGCGTGGCTGACCGTTTCCCGGACGCCGGGTTGCGCGGCGTCGCCGCCGAACTGGTGTCGTTGTCGCGCGATCTGGCCAAGGCCGCCAAGGCCCTGGAAGCGCCGATCTGGTGGCTGCGTGGCATCATTGTCGCCGCCGTGATCGCCGGTGGGCTGATCTTTCTCTTCGTCGGCACCATCCTGCCGCTCATTCACATCTCCCAGGCCGACGACGCGGTGCAGTCGGTGCAAGGCATCGAAGCCACGATCAACATGATCATCCTCGCCGTGCTCGGCTTCCTCGCCCTGATCCGCACCGAGGAGCGCATCAGGCGCAAGCAGGTGTTTCGCCAGTTGCACGGCCTGCGTTCGCTGATCCACGTCATCGACATGCATCAGCTGACCAAGGATCCGGCGGCGCTGTCGGCCAGTTTCAAACCGACCTCGCATTCGCCGGCCCGCATCACCAACGCCGCGGATCTCGCGCGCTATCTCGACTATTGCTCCGAAATGCTGTCGATCACCGGCAAGATCGCGGCGCTGTTCGCCCAGTCCGTCAATGACGCTGTCGTCATCGACGGCGTCAACGACGTCGAGAACCTGGCATCCAACCTGTCGCGCAAAATCTGGCAGAAGATCACGTTGATCGACGGCCGGCCGGCGACGCCACAACCTTCTCCGGCGCCAGGCCCGGCGAGCCGAGCCGCTCGGCTTCCGCCACGCGCACCAGGGCCCTGATCCGCTGGACCGTCGGCGCCGGCGTGCCGGCTTTTTCAGCGAGCCGCAAAACAGCACCCTGCAGGTCGTCGATCTCGGTCGGCCGGTCGCGCCGCAGATCGTCCCACATCGACGAACGCGCCTCGGGGTCGATCGCCAGCATGCGCCGCGCCAGCAATTTGAACAGCCAGTCGGGCAGCCTGAGCACCTTCGACAGCAGCGCCGGCCGCACGCCGGCGATGCGCGCCGGCTCAACGCCGGAGGCCTTCATGGCCCGCAGCGCCTCGTCGATCTGGCCGGCGAGGATCAGCCGCCAGCGCCTGTCGGCGAGTTCGGTTGCCAGCGGAAGGCCCGACAGCGCCACCAACGCATTGTTCAGGTTCATCAGAAGCTTGCCCCACAGCACGGCCTTCATGTCGTCATGCGATTGGACAGCGAGACCTTCGACGTCGAGAAGGCCGGCAAGGCCGGCATCCCCATCCTCGACCATCACCTTGCCATCGCTGGCGCGGTGGACGCGCAGCGGCAGCTCTCCATCGGCTGATTGCACGACATTGAACGGCACCATGCCGGCCAGCACCGTTTGCCGGCCAAGCGCCGCGCGCAGCCTGTCGGCATTGTCGACGCCGTTCTGCAGGCTCACGACCACGGCATCCGGACGGGCATGGGCCCTGATGAGTGCTGCCATATCCTGCGTCGCGCCGCCCTTGACGGTGACCAGGATCACGTCGGCCTCCGCCAAGGCGGCGGCAGGATCGGTGGTGACGGCAAGCGCTTCGGGCTTGATCAGGCGATCGCGGCCGTCGAGGTCGCTGACGCGCAATCCGCCCTGCCGCAGCGCTGCCTCGACGCGCGGCCTGGCGAGCAGGACAACCCGCCGCCCGGCGAGCGCCAGGCAGCCGCCGGCATAACAGCCTATGCTGCCGGCGCCGGCAATGACGATCCTCTTTTCGCCGTTTGCCATCTCTTACTCCGCGTCGGCCAGAACTATACGACATGAAAACCATAATGTCGGCGGTATCGTCGGCCATTGGCTTGGCCCTATGTCTGGCAGTGACAGGCCTTTCGCTTTCGACTATCGCTTTTGCCATGACGCTGCCGACTGACCCCGCCGCAAACCTCGTCTCTCTCATCCGCTGTGCCTCGGTGACGCCAGCCGAAGGCGGCGCCCTGAGCGCGCTCGAGGCTATGCTGAAACCGCTCGGCTTTCTGGTTGATCGGCCGGTGTTCTCCGAGGACGGCACGCCCGATATCGAGAACCTCTATGCACGGCGCTCCGGCAACGGCCCGCATCTGATGTTCGCGGGCCATACCGACGTCGTGCCCATCGGCGACGAAGCCGCCTGGACGCATCCGCCTTTCGCCGCCGAGATCGCCAATGGCGAGATGTATGGCCGCGGCGCCGTCGACATGAAGGGCGGCATTGCCTGCTTCATCGCCGCGGTGGCGCGCCATGTCGAGGCAAATGGCGGCCCGAAGGGCTCGGTATCGCTGCTGATCACCGGCGACGAGGAAGGTCCGGCCATCAACGGCACGGTCAAGCTGCTCGAATGGGCCGCGTCCAAAGGCGAAAAGTGGGACGCCTCGATTGTTGGCGAGCCGACCAATCCGGACACGCTCGGCGACATGATCAAGATCGGCCGGCGCGGCTCGATGTCGGGCAGCATCACCGTCAATGGCCGCCAGGGCCATGCCGCCTATCCGCAGCTTGCCGACAATCCGGTGCGCGGGCTGATGAGCCTGGTGGACGCCTTGCTGCATCCCGTCTTCGACAAGGGAACCAAGGATTTCCAGCCGACCAATCTGGAGGTGACCTCCATCGATGTCGGCAACCCGGCCACCAACGTCATTCCTGCCAAGGCGACCGCCACCTTCAACATCCGCTTCAACGACAGCTGGACGGCAGAGACGGTCCAGGCGGAAATCCACAACCGCCTCGATCAGGCCGCGGGGCGCAAGAAATACCGGCCAGGCAAGAAGACGCCGGTCGACTATGACTTGGTCTGGCGCGACCGGCCGAGCCATGTCTTCCTGACCCGCGACGACAGGCTGGTCGAGACGCTGAGCGGCTCGGTCAAGGCGGTGGTCGGCAAAACGCCGGCGCTGTCCACCTCCGGCGGCACATCGGATGCGCGCTTCATCAAGGATTATTGCCCGGTGGTGGAATTCGGCCTGGTCGGCAAGACCATGCACATGGTCGACGAGCGCGTCGCCATCGCCGATCTGGAAACGCTGACGCGGATCTACCAGCGCTTCATCGATGACTGGTTCGGACAGGGCTGAGCATGCTTACCGCGGACGAAACCCAAGCTTCGCTGACCGGCGCCTGGCGGCTGATGCTCGGCAAGGTCGACGGGCTGCGCCTGCTCGACCTGTCGGCCGACGGCTTCTGGAATTCGTTCTTCGCCATCATCGTCGCGGCACCGGCGCTGATCGTCGGCTGGGTCGGCATCGCCAACGAGATCAGCGATCCCGATGCCTTCGCCGGCCGCTTCAGCATGCTGGTGCGGCTGGCGACGGTCGATATCGGCTCCTGGGTGCTGCCGCTGGTCGCGCTCGCCTTGGTGGCACCACGCGCCGGCATTGGCGGGCGCTTCGTCCACTATGTCGTCGCCAGCAACTGGGCCTCGGCCATCACCGCCTGGCTGATGCTGCCTTCGGCGCTGATCAGGCTTTTCCTGTCGTCGACAAGCCAGGTCGCGAGCCTGGTGTCGCTGCTGTTGTTTTCCCTGTCGATGGTGCTGACCTGGCGCATGACCACCGCCACGATCGGCAGGGGCGCGGCGGTCGGCACCGCCGTTTTCGTCGGCATGTTCATCGCTTCGCTGCTGGCGCTGTTCGGGCTGCAGATGCTGCTTGGGATCAGCGTGCCGGACGATGTCGGGGCCCAGAGCCTTTCCGGGCTCTATCCCGGATAGAGCGAGGCTCTTATCCCGGATAGAACCGTGTTCTATCCGGGATAATCGACGCCTATCAGGAAAAGTCCATCGGGCGGCGCTACCTGACCGCAGGCGGCGCGGTCTCGCGCCTCGAGCGCGGTCTTGAGATCGCCTGATGTCCAGCCGCCCTCGCCGACCCGCTTGAGCGAGCCGACCATGGAGCGCACCTGGTTGTGCAGGAAGGACCGCGCCGAGGCTCTCACCTCGATCACGTCGCCCGTCCGGCTCACATCGAGCCGCTCCAATGTCCTGACCGGGCTGTTGGCCTGGCACTGGGTGGAGCGGAAGGTGGTGAAGTCGTGCCGGCCGAGCAGGAGCTTCGCCGCCTCATGCATGGCCGCGGCATCGAGCCGCTTCGGCACCCACCACACCTTACCCTTCTCCAGCGCCGAGGGCGCCCGCCGGTTGAGGATGCGGTAGAGATAGTGCCGGCCGATGGCCGAGAAACGGGCATCGAAATCGTCCGGGGCGATCGTGGCCTTCAGGATGACGATGCGCGCGCCGGCCACCTGCAGGTGTGCATTGATGGCATCGCGCACCTTGTCGTCGGGCCACGCCTTGGCAAGGTCGACATGCGCCACCTGCGCGGTCGCGTGCACGCCGGCATCGGTGCGGCCGGCGGCGCGCAGCCGGACCGCCTCGCCGCAGAATTTCTCGATCGCCTGTTCGATCGCCTGCTGCACCGAAGGCTGATCGGCCTGGTGCTGCCAGCCGGCAAACAGGCTGCCGTCATATTCGATGTCGAGGCGAAAACGCGGCATGCCGGTCGGTTATACGCCCTCGCCTAGGCGGCGAGAGCGGTAAAGGCGGAGGCGTAGACCAGTCTGCCGGCTTCGGGTGCGTCGCCCCAGGCCAGCGCCTGCAGCGCTTCGCCTTGGTATTGGCTTTCGAACTTTTCAGCCCGGGCGTGGCTATAGCCGAAACGGCCGTAATAGGCCGGATCGCCCAGCACGACAGCCAGCGTCTCGCCGGCATCCCTGAGCCGGATATGGGCCTCGCGGATCAGCGCGCCGCCGATGCCGGAGCCGTGAAAAGACGGCTCCACCGCCAACGGGGCAAGCGCCACGGCGGCAAAACTGTTGCCGCCGCTCTGCACGAACAGCCGCGAAAACAGGATGTGGCCAACGGCCTGGCCGTCCTCTTCCGCCACCAGTTCGACGACAGCGTCACCGCCGGTCACCAACGCGTCGACCAGTCCGGCCTCCGTCTGCTGGCCGAATGCGTGTTCTTCGACGAGGCGAATGGCCTCGCGGTCCCGCGGCGTCGCCGCGCGTATCGACATCATGCTCATGAGAATTTCAGTCCTTTTTCGATCTTGGCTCCGCGCAGGAACTCCGACGCGGCAGCGGGCCTTCCGCCCGCACGTTGAACTTCGACCACCCTGATCGCGCCTTTTCCGCAGGCGACCGTCAGCCGGTCATCGAGAATTCCTCCCGACTCGCCCAAATCTTCCGAAAGCGACAGGCCTTCGGATAGCGTCGAGCGAAGCAGTTTCAGCCGTTCGATGCGGCCGCCAATGTCAATCTCGGACCAGGCGCCAGGAAAGGGCGACAGGCCACGAATGTGGTTGTGGACCTCGGCCGCGGGCCGTGTCCACTCCACGCGCGTCTCGGATTTATCGATTTTCCTGGCGTAAGTCACCCCTTCGGCCGCTTGCGCGGTAAATGTCAGGATGTTCTCTTCCAGCCGTGCCAGCGCTTCCGCCATCAGGGCAGCGCCAACACTCATCAACCGATCATGCAGATCGCCGGCTGTCATATCGGGGTCGATGGCGCATTTTTCAACCAATCCCACCGGACCCGTGTCGAGGCCCTCCTCCATGCGCATCACCATCATGCCGGTCTCGGTGTCGCCGGCCATGATGGCGCGCTGCATGGGCGCGGCGCCGCGCCAGCGCGGCAAAAGCGAAGCGTGGCCGTTGACGCAGCCAAGCCGGGGTGCCTCCAGAACCGCCTTGGGCAGGAGCAAGCCATAGGCGACAACCACGGCGATATCGGCGCCAAAGGCGGCAAAAGCGGCCTGTTCGGCCTCGCCCTTCAACGATGTCGGCGTGCGCACCTCGACACCCAGCCGCTCGGCCTCGCGCTGCACGCGGGACGGCGTCAACTCCAGCCCGCGCCGGCCTGCGGCGCGCGGCGGCTGCGTATAAACAGCTGCTATCTCATGACCGGCTTCAGCGATGGCACGCAGCGTCGGCACCGAAAACTCCGGCGTGCCCATGAAGATGACGCGAAGGGGCATTTTCTTTTGCGGCCTTGTTCCTGCCTTGCCGTGACCCGGCTCAGGCACTCGTTTCAAACGGGTTTACGAGCTTAAGGTCAAGCCCGTCGAAGTCGCGAACATTGCGGGTTGCCAGCGTGGCGTCATGCGCGAGACAGATCGCGGCGATCATGGCATCAGCAAGGCTGATTGGGCGCCCGAGCCGTTCCCGCGTCGCTCGGAGCTTGCCGGCAAGGCGAGTGATAGAACCAGCAAATTCCACGACGCGACCGGAGAACTGCTTCGAGATCAGGTGATCGAGAGCACGGACATGGCGATCGGAGCCGGTCTTGTTCAGAAATCGTCCGGCACCGAAGGATTGCTCCATGACGACAGGGCCGCACAGGTACAGGTCAAGCAACTCCTGTTTGCGAAACCATTCGACCACGTTCGCGTCGGGTGCCGTCCTGCTCGTTTCGGAAATGACGTTGGTGTCGAGGACGATCACTCGAAATCCTCGGCCGGGCGCCCAAAGTCGCGTTTTCTATCCGCTTCGATCTCGTCCATGATCTCGGCGAATTCGTCGTCGATCGCATTCTCCGTCGCGAACGCGGAGCGTATATTGTCCCATGCCGACAGACCGGGCTCTGGCTTGGCCTCCTTTTCGGCGACCATGCCTTTCCGTAACAGATCGATTGCTTTTCCCGATAGGCTCTGGCCGCCGCTTCGTGCAGCCTGTTCGATTTCGCGTTTCAACGGCTCGGGAATGTCCCTGATCAGCATATCGCCCATGCAATTCTCCAACGTTGATATCAATGATATCACAGCTAAGATTGTTGCTCAATGGATTCTGCGCTCGGTACCCTATCCCGCCAGCTTGCCTGGCGCCTTGTCCCTGGCGAGCTTCTTGAACTTCTTCACCACCATGTCGCGCTTCAGCTTCGAGATGTGGTCGATGAACAGCACGCCGTTGAGATGGTCGATCTCGTGCTGCAGGCATGTCGCCATCAGCCCTTCGGCCTCCATCTCCTGCAGCGTACCGTCGCGGTCGAGATATTTGACCCGCACCGAGGCCGGGCGCTCGACCTCGGCATAATAATCGGGGATCGACAGGCAGCCTTCCTCGTAGACGGACCGCGCGTCGGCGCTTTCGAGAATCTCCGGGTTGATGAAGACGTGCGGCGCCGGCGTTTCGTCTTCCTTGGCGAGGTCGATCACCAGCATGCGCAGCGGTTCGCCGATCTGGATAGCCGCCAGCCCGATGCCGGGTGCGTCATACATGGTCGCCAGCATGTCGTCGGCCAGTTTGCGCAAGGGCGCGTCGACGCGCTCCACCGGCTTGGAAACCTGGCGCAGGATGGGGTCGGGAAGGATGATGAGCGGCTTGATCGGCATGGCGTTTCACCTAAGACCTCAAAAGAAAGGCGTCAACCGGTAGGCCTGAGCCTCGTTCACGTTTTGATCTGTGCCGGCCTGCCGAATCGGCTATGCTGTCCACATGAATGATCTGAGCACCATCCTTTCGGAGCCTGTCGTACGGCTCGGCGCCTCGACAATCACGCTCGGCCACGCGCTTGCCTTCGGCGTCTTGCTGTTTCTCGGTCTGTTCGTGGCGCTCGTCGCTGCGCTGTGGCGGTCGGCCAAGGCGCGCGCGGTCGCCGCCGCGGAAGCCGCCGACCATGCCCGCGACGCCGAGACACGCATGGCTGGTATTTTGCAGGCGCAGGCGGAAATGCAAGGCCGCATGGGGGCTATTGCCGAAGTGTTCGGCGCCCGGCAGGCCGAATTGACGCAATCGATCGGCCAGCGGCTCGACGCCATGACCGGCCGCATCGGCCAGACCATGACCGAGCAGACCAAATCAACGCATGAGAGCCTGGCGAAGCTGCAGGAGCGGCTGGCGGTCATCGACACCGCGCAAGGCAACATCCAGTCGCTTGCCGGCCAGGTCGTGCAGTTGCAGGCGATCCTCTCCAACAAGCAGACGCGCGGCGCCTTCGGCCAGTCACGGATGGAGGCGATCGTCGCCGACGGCCTGCCGCATGGCGCCTATGAATTCCAGGCGACGCTGTCGAACGGCAGCCGGCCGGACTGCCTGGTGAAAATGCCAAACGGCGCGCCGTCGCTTGCCATTGATGCCAAATTTCCGCTGGAAGCCTGGAACGCCATCCGCGCCGCCGACGGGGCCGACCTGCAGAAGGTCGCGGCCCAGGCCTTCCGCCGCGACATCGAGGTCCATGTCCGCGACATTTCGGAAAAATACCTGCTCCAGGGCGAGACGCAGGACACGGCCTTCATGTTCGTGCCGTCGGAATCGGTGTTCGCCGAAATCCATGAGAATTTCGAAGCGGTTGTCCAGAAGGCGCACCGCGCCCGGGTCATCATCGTCTCGCCTTCGCTGCTGATGCTGTCGATCCAGGTCATCCAGGCGATCCTCAAGGATGCCCGCATGCGCGAACAGGCGCATCTGATCCAAGGCGAAGTCATCAGGCTGATGGAAGACGTCCAGCGTGTCGACGAGCGGGTGCGCAAATTGCAGGGCCATTTCGGCCAGTCGGCCAAGGACATCGAAGACATCCTCGTCTCGACCTCGAAAGTGACCAAGCGCGGCCAGAAGATCGAGGCGCTGGAATTCGGGGAAGGCGAGCCCGACGCCCCACACGGCGCCAAGGTGGAGGCCGCACCGCGCGTGGCCGATTCCAAGACGGGACAGCTGAGGCTGAGGGTCGTCGAAGGCGACGACTGAACGCTACTGCTCCTCCACTGTGGTCATGCCCTCGAATTCCGGAAGCCAATGCAGCGCCGAGCGGTGCCATTTCTGGTGTCTCGGAACCAGGTCCTGGCGCTGCCGCGAGGTCCCGGCCCTGATGCCATAAACCTTTGGACCGTCGCCGACCGAGGTCGCATAAAGATGCGAGCCGCAGTCGGCACAAAAAGCCTGGGCACGCTTGGCGCCGCTCGCCACGGTCTTGATATAGATTTTCGGCGCGCCCCTGGTGATCCGGTAGTGATCTTCCTGCGTGGGAACAGTGACGCGAAAGGCCGTACCGGTCAGCTGTTGGCAATCGGTACAGTGGCAGATCGAGGTCTTTTCCGGGTCGACCTCCGCCTCATAGGTGATGGCACCACAATGACAGCCGCCGTCGATCTTCATCGTCATTCCTCCAACATCGATCAGGTAATCTTAGTGGCGCGGCGACGCGAAGCAACGGCGCGGCGCTGGTCCAGAGGCCAAGGCATGATCAGGAAGAGGGGATTTTCGGATCATGGCCAAACTCTATCCGGACGCGGATTCGATCAGCTTGCGCCGCTTTTCCCAGGTGCCTGACGTCTGCGGCTTGACGAACAGCCGCGTGATCTCAGGCATTTCCTTCCTTAGCCGGGCCTCGAGACGCTCGACGCAGGCCTCAATGTCCGGCGCCGCCAGATGGTCCTCGAATTCGATGCTCAGGGCGGCAACGATCTCTTCCGGTCCCATATGCACGGTCAGCACACCGTTCGCCCGCTGCACCGCCGGATCCTGCTGGACGATCGCCAGCACCTTCCTCTGCACCTCGGGTGAGGCCGGCTCACCGATGAGCAGGCCCTTGCTTTCACGCGCCAGGAAGATCGCTGTCGCGCCGAGGATGAGCGCGATGCCGATCGAGGCGGCGCCGTCGAGTTCGGGCATCTCGAAAATCTCCGCCGCCGATATGCCGGCAAAGGCGACCGTCAGGCCGAGAAGGGCCGCGCTGTCTTCGAACAGCACCGTATAGACGCTCGGGTCCTTGCTCGATTGCACGGCTTCCAGCCAGCCTTGCTTGCCCTTCTGCCTGCGGAATTCCTTCAGCGCCACCAGCCAGGAACTGCCTTCGAACAGGAAGGACAGGCCGAGAACGACGTAGTTCACCTTGACGTTGGCGACCGGTTCCGGCGCCATGATGTGGATGATGCCCTCGTAGAACGACACGCCGGCGCCCAGCGCGAAGACCAGAAGGGCGACGATGAAGCTCCAGAAATAGAGTTCACGGCCGTGGCCGAGCGGATGGGTGGGGCTGGCCGGGCGTGCGGCCCGGTGCATGCCGTAAAGCAGCAGGCCGCCATTGCCGGTATCGACCAGCGAATGCACGCCTTCCGACAGCATGGCCGAACTGCCGGTGAAAAAGGCTGCCGCGAACTTGGTCAGCGCTATGGCGAGGTTGCCGGCGAGCGCCGCATAGATGACCGTTCTGGAGCCGCCATGCCCTGCCATGCAGGTCTATCCTCTTGAGGTACAATGTAGCGGCCCTGCCGCGGAGCTGCACAGCCATCACAACGCGCCAATCGTCGGGTCGTTCAACGTCTTCGAAACCTGCCGGCAACAACGCCAGCTATTCCTGGATTTCGTCCGTCCATACCTTGAAGCCCGCAAGCATGCCTGGCCCGAAAATATGGGTCAGCGGCACGTCCGCCGCGTCACGGCCCGAGGCGATCAGGATGCGGCCGATACGTGGCGCGTTGTTGCGCGGATCGAAAGCGTGCCAGCGGCCGCCGAGGTAGACCTCCATCCAGGCGCAGAAATCCATGCTCGCCCAGGGCTTCGGCATGCCGATGTCGCTGATGTAGCCTGTGCAGTAGCGCGTCGGGATATTGAGTGCCCGGCAGAATGTGACGGCGAGATGCGCGAAATCGCGGCACACGCCACTCCGTTCACGCCAGGCTTCCGCGGCGGTGCGCGTCACCCGTGCGTTGCCGTAGTCGAAGGCGATGTGGTTGTGGACGAAATCGCACACCGCCTGCACGCGCGGGATGCCGGGCGGCGTATGGCCGAACAGCCGCCATGCCTCGCTTGCCAGGAGGTCGCTTTCGCAAAACCGGCTGGGCAGCAGGAACAGGAGCGTTTCCGCCGGCAGGTCGCGCACCTCGTGCTGCCACGCCATCAGCTCGCCCATCTCGAGTGTGCCGGGTCGCGGATCACCGCATCGGTACCGAAAGTGAAACGCCCGGGCGGAGCGACGAACCGGTTGCACCAGTTTCCGAAACTGTCGCGATAACTTTCAATCGGCACCGGCGGGCTGGAGGTCAGAAAATCCGGGCGCTCAAGATCGGAAGCGCGGGAATAATGGACATTGAGCATTGCGATGAGCGGCGTCTCCTGCGGAAAATCGAAGCTCATCTCGCAGCCGATGTGGATCCGCATTGTCGTCCTGACCGGCCTGCCTGACGATCACCCGGCGGTGCACGGGTCGATGCTGCAGTGCGAAGACAACCATGGCATGGACCGCCCGGGTTTACGAGCAAATTAGAAACCGGTTGAAAGCGGCCTGCCGGCGTTGGCAGCAAGCACTAGCCTCTTGCAGTCCGGCGTTTGTCTTGTTTCACTCCGTCTCCCGCAACAGGAGGAACGAATCATGGCCAAAGGTGCGATGAAGGCAGGCAAGGAAGCCCGCAAACCAAAGAAAGACGCCAAGAAGCCTGTAGCCGCTCCGGCCCTGAAGGCGCCGCCGGTCAAGGCAATGAGGATCAAGGAAAAGTAAGTCTCGGCAACACGACGGGGCGGGACTTCACCGGCGGCATTCGACGATGCCGCCGGCACGTGTTGATCGGGCGTTCGGACAGCCCTATGTCGACGACGCGGGGACGACCTCGCACTTTCCGAAAAAATTCGGTCGGGACGACCCGCCATTGTCGACTGAGCATCCGAGGCCGGAGAGGCTGGATGTTCCGATGGAGCGTTGCGATGTCCTGGACTTTACTGTTTTTCGCCGGCCTGTTCGAAATCGGCTGGGCGATCGGCCTCAAATATACCGACGGCTTCACCAGGCTTGTGCCGACCGTGCTCACGGTCGCTTCGATGATCGTCAGCCTCACCTTGCTCGGCCTGGCGCTGAAGGCGCTGCCTGTCGGCACCGCCTATGCGGTGTGGACCGGTGTCGGCACAGTCGGCACGGCGCTGCTCGGGATCTGGTTGCTGGGCGAGCCTGCCACGGCGATCAGACTCGGGTGCATCGCGTTGATCGTCTGCGGTATCATGGGGCTGAAATTCGCGGCTTGAACGGCCCTGTCCGCCGGCAGACGGTATCGACCGGGCCGATATCCCCGGACGTCAAGCCGATATCCCCGGACGTCAAGCCGACATCCCTGGATGTCAAGCGACATCCTGGATGTCAAGCCGATATCCAGGAATGCAGGGGCTTCCGGTGGCAACATGGACAAACGCGAAAAGGGCCGCGCCTTGGCGCGTCCCTTGTTCATCATCCGTCGCGGCGAGTGCGCTCTTAGCGACCCGTAAAGCCGGGAGGTGTCCTGCCGGTGCGCTGCTTGCGTGCCGCATAGC
This sequence comes from Mesorhizobium sp. B2-5-13, assembly GCF_006440535.1. Taxonomy (NCBI): domain Bacteria; kingdom Pseudomonadati; phylum Pseudomonadota; class Alphaproteobacteria; order Hyphomicrobiales; family Phyllobacteriaceae; genus Mesorhizobium; species Mesorhizobium sp. B2-5-13. The sequence goes on along the minus strand of NZ_VFUI01000002.1, from coordinate 85,123 downwards.
GCGCGTCGCGCTTTGCCTTGCGCTCGGCTTCATCGGCAAGCAAACGAGCAATACGCTCGTTCTCCTCGGCTTCCCGAAGCTTGGCATCCGCTTGCGCTGCCTCTTCGGCGGCAATGCGCGCCGCTTCGGCTGCGGCCTCACGCTCGGCCTTCTCAATCGCCTCGCGTGCCAGCTTTTCCTGCTTCAGCTTGGCCTTCTCGGCCTCGCGGATCTCCCGAGCCGCAAGGATCGCCTTGCGTTCGGCCTGTCGTGCCAGCACCGCAGGATCGTCTGCTGCCGGCTTTGACTTGAAGCGCTCCAGAAGCGCCTTCTTTGCCTCGGTCGCGGCATTGCGCCGCTCGAAAATGTCTTTTTCCCTGTAGATAGCCAAGTCCACTTCCTTGAAGTCTATTCGCGACGCTTACATACGCGCGAAAACCGGGAGTTCAAGCGCCAAAACGGCATGCCAGCCATGAAATTCCGGGATGTTGCACCGGGGAGACGCATTTCCCGCCGAAATCGACATGCACTGTTCACCAGCCGCCCTCTGGCGGCGTGGCGGGCGTGTCGCTACCTCTAGCGCGACAATCAACACACTGGGATGACATCCAAATGGAACTCGGCCTCTACACTTTTGCCGATGTGAGCCCTGTGCCGGGTCCCGGCGCCATCGGCCCGCATGAGCGGCTGCGCAACCTGATCGACGAGATCGAACTGGCCGACCAGGTCGGCCTCGATGTCTTTGGCCTCGGCGAACACCATCGGCCGGACTATGCCGCCTCGGCGCCGGTCGTGGCTTTGGCCGCGGCGGCGGAGCGTTCGAAGCGCATCAGGCTGACCAGCGCGGTCACCGTCCTGTCCTCCGACGATCCGGTGCGCGTTTTTCAGCAGTTTTCCACGCTCGACCTTCTGTCGGGCGGCCGCGCCGAGATCATGGCCGGGCGCGGATCGTTCATCGAATCCTTCCCGCTATTCGGCTATAACCTCGAAGACTATGACGAACTGTTCGCCGAAAAGCTCGACCTTTTGCTAGCCATCCGCGATCAGGTGAAGGTGACCTGGTCAGGCAATCTGCGCGCGCCGATCAACGATCGCGGCATCTATCCCAGGCCCTTCCAGGACAGGCTGCCGGTCTGGATCGCCATTGGCGGAACGCCGCAATCGGCCGCCCGCGCCGGCGCGCTCGGCCTGCCGCTGGCGCTTGCCATCATCGGCGGCGAACCAGCGCGCTTCGCGCCGCTGTTCGACATCTACCGTGAGGCAGCCAAGCGGGCCGGCAGCGATCCGGCAGGGTTGGCCACCAGCATCAACGTGCATGGCTTCATCGCCGGGACGACCGAGCAGGCGGCGGACGACTTCTACGGCCCGCAGGCGGAAGTGATGAACCGCATCGGTCGAGAGCGTGGCTGGGGCCCGACATCGCGCGCGCACTTCGATCAATCGCGTGGTGCCAATGGTGCCCTGTTCGTCGGCAATCCGGAGCAGGTGGCGGAAAAGATCGTCGCCCAGCATAGGATCTTCGGCAACGACCGCTTCCTGCTGCAAATGGCCATCGGCACCATGCCGCACGCCAAGATCATGAAGGCGATTGAGCTTTACGGAACCAAGGTGGCGCCGGTCGTGCGCAAGGAAACGGCGAAACCCCCGCCGGCCGTGGCGGCGCCTGTCGCGTGAACTTAGTGGGACTCCGCAAGGATAGGGCTTGTTCCATGGGCCCTCCGATAGGTTTGGCTATCACGTTGCCCGGTGCGAGGCTGTATCCATCATCGCGGCATGATGGATTTCGGTCGCCTCGTCGGCTGGGAACATGCACTCGATGCGCAGTTCCTGGGCGGCGACGGTTTGGGGGGTTCCCACCGTGGTAACCATCGAAAAATAGTTCAGGCGGCGACCGTCCTTGATGAAGCCGAGCGGAATGACCGGCATGAAGCCGATCGCCACCGGATTTTTCCAATCACTGTTCACGTCCGGATAGGCGAGCAGCGCCGCCAGCAATTCCCTGGTCTTTTCGTCGACGACGCGGCCGATGGATTCGCGATAGACCCGCTCGAACAGGCTCCGCGCCACGTCAGGCCAATTGGCGACGAACGGGCGCATGCCTTCGGGATCGAACATGAGGTGGAGCATGTTGCGCAGCCCTTCCCGAGCGGCCATATTTCGGGTCCGACGGCACCCTGCCATCCCGGATCGCCTTGACTTCGCTTTCGGCAATCCCGTCCTCCATGGCGAATGTCGAATGCGCGGCGACGGTCCAGGGGCATTTGATGGTGACCGCGTTGGTCAGCAACAGCACCTGCTTCTCGATCTCGTCGAAGCTTCCGCCGTGAAAGCTGCCGAAGCTGCTGACGAAACCGTTGAGGAGAACCGGATTGTTGGCCATCGTCGCCATGACGTTCGGAAGAAAGCCAAACCTCTCCTCCAGCGCCTTCAACGCGGGCCTGGATTTCTCCGGCGCCGACTCGGTTGTTTGAAGGGTAAATCTTTGCATCGTGATGTCCTCTTTTCAGGGTAGCGCGTAATCGCACGGGCGATCTTCGCCACGCCAGCCTTGCGATCCCACGGTTGCGAAGGCCTGCTCCCGTACCAGGCCCGCCACGTGCCCGGACTCAATTACACGGCATGTAATACGGAACACTCGCAGCCGAGCGTCCGTTGAGCTACCGGCGGCAGGACCCCGCAACGGCGGCCCGTGCCGTCAGTGCCGGCTAACGGAACCTTGAAGCCGTGCCGGCGTTTTCCGTCTGCGGATTGCATCAGTTGTGGTGTGCCGCCGAGGGACCACGATGAAAGCCGAGTCCGCCGCTTTGGGCGCAGGCGTTGCCGAAGCTGAAGAGTCGCGTGTGGCGGCGCGCGCAGATACACGCCTGATGCGCTCGCTGCTCATCGGCATCTTCCTGTTCATGACCGTCTATGCGCTCTATTTCGCGCGCGCCTTTTTCATGCCGGTTATTCTGGCCTTCCTGCTGACACTGACACTGACGCCGATCGTGCGGCTGCTGCGCAAGCGCGGCATTCCCGAAGTGGTTTCGGCGACGCTTCTGGTGCTTGTGTCCATCATCGTCTTCGCGAGCGCCGGCTATGTGCTCAGTGGCCCCGTCATCGATCTCATCAACAACACCTCGTCCATCGGCCAGCAACTGACCGAACGCTTGGCGCAGCTGCGGCGGCCGGTCGAGAGGATCATGGATATTGCGCACCAGATCGAAGGGCTGACCGAGACATCGCAGGAACCGGGCGTGCAAAAGGTCGCGGTTGCGCAGTCAGGCTTCCTCTCATCGGCGGCGAGCAACATTCTGTCGGCCGGGACAAGCCTGACCATCATCTTCGTGTTGTCGCTGTTCCTGCTCGCCTCGGGCACGATGTTCTACGAAAAGATCATCCAGTCCTTCGCCAGCCTCACCGAGAAGAAGCGGGCGCTGCGCGTCGTCTACGATGTCGAGCGGGAAATCTCGCACTACCTGCTCACCGTCACCATCATCAACACCGGCCTCGGCACGGTCATCGGCCTAGGCCTGTGGGCGCTCGGCATGCCCAATCCGCTGGTCTGGGGCGCGGCGGCCGCCCTGCTCAATTTCCTGCCCTATGTCGGGGCCATGATCACGTTTGTCCTAGTCACGGTCATCGCGCTGATCAGCTTCGACACGATCGCCTATGCGTTATTGGCGCCTGCCTTCCTGGTATTGTGTGACATCATCGAAGGCCAGTTCGTGACGCCGATGGTGGTCGGGCGGCGGCTCGAGATCAACGCCGTGGCGATCTTCATCGCCATCGCATTCTGGTCATGGCTGTGGGGCTTCGTCGGCGCGCTGATGGCGGTGCCACTGCTGGTCGTCGTCAAGGTGTTCTGCGACCATTTCGAGAGCCTTAGCCATGTCGGCAATTTTCTCGCCGCCCAACATACGGCGGTCATCGAGGAGGAAGCCGAGGAGCAGGACGGCACGGCCGCCGGCTAACCGGCGTACGGTTTGCGGCGGCGGGTTCGAATGCCTATATCCGCCCGATCAGTGCCTGGTGCCCTTCCGATGAACGACGCTCCCTTCGACCTCGACGCCTATTTCGCCCGGATCGGCCATGCCGGGTCCAGGGATGTTTCGCTCGACACGCTGAAGACGCTCCATTTCCTGCATCCGCAGGCGATCCCCTTCGAGAACATGGATCCGTTTCTGGGGCGGCCGGTCCGATTGGACGCCGCATCGCTGCAGGACAAGATCGTCCTTGCCGGGCGTGGCGGCTATTGCTTCGAGCACAATCTCCTCTTCATACATGCGCTGAAGGCGCTTGGCTTCGAGGTCGGCGGCCTTGCCGCGCGTGTGCTCTGGGGTCAGAGCGAGGACGCGATCACTGCGCGCAGCCACATGCTTTTGCGCGTCGAGCTCGATGGCCGGACCTATATAGCCGATGTCGGCTTCGGCGGCCTGACCCTGACCGCCCCGCTGCTGTTCGAGCCTGGCCTCGAACAGACGACCCCGCACGAAACGTTCCGCATCGCCGAAACCGGCGATCACTTCCGCCTGCAGGCCGCCATCGGCGGCGACTGGCGCTCGCTGTATCGCTTCGACCTGCAGCCGCAATATGAGGTCGACTATTCCATCGCCAATTATTTCCTGTCGACCAATCCGGCATCGCATTTCCTGACCTCGGTTTTGGCGGCTCGCGCCGCGCCCGACCGGCGCTATGGCCTGCGCGGCGATCGCCTGTCCATCCATCACATCGATGGCCGCACCGAGCAGAAGCATATCGCCACTGCCGCCGAGCTTGCCGACGCGCTGGAAGGCCAGCTCGGCGTCACCATCCCCGACCGCACGGCCTTCGAGGCCCGGGTGCGCGAGAAGAAGATCGTGGAGACCAGCATATGACCGAACTTTCCGTTCTCGACCTGTCGCCGATCGTCGAAGGTAGCGATGCCTCGCGCTCGCTTGCCAATTCGCTCGATCTCGCTCGCCACGCCGAGCGGCTCGGCTACAAGCGCTACTGGCTGGCCGAGCACCACAACATGCCAGGCATCGCCAGTGCGGCAACGGCTGTCGTCATCGCCCATGTCGCCGGCGGCACCAAGACCATTCGTGTCGGCGCCGGCGGCATCATGCTGCCCAATCATGCGCCGCTGGTGATCGCCGAGCAGTTCGGCACGCTGGCCGCCTTGTTTCCCGGCCGGATCGATCTTGGCCTCGGCCGGGCGCCCGGCACCGACATGAACACGGCGCGGGCGCTACGCCGCAACCTCGAGGCCGGGGTCGACAATTTCCCGCAGGATGTCGTCGAGCTGATTGGCTATTTCCTGCCCGCCGAGGAGGGCCAGCGCCTGCGCGCCGTGCCCGGCGAAGGCCAGACGGTGCCGATCTGGATTCTTGGGTCGAGCCTCTACGGCGCGCAGCTCGCCGCCATGCTCGGCCTGCCCTACGCCTTCGCCTCGCATTTCGCGCCGGCGGAACTGGATCACGCGCTGGACATCTACCGTTCGCGCTTCCAGCCGTCCGAACAACTCGACAAGCCACATGTCATGCTCGGCCTCAACGTCTTTGCAGCACGCACCGACGCCGAGGCACGGCTGCTGTTCACCTCGCTGCAGCAGGCCTTCGTCAATCTGCGCACCGGCAGGCCCGGACGATTGCCGCCGCCCGTCGAGAATTATGACCGCGATCTCGACCCGATGGCCAAGACCATGCTCGGCCAGGCGCTGTCCTGCGCCGTCGTCGGCTCGCCGGAAACGGTCCGCCAGGGCATCGATGCCTTCGTGCGCCGTACCAGTGCCGACGAGCTTATGGTCACCGCGCAGATCTTCGATCATGCCGCCCGTGTGCGGTCGTTCGAGATTTTAGCCGAGGCTCACAAATCTCTGTCACAGGCCGCCTGAAGCGAATAAGCGGCCAGCCGCTTTTGCCGACGTCGATGCTCTGCTAAATGCGGGTATCCTTCGCAACAGCGAGCCTTGCCTTGCCCCATGATCTCGATAGACGCGAGCAGTTTGCCATTGATCTGGCGCGGCGTGCCGGCGAACTCGGCCTGAAATATTTCCGCGATCTCGACAGCCTGACCATCGAAAGCAAGGGCCACCAGGACCTGGTCTCGCAGGCCGATCGCGAGGTCGAGCTGTTCATCCGCGCGGCAATCGCGGCCGACTATCCGCAGGACGGCATCGTCGGCGAGGAGCACGCCTCGGTCGCCGGCTCGACAGGCCATGTCTGGGTGATCGACCCCATCGACGGCACCGCCAATTTCGTCCGTGGCATTCCGGCCTGGTGCGTGGTGATCGCCTGCGCCCGTGATGGAGAGACGATCGTCGGCGTCATCCACGAACCGTCGACCGGCGAGACCTTCCACGGGAGGCTGGGCGGCGGCGCCTTCGTCAACGGCAGGCCGGTCAAGACAAGTGCGGCGGCCAGCCTGGAAGAGGGCTCGGTGGGCACCGGCTTCTCAAACCGGGCCGAGGCCGAAAACATCGCCGTGCTGATCAAAAAGATCCTGGCCGAGGGCGGCGTCTTCTTCCGCAACGCGTCCGGCGCGCTGATGCTTGCCTATGTCGCCTCGGGGCGGCTGCTCGGCTATGTGGAAGAACACATGAACCCGTGGGACTGCGTGGCCGGCATGCTACTGATCGAGGAAGCCGGCGGCACAATCCTGAAGGCGGATCCGAAGACGGTGCTGCAGAGCGGCACACAGGTCATCACGGGCGGCAAGGGCGTCTTTTCGAAACTGCAAGAACTGTGTTCTGGTGTTTTCACGTCCTGATCAATTTCAGGAAGCACGACGTTATCCGAAAACCGCTTCACACTTTCGGCATTTAGGCACTCACGCTGTGCACCACCGCGCCTAGCGGCCGGCATGAATTGCGGATCATCAGCCGGCCCTTGAGGACGAGCTTGCGCGGTGGCGCATCCCGGTTGCCGGCGAGACGGTCGAGCAGCAGATTGGCCGCCTGTTCGCCGATCGCCTGCACCGGCTGCGCCACCGTGGTCAGTTGAGGCTGGAACACGTCGGACCAGGGAAAATCGTCGAAGCAGGCTACCGAAATATCCTCCGGACAGGACAGCCCGATGTCGCGGATCGCCTTCATGGTTCCGATCACCATCGGGTTGTTGGCCGAGAAGATCGCGCTTGGCCGGTCATGCAGCGACAGCAGCTGCATGGTTGCGTTGTAGCCGTCGATCTCGTGGAAATTGCCGGAGCGAACCAGCTCTTCGGCCACCGGCAAGCCGGCGGCCTGGAGCGCCTCGCGATATCCGGTCATGCGGTCATGCATGGGTGAAATGTCCGAGGTGCCGGTAATGTAACCGATGCGGCGGTGGCCGAGATTGATCAAATAGCTCATGGCGTCGAACACCGCGCGCTGGTTGTCGAGAACCACGGCGTCGGTGTCGACGCCCTCGCACAGACGATCCATCAGCACGACCGGCACATTGGCGTCGGCGACGATCCGCTTGAGGATCGCGCCATCCCCGACGCGCGCCACGATCAGCCCGTCGACCATACGGTCGAGCAGCAGCCTGATCTGGTCGTCCTGGGTGTTCAAATCCTCGTCGGTGCAGCACAGCATGACGGCGTAGCCGGCGCGGTCGAAGGCCTGTTGGATGACCGAGACGACATCGGTGAAGAACGGGTTGGTGATGTGCGGAACGGTCAGGCCAATGGTGCGCGTCGTGCCCATCTTCAGGCTGCGGGCGATGGCGTTGCGCTTGTAGCCGATATCGCGGATCGCCTGCTCGATGCGGGCGCTGAGCTCGGGGCTTACGGTCGCCGTGCCGTTGATCAGCGCCGACACGGTGGCGACCGAGACACGCGCCGCTTCAGCCACGTGAAGCATAGTGGGTGCGGTGGATTTGCGCTGTTTTTTTCGCCCTGACGCTGTCATTTTCGAAACGTTTCACCACCCCTTGCCGCCAATACCTACGGAATCTTGCCGTTTTAGGCAAGAATCGAAATGAATCAAAGTTGCGCTACCCCCATATCGGCTTGACATGATCGAAACGTTTAGATTAGCGTTCAAGTAGCTGACGAGGACGGAAGGGAGGCCGCTATTGTCATGGAACAGAACAATTCCCTTTCCTCGACGCGCAGTGCGGCGTCGGATCGCTCGGACATCGTTCTGAGTGCCGAGTATATTTCCAAGAGTTTTGGCGGCATCGCCGCCTTGGTCGACGTCGGCTTCGAATTGCGGCGCGGCGAAGTCCATGCCTTGATGGGCGAGAACGGCGCCGGCAAGTCGACGCTGATGAAGATCCTGTCCGGCGTCTATACCGGCTACGAAGGCACGGTCAGTATCGACGGCCGGCCGGTCAGCTTCGCCGGCGTGCGCGATGCCGAGGACGCGGGCATCGCCATCATCCACCAGGAACTCAATCTGGTGCCGGAGCTAAGCGTCGCCGACAACATCTTTCTCGGCCGCGAGAAGCTGATTGCAGGACTGATCGTCGACCGTAAGGCGAGCAGCCGCGCGGCAAGCGCCCTGCTGCAGCGGCTCGGCATCGAACTCGATCCGGACGCACGCGTCGGCGCCTTGCGCGTCGGCGAACAGCAACTGGTCGAGATCGCCAAGGCGCTGTCGATGTCGGCGCGCATCCTGATCATGGACGAGCCGACCTCGGCGCTGTCGCCGGCCGAATGTCAGCGGCTGTTCCGCATCATCGGCCAGCTTGCCGATAGCGGCGTCGCCATCGTCTACATCTCGCATCGCATCGACGAGGTCATGCATCTGGCCGGCCGCGTCACCGTTTTCCGCGACGGACGCCATGTGCTGACGCGGCCGATGGCCGAGCTTGACGAGAATGCCATCATTTCGGCGATGGTCGGACGGGACCTGCTCGCATCCTCTCAAGGTGAGCGGGATCCCGGCGGCAGAACCGTGCTTTCGGTCAGCGACCTGTCGCTGTCGAAGCCCGACCGCCAGGGCTGGCGGCAGGTGATTAGCGGCGTCATCTTCGATCTCGCCGCCGGAGAGATTCTGGGCATTGGCGGCCTGCTGGGCTCCGGCCGCACCGAGATCATGGAAGCGATCTTCGGCGCGAGCGATGGCCGTGCCGGCGGCGAGATCAGGCTCGACGGCCAGCCCGTGGATATCCGCTCACCACGCGATGCGCGGCGGCTGGGCATCGCGCTGGTCACCGAGGACCGCAAGACGCAAGGCCTGCACCTGCAGGCCTCGATATCGGACAATGTGGCGCTGCCGCTGGTCGGCGCGCTGGCCCGCTTCGGCATCCGCTCGCTGGCGGGCGAACAGGGGCTGGCGCGGCAGGCGGTCAAGGCGCTCGGCATCCGCTGCCGGGATATCGACCAGCCCGCCGGCACGCTGTCGGGCGGCAACCAGCAGAAGGTCGTCATCGGCAAATGGCTGGCGACGAGGCCGAGGGTGCTGTTGCTCGACGAGCCGACGCGCGGCATCGATGTCGGCGCCAAGCGCGAGATCTACGACCTCATCTTCCGGCTGGCGCGCGATGGCCTCGCTATCGCCGTCATCAGCTCCGAGCTGCCGGAATTGCTGCATCTTTCCGACCGCATCCTGGTGATGGCCGATGGCCGCCAGACAGGCATCCTTTCCCGCGACGCGGCGAGCGAGGAGGCCATCATGCGCCTCGCGGCGCCGCGCCGGACCCTATCGAGACCCGCCGCATGACCGCACTGAAACTCCTGTCCCGCACCAAGCTCTATTGGGGCCTGATCGCCATCTTCCTGATTGGCGTGCTCGGCTCGCCGGTGAGTTCCAAGGGCAACAACATCTTCCTCTCCTACGGCAATCTGCTCGACGTGCTGCGCCAGGTGTCGACCACCGGGCTGATCGCGACCGGCATGACGGCGGTGATCATCACCGGCGGCATCGACCTTTCCGTCGGCTCGCTGATGGCCATCTGCTCTGTGGTGTGTGCCATGCTGCTGACGGTTCCCGGCGTGACGCCGGGCGTCGTGCTGGGCGTGCCTACCGTTGCCCTGGTTGCGCTGTGCCTCGGCATCGTCGTCACGCGCTTCATCCTCCTCAATTTGCAGAAATCCCGCGCCGGCTCGGATGCCGCCGCGCGCGACGTCAGGCTGGACACCATTCGCGGCCTGGTCACGCCGGCGATCGTCGGCGTCGTCCTGTGCTGCCTTTCGCTCTGGTACCTGCTGCCGCAGATCGAGCCTAAATTCGGTGTTCTCGGTGTGCTGCTGGTGGCGCCCTGCGTCGGCCTGCTGTTCGGCGCCATCAACGGTTTCATCATCGTCGGCGGGCGGCTGCAGCCCTTCATCGTCACGCTGGCGATGATGGTGACGGCGCTCGGCATCGCCCGGCTCACCGCCGGCCAGAACAATGCCGTGCTGCCGGTCTATACCGGTTCCAACGCCACCGCCGACTTCGAGCTGCTGCGCTCGCTGGTGTTCGGCGTCATCCCCATGCCCGGCCTGTTCTTCCTCGGCGCCATCGTCATCTATGGCGCGGTGCTGCGCTTCACGCCGTTCGGCCGCTATGTCTATGCCATCGGCGGCAATGAGGAGGCGGCCCGGCTTTCCGGCATCGCCGCCGGGCGCGTCAAGATCGCCACCTACGCCATATCAGGCCTGCTCGCCGGTATTGCCGCCGTGCTCTACGTGGCGCAATACCGGCAAGGCAAGCCGGACGCCGGCGCCGGGCTGGAGCTCGACGCCATCGCCGCCGTGGTCATTGGCGGCACCAGCCTGATGGGCGGGCGCGGCAGCCTGATAGGGACCTTCTGCGGGGTGCTGATCTTCGGGCTGCTCTCCAACATATTGCAACTCCACAACATCAATTCGAACCTTCAGCTGGTGCTGAAGGGGATGATCATCATCGGCACCGTGCTCGTGCAGGAGCGCAATGCCGGTGATCTGCTGGCCTATCTGCGCCTGCCTGGAGCGGCGCACAAGGAAACGGCCGCCGCAAAACGGCCGTCGCAAGAGACACCGTCTCTCAATCTCGGAGGAAACAAGAAATGAAACGACGTGACATGCTGAAGCTTGCCGCACTCGGCGCGGCATTGCTGACCACCACGGCACTGCTCTCCACCGGCCATGCCTTCGCCCAGGATAAGAAGTGGAAGATCGGCTTCTCGCAGGTGACCACCATCGAGCCCTGGCGCGCCCAGTTCAACAAGGACATCATTGCCGAGGCCGCCAAGCATCCGGAGGTCGAGCTGATCATCACCGATGGCGAGGACAAGACCGAGAAGCAGGTCGCCGACGTCGAAAACCTGATCCGCCAGGAGGTCGACGCGCTGCTGGTATCGCCGAAGGAATCGGCTGGCCTGACCGGCGTCGTGCAGCAGGCGATCGACGCCAAGATCCCGGTCTTCGTGCTCGATCGCAATGTCGACACCAAGGATTACACGCAGTTCGTCGGCGGTGATAACAAGCTGATCGGCCGTGCGGCCGGTGAATATGCCGTCGAACTGCTCGGCGGCAAGGGCAAGGCGGCAGGCAATGTCGTCGAGATCTGGGGCGGCATGGGCACCCAGCCGGCGCATGACCGTCATGACGGCTTCCATGAATTCACCGACAAGGAGCCGGGCATCAAATATCTGCTCGACCAGCAGTCGGGCGACTGGAAGCAGGACCAGGCCTACAATTTGATGGCCAACGCGCTGAAGACCAACGAGAAGATCGATCTCGTCTACGGCCATAACGACCCAATGGCCTACGGCGCCTATCTCGCCGCCAAGGATGTCGGCCGCGAGAAGGACATCAAGTTCATCGGCATCGACGGCCTGCCCAACGAAGGCGTGCAAATGGTGAACAAGGGTGAGCTGACGGCGACGTTCACCTATGTCACCCCAGGTGCGGAAGGCTTGCGCCAGGCGATCAAGTTCCTCAACGGCGAGAAGGTCGAGAAGACCATCACCTTGCCGACCGAGAAGATCACCAAGGAAAACGCCGCCCAGGTGCTGAAGGACAACGGCCTCTGAGGCGATGCTCTTCTGCCGGGCGCTGATGGCGCCCGGCAGAATCAATCTACGCCAGCTTCGCCAGCAGCTTCATGAAAGTGGCGGCCTCCTTGACCGTGAGCGGCGCCAGCGTTTCCTGCGTGATCTCCCTTGCAAGCGGGATCAGGCGCTCGATCGCGTCGCGGCCCTCGGCCGTCAGGTTGACCAGCAGCCGCCTTTTGTCGACTTCATGCCTGGAAAGCTCGACAAAGCCACGCGCCTTCAGCCGGTCGATGACGCCCTTCACCGTCGCCGCATCCATGGCGATCAGCGTGCCGAGCTGGTTCTGCGAGGTCTCGCCGACATCGCGCAGCTTGGCCAGGGCCGCGAATTGCGGCGGCGTCAGATCGGCGATACGGGCGGCGAAGATCGAGACATGGCGCTGGTGCGCCTTGCGCAGGATGAAGCCGACCTGTTCCTGCAGCAGGTAGTCGTGGTCGTCGGCCTCTTCGGCCTCGACCAGCTTGAGCAGGTTGTCCCCGCCGCTCACCGCAACCCGTCCCAGGCTTTTATGTCGTCCGCCGCGAGGCCACCCATGCGGTTATGGACGCGAGGGCCGCAGGTCATGACGAGGCAGAACAGGATCTCGTCAGGACGCGGGCCGTCGCTGATGCCGACTTCCATGGCGTCGAAATGGCTCCGCACATAGGCGGCGTTGATATGGCCGAGCGGCACGTCGAGCTTTGAGCCGAAGGCGCCGACCTTCTTGGCCGAGGGCACGATCGCCTTGGCATCGCCCAGCCGCTCGCGCATCGCGTAACCGCCCGGCACGTGCCACAGCGCACCATGTTCCAGTTCGCCAGCCGTGCCGACGATGGCGCCCTTGCCGTAGCCATCGATCTGCTTCACGTCACCGCCGAGTGCGGCGATCAGCCGGTCGGCGAGCAGCAGGCCGAGCGGCTTCAGATCGTCCATGGCGCTTTGCAGATCTTCGACATAGCGCCCCGCGAACGGATTCCTGACCACGGCCATGGCGGCGGCACGCCGGCGCGGCACTTCCGCGACCGGGCCGCCTTCGTGAAAGATCTCTTCGCTCAGCACCGCGATCTTGCGGATCGGAAATTCAGGCATGGGCAACTTCCTCCGGTTCATGCTTGTTGGACGCGGCCAGTGCAACGGAGCCGCTGATACGGGCTTCCCCGCCAAGAAACAGCGCCGATGCGGCAATCAGGCCGCGGCGGCGAAAATCTTCGGCGACGGCAAGGCCATTGTCCAGCGCCCGCGCCACCTCATCAGGTGCAAGCGTGCCGACGCCTTGTGTCACCAGCCGCGCGCCAAGATCGCTGTCGGGCGACAGCTCGTGTGCGGGAATGCGCCTGATGGCGGCATTGCCGGGCAGGTCCACCGCGTTGGCGATGAGCGTCGCCGCCGCATCGGCCTCGGCGCCAGTCCGCGCGAGCACGGTGACGGCGTCGGCAATGCCAAGCGAGAAGGAGCGGCCACGCCAGCCGCTGGTTGCGACGCCACGCACGCCATCTTGCGCGCGGATCGTGATCCGGTCGGCCATGCCGTTGCCGGTGCCGGCGACCGCCAAGCCAATCGACGTGCCCTTGTCGAGATGGAGGGCGCTGTCGCCGCCATTGTTGACATAGGCGCGGTCGAGCTTGCGGCCGGCAAGCAGCGCGGCGATCATTTCGTCGGCTACCGATCCGGCAACGGCGGCCATCGGGGTGATGAAGCATTCCGCCAGGGGCATGACGGCTGCTTCCATGCGGCGCGCCGTCGGGCCGGCGAAGACGCGCGGCGCCAGGAAGAATGCAGGAAGGCGCAGTTCGGGAAGCTCCTCGACCAACTCGATCAGGATCGTCTGGAAGCGCGCGACGGCTTGGGCGTAGGCCGCGCGACACTCATCGGCATCACCAAAAGCCTCGACGATCAGGTCGATCGGCCCATGGTTGAGATGCAGCCGCTTGCCGTCCTGCAGCCAATGCGCTTGCGGACCGTGCATCAGCCGGCCCCGTCCGAGCCCGTGCGGCGCAACTGCGCCAGTGGCGGCCATGGATTTTGGGTTGCAGCACCCGTGCCGCGCCGGGGATTGAGATACTCGCCGCCCTTGGCGACGATGTCCGCGACGCTGCGTATCTCCGCCTCGTAGCCGCCGAGCCTGAGGTAATCGTCGCGACGCAGGGTGAACTCGATCGGCGCCACCAGCGCCGGCGTCGGCACATAGCCGAAGGCGCCTTCCGGAACCTTGGTGACATCGACCATCAGCGTGATGCCGCCGCCCGGCCAGACATAGACCGGCGCGCCGCCCACGGTGACATAGGTTTTCAGGCCTTGCACGGAGCGGGTGAGATTGACCGGGTTTTCGGTGACGCCGGCACGCAGCGAGCCGCCGGCGCCGCCAATGAACAGCACGGTGCACAAGGCCGGCTCGCAATTGTCCTCGATCAGGTTGACCGATTTCCGCAGCCGATCGGGAAACGGCTTCTGCACCGGTTTCAGCTCGTCGTCGAGCTCGTAATAAGCGAACTGCTCGCCGGTGGTCGAAACCATCAGCAGCGACAGGCCGGGGCGCGCGCCCTTCTTGGCATTCCACTCGCCAAGAATCGACAGCGGATCGGAAATGCTGGTGCCACCCCAGCCCAATCCTGGCTCGGAGACCTTGAAATAGCGGCCCGGTGTCGAGCGGCGGCCGATGATCTTGATGCCGGTATCGTGCCAGCCCAGTACCTTTCCGGCCTGGTGTTCGGAGACGACGCCGGTGATGTGGTCGTCGACCACCACCACCTCGTCGACCAGCCCGCGCCATTGCGTGGCGAACATGCCGATGGTTGCCGAGCCGCAGCCGACGCGCATGCGATGTTCCTGCTTGCCGTCGATGACGGGCGGTTTGCCGGCTTCGACAACGACCGTGGCGCCGCCGGCTATGCTGAGCTCCACTGGTTTGCGGTTGCACAGGTTGAGCAGCGCGTCGCAGGTAGCGCGGCCTTCCGCCTTGGAGCCGCCGGTCAGATGATGCACGCCGCCCAGCGACAGCATCTGCGAGCCGTATTCTCCCGTCGTGACATGGCCGATCGCCTCACCCTCGGCCCGCACAATAGCCGTTTCGGGTCCGATATGGCGGTCGGTGTCGATCTTCACCTTGACGCCGCAATAGGAGAAGATGCCCTCGGTGACCACGGTGACGAGATCGACGCCCTCGACTTCCTGGCTGACGATGAAGGGAGCGGGCTTGTAGTCGGGATAGGTGGTGCCGGCGCCGATTGCCGTGACGAAGCGGCGGCCGGTGTTGACCAGCTCGCCGTCCCACTGCTCGCCCTCGGCGACAAAGGGCACCATGGCGGCGCCGGTCTCGGCCGCATGGTCCAGGATGGTCAGCGGGTCCATGCGCACGATCCGGCCCGCGACATTGCCATAGCGATCGCAGGCGCCGGTGCGGCCGTCAGCGATGTAGCACATGACGGGACAGGCATCGCAGCGGATCTTTTCCGCCACCAGCTTCTCGCCGGGATCATGGGTTTCGAAGCGTTCGGCAAGCTCGCTCATGCGCGTGCCTCCTTCTCGCGGATGGCCGCCAGGATGCGGCTTGGCGTTGCCGGCACCTTGGTGACCAGCACGCCGGTGGCGTGACGGATGGCGTTGAGGATCGCCGGCGCCGTCGGGATCAGCACGTGCTCGCCCAGGCCCTTGGCGCCGAATGGCCCTTCAGGATCGGGGACCTCGATAAGGATGGTCTCGATCGGCGGCACGTCGCCAATGGTCGGGATGAGATAGTCGTGCAGGTTCTCGGTGCGGCCGGGTATGTATTCTTCCATCAATGCCATGCCTATGCCTTGCGCGATGCCGCCTTCGATCTGGCCCTCGACCAGCAGCGGATTGATCGCCTTGCCGACGTCATGCGCGGCGATGATCCTGATCAGCTTGACCATGCCGAGCTTGAGGTCGACCTCGAGTTCGGCAATCTGCGCGCCATAGCCATAGACCGCGTAGGGCTTACCCTGGCCCTTGGCATCGAGGGGCAGCGTCGGCGGGTCATAGGTCTCCTCGGCACGGAAGACGAAGCCGTCGGCATCCATCTCGAGCGAGGCAAGATCGATACGGCGTGTCGCCTCGCCTTCGCGGATGACGATCGCCGGGCCATCCAGTTGAAGGGAAGCCTTGTCCGAGACATTGGCAAAGCGCAGGATTGTTTCGCGCAGGGCGCGGCCCGCCTTCTCGGCCGCCTTGCCGGTGACGAAAGTCTGTCGCGAGGCCGAAGTCTTGCCGGCGTCGGGGCTGATCGCCGTATCGGCGCTCTTCAACTGGAATTTTTCCAGAGGCAGGCCGAGCGCGTCGGCGCAAATCTGCGTGATGACGGTGTTGGAGCCCTGGCCGATATCGACCGCGCCCTGGTGCAGGATGACCGCGCCGTCAGCCACGATGCCGACCCGGATTGTCGACGGATTGGGCAGCGATGTGTTGCCGCAGCCATACCAGCACGAAGCGATGCCGACGCCACGCTTTCTATCGATACTGGCACTGTTGAAAGCATCCGCATCGGCCGTCGCCCGCGCCCAATGCGGCCGCAGGGCTTGAAGGCATTCGGCAATGCCGACGCCAGACTCCAGAAGCTGCCCGGTAACCGTTTCGGAGCCGTTCCGAAGACAGTTCTTCAGGCGAAAGTCGAGCCGGTCCATGCCGAGCTTGCCGGCGAGTTCGTCATACAGCGTCTCTTGCATGATCGTCGCCTGCGGCACGCCGAAGCCACGGAAGGCCCCGGCAATCGGGCCATGGGTGTGGATTGCGCGGCCCTCGGCGCGGTAGTTCGGCGTCGCATAGGGGCCGGAGGCGTGCACCGGCACGCGGTTGGCGACCGTTGGCCCCCAGCTGGCATAGGCACCGGTGTTGAAATCGCCTTCGAAGACCATGCCGGTGACGTAACCGTCGGCGTCGGCGCCGATGGTGGCCTTCATCCGCGCCGGATGGCGCTTGGTGGTCGACATCATGGATTCGTTGCGGGTGTACGCGAGCGCCGCCGCCCGCCCGGTCTTCAGCGCCACAAGGCCGATGAGAGGTTGCAGGGAAACGTCGAGCTTGGAGCCAAAGCCGCCGCCGGTCGCGGTCGGCACGATGCGCACCTTGTCGACGGCAAGGCCAAGCACCTTCGCCGTCTCGTCGCGGTCCATATAGGGCGCCTGTGTGCAGGCGACGACGACCAGCGTGTCGCCGTCGAGATAGGCATAGCCGGCTTCCGGTTCGATATAGGCGTGCTCGACATAGGAGGTGTCGATCGTGCCGCTCGCGGTGAAGGCCGCACTGGCAAGTGCTAACTCGGGATCGCCGCGTTCGACGAAGCCCTTGGTCAACAAATTGGCCGGGCGGCTTTCGTGGATCAGCGCCGCACCTGTGGCCTGCGCGTCGCAAGGCTGGAGAACATGTGGGAGCTCGGTCCAGCGGACCGGGAAATCCGACAGATCGAGATCGAGCATCGCCTCGCGCTCGCCGGCGACCAGGGCGACCGCCTCGCCGCGAAGCCGGGCAACGCCCTCGGCCAGCGCCGGCTGGTCGGCGAACGGGCCGATAACGCCAAAGCAGTTCTTGCCCGGGATATCGGCGGCCGTGAAGACGCCCGCAATACCGGGATGGCGGCTTGCCCAACCATCGATGTCGCCGAAGGCGAAGCCGGCATGATAATGCGGCGAGCGGATCACCAGCACGGCAAGCGCATCGGCCGGGAAAGAATCGCCACCGAATTTCTCGGCCCCGGTCACTTTTGGTACACCGTCGAGCCTGATCGGTGACGCGCCGATGGCGTGGCAGGACCGAGGCAGACGGAAATCCAGGCTCGCGGCCTGGAGGGAAGCCTCCATCACCGCCGCGATGATCTTCCGGTAGCCGGTACAGCGGCAGAGGATCCCGCCCAGCGCATCCTGCACCTCGGTCTCGGTCGGCCTGGGTTTCGTGTCCAGCAGCGCGGTTGCCGCGACCAGCAGTGCCGGCGTGCAGATGCCGCATTGCGCGGCGCCATGCGCCAGGAACGAGGCTTGCAGCGCCGACAGCCGGCCATTGGCGAGGCCCTCGACCGTCGTCACCGCGGTGCCGGCAGCCGAGGCCGCCGGCGTCAGGCAGGCGCAGACGGGGTCGCCGTCGACCAGCACCGTGCAGGCGCCGCAGTCGCCGGCGTCGCAGCCGACCTTTGTTCCCGTCAGCCGCAATTCATCGCGCAGCACCGAGGACAGCCGGCGCAGCGGCGGCACGTTGACCGAGACGGCGGCGCCGTTGACCGTGAAGGCGATATCAGCGCGATCCATGCTCATGCGGCCACCTTGTCGCCTGCCGGCTTTCCAGCGGCCTCGAGCACGGCGCGGGCAACGATCTCGCGCACCGCGTCCAGCCTGTATTCGGCGCTGCCGCGCACATCGGCGATCGGCGACAGCTCAGCCATCGGCGCCGAACGAACCGCGGCAACAAGCCCGGCATCCAGGGGAAGCCCGCGCAACGCCGCCTCGATACCGGCAAGCCGCCTGGCAACGGCGGAACAGGAGCCGACGGCGACGGCCGCATCCGCGACACTGGCATTCTCGACAACCAGACGCACCGCCACCATGGCTATGGAGATGACGAGATAGCGCCGGGCACCAAGCTTGACGAAGGCCGATGTGCCGGTGGGTTTCGGCACGTGGATGGCCGTCACCATCTCGCCAGGCTGCAAGGCCGTACGGCGGTTGCCCAGGATGAACTCCGCCAAGGGCAGATGGCGTGTCGCCGCCGCCGAGCGCAGCTCGACCTCGGCGTCGAGCACGAGCAATCCCGGCACGCCGTCGGCGGCCGGCGAAGCGTTGCAGAGATTGCCAGCGACCGAGGCAACGTTCTGGATCTGCGCCGAGCCGACCTCGCGCGCGGCCTGTTTCAGCGCATCGAAGGCCGGGGGCAAGGGATGGCGGATGATGTCGGTCCAGGTCGCGCGCGCGCCGATGATCCAGTGACTGCCGGTCTCGGCGATGCCGCGCAGCGCTGCCAGGCCGTTGATGTCGAGCACATTGTCGCGAAACGGCTTGCTGCCTTGCACCGGATAGAAATCCGTGCCGCCCGCAAGGATACGCCAGGCGCCCTCGCCAAGCAGCGCGAGCGCCTCGTCGACCGTGGTGGGTTTCGCGTAACGGATCACGCTTTGCCTTCCAACAAGATGGGCCTTCCCAATAAGATGGGCCTTTCCCGAAACCGGCCCTCCCAGGGAGCTTACCCCCGGGAATATCTTGCCGGTTTCAATCCGGCAAATTCATTCGTATGCAAATGATATCAAGACGGCGGAAATTGTCAAAGCCAGAGTTTACGCCGGTGCCAATGTGGCTGGCATCGCCACGCATTTGTTACGCCGCTGGAGGTTGACGCGGCCCGCCATCTGGTCAAGTTTCTCCCTCCGGTCGCGCCAGCGGCTTTTTCTTTCGCCGGGCCCCTCGTTCGGAGCCCGAGCCCTAGCCTGACAGGAAGGAGGCCCCATGGCCGACGAAGCGCTCGTTGTCATCGACCTGCAGAACGATTTTTGCCCGGGCGGCGCGCTGGCGGTGGCCGGCGGCGACGAGATCGTGCCGCTGGTCAATGACATGATCCGGCGAACCGACAATGTCGTGCTGACGCAGGACTGGCACCCCGCCGGCCATTCCAGCTTTGCCTCCAGCCATCCCGGCGCGCAGCCCTTTTCGATGATTGAGATGCCCTACGGCCCACAGACTTTGTGGCCGGACCATTGCATTCAGGGCAGTCTCGGCTCGGATTTCCATTCCGGCCTTGCCTGGACAAAGGCCGAGCTCGTCATCCGCAAGGGTTTTCGGTCCGCCATCGACAGCTACTCCGCCTTCTTCGAGAACGATCACGCGACGCCCACCGGGCTCGCCGGCTATCTCCGGGAGCGCGGTATCGACACGCTGACCCTGGTCGGCCTGGCGACCGATTTCTGTGTCGCCTTCTCGGCGCTGGATGCGGTCAAACAGGGTTTTAGAACCACGGTCAGGCTCGATGCCTGCCGTGGCATCGATCTCAACGGATCGCTCGAGACAATGCTGGCGAGAATGCGCGATGCCGGCGTGACGCTCGAAGATCACACGTCCGGCTGACCGCACCGTGGGGGGCAGAAGGGGATCTTTGCCGATGGCGATCGGGACGGCCGGTGCGATCGTCGTCGCGATGCTGTTTCCGGTATCGGCATTCGCGGCTGAAGAACACGGCCTGCCTGGCGCCACGATGTCGCTCTGGTGGGCGCTGCCTTTTGCCGGGCTGCTCCTGTCGATCGCCACCGGGCCCCTGCTGTTCCACCATGTCTGGGAACACCACTACGGCAAGATCACCGCCTTGTGGGCGGCGCTGGTGATCGTGCCGCTCGCGGTCGCCTTCGGTGCCCCGGCGGCAACCGAGGCGGTGCTGCACGCGCTGCTCACCGAATACATGTCGTTCATTGTCCTGCTGTTTGCGCTCTACACGATTTCGGGCGGCATCCTGCTTGCCGGCAATATTCACGGCACACCGCTGGTCAATGCCGGACTGCTGATCGTCGGGGCGCTGCTTGCCTCGGTGATCGGCACGACCGGCGCCTCGATGATCCTGATCCGGCCGATCCTGCGCGCCAACGACAACAGGCGTTTCAATGCCCATGTCGTCATCTTCTTCATTTTCCTGGTGTCCAACATTGGCGGCTCGCTGACGCCGCTCGGCGACCCGCCGCTGTTCGTCGGCTTCCTGCGCGGCGTCGATTTCTTCTGGACGACCACCAACCTCTACCGGGAGACGCTGTTCGTCGGCGTCGTCGTGCTGGCGGCGTTCCTGGCGATCGACCTCATCCTGCATCGGCGCGAGGCCGGCGCGCCGAAGATCAAGGATCCGACCCCGGATACGAAGGTGCGCCTGCGCGGCGTGGCCAACCTTCCGCTGTTGGCCGGTGTGATCGGCGCCATCCTGCTGTCGGCAGCCTGGAAACCGGGCGTGAGCTTTTTGATGTTCGGCGTCAGTCTCGAGCTGCAGAACCTGATACGCGACGCGATCATCCTCGTGCTGGCCCTGCTATCGCTTCCCCTCTCGTATAAGAGCCACCGCGAAGCGAACGGCTTCAACTGGGGTCCGATCGCGGAAGTGGCCAAATTGTTCGCCGGCATCTTCACCTGCATCGTTCCGGTCGTCGCCATTTTGAGGGCCGGCCATGACGGCGCGCTGGCGCCGCTTGTCGCGCTCGTCACCTCGGCGCAAGGCGCGCCAAACGACCTCGCCTATTTCTGGCTGACCGGGGCGCTGTCGTCCTTCCTCGACAATGCGCCGACTTATCTGGTGTTCTTCGAGTTGGCGGGCGGCGACCCTCAGCACCTGATGACCGAGTTCGCCTCGACGCTTGCCGCGATCTCAGCGGGTGCCGTGTTCATGGGAGCCAACACCTATATCGGCAACGCACCCAATTTCATGGTCTATGCCATTGCCAGGCATCGCGGCGTCAAGATGCCGGGCTTCTTCGGGTATATGCTGTGGTCCGGGCTGGTGCTGATCCCGACCTTTTTGATCGCGGGGTTTCTGTTCTTTGGCTAGATCCATTCGACGCAATTCCCGGGCTAAAGCGCTACACGCTTTCCCGGAAAAACCCGCTGCACACTTTTCCTGGAATTGCTCCCGTCAGCCGACACCGACATAGCGCCTGACCGCCGACGGGTCGGCGCGCAAGGTCTCGACATCGACCGTCTCGCGGTTGCGGCCGTTCTCGATAAAGCAAACGCGATCGGCGACCGACAGCACGGCATCGACCCGCTGCTCGACCAGGATGGTGGAGACACCCATCTCGCGCAGCTTTGACACCGTCTCGCGGATCTTGGCGATCATCGACGGCATCAACCCTTCGGTCGGCTCGTCGAGCAAAAGCACCTGCGGCTCGAGGCAGAGCGCACGCGCCATGGCCAGCATCTGCTGCTCGCCACCGGACAAGGTGCCGGAGCGCTGCCGCAGCCGCTGACGCAGCAGCGGGAAGAGGTCGAGAACGTTCTCGCGCGTCGCATTGCCCTTGCCGCGCGCCATCAGCCCGATCGCGATGTTCTCGGCCACAGTCATCTCGGCGAACAGCCGCCTTCCCTGCGGCACATAGGCGACGCCTGCCTTCGGCACGTCATGCGCCGGCAGGCCGGTCAATTCTTGCCCGGCGAGCCTGATCGAGCCGGCACTCGCTGGAACCAGGCCCATGATCGCCTTCAGCGTCGTCGTCTTGCCGGCGCCGTTGCGGCCGAACAGGCAAAGCACCTCGCCCTTGTTCAGCACGAGATCGAGCCCGTAGAGCACCTGGACCTCGCCATAGAAGCAGTCCAGCCCCGAGATCACCAGTGCATCGGTCTTGCTCGTCTCCCTCATGGGGCCGTCCCCAGATAGGCGTCCTGCACCGCGGCGTTGTCGCGGATCGCTTCCGGGGTGCCCTCGGCCAGGATCCTGCCGGCGTTGAAGACGGTGATGCGGTCGGCGAGTTGCATGACGACCGGCATGTTGTGCTCGATCAGCAGCACGGTGGCGTTCTTGGCGATGTCGCGCACGAGTTCGATGAAATTATCGATCTCGCTGTCGGCCAGGCCTTGCGTCGGCTCGTCGAGGATCAGCAGGCGCGGCTTCAGCGCCAGGCCCATCGCCACTTCCAGCAATCGTTGATGCCCGTAAGACAATTGCCCGGCCGGCATATGGGCGCGGCCGGCCAGCCCGGTGCGTTCGAGCGCCGACATGACGCCGGCCCGTACCGCACCCTTCGAGCGGCCGTCGCTCAGCGTGCGCTGCACCGGCAGCGCGACATTGTCATAGGCGCTGAGGTTGGCGAAGACGCTGGTGATCTGGAATGTGTAGGCGATGCCCTGGCGGACCCTGACATAGGCCGGCAGGCCGGTGATGTCGGCGCCGTCGAAGAGGATCGCCCCCGAAGAGGGCTGGATGCGGCCGCTGACAAGGCTGACGAAGGTGGTCTTGCCCGCGCCGTTGGGGCCGATGACGGCGCGGATTTCTCCGGGCATCAAGGTGAAGTCGACGCTGTCGACGGCGCGCAAACCGCCGAAATTGCGCGACAGACCCTTGGTGGTCAAAAGCGGCGTCATGGCAACCACCCGAGCCAGCGCTGGCGGATGCTGCCGAGAATGCCCTTCGGGAAGAACAGCACAAGCAGGATCAACGCGATGCCGACGATGAGCAGATACGCCGATGTGTAGCCGCTGGTGACGTCGATGACATAGTACATGAACAGCGTGCCGATCAGCGGTCCAAGCGTTGTGGCAGCACCCCCGAGCAGCACCCACAGCAGCGGCAGGATCGAATACTGCACCGAGGCGAAGCTCGAGCCGACATAGCCGAACAGCAGCGCGTAGGCGGCGCCGGACGCCGCGCAGATCGTGCCGGAGACGACGACGGCTGCGAGCTTGTTGGAGAAGGTGTCGTAGCCCAGCATCTTCGTGCGCTCTTCGTTTTCACGGATGGCGACCAGCACGCGGCCAAAGCGGGAGCGGACGATGGCGAGCATCATCAGAAGCACGAGCGAGAACAGCGCCAGCGCGCTCATGTAGCGCACGGTCGGATCGGTGAGGTCGAGCGAGGTTCCGCCGAAAGTGAGGACACGCGCCGGCTGCGGCACGACCATGCCCTGGTCGCCCCCGGTCCAGGCCGCGAAATAGAGGATGGCGAGATAAAACACCTGGGCGAACATCATGGTGACGATCATGAAGGCGACGCCCGTGGTGCGCAGCGCCAAGAGGCCGATGATCAGGGAGAGAACGGCCCCACAGCCGAGACCCGCGGCGAATGCCGCCGGCACGCTCCAGCCGAGCTGGATGACCGCAAGGCCGGCGCCATAAAGCCCGGCGCCAAAGAACATGGCATGGCCGAGGCTGAGCAGGCCGACATAGCCGAACAGCATGTTGTAGCCCATCGCGAAGACCGCCAGCACCATGATGCGGGCGAGCAGGCCGTGATAATACTCCGGCAGCAGGAAGCTCAGCACGAAGAGCAGGGCAATCACACCGAGGTGCAGCGCGTACGCCTTTGCCGGCGAAGCTTCGCTCATCGCGATGCCGTCCCAAACAGGCCTTGCGGCCGGAACACCAGCACCATGGCGACCAGCAGCGTGGCGATGATCTTGGCCAACGTCGGCGAGAAGAACATCGAGATGATGCCGTCGGACAGGCCGATCAGTACGGCGGCGACGACGGTGCCGCGCAGCGAGCCGAGACCGCCGATGATGACCACGATGAAGGACAGCAGCAGTGGGTCCTGCCCCATCAGGTAGTGCGCCTGGCTGATCGGCACGATCAGCACCGCGGCGATCGCCGCCAGCATGGCGCCGAGCGCGAAGACGCCGCCATAGACACGGCCGACAGGGATGCCGAAGGCCTGCGCCGTTTCGCTGTCATATTGCGTGGCACGCATGATCAGGCCGATTTTCGTGCGCGTCAGCACAAGCCATGTCGCTATCAACAAGAGAGCGGATGCGGCGATAACAGACAACTTGTAGCCGGAATAGCCGAACCACGGCAAAAGGATGCGGTAGCTGAAAGGCGGCTCGACGGGTCGCGCTTCGGGACCATAGAAGGTCAGCGCCAGCTGCTGGATGATGTAGAGCATACCGATGGTGGCGACGATGGTGGCTTCCGGATTGTAATTGAGCCGGCGCAGCACCAGCCGTTCGGCAATCAACGCGATGGCGCCGACGATCAGCGGCGCAATCACCAGCGCCGCCAGGAAGCCGAGGGCCGGATGGCCGCCGATTGCCGATGTGATGGCCCATGCAAGCACGGCGCCGAGCATGAAGAACTCGCCATGGGCGACGTTGACGACGCGCATGACGCCGAACACCAGCGACAAGCCAAGCGCGGTCAGCGCCAGCACGGCCGAGGTGACGAGGCCTTCGAGGGTTGCGAGGAGGAGGTGGGGGCCGAAGTGCATCGATTACACGTCCGATAGGGTGGCGCGAAGCGCCCCCCTCTGACCTGCCGGCCGGCCCGGAGCGATAGCGCAGGGCCAGGTCCGGCAGGACAGAGGGGGGTGGCTTGGCGCTCACGCTTGCTGGAATGAGCCTAGAGCGCCTGCGTCGTGTAATCCCCTTCGGCTTCGTAAAGCCCGTCCTCGATCTTGGTCTTGTGGACGACCTTCAGCTTGCCGCCTTCGACCTTGGAGATGTTCTGGATGCCAAAGCACTGGTGGATCTTGCCGTTGAAGGTTTTTGGTCCTTGCGGATGCTCCGGCCCTTCGGCGAATTCCTTCAGCGCTTCGGTCGCCTCGACCAGCTTGGCGCGGTCTTCCGGTCCCTTGTAGCCGGCGTCTTCCATCGCCTTCTTGACGACATAGAGCGTTTCCCAGCAACCGAACATGTGCGCGGCGGTGGAGACGTCCTTCGGGTCGCCGACGGCGGCGCCATTGTCGTCGATGCCGACGGCGGCGCGATAGGCCTTCTGCGCTTCGGTGTCATCCGGCTGGGCGTAGCGCGGCGAGCCTTCCCAGAAATGGCTGCCGTCGAGGAATTCGAGGCCGGGGCTGTTGATGTCGACGGCTTCGAGCGAATCGATGAAGCCGAACAGCTGCGGCCGGTTCGAACCGTAGAACTCGCCGAGCTCCTTGACGAAGGTGAGCACCGCCGGACCGACCATGACGTGGTAAATCACCTCGGTTTCGGCCGGTATCTGCGGGAAGTATTTGGTGAAGGAACTCTCCGTCGGCGGAATGGCGATCTGCGCGATCACCTCGGCGCCTTGCGCCTTCAGCGCCGGCGGCAGGTAATCGCGATGGTCGTAGCCGAAGGCGAAATCGGGGAATATCTGCGTCACCTTCTTGCCGGCATTGGCCGCGATCCACGGCGCCATCGACTGGATCTGGCTCTTCACGTCGGTGATGCCGGGCTGGAAGACGTAGCGGTTGAGCTTGGTCGAGGCGACATGATGCCCTTCGCTGACGACGAAATAGGGCATCTTGGCTTCGCCGGCGGCCGGAGCCGAACCGATGACGACGTGCGAGAACAGTGTGCCGAAAACGATGTCGGTCTTGTGCTGCGTGGCGAACTTGCCGACCACCTCGGCGCCGCGACCGGGATCTGTGCCGTCGTCCTCGATGATCACCTCGACCTGGCGGCCGTTGATGCCGCCGGCGGCATTGATCGCCTTGATGGCGGCGGCGGTGGTCTTCTCGTACCAGCGGCCGTAAGCGGCGCCGATACCGGTGCGGTGCGACTGGAAGCCAATCTTGATCGGCGCGGAGCTTTGCGCCTGGGAATAACGGACGAAACCGGGCGCCATGGCGAGGCCGGCACCAGCGGCGATCCCCTTCAGCGCGGTGCGGCGGGTGAGTGTGGTTTTGGAGAGGTCGAAAAATCCGTTCTTGTCAGTCACGTTCGTTCCCCTGTTTTTGCGTTTTGACCAACGATAAGGCGGCTCGAACATCCTCGGCAAGAGGATGCAAAATTGCATGTGTACAAACTAAATCACCAAAGGCTTGGCCTGGCAAGCGAGCTTTCCGTCAGGGCATGACCCATAGGAAATGGCTTGTCTCATCCGACCGTCGGCGTGGCAAGCAGCCAGAGACCGAAAATGGTGTAGGCGATCATCAAGACGGTGAGCGGAAACTGGCTGAGCGCGGCGCGGGCAGGTTGCGGATGCAGGCGCCAGGCAAGGCCGTGGGCGACGAGAACCGCGAGCACATGGCCAAGGATGATGGCGCCGGCCTGGACATTCCACAGCCACCACGCTGACGCTGCGCCGGCAACGACGCCGGCTTCGACCTGCATGTCGGCGGTGCCGAACAGATTCCAGCGCAGCGCGAACGGATCGGACAGGGAGGCCAATGCATACTGGCCGTCGACCAGCAGCACCGTCAGATAGTGCGCGACATGGTAGGCGAGCGCGATCGGCACGATCGACCACACCAGCAGGCCCGCCGCCTGGGCGAGCGATCTATCGCTGCCGGCAAGGCACTGACCGAGGAGGACCGCAACCAGGAACACTCCGGCGAGCAGCACAAATGCCAGGACAAGGCCAAGGCTGCCGCTGCCGATCACCGCCGTACGGCCTGGAAATTCGAGCGGGTTGATGCCGAACAGGCCGAGCCAGAAGAAGGTCTTCGACAGCCCGTCGAAGGAGACCGAGGACAAAGCGAGCAGCAGGAAGGCGATGCCGCTGGCGGGCAAGGGCTCGGCCGTGAGCAGCCTGGCACCCGGCCAGCACAGCGCAAGACGGCCTTTGTCGCCGCGCTCGACCGGCGCGAAGCGGGCAACCATCGAGAAGAAGACGCCGAGGAATTCACCGCTGTGGCTCCACTTGTCGTAGCCGAACACCCGCATGGCGATGAAGGTGAGCAGCCAATAGAGGCCGGCTGCCCATGCCAGACGCGCCGGATCGTCAGGGGATGGATAGACGAGTTCGAACCAGGCAAAGGCGAAGAACAGGATGACGGCCGGCCAGCAGCCAAGCCACTGCGGAAGTTGCGCGTCATCGCTTCTGCCGCGCGACAGCAGCCGCCAAGGGCCGCACCAGGGGTTGAGCCACGACCAGAGATCGCCGAGCACGCCTTGCAGCAGGGTCAGACCGGCCCATAGCAGCGTCCAGATCACCAATGGCAGCGGGTTGGAGAGGGGGTCGCGGCTGCCGAGCAAGCCGGCGGCGATGAAAATTGCAAAGCCGGCAAAGGAGATCAGGCTGATGGTGGCGCGGGTGCTGTCGCCGAAGGCGAATAGCGGCAGGCGCCGGCGCCAAAGGAGGCCGAGGGTGTCGGGTGGGAGCAATGCCAGGACGAGGAAACTGGCTGCTACGGCGAAGGCGCCGCCGATCAGGTAATAGCCGGTGGGGAGAAGCAGGACGTGGCCGCGATCGGAGGCGTGGGCGAAGGCGGTGGTGGGGGAGACGAGCCACAAGGCGGCAAGCAAGAGGGCCCGTGACGGACAGTGGCGTTCTACGGCGGAACTCGACCTATCCAGGTTTTCCATCCCGCGCGAGCCTTCAACCTCAAACCTTGACCAGTTGCTCCACGCGATCCTTCTGCCCAAAAATCCTCAAATACCGCTCGATCTCCTTGAGATCGCCGGTCGCCTTGGCTGGATTGTCGGAAAGCTTCACCGCCAGCCGGCCATTGGCCTCGGTGACCTTGCAGACCAGCGATATGGCGTCGAGGTTCTTGGTTTCGGTCGGCGCGCAGCCTTCGAAATCATTGGTCAAATTGGTGCCCCAGCCAAAGGACATGCGCACCTTGCCCTTGAAGTGGCGGTAGGTCTCCTCGATGGTTTCGACCTCGAGCCCGTCGGAGAAGATCAGCAGCTTCTGCCTGGGGTCCTTGCCCTTTTCGCGCCACCAGGACAGGATCTTTTCGCCGCCCTCGATCGGCGGCGCGCTGTCGGGGCGAAAGCCCGTCCAGTCGGCGACCCAGTCCGGCGCGTCGCGCAGGAAGGAGGCGGTGCCGAAGGCGTCGGGCAGCACGATCAGCAGATTGCCGCCATAGTAGCGCTGCCAGTCCTGCAGCACCTTATAGGGCGACTGCTTCAGCTCTTTTTCCGAATTGGCGAGTGCCGCGAACACCATCGGCAGTTCATGCGCGTTGGTGCCGAGCGCTTCGAGGTCGTTGTCCATGGCCAGCAGAACATTGGAGGTGCCGGTGAATGCCTCGCCGATGCCCTCCTTCAGCGCCTCCACGCACCAGCGCTGCCACAGGAAGGAATGGCGACGGCGTGTGCCGAAGTCGGAAATGCGGATGCCGGGCAGCGCCTTCAGCCGTTCGGTCTTGGCCCACATCTTGGCCTTGGCGCGGGCGTAGAGCACATCGAGCGCGAAGGGCCCATAGGCCCGCATGGCCGCGCGAGATCGGAGTTCGTTGATGATGGCGAGCGCCGGGATTTCCCACAGCGTCGTGTACATCCAGGGGCCGGAGAAAGTTAGTTCGTATTGTCCGTCGTGCTTGGAAAGCTCATAGTCGGGCAGCCGAAAACCTTCCAGCCAGGCGAGGAATTCCGGATCGAAAATCTGCTTGCGGCCGTAGAAATTGTTGCCACCCAGCCAGATCATCTCCTTCTTGGAGAAGCGCAGCGTGCGGGCATGGTCGAGCTGTTCGCGCAATTCGCCCTCGTCGATCTCGTCGGCGAGCCGCACCGAGGTGGTGCGGTTGATCAGGGAGAAGGTGGCGTCGACCTTGGGATACATTCCCCAGATCATCTGCAGCATCAAAAGCTTGTAGAAGTCGGTGTCGAGCAGGCTGCGCACGATCGGGTCGAGCTTCCAGGTGTGGTTGTAGACGCGCCGCGCAATATCGGTCTTGGCCATGTCTCGTTACCGCCTTCGCTGCCCTGCCACCACAATAGCGACAGGCCTCATAGCATCGAATTGACCAAAACGCTGCCCGCTTTCAGGCTGGCCCGACAAAAAGAAAGTCCTGCGTGCGGCTACGAAGATTTACCGCCCATCACCTTGAGCGCGGGACGTTTGCGGCGGGTGACGAGGCGGCCCGCCACCGGGGCGTCGGCGCGGCCGTCATCCCCGGCCTTCTCGGCGAACAGCCAGTCAATGAACACCTGCACGATCGGCGTCGCCCGCATCTCGTTGCGGCAAACGACATAGAAGTCGTCGACCGCCGGCACCGACAGGCTGAACGGCGCGACCAGCATGCCCCTGGCGAGCAGCGCGCTTGCCGTCACCGAGTCGCCCAACGCCACGCCATGGCCGTGGACGGCGGCTTCCGCCGTCATGCGCGCATCGCCGAGATGATGGCGCCGGCCGCGCTCGAGGTCCAGCGCGTCGGCGGCGGCCAGCCAGGTGTGCCACTCGCGGCCGTCGTCACCATGCAGCAAGACATGGTCGGCAAGGTCGCGAACATTGCGGATCGGCCGGTTGTTGATCAGCGTCGGGCTGACCACGGGAAACAGTTCGAGGCCCGACCATTTGCGCATCCAGCAATCGGCCCAGCTGCCATCGCCATAGTGCACGCAGACATCGATATGCGGCGCCCGGATATCCCTGGGATCGTTGGAGGGAATGAGCGTCAGCTGGATGTCGGGGTATTGCGCGGTGAAGCTGCCCAGCCTCGGCGTCATCCACAAGAGCAGCAGCGCCGGCACGCAGGACACCGACAGCGCGCCGCTGCTTGCCGGTCGGGTCAGCCGTTGCGTGGCGGCAGCGATGCCGTCGAACGCAACCGATACCGCAGGCAAGAGCTCGGCGCCGTGCGGGGTCAATTTGACCCGCTGGCCGACGCGTTCGAAAAGCTTGACGCCAAGCGATTGCTCCAGCGCCTTGATTTGGTGGCTGACGGCGCCATGGGTGACATTCAGTTCGCTCGCAGCCTTGGTCAACGAGGCATGGCGCGCCGTTGCCTCGAAGGCGCGCAGCGGGTTGAGAGGTGGCAAGCGCTTGGCCATGGATGCTCGGCTTCATTGTGAGATTTTCTCACAGAAAACACCCTAACAATATCAATTGCTTTTTCAAGGCGGCTGCCGGACACTTTGCCCCAAGACAACATCAAGACGTGAAATCTGCGGACAGCCAGCGGGACAGCGGCCCGGCCGGATGACGGTCGGTTCGCCCGAAGTCACCGACGGCAACACCGCATCGGCTGAGGAGGAGCGGATATGGGATACGATCGCGGCAAGCTCGACGCGCTGCGTCGCAAATATGGCGAGAGCCATGGCGGCGAGATGTTCGACCCGAAATTCCGCAAGGTCGCGGACAAGATTTTTTCCAAGAGCGGCACGCGGCTGGCGCCCTATTCCGGCATCCCGACCTTCCTCACCGCGCCCTATCGTGAAATCGCCGCCGAAAATCCGGACTTCGGCGACCTGCAGGTGGCGATCATTGGCGTGCCGATGGATCTTGGCGTCACCAATCGGCCGGGCTCGCGCTTCGGGCCGCGCGCATTGCGGGCCATCGAGCGCATCGGCCCCTACAACCATGTGCTGGAATGCGCGCCGACGCATGAGCTCAGGGTGGCCGACATCGGCGACGTTCCGTTCCAGAGCCGCTACCGGCTGGAGACCAGCCATGAGGATATCGAACGGCGCATCAACCAGATCGTCGACGCCGGTGTCATTCCGCTGTCGGTCGGCGGCGACCACTCGATCACGCACCCGATCCTGAAGGCGGTCGGCAAGAAGGCGCCGGTCGGCCTGATTCACATCGACGCCCATTGCGACACCAGCGGCCTGTTCGACCTGACCAAATTCCACCATGGCGGCCCCTTCCGCAACGCTGTGCTCGATGGCGTGCTCGATCCGACGCGCACCATCCAGATCGGCATCCGCGGCTCGGCCGAATATTTGTGGGAGTTCACCTACGAATCCGGCATGACCGTGGTCCATGCCGAGGAGGTGACCGGACTCGGCATTCCCGCCATCATCGAGAAGGCGCACAGAATAGTCGGCGATGGCCCGACCTATGTGTCTTTCGACATCGACAGCGTCGACCCGGCCTTCGCGCCGGGCACGGGCACGCCGGAAGTCGGCGGGCTGACGACACGCGAAGTGCTTGAACTGCTGCGCGGCCTCAAGGGCCTCAACATCGTCGGCGGCGACGTCGTCGAGGTGGCGCCGCAATATGACGCGACCACCAACACCGCGCATGCCGGCGCCCAGGTGCTGTTCGAGATCCTGAGCCTGATGGTGTTCAGCCCGGCCCTCAGAAACAAGGGCGCCTGACGATCAAAGAAAGGCGGCCGCCGTGCTGGAGCCGGCGGCCGGCCCAAACAATCAAAAAGCTTCCAGAAGGGGAATGACAATGACAATCCGCTCGACATTCAAATCATCCATCGCCGCCGTCCTGGTCCTGGGCGCGGCAGGTTTCAGCCTTGGCACACAGGCGGCCAAGGCTGACGCGCTGGCCGATATCACCAAGGCCGGCACCATCAATGTCGGCGTCTTCGCCGATTTCCCGCCCTTCTCCTCGGCCAGCGCCGACATGAGCCTCAAGGGCTATGACATGGACGTCGCGCAGTACATCGCCGACACGCTCAAGGTGAAGCTCAATCCGATCGCCGTCACCGGCCAGAACCGCATCCCCTATTTGAACGATCATCGGGTCGATATCCTGATGAGCGTCGGCTACTCGAAGGAGCGCGAGCAGGTCATCGACTTCGCCGCCGCCTACGCGCCCTATTACATCGCGGTGATCGGTCCGGCGGCGATGTCGGTCAAAGGCAAGGAAGATCTTGCCGGCAAGTCGATCGCCGTCAATCGCGGCACGCTGGAAGATACCTCGCTCACCGAGGCAGCACCCGCATCGGCCGACATCAAGCGCTTCGACAACTATAATTCGGTGATCCAGGCCTTCATCTCCGGCCAGACCCAGCTGATGGTCGTCGGCAACGACGTCGGCGCGCAGGTGCTGGCCAAGCAGGACGTGCTCAAGCCCGAGCAGAAGTTCCAGCTTCTGACCTCGCCCTCGCATATCGGCCTCAACAAGAACGAGGACGCCCTCAAGAAGGCGGTCAACGACGCCGTCGCCAAAATGTTGGCCGACGGCAAGCTGGACGAAAGCTCGAAGGCCTGGCTGAAGACGCCCCTCAACCCCGACAACCTCAAGGATTGAGTTTGCCGTGGCCTTCGGCTGGCTTCCAGGTGCCGTGGGCGACATCGCGCACGGCGCGGCGACGACGATCCTTTTGATCGCCGTCACCACGCTGGCGGGAACGCTGCTCAGCATCCTCGGTGCTGCCGGGCGGCGAAATGGCCCCGCGCTGCTGCGCCGGGCCATCGCCTGGTATGTCGAGGTGATGCGCAACACGCCGTTCCTTGTGCAGCTGTTCTTCATCTTCTTCGGCCTGCCGAGCCTCGGCATCAGGCTTGACCCGATCCTGGCCGCCATGCTGGCGATGACGCTCAACATGGCGGCTTACACGATCGAGATCGTCGGCGCCGGGCTCGACGCGGTGCCGAACGGGCAGACGGAAGCGGCGCTGGCGCTCGGGCTGAGGCCGCGCCAGGTATTCATCAAGATCGTGCTGCCGCAGGCGCTCAAGATCATCTATCCCGCGCTGACCAGCCAGATCGTCATCATGATGCTGGAATCCGCCGTGGTGTCGCAGATCGCGGTGCGCGAGCTGACCTATGAGGCCGACATGCTGCAGGCGCGCACTTTTCGCTCGTTCGAGACCTATTTCGTCGTGACGCTGGTCTATCTCTTGATGTCAATGGCCTTGCGGCGGCTGCTGGTGTCAGGCGGACGCCGCGCGCTCGGAGCGGGCGTGTCATGATCGAGTTCACGCTCTGGGACATCGTGCGCAACCTTCTGCTTGCCGCGCGCTGGACGGTGCTTTTGTCGCTGGCCGCCTTCGTCGGCGGCGCGCTGGTCGGAATGGCGGTGCTGTTCCTGAGGATCGCCAAGAACAAATGGAGCCGGCGCCTTGCCTCCGGCTACATCGCCCTGTTCCAGGGAACGCCGCTTCTGATGCAGCTCTTCCTGATGTTCTTCGGCCTGCCGATGCTCGGCCTGCGCATCGAGCCCTGGACCGCGGCGGTGCTCGGCCTGACCTTCTTCGCCAGCGCCTATCTCGCCGAAATCTGGCGCTCCGGTGTCGATGCGCTGCCATTGGGCCAGTGGGACGCCGGCGCCAGCCTCGGCCTGCACTATCTGCAGGAACTCAGGCTGATCATCCTGCCCCAGGCGTTCTCGATCACACGCGCGCCGACGGTCGGCTTCCTGGTGCAGCTGATCAAATCGACCGCGCTGACCTCGATCATCGGCTTCGAGGAATTGGTGCGGACTTCGAATGCCATCAACAACGCCACCTTCGAACCATTCAAGGTCTATGGGCTGGTGGCGCTGATCTTCTTCGTCATGTGCTTCCCGCTGACGCAATATGCGCGGTCGCTAGAGAAGCAGACATTGACGCGCTGAACCGCGAGCATGTTGTGTTGACCAACATCGACGCGACCGCAAGCTGGGAAGCTGTGTGCTGTTAGAGCGCTTGAATGCTCCATTTGGGCACGGATGACAGCTTTGCGCCGCATCCCAGCCGTTCAGACGACATCTGCGAGTTCCTTAGAGCGGACGGTCAACTAGGCGGGAGATTACGACGGCATCGGGGTGGTCTTCGAGCTCGGCCAATTATTCGCGTTGGCAGTGGAGTTGGATCCAGGGCGATACCACCACAATCGGTCCTGTCACATTGTTGGCGATGTGACGGACATGTTGGCTTCGATGAGTCTGTTAGGTAAGTAGCCATCCTAATTTTCAGCATGGCTGAAGACGACAGTGCCATTGTCCTTGCGAACTTCAACGCAAATGATCCCCTCGTCACCCCTTCGGGTCTGAAACATGGAGATTGCGTGATCTTTTGCCACCTTTTCGGCGTCAAAGATCACCTTGTCGATGATGCCCTGTCTTCCATACCAAATAACGGTGAACGCCATTCGCCGCCTCCATTCGAGGCACCATAGGCGCTCTTACCGGTACCTTCAAACGGCGTCTGTGGCCAAAAGGCGGCGCGAAACGGCCGCCTTTCCCCCAAATTCAGCCACCCATCTTCTTGGCCATCGCGCAGAAATCCGCATGCGACTTGTTGATCGTGGCGTCGCCGCAGTCTTTCAACACCGCCTTCTGTTCATCTGGCTTCATGGACATCCATGCGGTCTTGAAATCCGCTTCCGACCTGAGTGTTTTCATGCCGGCATCGGTGAAGAACGGCGACATCTTTGCCGGGTCGTCGAGCGCGGAGGTCCCGCCGCTGGAAGCGGCCAGAGCCGATCCAGTTATCATTGCGATCGCCATCGCGCTCATAGTGAGCATTTTGAAGTTCATTTCTCATCTCCTCACGCTTTACGTTGATCGTATGCAACGATCATCCCTCGAAACGTCATCGTGCAGGAAAGGTTGCCCGCCTGCGTCGAAAGATGGAATTCTATTCCGGGAATGCAGTTTGGACGCCAAGGGCGCGGAGACTCAGCCTGAACCGAAGTCCTGCCGTTGCTCGTCCAGCCGCCGACCGGACCTTCGTGCCCAGCGGTCGTTTCGCGGCAGTTCTGAAGGCGCCATTTGATGCGCTACAATGTTGGGACGAGCGACCGCCGAACCGACGGACGTCTTGCGTTCATTGCCCGAGCGCCAGCGACGGCGCGATGCGGTCGCGCCGTAGCCAGCGTGCCAGGAGCAGGGCCGCCACCACGGCCAGTCCCGACGACAGGCCGATCCAGATGCCGACGCCATGGAAGCCGAAATGGAAGGCCAGCAGCACCCCAAGCGGCAGGCCGACGCCCCAATAACCAATCGCGGCATAGATCATCGGCACCTTGGTGTCGTGCAGGCCGCGCAGCATGCCGGCGGCAACCGCCTGCGCGCCGTCGAAGACCTGGAACAGGGCAGCAAACACCAGGAACGACACGGCAAGCGCGATCACCCTGGCATTGGCCGGATTGCCGAGGTCGATGAAGGCGCTGATCAGGAGATGCGGCCAAAGCACCATCACCAGTCCCATCAGCGCCATGAACGAGACGCCGATGACGAAGGCGGTCCAGCCGGCGCGCGAGACGCCCTCGGGATTGCCGGCGCCATGCGCGAGCCCGACCCGCACCGTCACCGCCTGGTTGAGGCCGAGCGGCACCATGAAGGAGATCGAGGCGATCTGGATGGCGATCGCGTGCGCGGCCAGAGAATCCGCGTCGATCAGGCCCATCAGCAGGGCTGCCGCGTTGAAGATCGTCACCTCGAAGGCAAGGATGCCGGCGATCGGCAATCCGAGCCGCAGCAGGCCCTTGAAGCGCGGCCAGTCGGACCGCCAGAAACGGCCGAACAGATGGTAGCGCCGGAATTTCTTCTCCAGCATCACCACGACAGCCATGCCGACGAACATCAGCGTGCTGGACAGCGAGGTGGCAAGACCGGAGCCGGCGATGCCCATGGCCGGCACACCGAGATTGCCGAACATGAACAGCCAGTTGAAGAAGGCGTTGCAGGCGACGGCGACGAAAACGATGATCAGCGCCCAACCCGGCCGCTCCAGCGCCGAGATGAACGAACGCAGCACGATATAGCCGTAGAAGGGCAGCACCGCCCACTCCAGCCAGCGCAGATAGATGCCGGCCTGATGCGCCAGCGCGGGCTCCTGCCCCATGGCCAGCAGAATGGCCTCGCCGTGCCAAAGCACAAGCCAGATCGGGATCGCGATCAGGATCGCCAGCCACAGGCCCTGGCGCACGGTGCGGCGCAGATCGCGCACTGAGTGGCGGCGGCGGCCAAGCTCGGTGGCGATCATCGGCGAGGTCGCCAGCATCAGGCCGAGGCCGAAGATCAGCGGCATGAAATAGAGGTTGGCGCCAAGCGCGCCGCTGGCCAGCGTGTCCGCGCCGAGGCGCCCCATCATCATGACGTCGGTGGCGGTCATCGCCGTCTGGCCGAGATTGGTCAGCACCATCGGCCAGGCCAGCGCCAGCGTCGCCCTGATTTCCCGACGCCAAAGATTTTCCGGCGCGCGAGCGCCGGCTTCGATCGCAGACATTGTCCTGCTCTTTCAGAACACGGCGCGTCGGGCCACGCCCGGAAGCCGCACAGCAACGGCACGAAATGGCACCGTTTGCGCCGTCTATTGAACGAAATGCGACATGAAGGCAAGGGAGGAGGCGTCAGAACAGATTGAGCCAGCGCCTTGCCCGGGAACCGCCGCCTCGTTCCCTTGCCGGCCAGGGACTGCTACGGATCAGACATCGGCAACCGGCGAATTGTGGGAGGCAGGATGGCGTTCAGACGCAGAAAGAACACGGCAGCGATCCCGCGCACGGCGCCTTCCTTCGAGCATATCGTCACCGAGGCGAACGACAGTTTCCTGTGGCGGCTGGACGACTATCCCTGGGAGCGCAATGTCTGGAACTTCCACCCGGAGTACGAGATCCATCTGCTGCGGAAATCCTCCGGCGTGGTCCTCGTCGGTGACCATATCGGCGAGTTCGGGCCGGGCTACCTCACCATCGTCGGCGGCGGCCTGCCGCATGACTGGGTCACCGCGGTGCAGCCGGGCGAATTGATCGATGGCCGCGACATCGTGCTGCAATTCGATCCCGAGCGGCTGCGCGGGTCGGCTGACATGCTGCCCGAACTGCGCGAACTGGAGCCGTTCCTGGAACGGTCTCTGCGCGGCATCGTCTTCCACGGCGGGACCGCGCTTGAAGGCGCCGCGCTCATGGAGCGGATGGGCACGGTGCATGGGTTGGCCCGGTTCTGCCTGTTCCTCGAACTGATCGATCTTCTGGCCAGGACCGACGAGTATGAGCTGTTGTCGTCGCCGGACTTCCAGCCGGTCCTCGACGCCGCGTCGCTCGACATCGTCCAGCGCACGCTGACCTATCTGTTCCAGCATTTCGCCGAAGATCTGAAGCTGCCTGAGGTGGCCGAGCTGGCCGGCATGAGCGAAAGCACCTTCTCGCGCTTCTTCCAGAAGAACACCGGCAACTCCTTCAGCGACCATCTTGCCAAGCTCAGGCTGTGGCAGGCGTGCAAGCTCCTGGCCGACACCGATATTCCGATCACCGACATCTGTTTCCAGGTCGGCTACATGAACATCTCCAACTTCAACCGCGCCTTCCTGCGCAAGCACAAGATAACGCCGTCATCCTATCGCAAGCTGTCGCGGCAGCGTCTGGCGATGCGCGCATAAGCGCATCTTGAATCATCGTTTTGGACCAGATCGATACTCATGTGACGCGCTCCGTACTTGGGCGCAGTTTTTTGCGCTGCACAATGCATAAAAGTACAGGTCAGCTGCAACGGGGCTTCTAGCGTCGCCCAACGCAACTGCGCATTTTGGCGATGGGTGGCATGTCGTTCGGGCGATGGTGAGGATCGCGTAACCCGAGGACCTGCGCTTCCTGCGACGTATTCCTGGAGGAGAAAAGATCATGAAACCAGTTCGGCTCGCTGCCAGCCTTGGCGCAGCTTTCGTGCTTTCCACTACCGTTTCAACCCTAGCCTTGGCGCAGGCGCCGGTCTGCTCGGCACCGGTCAAGGTGCTGGCGCAGCCCCGCGATGGCCTGACGCTTCTGGAGGACTCCAAGGCCGAGTTCGAGAAGCTCTCCGGCGCGAGCTTCAAGATCGATTACCTGAACGAAAACGACCGCCGCGCCAAGTCGCGCGCGGACGCGTCCACCGTCGGCAACTACAACGTCTACTATGTCGATGAAGCCAATGTGGCGCTTTTCGCCTCGTCGAAGTGGATCGTGCCGCTGACCGATTATTATCCGGCTGATTACGACTATGCCGACTTCGATCCGGGCCGCCAGAAGGTCGCCACCTATGACGGCAAGGTCTGGTTCGCGCCGCTGACCGGCGGCGGCGACCTGATGGTCTACCGCAAGGACGTGCTGGAAGCCGCCGGCATCCAGCCGCCCAAGACGCTGGACGAGCTGATCGCCGACGTGCCGAAGCTGACCAATGCCGACAAGGGCATGTACGGCATCGCGCTGCGCGGCGCGCGCGGGTCGGGCGCCAATGTCTGGCGCTGGATGCCGTTCTTCAAGGCCTATGGCGGCAAGTGGTTCGACGGCGACAAGCCGGCCTTCAATTCGGACGCAGCCGTCAAGGCGACCGAGGCCTATCTGAAGCTGTTCAGGGATTCGGCACCGGGGACCCAGACCGGCAGCTGGGACGAATCGACCGGCGCCTTCCTGTCGGGCCAGGTCGCGATCCTCGTCGAATCGACGCCGCTTTCGGGCATGGCGGTCGACCCGAAGACCTCGCAAGTGGTCGGCAAGATCGGCTTCCTGCCGCCGCCCTCGCCGCTTCCCGGCGGCGGTTACGGCCACGGCCTCGCCATCGCGGCGAAGGCCAATGCCGACGACGCTTCGAAGAAATGCGCCGGCCTGTTCATCGCCTGGGCAACCTCGAAGGAAAATGAGAAGCGCCGGCTCGACGCCCACCAGTTCGGTGAGCTGAACCGCACCAGCATCCTGTCCAGCAAGGAGTTCGCCGACATCTACGGCGCCGATCTCGGCCAGGCGCTTGCCGAAACCGGCAAAGTCACGGCGGTGAACTTCTGGCAGGATCCGCGCTGGCCGGATCTCGGCGACCGCTGGGGCATCATCCTCGAGGAATTGATTGCCGGCACACGCACCGACGTCAAGGGCAGCCTCAACGAGCTCGAGGCCTACGCCAATGAGCTGGTGAAGAAATAGGCCCCTCCCTCTTGCGGCGCGCGGTTCGCGGCATTCCCTGGGAATGCCGGGACCTGTGTGCCGCAGGAGGGCCTGCCCTGTCCCGCGCGCGGGTTCCGCCATGTCCAGATATCAGAGACACAGCAAGGCCTGAGACCAATGCCTCGACGTTCATCCCTGCCGGTCACCTTTGTCGTGCCGACACTAGTCATTCTGCTGATCCTGTCGATGGTGCCGACGCTCTACGCGATCATCATCGCGCTGCAGAACCGCGAGCTGAGCTCGGCTGCCTATTCCTGGGTCTGGTTGTCGAATTTTGTCGACCTGTTCTCCGACCGCCGCTTCCTCAACGCTGTCTGGGTGTCGGTAAAGTGGGAGGTCGTCACTGTCGTCGCGACGATGGTGGTGGCGATCGGGCTCGGCGTGCTGATGTTCGAGGTCGCCTCGCCGCGCCTGCGCAACCTCTACTGTCTGCTGTTCATCATTCCGGTGCTGTTGCCGCGCGTGTCGGCGGCCTTCGTGTGGAAGTTCGCCTAT
Source organism: Mesorhizobium sp. B2-5-13 (assembly GCF_006440535.1). Lineage (NCBI taxonomy): Bacteria > Pseudomonadati > Pseudomonadota > Alphaproteobacteria > Hyphomicrobiales > Phyllobacteriaceae > Mesorhizobium > Mesorhizobium sp. B2-5-13. The sequence continues at coordinate 45,703 of NZ_VFUI01000002.1, read as the reverse complement.
CATCCGCTCTATGGCATCGCCACTTATCCCTACCGGCTGCTGACCGGCGGGCTGATCTTCGACCCGCTGTCCAAGCCGTCGACGGCGCTGTTCGCCGTCGCTTCGGTCGATGTCTGGCAGTGGGGCCTGTTCTTCGCGGTCATCGTGCTGAAGCTCTTGGAAACCTTGCCGCCGCAGCCGATCGAGGCGGCCCGGCTCGACCATGCCCGGCGCTGGCAGATCCATGCCTATGTCACCTTGCCGATGCTGAAGGCGCCGCTGATCAGCCTGATGTTCGTCAAGATGATCGAGTCGCTGCGCTCCTTCGACCTGATTTATGTGATGACCCGCGGCGGGCCGGGGGTCGCGACCGAAACGCTCGACATGTACGCCTTCTCGCAAGGCTTCATCGAATCCGGCAAGGTTTCCTATGCCTCGGCGATGGCCGTGCTGATGATGATCGCCACCGTCATCACCTTCACCATGCTGTGGAAGCGGGTGCAGGCATGAGGCTCGACCGCATCATCGCCAAGGCCGTCCTGGCCTTCGCCGGCTTCCTCGCGGTGTTTCCGCTGCTATGGACAGCGCTCAATTCGCTGAAGAACAGCGTGGATATCATCACCCGCGTTCCCCGCCTGGTGTTCACACCGACGCTTGCCAACATCAGCTACATACTTGGCCGCGACAGCGTCGTCACCGGCCTCTACAATTCGGTCGTCGCTTGCGGCACAGCCGTACTGATCGGCGTCGTGCTCGGTTTGCCCGCGGCTTACGCGGTGGCGCGTTATCCCAACCGCTGGGCCGGCGACATCCAGTTCTTCGTGCTGTCGCTGCGCTTCCTGCCGCCGGTGGCGGTGGCGATCCCGCTTATGGTGATCTGGCTGCAACTCGGTCTCTACGATACGCTGCCGGCGCTGATCGTCACCTATTCACTGCTCACCATCTCGGTGATCATGTGGCTCGCCATTCCAGCCTTTCAAGGCGTGCCGAAGGAGATCGAGGAAGCCGCCTTCGTCGACGGCTACGGCGCCTATTCGGTGTTCTGGCGGATCGCGCTGCCCGTGGCTGCGCGCTCGCTGATCGGCGCGGTCGCCTTCAGCTTCGTGCTGGTCTGGAACGAATTCCTGATCGCGCTGATGCTGTCGAGTTCCAACGCCAAGACCTTGCCGATCGTCGCCTCCGAACTCTCCCAGCAAGGCATGAACGTGCCGTGGGGCATTCTCAACGCCTCGGTCGTGCTCCTGTCGCTGCCGCCGCTGCTGTTCCTCGGCGTGCTCAGCGGCTTCCTGAATTCTGTTTTCCGGCAAAAAAAGACTTGAAGTGAGGACTTACCCGATGCGGGCTTTGGTGCTTGAGAAAAAAGGTGAATTGTCGCTGCGCGAGATCGCGTTGCCGCTCGATGTCGGCCCCGACGATGTCAGGATCGCCATCCACACGGTCGGCGTCTGCGGCAGCGACGTGCATTATTACACGCATGGCGCCATCGGCAGCTATGTCGTGCGGGCGCCGATGGTGCTCGGCCACGAGGCTGCGGGCACAATCGTCGAGGTCGGCGCCAATGTCAGGAGTCTAAAGGTCGGCGACCGCGTCTGCATGGAGCCGGGTGTACCGAATCTGTCGTCGCGCGCGACAAAGCTCGGCATCTACAATGTCGACCCCGACGTCACTTTTTGGGCGACCCCGCCGGTGCATGGCATCCTTGCTCCCTATGCCGTGCACCCGGCCGCCTTTACCTACAAGCTGCCGGACAATGTCTCCTTCGCCGAGGGCGCGATGGTCGAGCCCTTCGCCATCGGGATGCAGGCGGCTAGCCGCGCCCGCATCGTCCCGGGCGATGTCGCCGTCGTCGTCGGCTGCGGCCCGATCGGCATCATGGTCGCCCTTGCCGCCCTTGCTGGCGGTTGTTCGAAAGTGCTGATTTCCGATTTTTCCGCGCCCAAGCTGAGGATCGCCGAGCAATATGCCGGCATCGTGCCGGTCAATGTCGGCGAGCAGTCGCTGGTCGATGCCGTCGCGGCAGCTACCGACAATTGGGGTGCCGACATCGTCTTCGAGGCGAGCGGCAGCGCCAAGGCTTTCGCCGATCTGTTCGACGTCGTGCGGCCAGGTGGCGCGGTGGTGCTGGTCGGGCTGCCGGTGGAACCGGTGGCCCTCAATGTGCCGGCGGCGATCTCGAAGGAAGTGCGCATCGAGACGGTGTTCCGCTATGCCAACATCTTCGACCGCGCCCTGCAGCTCATCGCCTCCGGCAAGGTCGACCTCAAGCCGCTGATCACCGGAACCTATGATTTCGCCGACAGCATCAAGGCGTTCGAACGGGCCGCCGAAGGCAACCCGCAGGACGTCAAGCTGCAGATCCTGCTTACCGGTGAAAAGGACTGACCATGTCCGCGATCGTTTGCTCCCATGTCGACAAAGCCTATGGCGCCACCACAGTGATCCGCGATCTCAATCTCTCGATCGAGGAGCACGAATTCGTCGTGTTCCTCGGCCCGTCCGGCTGCGGCAAGTCGACCTTGCTGCGCATGCTGGCGGGGCTGGAGGACATCAGCGGCGGCGAGGTATCGATCGGCGGCAAGGTGGTCAACGACCTCAATCCGGGCGACCGCGGTATCGCCATGGTGTTCCAGAACTACGCGCTCTACCCGCACATGAGCATTTTCGACAACATCGCCTTCGGGCTGCGGCGCCAGAAGGTCCCGGCGCCCGAGATCCGCAAGCGGGTCGAAGCGGTGTCGAGGACGCTTGGGCTCGACCCCTATCTCGGCCGTAAGCCAGCCGAACTCTCCGGCGGCCAGCAGCAGCGCGTGGCGATCGCGCGGGCCATGATCAAGACGCCCAAGGTGTTCCTGTTCGACGAGCCGTTGTCCAATCTCGACGCCAAATTGCGCAACCATATGCGCGTCGAGATCGCGCGGCTGCACCAGTCGCTGAAGACCACCACCGTCTATGTCACGCACGACCAGCTGGAGGCGATGACGCTCGCCGACCGTATCGTGCTGCTCAAGGATGGCATCATCGAGCAGATCGGCTCGCCGGCGGAAATCTACGGGCGGCCGGGCAATATTTTCGTGGCCGGTTTCATCGGCACGCCGAACATGAATTTTATCGATGTGACGGTCGGCCGGGCAGGGAACGGCTGGACGCTGACCGGCGCCGGGACGGTGCTTTCGATAGACGGGGCGGGCTTTCATCTCCAGCCGGGCGCTCGCGCTGTGCTGGGCATCCGGCCCCCGGACCTGAAGACGGCCGGTGTCGGCGCCGCCAGCCTATTGCAAGGCACCGCCGATCTCATCGAATTCCACGGCAATGACGCGCTGGTGACATTCGGCTCCGGCGGCAAGGAAATCAGCGCGCTCGTTCCGGCACGCGACTGCCCGGTAGTGCGTGCTCCCGTCCGCTATACATTCGAGGAGAATGACATTCACCTGTTCGACGCGACATCGGGCGCGTCCCTGCGCAGGCAATAGCGTAAAAGCCTACCGGATCGCGTCAAGCATCTGCCGCTGCCGGTGCATTTCCAGGAAAATCCGGTAGTCGCGATCGAAGCGGACGCCGGCCGCCGGATTGGCGGCGCGTGTCTTGCCACCCTGCTGCATGGCAAGGCAGGCGGCGTTGAGATCGGGGAAAAGCCCGGCGGCGGTCGCCGCCACCATGCCGGTGCCGAGCAGCACCGCCTCGTCGGCCAGCGGCTCGACCACCGTGCAGCCGGTGGCGTCGGCATAGAGCTCCATCAAAAGCGGGTTCTTGGTGTGGCCGCCGGTGACATGCAGCGTGTCGATCAGATAGCCGTTCTCGTTCAGCGCCTCCAGCACATGGCGCACGCCGAGCGCGATGCCGACGGCGGTGCGCCAGTAAAGCTTGCACAGGCTGTCGAAGGACGAATCCAGCGTCAGCCCGCTGACGACGCCAACGGCATGTGGGTCGGCAAGCGGCGAGCGGTTGCCGTGGAAATCCGGCAGCACATGCAGCCGGTCGGCAAGGCTCTCGCCCTCGGCGGCGCGCAGTTCGGCGACGCGCGCGGCGATCCTGGCATGCATGGCCGCATTCGGCTCGCCGCCGGCGCCGTGCCAGCGGATGATGTGGTCGAGCAGCGCCCCGGTCGCCGACTGACCGCCTTCCGACAGCCACAGCTTCGGCAGTGCGGCGCCGTAATAGGGGCCCCAGACACCGGCGAAAGGCTGCGGATCGGGCGACATTGCCATGACGCAGGATGAGGTGCCGGCGATCAGCGCCAGATGGCGACCGATATTCTGGTCGTCGCCGGCAAAGCCACCGAGCACGCCAAGCGCCCCGGCATAGGCATCGATGACGCCCGCGCCGACGCGGCAGTTTTCGGTCAGACCGAGTTCTGCCGCTGCCTGCGCCGTCAACGGACCGATATCGGCGCCGACCGGACTGGCCCGTTCCGGCAGATTGCCGTGCTCAAAAAGATCGTCGAGGCCGACGAGTTCGAAGAAATCGCGCTGCCACGCGGTGTCCTGGTGCGCCAGATAAGTCCACTTCGCTGTCAGCGTGCATTGCGAGCGGGCCAGCGAGCCCGTCGCCTGCCAGGTCAGGAAATCGGTCAGGTCGAATAAATAGCCGGCTTCGTTCCACGTCTTCGGCAGATTGCGCTTCAACCACATCAGCTTCGGCGTCGCCATCTCGGGCGACATAACGCCGCCGATGTAGTTCAGCACCTCGTGGCCGCTCGCGGTGCATTCGTCGGCTTCGGCGATGGCACGGTGGTCGAGCCAGACAATGGTGTCCCAGCGCTTGTCGCCGCTGGTCGACACACTGAGCTGGCCGCCCTGCCTGTCACGCACGACCAGCGAACAGGTGGCATCGAAGGAGATACCGGCAATATGCTCGGCGGCGACGCCGGCCTTTTCCCGCGCGGCACGCACGGCGGTGCAGACGGCGGCCCAGATATCGCGTGAATCATGCTCGGCATGATCTGGCTTTGGCTGGTTCATGGCGATCGGCCGCTCGGCGCGGCCAAGCAAGGTACCACTGGCGTCGAGAATGCCCGCGCGAGCGCTCCCGGTGCCGACATCGACCGCGCAGACAAACTGTTTCGTCAAGATGCTCTAACTCTCGCTTCCAGGCCTGCAATCAAATCGGGCAATTGCAGCATGTCAGCGAATATAAAGTCCGGTTCGGTCGACGCAAGCCGCGCTTTCAATCCCGGATTGCCGGCGTGTGCGCCGCCGGTGAAGGCGAAGACGCGCATATCCGCCGCGAGCGCGGCCGCGACGCCGGCCGGGCTGTCCTCGATGACCAGGCAATTTCTCGGTTGCGCCCGCATGGCGGCGGCCGCGTGGAGGAAAAGGTCCGGTGCCGGCTTGCCCCTGGCAACCATGGCAGCGCTGAACAGATGCGGCTCCATCAGCGTGAGCAGGCCGGTGACGTCGAGCGCGTAACGAATACGTTCCAGCGTGCCGGAGGAAGCGACGCAGTACGGCAGGCCGAGCTTCGGCAGCATCGCCTTGACGCCGGCGATCGGCTTCAGCTCCTCACGGAACTTTCGCATGAGGTCGACGCGCATGGCGGTGAGATGCTGATCGGTGATCTCCAGGCCGAAGTCGCGGCCGAGGATTTCGCGCACGCTCTTCATGCTCTTGCCGAGGAAATGCTCGTAGGCGGCGTCTTCGCCGACGCTGCCGCCGGCAAGTTCGATCATGCCGAGCAGCGCCGAGACGGAGAGCGCCTCGCTGTCGACCAGCACGCCGTCGCAGTCGAAGATGACCAGTTCAGGCGTCATGATGCCGGCTGGCTCTCAGAGCTTGCCGGCGAGGTAGCGCGTCAGCGTGGCGCGGGTGCCATTGGCCCAGAGCACGTTGAGCGCGTGGACGAAGGCGTCGACGAAGGCCGTGGCGCGGCCGACATCGCCATAGATATCGTCCATGGCAAGCCAGGCGGCGGGCGCGTCCTTTGCCGCCTTTGCCGTTGCCTGCAGCCGGTCCCAGCTCGGGTCGTTGGGCTCGATGACCGCCCCGCTGTCCGTCGTGCCGAAGCAGTAGCGGCACCACAGCGCCGATTCCAGCGCCAGACCGGCAACGCCTTTGCCGGCCTTCAGCCGGTCGGCGATGGTCGGGATGATGAATTTCGGCTGGCGGTTGGAGCCGTCGAGGCAGAGGCGGCGCACCGTGTCGCCGATCTTGGGATTGGAGAAGCGCTTCTCGATGAGCTGGTAATAATCTTCCAGCACCGTGTCCGGCACCGGCGGCACTGTCGGGATGATCTCGTCATGCTCGAGCTTGTCGAGGAAACCGAGCACCAGCGGCTCCTGCATCGCCTCATGGACGAAGTGGATGTCCATCAGCCCGGCCGGATAGGCGATGGTGGCGTGGCCGCCATTGAGGATGCGGATCTTCATCAGCTCGTAAGGGGCGACGTCCCTGACGAACTGCACGCCGACCTTTTCCAGCGGCGGGCGGCCATCGGTGAAATGGTCTTCCAGCACCCATTGCCGGAACGGCTCGCAGAACACCGGCCAATTGTCCTCGAGGCCGAAATCATCGGCAAGGATCTTGCGCTCACGGTCGCTGGTTGCCGGTGTGATGCGGTCGACCATGGCGTTCGGGAAGGCGACGTGGTCGCTGACCCAGCTCGCCAAATCCTCGTCGATCAGGCGGGCGAGGCCGATAACGCCATCCGACGTGACATGGCCGTTGTGGGGGATGTTGTCGCAGGACATGACCGTGAACGGCACGATGCCATCCTGGCGGCGTCGCGCCAGCCCGGCCAGGATGATGCCGAATACGGTTTTCGGCGTGGCGCCCGGCTGGGCGTCGGCGACGATATCGGGATGGGTCGGATTGAACACGCCGGAGGCCGGATCGATGAAATAGCCGCCTTCGGTGATGGTCAGCGATACGATCCTGATGGCCGGGTCGGCAAGGCGATCGATGATACCGGCCGCATCGCCCGGCATCAGGAAATCGATCATCGCGCCGGTGACGCGGGCACTCATATGGCCCTCGTCCTGCTCGACAACCGTGGTCAGCCAGTCCTGCTCTTCGAGCTTGCCGCGGCCGATCTTCTCGCCGTCGAACACGCCGGCGCCGACCAGCGCCCAATCATGACCGACGCCTTGACCGAACAGGTCGTCGAGATAGACGGCCTGATGTGAGCGGTGAAAATTGCCGACACCGAAATGCACGATGCCGGCTTTCAACGCCGACCGGTCATAGTTCGGACCTGCGACCTTGGACGGAAGCGTGGCGAGGCTCGAGGAAGAGAGTTTCACGGTCATCTGCTTTACCCTTTGGCCGATTTGCAGCCCGACTGTTTCGCCTCCTTCGGGAGGGCGAGGATGAGGGGCCGCACCTGGTTTTCCAGTATGCTGCCCCTCATCCGCCCCCGTGGCGTCTTCTCCGGAGGAAATGAGAGAAGCGCCTTCCCCCTCAACTCGTCCTTTTCAACTCATCCATTGGCCGCCATCGACGTTGTAGGTCTGGGCGACGATGTATTCGGCCTCGTCACTGGCGAGAAACACGGCCATGCCTGCGAGGTCTTCCGGCTTGCCCATGCGGCCATACGGCACGCCTTCGCCGACCAGCCGTTTCTTTTCGCCTTTCGGCCGGTTCTCGTATTTGGCGAACAGGGCATCGACCTCGTCCCACATGTCGCTGTCGACGACGCCGGGCGCGATGCCGTTGACATTGATGCGGTGCTTGATCAGGTCGAGCCCGGCCGACTGCGTCAGCGAGATGACCGCGGCTTTGGTGGCGCAGTAGACCGCGACCAGCGGCTCGCCGCGACGCCCGGCCTGGCTCGCCATGTTGATGATCCTGCCGCCCTTGCCCCGCGCGATCATCGAGCGGGCGGCTGCCTGCAGCATGAACAACGTGCCGGCGACATTGACGGAGAAAAGCTTTTCGTAGCTCGCCCGAGAGATCTCCACGATCGGCGCCAGGTCAAACAGAGCGGCGTTGTTGATCAGGATGTCCAGACCGCCGGTTTTGCTCTCCACCGCTTTGACCGCAGCCTCGATGGATGCCTGGTCGGTGACGTCGAGCTTGACGGCATAGGCGTTGTCGCCGATCGCGGCCGCCGTTTTCTCGGCGGCTTCAAGGTTGATATCGGCAATCGCCACCGTGGCGCCTTCGCGCACATAGGCTTCGGCGAAGGCTCTGCCGATGCCGCGCGCCGACCCGGTGATCAGCGCCGATTTGCCCTTCAGCCTCACTACCCCACCCTCACTGGGCCATCGCCTTGCCGTCAGCGCCGAAGCGATGCAGCTTGGCCTTTTCGGGTGTAAGGTAGATCGTGTCGCCATGATGCACGGCCAGTTCGCCGTCGGCGCGCACCGTCAGCGGTCCGACGCCATCGGCCTGGACATGCAGAAACGTGTCGGAGCCCAGATGCTCGGCAACGCCGACCGTCGCCTTCCAGTCGCCCGCCGTGGTCGAGATCTGCATATGTTCGGGCCGGATGCCGATCGTCTTGGCGCGGTATTTGTCAGCCGGCGCGCCCTCGATCAGGTTCATCTTCGGCGAGCCGATGAAGCCGGCGACGAACAGGTTGCGCGGCGTCTTGTAGAGCTCCATCGGCGAGCCGACCTGCTCGATGTTGCCGGCGTTCAAGACGACGATCTTGTCGGCCATGGTCATGGCCTCGACCTGGTCGTGGGTGACGTAGATCATCGTCGTCTTGAGCTGGTGGTGCAGCTCGCTGATCTCGAGCCGCATGGTGCCGCGCAGTGCCGCGTCGAGGTTGGACAGCGGTTCGTCGAACAGGAAGGCCGAGGGCTGGCGCACGATGGCGCGGCCGATGGCGACGCGCTGGCGCTGACCGCCGGAGAGCTGGCCGGGACGGCGCTCGAGATAGTTGGTGAGATTGAGCACGCGCGCCGCGTCCTTCACCTTCCTGTCGATGGTCGCCTGGTCCTCGCCTGCCATCTTCAGCGGAAAGGCGATGTTCTTGGCAACCGTCATGTGCGGATAAAGCGCATAGGACTGGAACACCATGGCGAGCTTGCGCTTGGCCGGCGCCTCGCCGGTGACGTCACGGCCATCGATGTTGATGGTGCCACCGCTGGTGTCTTCGAGGCCGGCGATCAGCCGCAGCAATGTCGACTTGCCGCAGCCCGACGGGCCGACGAAGACGACGAACTCGCCATTCTCGATCACCAGGTCGAGACCGGGGATGATGGACGTCGATCCAAACGATTTGGAGACGTTCTTGAGCGTGATGTTTCCCATGGTTTCCTCCCCGAGAGCTATTTTTCGCCGATTGCTTCAGGCAATTTCCGTTACTTCACCGCACCAAAGGTCAGGCCGCGCACCAGCTGCTTCTGGCTGAACCAGCCCATGATCAGGATCGGCGCGATGGCCAGCGTCGAGGCCGCCGAAAGCTTGGCCCAGAACAGGCCTTGCGGGCTGGAGAAGGAGCTGATGAAGGCGGTCAGCGGAGCAGCGTCCGTGGTGGTCAGCCGGATGGTCCAGAATGCCTCGTTCCAGGCCAGGATGATGTTGAGCAGCATGGTCGAGGCGATGCCCGGCACCGCCATCGGCGTCAGCACGTAGATGATCTCGTTCCACAGCGACGCGCCGTCCATGCGAGCCGCTTCCAGGATCTCGCCGGGGATCTCGCGGAAGTAGGTGTAGAGCATCCACACCACGATCGGCAGGTTGATCAGCATCAGCATGACCATCAGGCCGATGCGCGAGTCCAGCAGGCCGAGATTGCGGAAGATCAGGTAGATCGGAAACAGCACGGCAACCGCCGGCATCATCTTGGTGGACAGCATCCACATGAGGATGTCCTTGGTCCGCTTGGTCGGCGAAAACGCCATCGACCAAGCCGCCGGAATCGCGACCAGCAGCGCCAGGATGGTCGAGCCGACGGAGAGCAGCACCGAGTTCAGGAAGAACTTGAAATAGCCGCTCTGCGCCTGGACTTCGGCATAGCTTTCGAAGGTCCCCGACGGGATCAGGTTGAAGCCCTGGATCGCCTCCTGTTCCGACTTGAACGAGGTGATGATTGTATAGAGGATCGGGAAGAAAATCAGCAGGGCGACGATCCAGGCGGCGACGGTCGCGATTGTCTTGTGCTGGGTGGTGACTGCGCGTGCCATGATCAGGTTCTCCCGTATCGGCGATGGTGGCGGCAGGGTCGACCCCCACTCCGGTTTGCTGCACAAACCACCTCTCCCCCGATCGACGGGGTAGAGGAAGGGCGCAGCTTCGATGCAGGCATTTCCTCTCCCCCGGGCCGGGGGAGAGGTGTCCCGCGCAGCGGGACGAAGTGGGGGTGGTTCAGCGCACGTGCCATCTTGACCTCCCTTACTTGTCCAGGTTCTTGCCGACGGCGCGCATGGCGAAGAAGGCGACGATGTTGGCGAGAATGACGGCGATCACACCGCCCGCGGATGCCTGGCCGATTTTGAACTCCAGCAACGCCTTCTGGTAGACAAGGAAGGGCAGGTTGGTGGAGGCATAGCCCGGGCCGCCATTGGTGGTGACCAGGATCTCGGCATAGACGGAAAGCAGGAAGATCGTCTGGATCAGGATGACCACGGTAATCGCCCGGGACATGTGCGGCAGCGTCAGATAGATGAAGCGGCTGATGAAGCCGGCGCCATCCATCTCGGCGGCCTCCTTCTGCTCGCCGTCGAGCGACTGCAGCGAGGTCAGGAGGATCAAAGTCGCGAAAGGCAGCCACTGCCAGGCGACGATGATGATGATCGCCGTCATCGGATGCTGCCCGAACCAGTCGATCGGTTGCGCGCCGAAGAAGCGGGCTATGTCGGCGAAGACGCCATATTGCGGGTGCATGATCATGTTCTTCCACACCAGCGCTGCCACCGGCGGCATGACGAAGAACGGCGAGATGACGAGAATGCGCACGATCCCCTGGCCCCACATCGGCTGATCGATGAGCAGCGCCAGCAGGATGCCGCCGATCACCGTGATCAGCAGCACGCTGACCACCAGGACAAGCGTGTTGAGGATCGACTGCAGGAAAGCCGGGTTGGAATAGAACAGCGCGTAGTTCGAGAGGCCGACGAAGCCATCGCGCATCGGATTAAGCGGATTGTACTGCTGGAAGGAGAACCACAGCGTGAGAGCGAGCGGAACAACCATCCAGACCAGCAGCAGCACCACGGATGGCGCCATCATGAATCGGGCAAGCGAACGGGTCTGCTGAGTAGCCATGACGGTCACCCTTCAAGGATCAAACTGAATTATCAGAGGCGTTGAAGGCGGCCGCCCGAACTGGGTTTCGGGCGGCCGTTGCCGGTCATGATCGTCGGCCGGCATTCGGCACCGGGAGGAGCCTTACTTGATATAACCGCCCTCGGTCATCGCCGCGGTCGCGGCGTCCTGGGCCTGCTTCAGCGCATCGTCGACGCTCGACTGACCGGCAAGAGCCGCCGAGAAGAGCTGGCCGACAGTGGTGCCAAGGCCCTGGAATTCAGGGATGGCGACGAACTGCACGCCGACATAGGGCACCGGCTTGACGGTCGGATGCGTCGGGTCGGCGGCGTTGATGGAGTCCAGCGTCATCTTGGCGAACGGAGCCGCCTTCTGGTACTCGGGATTGGCATAGAGCGAGGAGCGCGTGCCCGGAGGTACGTTGGCCCAGCCTTCCTTCGATGCGACGAGCTCGGCATAGTGCTTGCTGGTGGCCCAGGAGACGAACTTCTCGGCGGCGTCGGCCTTCTGCGTGCCGGCCGGGATCGCGAGCGACCACGCCCACAGCCAGTTGCCGCGCTTGCCGAGGCCGTTATCGGGCGCCAGGGCGTAGCCGACCTTGTCGGCGACGGTCGAGTTCTTCGGGTCGGAGACGAAGGACGCCGCCACGGTGGCGTCGATCCACATGCCGCACTTGCCCTGCTGGAAGAGCGCCAGGTTCTCGTTGAAGCCGTTGGACGAGGCGCCCTCGGGACCGTCGGCCTTCATCAGGTCGACATAGAACTGCAGCGTCTTCTTCCACTCGGGCTGATCGAACTGCGGCTTCCAGTTCTCGTCGAACCAGCGGGCGCCGAACGAGTTCGACATGGCGGTCAGGAAGGCCATGTTCTCGCCCCAGCCGGCCTTGCCGCGCAGGCAGACGCCGTTCACGCCACTGGCGCGATCGGTCATCTTATCGGCGGCCTGCTTTACAAAGTCCCAGGTCGGCGCGTCGGGCATCTTGAGGCCGGCCTTCTCCATCAGGTCCTTGCGGTACATGACGAAGGAGCTTTCGCCGTAGAAGGGCGCGGCATAGAGCTTGCCATCGACCGAGAGGCCGCCGGCAATGGCCGGGATGATGTCCTTGGCGTCGTAGTCGTCGCCGAGCTTGTCGAGCGGCAAGAGCCAGCTCTGCTTGGCCCAGATCGGAACCTCGTAGGTGCCGATGGTCATCACGTCATACTGGCCGCCCTTGGTGGCAATGTCGGTGGTGACGCGCTCGCGCAGCACGTTCTCTTCGAGCGTGACCCAGTTGAGCTGAATGTCGGGGTTGGCCTTGGTGAAGTCGTCGGTCAGCTTCTGCATGCGGACCATATCGCCATTGTTGACTGTGGCGATGGTGATGGATTCGGCGTGTGCGGCGAACGCAAGCGCGCTGGCGGACAACAAGCCCAGGGTGAGCGTGCGAAGTTTCATCAAATTCCTCCCATAAACCAAGATGAGCATTTGCCTTGGTTATGAGCAATTACTCACTTGGTGTGAATTATGTCAAGCCGGATTCGATGCTGCAGCGCAGCACGCAACCCGGCGCATGGCGGCGGACGATCGGCAACAGGGCTCGGATTGCCACCGCCTGGGATCCGGGCGGCAGGGCCGAAAGCCTCCTGAACGAGATGTGGTTTTCTTGCCCGGTCTGCCGGTCAGCTTGTCTGCCAGTCAACTTGTCCGCCGGTCAGCAGGCGATCTCGGCCAGCAGCCAGTCACGGAAGGCGCGGATCTTGGGCACGTTGCGGCGCGCCTCGGGGTAGACCAGCCAGTAGGCGTGCCCGTCGTCGCCGACCAGGTCGAAAGGCTGGATCAGCCGGCCGTCCGCGAGTTCGGACTTGAACAGCGCCCGGGTCAGGATCGCCACCCCATGACCCGATATGGCCGCGTTGGCTTCGTATGCCTGCGCGCCCATGCTGCTGCCGGGACGCCTGGCAAGGTCATGGCTGTGCACACCGGCGGCCTCGAACCATTGTGTCCACCAGATATCGCTGGGATCGAGGATCGGCAGCTTGAGCAGATCGGCCGGTTCGTTGATGCCGCCGATGCTCGCCGCGAGCTTCGGGCTCAGCATCGGCGTGAAATCGGCATCGAGCAGCTTGTGGGCTTCCAGCCCCGGCCATTTGCCACCGCCCGAACGGATGGCAAGGTCGACATCCTCGCGGGCGAAATCCGTCAGCCGGCTCGACGTCTCGAGCCGCACGGCAAGCGACGGGTGCGCGATCTGGAACGCGCCGAGGTGGTGCGCCAGCCAGTTGGAGGCAAAGGTCAGCACCGTGGTGACACATAGCAGCCCGTCCGCGCCGCCGCGCGCGGCGGCATAGGCCTGGCTAAGAATGGCGAAGGCCTCGCTGACGGCCGGCGCCAGGCGTTGGCCGGCTTCCGTGAGTTCGATCTGTCGCGGCCGGCGCAGGAACAGCGGCGCGCCGACGCGCTCTTCCAGCACCTTGATCTGATAGCTGACCGCCGCTTGCGTCATGGCGAGTTCACCAGCGGCCTTGGTGAAGGAAAGGTGCCGCGCCACCGCCTCGAACACCCGGATCGCCTGCAGCGGCGGGAGTTGCGAAAGCTGTGGCGCGCCGAGGTCAGGCATAAGGCGTCCTTATGGGTCGTTATCGACGTTCGATTGGCAAAGGCGGCCGGCAAGGCCGACATTGATGCTCAACCCGTCATTCGGGTTCAGGATAACGAAGGTTGACGATCATGACCATGGCGCAGCAAAAATGCACTCCCGCTCCCGATCATCGCTGGATTTCGTGGCTTGTGGACGGATTCGGCTGGTTCGCGACCCGAAAAAAGGCACATCTTGATATCAGGGACCTGTCGCCGCATCTGCTGCGCGACCTCGGTTTTCTCGACGGCAACGACCCTTTCGGCCGGCACCAATAGCCTTGCTGGCTTTATCACGAAGCCGTCAAATGCTGGCCAGCAGGGCGGCGGCCGTCCGCTCGTCGGTGATGAGCCCGTTGACCAGCCGGCGGTTGACGGCCGCCATGATACCCGGCAGCTTGCGCTCGCCCATGGCAAGCGCAATGACCAGCGACTTCTCACGCGACGGCAGCGCTGCCGACGACACCCGGTCATTGGTGATGCCCTCGATCATGCGGCCTTCGCGATCGAACACCCAGCCGACGATTTCGGCGACGCCGCCGGCCTTCTGCAGGGCTTTCAGCTCGCTTTCGGAAATGAAGCCATCCTCGTAGAGCGGCGCCTTCGGCCCAAGGTCGCCAATGCCGATGAAGGTGACATCGGCCTCGGCGGCAAGCGCCAGCGTCGGCTGGATCATCGGCTGATTGAGCAGCATCTCGCGCTCCTGCGGCGAGGAGGCGATGACCGGCAGCGGCATCGGGAAGGACCGCGCCTTGACCCTGTCGGCCATGGTGAAGATGACGTTGTAGAAGGCGGCCGAACCGTCCGGCGAGATGTTGCCGGTCAAGGACACCACCTTGTGCTGCGGGCATTCCATCGGCGGCAATTGTTCGATCGCCGCCTTCAGCGTGCGTCCGGTGCCGATGCCCATGACGAGCGGTGTCGGCGACCGAAGCCGCCGCTCGATCTCGGCGGCCGCCGCTTCGGCGATGCCGATGGTCGTGGAGGATGAACTGGGGTCACTCGGCACCACCTCGACAAGGTCGAGCGCGAAGCGCGATTTCAGCCGCGCGGCAAGGTCCAGGCAGTTGGCGATCGGATGATCGACGCGGACCTTGATCAGGCCTTCCGACACCGCCAGCGACACCAGCCGCTGCGCCGTCTGCCTCGATATGCCGAGCGTGGCGGCGATCTGGTCCTGTGTGTTGCCGGCAACATAGTAGAGCCAGCCGGCGCGCGCCGCGTCATCCAGCCTGTTGGTGCCGCCATCCTGCCGGGTATTCACGTCCTGCCTCCCGAAAACCGCCGATCATCAGGCGGTCAGTTCAGTTTCGCAGGGAATGGCCGCCTGCGCAATTGTCAATCTCAAGAGCAAATGCTTACACCGATACAGCGGAGTTTTCTTCACTATCATCCGGCTGGAGAAAGCGCGGCCGGTTCCGTCTTCATCGGAAGGCATGTTCTGTGGCCGCTAAAGGTTTATCTCCCGTCGCAAACCCTTTAAGGGATCGCAAAAAGGAGCGCTGCATGACACCGAAGGCGGTTTTCTGGGACATGGACGGCACGCTGGTCGACAGCGAACCGCTGCACGAGGCAGCCCTCATTGCAGCGATGCGCAATGCCGGCCTCACGCCGCCTGACGATCTGCATGAGCGCGTGCTCGGCGTCGCCGCCTGGCCGGTCTACGAAATGATGCGCGACGAGTTCGGGCTGCAACTGCCCTTCGACGAATGGATCGTTCACAAATATGAGCATTACCTGCCGCTGGTCGAGGGGCTGAAGCCGCGCCCAGGCGCGATCGAGGTCTTCAACGAACTGCGCGCGCTCGGTGTGCAGCAGGCGGTGGTCTCCAATTCGGACCGGATGATCGTCGACGCCAACCTGCACATGGTGGGGCTGACTTACCCCGGCATGAAGACGATCAGCCGCAACGACGTGCGCGAAGGCAAGCCGCACGCCGAGCCTTTCCTGCGCGCCGCCTATCTGGCGGAGGTCGATCCTGCGCACGCCGTCGCGGTCGACGACAGCTGGCCGGGCGCCATGGCGGGCCTGGCGGCGGGAATGAAGACCATCTTCTGGCCTGAAAAGCCGATGGAAGGCCCGCCCGGCGCGGTCGTCATCAACAGCGCCACGGAATTGCGGGCTCAGCTCGGACTGTAGCCCTCAGTTCCGGTACGCCGGCTCCTGTTCGTCGAGGATCGCCTTCAACTCGGCGAGATGGCGTTCGGCCTGGCCTGGATAGTCGTCCATCTCGCTCGCCGCCTTTTCGGCGATCGCGTCGGAGAGCGTGCGCAGCGGTCGGCCGGTCCACAACGCCTTGATGTAGGTCTCGGCGGCGCGCTCGAAATAGAACATGCGGTTGAAAGCATCGGCGACGGTGTCGCCGATAACCAGCACGCCATGGTTGCCCATCACCATCACCTTGACCTTGGGGTCGGCGAGAAGCTGCGAGCAGCGTTCGCCCTCTTCCTCGAAGGCCAGCCCGCCATAATGCGCGTCGACGATGTGACGGTTGAAGAACATCGCCGAATTCTGGTCGATCGGCGGCAGCGTCGAATCGGCAAGCGAGGCCAGCACGGTGGCGTGGATCGAATGGACATGCATGACGCAGCGCGCGTGCGGCACGTTGCGATGGACGGCTCCGTGCAGCCCCCATGCCGTCGGGTCGGGTGCATTCGGCCCTGAAAGCGTGTCGGGGTCGTTGGCGTCGATCTCGATCAGGTCACTCGCCTTGATGCGCGAGAAATGCACCTGGTTCGGGTTCATCAGGAACCTGGTGCCGTCGTCGTTGACGGCCAGCGAGAAATGGTTGGCCACCGCTTCGTGCATGTTGAGCCGCGCCGTCCAACGGAAGGCGCATGCGAGATCGACGCGCTCTTCGTAGAGGGGCAGGTTGGTCAGCGTTTCCTTCTGCAGGCGGGCAATGCTCATCCTGGAAATCCTCCGGTTTCGGCAAGAATGCCGCGCTCCGCTGGTGCCCGCAACCGCTTTCGCTTGGTGCAGACCGCCAGCTATGCCGCCGTGCTTGCGGCGCCAACAGTCCGCAGTCCGCCGTGCTCGACGATGAAATCGATCACCTCCTGCAGGCCCTTGCCGCGCGAAAGATCGGTGAAGCCGAACGGCCGCTTGCCGCGCATGCGGCCGGCGTCGCTCTCCATGACATCGAGATTGACGTTCACATAGGGCGCCAGGTCGCGCTTGTTGATGATGAGGAAATCGGAACGCGTGATCGCCGGGCCGCCCTTTCTCGGAATCTCTTCGCCCTGGCAGACCGAGATGACATAGAGCGTCAGGTCGGCAAGGTCCGGCGAGAAGGTGGCGGCCAGGTTGTCGCCGCCGGATTCGATGAAGATGATGTCGAGATCGGGAAATTTGCGGTTCAGCTCGGCGATAGCCTGCAAATTGATCGAGGCGTCCTCGCGGATGGCGGTGTGCGGGCAGCCGCCGGTCTCGACGCCGACGATGCGGTCCTCCGGCAGCGCCTGCAGCCGGGCCAACATCATGGCGTCTTCCCGGGTGTAGATGTCGTTGGTGACGACGGCGATGGAAAACTCGTCGCGCAGCGCCTTGCAGAGTTTTTCGGTGAGCGTCGTCTTGCCGGAACCGACGGGGCCGCCGATGCCGATACGAAGAGGACCGTTCGCTTGTGTCATGTCGGAAACTCCATAATGGCAAGAACCGCGAAGCCGAGCCCGATCAGCAGGCACAGCGGCGAATAGAGATTGGTATCGAGCCGCGCAAAAGGCTGTTCGGGTGCCAGCCGGCGCCACCAGGGCATGAAACCGGCGATACCGCGCCCCAGGAACACCAGACCGATCAGCATCGACGTGGCGGCAAGCCCCTCCCTTGGAAACGGCGAGGCAAAGAAACCGATGAGCGCCAGCGGCCACAGCGTTGCCAGGCCAAGGCAAGCGGCAACGGCGAAACTGGCGAATGGCGTCGGCATTTCGTCGACGCCGCGAAAACCGACGACGGCGTGGGCGCAGGACGCCGCATCCCTGCCCGGCCAGATGCCGCCTATGCCCCAATAGACGTGCAGGGCCGTGATCAGCAGCAGGACGAATGAGAGGACGAAGGCGAGGAGGATCATGAGCGGAACAGTCGTGAGTACTGGGTTTCGTGCTTCATCGCCACGATGTCGGAGATGAAGGCGCAGCCGCCGAGATCGTCCGGTATCGAGCGGGACGCGCGGGCAGCGGTCGAGAGCGCCAGCGGCTCGAACCCTGCCAGCAGCGTCGTGGCCTCGTTCTGGCCGATGACGCCGAGCCGGATCGCGGCCTGGACGAGGTTGGAGAAGAAGGCTTGCAGGAAGGCGGACAGCGCGTCCTGCAGCGCAATGCCGTTGCCGCCGGCGACAGTGCCGACAGCGACGCAATAGGCGCACTCGGCCGGCAAGCGCTCCAGCACTGGATTGGGCCAGGCGGCGGCGGCCTTAAGAAAGGCCGCACCTTGCAGCATGGTCTCGGTGTGGCGCTCGCGCGAGCCTGCCAATGCCTCGGCCAGTGCTGCGACTTCGGCCAGATCGCCGCCTTCGCGGGCGCGGCGCCAGCTCTCGGCGAACAGCACGGCATCGTTCCAGCCCGAACCCATCTCAACCAGCGTCTCCAGCCAGCCGGCAAGGCCAGCGGCATCGGTCACCAACCCATCATACACCGCCCGCTCAAGGCCATGGCTATAGGCAAAGCCGCCGACCGGAAAGGCCGGCGACAGCCAAGCCAACAGCCGCAGCAGGGCGATGCCGGAGGGCTGGTCAGTCATGATGATGATCGTGATGCGAATGCGCATGGCTGTGCGAATGGGATTCGCCGTGGCCATGGCTGTGCGCCTCGGCGTGGGCGTGGCCATGCCCACCGGAGTAGGCGCCGCGGACCGGCTTGAACGGTTCCGAGACGTCGCGCACCGTGGCGCCGAGCCCCTCCAGCATCGCCTTGATGACGTGGTCGCGAAGGATGAGGATGCGGTTCGCCTCGATGCCGGCGGCGAGATGGCGGTTGCCAATATGCCAGGCGAGTTCGGTCAGATGCACGGCGTCGCGGGCGCGGATGTCATAGACCGCTTCGGGCGCCGCGACGATCTCGATATGGCCGCCATCCTCCAGCACGAGCCGGTCGCCATCGTTGAGGGCAATAGGCACGCGCAAGTCGACCAGCACCTTGCTGCCGTCGGCAAGTTCGATGGCGCGGCGGCGCAGATGCCGCTCGTCATGGGCGAGAACCGCACGGCCGGATGGCGCGGTGGCTCCAACACTGCCCGCAGGCAGCACCGAGACGGCGCGCGGAAATTTGGTGAAGTCGGTGTTGAGGTTGAGCTTCATTTCATGGAGCCTCCGTTAGCTTGCGCCCGCGCACGGGCAGGCCGCGACAACACGCGGTCGAAATAGGCGTTGACGCGGTCGGAGTCGATCGGGAACCGGCCGGCACGCGCCCAGCCGCCCATGTCGCCGAGCAGCACGTCGACAGCCGAGAACCGGCCCAGCGCGAACAGCCTGTCGCCGAGCCGGCGGTCCAGCGCCTTGACCTCCGTGGCGAAGTCATAGGCCGCGGCAGGACCGACATCGACCCGAACTTCCCTGGGTAGGAGGAAGCGGTGGCGCAATTTGTTCCACAGCGGCGCTTCGAACTCCGACTGGGCGAAGTGCATCCAGGAATCGATTTCGGCACGGCCGGCGAGACCGGGATTGGCGCCCATCCCCTTGTCGGCGTGCTTCTCCGCCAGATAGACGCAGATCGCCGCCGAATCCGTCACCGTCAGCTCACGGTCGATGAGGATCGGCACCTTGCCCGACGGGTTGAGCGCATAGGCTTCCGGCGAGCGGAGCTTGACCTCGACGAATTCATAGGGCTCCCCGAGTTCCTCGAGCATCCAGAGGACGCGGCTGACCCGGGATCCGCGCGATCCGACGGCCTTGTACATCGTTGAACCTGCCTTTCCCCGGAACTCTAGATCATCGGGAGGTGTCATACGATCGTGTCGAAGAGCCGCAGGATGAACGATATCTGGTAGATGAGCGCGGCCGCGACGAAGGCGATGTGGAAGCGGCGGTCGCGCACCAGGATCGCGGCGATGCAGAGCGCGACGAAGACCGGCGTGCGGAACAGATATTCGTTGCCGAAGCGGGCGAAATGCTCCGGACCTTTCAACAGGGTGTCGATGACGTCGAGCAGGTAGCTCCCCGCCAGCAGTCCAAAGAACCAGGCCCGGCGCGAATAGAAGAAATCCTCGTAGCTGGTGTAGTCCAGCATCGAATCCGGAAACAGCAGCGCGCACAGCAGGAACAGCGTGATGGCATAGAAAATAATGAAAAGGTATTTGCCGAAGGTCCACGTTTCGACGGCGTAGAGGTCGAACTCCCACCACCAGAAATGCACCAGCATCAGCAGGACCGAGACGACCCAGGCCAGATGCACGGGATAGAGCCGATACTGGCCGGGATGCTGGACGATGCGCGCTACCCCCGACAGCAGGCGGGCGACGCCAAGTCCGATCACCATGCCCATGACGATGCGGATATGCGGGAAGATGTCATGGGCGGAGGCTATTTCGGTGGCCATGGATCTTGGGAGAAACGCTGGTGGGGAAAAAGAGGCAGCTAGCCTCGCAGGAAATCATCCATTGAAAGAGGGCCGCCAGGCCAAAATCTCCCATCGAGCGCCTGCTTGGCATTGAACGGTGGCTCACTTGGAAATTGCGATTTCCGCAGGCCGGTCTCCTGAATGGCAATGGGCAACGCGTCTTTGTAGGACTGATCGAAGATTTGAGCGGGATAGCGACGAAGACTCGGACTATCCTTGAGGATACCTTCGATCCAGACACGCTGCTCGGAAATCGACGATTGCCAGCTGTGGCATCTGTGGCCCGGCTGGAATTCCCATTTCAGGAGGTGTGCAATCAACACCCGCATCCGACTGCGAATTTCTCTCCGGTCACTTCTCCCCAAGCTTTCTATCTCCTCGGCAAGGTTCTCGCGGTCGAGATCGGAGAGACGACCCTCGCGCAGCAACGCACCCTGCTCGGCGCACCACTGGGCGTAGTCTGTTTCATAGGGTGTCATGGCCCTGAGACGGTCAATCCTGTTCATATGCGCATAATGCCCTAAAGCGCGCCGCGTTTAAACGGCTTCTTGGCGCAGGCACCGGTGAGGCTCAAAACAGAAAATACCGTTGCGCCATCGGCAGCACCGTCGCCGGTTCGCAGGTCAGCAACTCGCCGTCGGCGCGAACTTCATAGGTTTCCGGATCAACCTCGATATGGGGCGTGGCGTCGTTGAGTACCATCGAGTGCTTGCCGATGCCGCCGCGCGTGTTCTCGACGGCGACGAACTGCTTGTCGACGCCAAGCCTGCCGTGCAAACCTGATTCGAGCGCGGCCTTCGAAACGAAGGTCACCGACGAATTGGTCCGGGCTTTGCCATAGGCGCCGAACATCGGCCGGTAGTGCATCGGCTGCGGCGTCGGGATCGAGGCGTTGGGGTCGCCCATCGGGGCGGCGGCGATCATGCCGCCGATCAGCACCATGTCCGGCTTGACGCCGAAGAAGGCCGGGTTCCACAGCACCAGGTCGGCGCGTTTGCCGACCGCGATCGAGCCGATCTCCTTCGAGAGGCCGTGGGCGATGGCCGGATTGATGGTGTATTTGGCGATATAGCGGCGGACGCGGAAATTGTCGTTGTCGCCGGTCTCCTGCGGCAGTGACCCGCGCTGGCGCTTCATCTTGTCGGCGGTCTGCCAGGTCCGGATCGCCACCTCGCCGACGCGGCCCATGGCCTGGCTGTCGGACGAGATGATCGAGAAGGCGCCGATGTCGTGCAGGATGTCCTCCGCAGCGATGGTTTCCTTGCGGATGCGGCTTTCGGCGAAAGCGATGTCCTCGGGGATCGACGGCGACAGATGATGGCAGACCATCAGCATGTCGAGATGCTCGGCCAGCGTGTTGGCGGTGTAGGGCCGCGTCGGGTTGGTCGAGGACGGGATGACGTTGGGAAGGCCGCAGACCTTGATGATATCCGGCGCATGGCCACCACCCGCACCTTCGGTGTGGAAGGCATGGATGGTGCGGCCCTTGATCGCCGCCACCGTGTTCTCGACAAAGCCGCTCTCGTTGAGCGTGTCGGTGTGGATCATCACCTGCACGTCGTAGTCGTCGGCGACCGACAGGCAGCAGTCGATCGCGGCCGGCGTCGTGCCCCAGTCCTCGTGCAGTTTGAGCGAGCAAGCGCCGCCCAGCACCATTTCCTCGAGTGCGGCGGGCAGCGAGGCGTTGCCTTTACCCGACAGGCCGATATTCATCGGGAAAGCGTCGAAGGACTGGATCATGCGCGCCATGTGCCATGGCCCCGGCGTGCAGGTGGTCGCCAGCGTGCCATGCGCCGGGCCGGTGCCGCCGCCGAGCATGGTGGTGATGCCCGACATCAGCGCTTCCTCGATCTGCTGTGGGCAGATGAAGTGGATATGCGCGTCGAAGCCGCCGGCGGTGAGTATTTTGCCTTCGCCGGCGATGATTTCGGTGCCGGGACCGATGACGATAGTGACGCCATCCTGCGTATCAGGATTGCCGGCCTTGCCTATTGCGGTGATTCGGCCATCCCTGAGGCCGATATCGGCCTTGAAGATGCCGGCACTGGCATCGATTACCAGCGCGTTGGTGATGACGGTGTCGACCGCGCCCTGGGCACGGGAAACCTGGCTCTGGCCCATGCCGTCGCGAATGACCTTGCCGCCGCCGAATTTCACCTCCTCGCCATGAATGGTGAAATCCTTCTCGACCTCGATGATCAGCTCGGTATCGGCAAGCCGCACTCTGTCGCCAACGGTCGGGCCGTACATCTGGGCGTAGGCGGCACGGGTTAGTCTGGCCATCAGCGATTGCTCCCGAAATGCGGTATGGTCGAAGTCCGTCTGCACATTGTCGCCTTCCAATGGTCACGCAATGACCCGCTGGGCGACACCTTCTGATCCCATTTGGCGGTTGAGGTTGGGACGCCACCCCAAAGCGACCGTTTGCCAAATCGATGGAAGGAAAATCCATGCGCAAAACGATAGTTCTTGCAACCGCCGCCAGCCTGATGCTGGTTGGTGCCGCCAGTGCCCAGCAGCAGCCCGCGCAACAGCCCGCTCCGACCACGCCGGCTCCAGCCGCCCCTGGCGGTCAGCAGGCCGCGCCAGCGATCCAGAGCGTCAACGTCATCGACATCAGCGAGCTGCCGAAGGACACGCAGACGCAGGTCAACCAGGTGATCGCCCAGCGTGGCGACGCCGGCCTGCAGAAACTGCGCAGTTCGATCGACGCCACCCCCAAGGTGAAATCCGCTCTCCAGGCCAAGGGAATGACCTCGGCTCAGGTGGTCGCGGCCAGCATGGAGCCGAATGGCGCGCTGACCCTGATCACCAAGAAAGCGAGTTAAGGACCCGGCGTGGCGGGCCGGTATCCGGTCCGCCCGCCGAATCATGACGGGAACCGTGGCAGGGCCGGAGTCGTTTCGTTTCCTGAGCGTCGAAACAAACCGCGAAAGTGGACGATGACCGACATCACCTTGCCCGATGCCCGTTGGCTGCACGCCGTTGCCGCGGCTGCGTTTGTCGCGGCGAGCGTTCCCCAGGCAGCGCTGAACGCGCAGGGCCTTCAAAGCCCGGAGACTGTCGACCGGATTGTCGGCTCGCAGGTCAACCAGGAAGAGGCCAAGACGACCGCTGAGATCGGAAAGGTCAATTCGGCGATCGACCGCACGCGCGAAAACATCAGCACGGTGCGCAAGACGTCCAAGCTCGACAAGGTCGATATCGTGTTCCTGACCGACGCGGCGCGCAGCGAGGGCGGCCCGCCGCCGGCCATCGAGAACAAGGTTAGGCAGCATCAGGACGATGTCGCGGAACTGCGCAAGGAGATCGAGGCCAACGCCCTGCTCTACAATGCCATCGAGTCGCGGCGCGTGCTTGCCGATGATGTGCTCGCCGTGGAGTTCGATGATCCCGGAAAGATCGTGATCTATGCGGCCGCCAAGCCGTCGGGCTGAGCCGAAGGCATCGCCTGTGTGCAGGCTTGCCCCGAAGCCATTCGCCGGCCTTGCGCACCACGCATGAGACACCCTCACAGCTTGCCCATCACCTTCTGCTGGAATCCATAGACCTCGCGCTTGCCGCCGAGCGGCACCAGCGTGACGTCGCGTTCCTGCCCCGGTTCGAAGCGCGTGGCGGTGCCGGCGGCGATGTCGAGGCGCATGCCGCGCGCGCGCGCGCGGTCGAATTTCAGCGCCGCATTGGTTTCGTAGAAATGGTAGTGGCTGCCGACCTGGACCGGCCGGTCGCCGCCGTTGGCCACTTTCAGGATGACGGTCGGCAGACCCTTGTTGAGTTCGATGTCGCCTTGGGCGGGAATGATTTCGCCGGGGATCATGGGACCTCACACCACGCCGAAGGCGAGGCCGACGCCGATCGCCGCGCAGGCGGCACCCGCGATACGGGCCACACCGCGGAACCTGAGGCCGAGGCTCAGACCAGCGGCGATGCCGATTGCATGGAGCAGCACGGTGGCAACGGCAAAGCCGGCCATATATTCGAGGCCGCCGGCATTTTCCGGCACTTCCATGCCATGGGCATGGCCGTGAAACAGCGCGAACAGGCCGATGATGGCGACACCGGCCGAAACGGGGAGATCGACCGCCAGCGCCACCAGCAGCCCAAGCGCCACGACGGAGGCCAGTATGCCCGGCTCAACGAAGGGCAGCGGCACGTGCAGCATGCCAAATGCGCCGCCGGCCAGCATGACGCCGACGAACGCCGCCGGCCAAACCCAGATCGCCTTGCCGCCCTTGAGGGCCGCCCAAAGGCCAACAGCGAGCATCACTGTCATATGGTCGAGACCCGACAGCGGATGCGTGAAGCCGACTATAAAGGAGGAGGTCGTGCCGATGCCGACGTGGGCGTAGGCGGGCATGGCTGCCGCTACGAGCAGGATCGCCGAGAGGCACAGGCGTTTGACAGGGACCATTTTATTTTGCCTTTCGTTTTGCGGTGTCAGGCGGCCTTGCGGGAGCCGCAGCCCTCGGCCTTGAGCACGCGCTTGGTCGAAGCCGGATATTTCTTCAACATCGCGGCGGGACGGATCGGCCGGGCGGTAAAATCGCCGCCGCAGTTCGGGCAGACGCCGCCAAGCACGTTTTCGACACAGCGCGCGCAGAAGGTGCACTCGAAGGTGCAGATCAACGCATCCTTCGCTTCGGGCGGCAGATCCTTGTCGCAGCATTCGCAGTTCGGGCGCAGCTCCAGCATTTTTCTCTCTCCTCACCGGATCGGTTCGTGCACGGTCACCAGCTTGGTGCCGTCGGGAAAGGTCGCTTCCACCTGCACGTCATGGATCATTTCGGCGATGCCTTCCATCACCTGCGCGCGGCTGACGACATGGGCGCCGGCCTCCATCAGCTCGGCGACCGGGCGGCCATCGCGGGCGCCTTCGACGACGAAATCGGTGATCAGCGCGATGGCTTCCGGATGGTTGAGCTTGACGCCGCGCTCGAGCCGCTTACGCGCCACGATCGCCGCCATGGCGATCAGCAGCTTGTCCTTTTCCCTTGGCGTCAGGTTCATGCGTCTTCCTGAAATGATGCGGACACAGTCACAGTGACCATAATTTGGGCAACCCCGCCCTTCCGTTGAGCAATTCGACGAGCGGGACCAGCCGCTGGCGCAGGTGGTAGCCGTCCCCGGCGTAAAGCCTCGCAAGAAGCTTGCCAGATGTCTTCACGGTCCAGAGGCTGACGCCACCCCGGTCGCCAATGATCTCCCGAACCGGGTCGAGCAAGGCTTCCGCGCGCGGCGATACCAGCAGCAGCGTAGCCACGGCGATCGCGCCACCTGATATCGCCGGACGGGACAAGGTGTCGGCGATGGCAGGTCCGATGCGGAAATCCTCGGCATGGATGAGGGTTCCTTCCCTGCGAACACGCCAGCGGTCGCGAAAAGTGCCCTGTGCGGCACGTTCGCCCATGGCCAGGCGGCCGAAGACAGTGGCTTCCAGCACCAGCGCCTCGGCTCCGGCCGCGAGTTCGACATCCAATGTGCGGGCAAAGGCGGCGCGGTCGAAGACGATGGTTTCCTGCGGCAGCCAGGCGATGCTGCCGTTCGCACCCACGGTCAGCTTGACCCGCACTTCGGCATGATCCGACGCGGCGCGATAGACTTTTTCGCAGGCCTGGGTCGTTATCGCGGCACTGGCATCCACGCCGATATCGACATCCCAACCGAGGCGGTCGCCGCCGGTCAGCCCGCCGGCGGTGTTGATCAGGACGGCCTCCAGCGGGCCGGCTGGAACGGCCGGCAGCCTTATCTTGGCGGAGCCGTCCTGATAGAGGCGCCGCAGCCGCGTGCGTCCGCCGATGCTGGCGCAACCAAGCTGCGCCTTGCCCGCCGCGCGCTGGGGCAGTTGACCTGAGAACTTCGTATTTTCGATCGTATCCACGCCATCAGGTTAAGCACTGTGGCGCTTTTGTCGACATATAGCTTGTTGCTTGATGACGTTTCCGTTTCTATAGAGGGAACCACCTTGGTACGGTCAGGCAACGCTTGCCGGGGGTAGAAGGCGAAGATCGCGATCTGATATCGAGGACAAGAAGGCGCTGTTCAGCGTCGGAACCGACAAGTGGGGAAGAAACCGAATGGCTGACCAGCTGGCAACGGACATCATCGAGAAGATCAAGGCCCATGCCGAGCCGGGCGGCGAGGAAATCACCACCACGACCGAATTGACGGCGCTCGGCATCCATTCGCTGGAGCTGACCGAGATCATCTTCGACCTCGAGGAGCAATATGGCATCGAGATCGAGATGAACACGGTCGATGCCTGGAGCAATCTGAAGAATGTCGGCGACATGGTCGAGGCCGTTCGCGCGCTGATCGCGAAAAAAGCCTGACCGAATGCTGAAGCGCGTCGTCATTACCGGCATCGGCGGGTTGTGCGGATTGGGCACCAATGCGCAGGCAATCTGGGCCGAGTTGCGGGCCGGCCGGTCAGCGATCGGCCCGATCGACAATCCCTTCCTGCACGACCTGAAGGTCAAGACCGGCTGCGAGATCAAAGCGCTGCCGGATCACGGCATCGAGCGCAAGCAACTGGTGTCGATGGATCGCTTCAGCCTCTTGGCGGTGATCGCTGCGAAAGAAGCCATGCGGCAGTCCGGATTGATCCCGCATGCGGACAATACCTATCGGATGGGCACCATTGTCGGTGTTGGCGTCTGCGGGTTCGAGACGGTCGAGGAGAACTATCGCGCCATCCTGATCGAGGGCAAGAATCGCGCCGGCATCTTCACCGTTCCCAGGGTCATGCCGGGCGCCGCCGCCGGCCAGATCAGCATGCATCTGGGTTTGCGCGGACCGGTGTTCGGCGTCACTTCGGCCTGTTCGTCGGCCAATCATGCCATCGCCTCGGCGGTCGACCAGATCAGGCTCGGCCGCGCCGACGTCATGGTGGCCGGCGGCACCGATGCGCCGCTGGTGTGGGGCGTGCTGAAGGGCTGGGAGGCGCTGCGCGTGCTTTCGCCCGACACGTGCAGGCCGTTCTCGGCCGACCGCCAGGGGCTGGTGCTGGGCGAAGGCGCCGGCATGGCGGTTCTGGAAAGCTACGAACACGCGGTGGCGCGCGGCGCCACCATTTTGGCCGAGATTGCCGGCGCGGGCCTTTCGGCCGATGCCTCCGATATCGTCGCGCCGACCGTCGAGGGCCCGGAAGCCGCGATGCGCTTCTGCCTGGCCGATGCCGGGCTCAATCCCGAGGATGTCGATTACCTCAACGCGCACGGCACCGGCACCAAGGCCAACGACCAGATCGAAACCCTCGCGATCAAGCGCGTCTTCGGCGATCATGCGCGGGCGCTCTCCGTGTCCTCGACCAAGTCGATGCACGCGCATTGCCTAGGCGCCTCGGGCGGGCTGGAGATGATCGCCTGCGTCATGGCGATCCGCGAAGGCGTCGTGCCGCCGACGGCGAATTACCGCGAGGCCGATCCCGACTGCGATCTCGACGTGACGCCGAATGTCGCGCGCGAGCGCAAGGTGCGCGCCGCCGTCAGCAACGGCTTTGCCTTCGGCGGCACCAATGCGGTGCTGGCCTTCAAGGCCATCTAATCCGGGCGGTCACTACCTGCCCAGGGCGGTCACTACCTGCCCAGGGCGGTCACTACCTGCCCAGGGCGGTCACTACCTGCCCGGGGCGGTCACTACCTGCCCGGGCGGTTCGGATCGATTGACTGTCCGTGCATGGTGAAGCGTCGCCGCATGTTGATCCGGCCGCGCCGCAGCCCTAATTCTTTGGCCGACCCCGCCGACATCGCGCCGCTTGGCGCAAATCCCCCCTCAGGAGTTCTCGATGGCCGACTTGTCCGCCTTTCCGATCGCAACCCGTTGGCCGGCCAAGCATCCGGACCAGATCCAGCTCTATTCGGCAACGACGCCGAACGGAGTGAAGATATCGATCGCGCTGGAGGAGATCGGCCTGCCCTATGAGCCGCATCTGATCAACATCGGCAAGAACGAGAGCTGGACGCCTGAATTCCTGTCGCTCAATCCCAACGGCAAGATTCCGGCGATCATCGATCCCAACGGCCCGGACGGCAAGCCGATCGGCCTGTTCGAATCCGGTGCGATCCTGCTCTACCTCGCTGAAAAGACCGGCCTGCTCATCCCAGCGGATGCAGCGCGGCGCTACGAGACGATCCAGTGGGTCTTCTTCCAGATGGCGGCGATTGGGCCGATGTTCGGCCAGGTCGGCTTCTTCCACAAATTCGCCGGCCGCGAGATCGCCGACAAGCGACCGCTGGAGCGCTACCGCGACGAATCACGGCGCCTGCTCGGCGTTCTCGACGTCAGGCTGAAGGGCCGCAAGTGGATCATGGACAATGACTACACCATCGCCGACATCTCGCTGCTCGGCTGGGTGCGCAACCTGATCGGCTTTTACGAGGCGCGCGATCTGGTCGGTTTCGATGATTTCGCCAATCTGGCAGCGTGGCTTGAGCGCGGCCTGGCGCGGCCAGCGGTAGAGAAGGGCCTGACCATTCCGGCGCGGAGCTGAACCTCCGGCCCTTGGGAAGCGCGTCCCTACTTTGCTTTCGCCTTGGGTCCGCCCCTGCCGACCACGGAGGCGGCAAGAGACGCCACACCCCGCGCCGTGGCCACCACCGCTCCGGCGGCAACATTGGCTGCGGCGCGAACCTTCGAGCCGCCGCTGGCGGCCGGCTTCTTCGCGTGGGCGGACTTGGCGGCTGCTTTCGACGCGCTACCTGGCACGACTTTTTTCGGCGGCGCCTTGCCGAAGGCCTTTGTATCCTTGGAGCGCTGGGCGACCGCCGGGCTGGCCCCGGCCGTGGATTGCGGCGCCTTCGGTTGGGCTGACTTGCCCCTGGGCTTTTTTGCCTTGGTTGCCATCGGACGGAATCCCTCTTCTGGCATGATTGCCTGATCGGGATAACGTCTTGTAAGTCTTAAAGTTCCCGCCGAAAAATACTGAAAATTAAACAGGTTAATCGACCTTAACCGGGTTCACCAATGACCAGGTCGGCCGCCCGGCGCCGTGCCAGCACCCGTTCGATGTTGGGCATGTCATTGGAGGCGATCCAGGCGCGCGCATCCGCCTCGGAACGGCCATGCTCGTGCCAGCGTTCCATCAGGCGGCGTTCGAGCTCATTGCGCGGCACGTCGACGAAGATCGAGAAATCGAACAGCGGTGCCAGGCGCGACCACGGCTCCTCGTCGAGCAGCAGGTAATTGCCTTCGACCAGGATGAACTTGGTCTCGGCACCGATGATCGCCGCGGCAGCGCGCGACAATTCCATGCCGCGGTCGAAGACCGGAATGGCGATCTCGGCCTCGCCGGCGCGGATGCGCTTCAAAAGCGTCTCGAAGCCGCCGAAGTCGAACGTGTCGGGCGCGCCCTTTCGCGCGCGCAGGCCGCGCGCGTTGAGCACGATGTCGTCATAGTGGAAGCCGTCCATGGGCACGACTTCCACCGCGCCTTCCGGCAAAAGGTCATGCAGGCTTGCCGATAGTGTCGACTTGCCGGCGCCCGGCGGTCCGGCAATGGCGACGATGAAGCGCTTCGCCTTGCCGGCGCGCTTGAAGATGGTGGCGGCGAGGTGGGCGATTTCGGACATTGTGTTGGCTCCTTCCGCAGGATTTTGGACGCATCTTGTCGGCAGTCGCAGGAGATTTCAAACCGCGATTTGCACGATTTAGAGCGAACAATTGTGGAAGTCAGCGCTGGCGAGTGCGATTAATCCCTTACGGCTTTGCCCTTCAGCTTGCCGGTGGCAGGCCGATACGCAGGAATTCGCTGTCGAACGGGACCTCCGATGCCGCGGCGCCAGCCAGCCGCAGGCGGCCATCCGCCGTGGTGATCTCCCGCGGGGGCTCGCCGCCCGACAGCGGCAACGCACCGATGACATGGCGGAACGAGACGCCGCGGCGCTCGCCGAGCGCGAATGTCGTCGCCACGCCCTCGCGCTTCAGCCAGTTGTCGCCGAGCGAGGCGGCGTGGCCAATCGCGGTTCGCCCATCCTCGATGCCGAGCACGCCGAGATGGCGGCCGCTCCACGGCGCGTAGTCGCGCCCGCCATTGCTGAACCACAGCATGGTGACCGGCAGTTCGGCCGGGTTCTTGAGCACCAGCACCAGATCGTCTTCGGCGTGGCGCGCAAGCGCGGTCCAGCCCGGGCCGCCATGGTCGGCCTCGACCAAGGTGAGGAAATCCTCGCGCCGGTCATCCATGCGGTAGTCCGTGAGATCGAGCGTACCGCCGCCGGCAGCAGGAAAATGGTCGAGATCGGACGACCGCGCCGGATACGCGAGCATGAAGCGGCCGCGCGCGGGGTCCGGCTCCAGCGGATCGGCTGGCGTGGCGGCAAACCGCTTCGGCGAGAAAGCCAGCCTGCCGCCGCCTTTCATCGCCGTCATCGGGTGATGGGCGACCGAGATCGCGCCGGATCCGCCGGAAAATACATGTTCCTGATAGAGGAAAGGATGGTCGTCGCGCAGCGTGAGAATCTTGTCGACGCTGGCGCCCATCACCTTGTGCCGCAGGCGGAAGATGGCGCGCCAGCCGCCACCCGTGGTGCCGCTGTCCACCACATCCCAGGCGCTGTTGGCCGGCCAGCCATGCAGCGGCGCCTCCTCGACATCGCTGCGCGAAAACGGCGCGCAGAGAAAGTCGCCAGAGAGCCGGACGGTGCCCTGCGGCAGGTCTGGAGGCAGCGTCTCGCTTGCGTCGACCCAGGGTGCGCGGTGCAGTGGCCGCAATTGGCGCCCGCCGCTCTCGATTGTCATGTCGGCGATGTGGCCGACCATGAGGTCGAGCGAAACCGAAATGCCCCTGGCCTTGATCGTGACTGTATCCATGGCGTTCTCACCCGAATCTGACGGGTGCCAAGAAGAACCCGTTCGGCGCGCAGCGCAAGCGCGCGGGCGCGCATTTTGCATCAGATTTGCGTCCACCTCTCTACACGCCGAAGGTGCCAGCCCTATTGCCGCTTGTAGTCCCGTACCGGCGATTTTGTCCCGTCGGTATAGGTCACCTGCACCGACATCGACTTCACGCTGTCGGCGACCTTGAAATAGGGCTGGAAATCACTGGGGATGGCGTAGGGATCCTTGGCATTGCAAGGCGGCATGGGAAGCGCCTTGTCGAGCGTGGCGCCGTTCAGGCTGTAATGCACCTCCTTGATGGCGCAGCGGTAGGACAGCATCTGCGTGAAATAGACCAGCCCATGATTGCCGCTGGCGTCGAAGGCGATCCACGACGTCCAGAACTGGTCGAGGATCTGCTTGTTGCCCTGTTGCAGGGCGGCATCCGGATCGAAGCGGATGTCGAACGGGCCGGTCTCGCGTCCCCTGATGTCGAGATATTTGATCCCGATCGTGGTCGCCGCCGTGCTGTCGGGCAATTCAAAACTCGGATTGGGTATCGGCTTGCCGGTGCGCTGGTCGTTGAGCGCCAGCAGGCCGGTGTCGGTGAAGGGGCCGGTGCCGCCAAGACGCCAGGATATCGCGGTCGCCGGCTCGGGCAGCGAAATGGTCATCGACCAGCCCTGGTTGGAGCGCATCGGCGTCAGCGAAGGCGCGAAGCGGGCAGGGTTGAGCACGTCGCCAAGGGCCGCCAACCGGCTGCGGCTGCGGTCCAGCCAGTCGGCAAGCTGGGTCTGGTCGACGAAATATTTGAGCAGCCCGCCTTCTTTTTCATAGGAGACGAATTTGGTCAGCGCCTGGGCTTCGCTGCGCTTGTCGGCCAGCGTCTGGCTGCCGAGACGATCTTCCGAAAACTCCTGCGCCTGGAGGTAATAGGCCGGCGCGAAGTCCGGATTGGCCGATATGAAGGCGCTGAGCTTGTCGAGCCGCTGCGCATCGTCGAACTGCATGACATGCACCAGCTTGATCGACAGCGCCTTGCCCTTGTCGGCCAGTTGACCGAACACTTCGCGGGCCCCGGCCTTGCCGTCCTGGACCCTGAGCAGCGTGGCAAAGCGCGTGTAGGGATCGATGGCATCGACATCGAAGCCGGCAAAAACGAGGTAGGAGCGCCGCGCGTTGAGCATGTCGCCCGACAACTCGTAGACGCGGGCATTGTGGTAGAACTCGTCCGGCCGCTTCGGCTCGGCGATGGCGCCGCCTTGCGCGGCCAAGGTCGCAAACCCCTTGGCTATCGTGTCGATCGAGGCGGCGATCTGCTCGGTCGTCGCCTGCAGCTTTTCGGACTGGGCCGCTTGCTGTTTTTGGCCGGCTGCGAGCGTTTCCGTGGTCTGCTTGACCGCTTCGACGGCCTTTTGCGTCTCGACCCCTTGCGCGGTTTGCTGCTGCTGGGCGGACGCGATCTGATCGGTTTTCTGGGCAACCGTGTCGGTCGATTTCTTGACCTGCTCGACCGTCTTTTGCGTTTCGGTGACGGTCTGCACGATCCTGGCGACCTTGGCCGAGACGATGCCCATCGACTGCTGCAGCCCGGCAACAACAGGCACCAGGCCGGCGATCAGCCCGTTCTGCGAATTAGTTTCCTTCTGCATGGCATAGACGCCGCCGGCGACGGCCGCCGCACTGGTGGCGAACACCAGCGCCGGCAGCGCCTTGGCCGCCAGCACCAGCCGCAGCACGATGGCGATGGCGATGATGACCGCCGCGATCGAGGCGGCCAGTGCGATATAGGCCGCGAACGGCGCCAGCGGGTTGAGGATGTCGGACACGGCACCGCCGATGAAGGCGATGCTGCCTGCCCATTTGCCGGTGCGGCTGAGCGATGCCCTGATAAGCGACGGCGCAGCGCCGCCAGCCCCGA
Source organism: Mesorhizobium sp. B2-5-13 (assembly GCF_006440535.1). Lineage (NCBI taxonomy): Bacteria > Pseudomonadati > Pseudomonadota > Alphaproteobacteria > Hyphomicrobiales > Phyllobacteriaceae > Mesorhizobium > Mesorhizobium sp. B2-5-13. The sequence continues at coordinate 12,680 of NZ_VFUI01000002.1, read as the reverse complement.
TATTCGTCATGCCAAGCCCCCCAAGCCGCCCCTTGCCGTTTCCTTCCCACGGGAAACGCCGCATTGGCAAGCAAGGACAGGAAAAGGTAGTGTCCCGGTTTGAAAATTTAGTCGTTGAGCAACCCGCGTCTGCCGGGTTTGGGGGCTGCGGCGTCCATCTTTTCGCAAAGATCATCCAGGAGGGTCTTCCTCCTCGACTGTCGAAATGCGCATGACGCGTACGGCATTGCCGATTACATCGGCGGGGCGCTTCGGACCTTAGGTCCGGGTGGGCACGAACCTTCCTGAGCGAGCAAACCTTCTACTGCCCAACTACGGTCGCTGCCGGCCGCGCTGAGGTTATCGGATCGGCGTGGCGAAGGACGATCTTCCACGCGCCATCCTCCTGTCGGAAGATGGTGGTGACCCGAAGCGCAATCGGCACCAGTTTGTCCGCGCCGCCGACTTTGGATTGAAGCCGCTCGATTTCGATGATGTAGCCTAGGTCCGCTGTCGCGTACTCGGCGATTCGTTCAAAGCCGATGACCTCGCCGTCTCGGTAGTTGGTAGCAGCCCGATCCATGGTCTCGGCCGCCTTTATCCACCCCTTGGCCGGTGGACCGAACGGGTTGGCGATTATCACGTCATCCCGCCGCGAGTAGAGGTTTTTCAGAGGCTCAGGGTCGCCCTTCACAAAAGCACCCAAAGCCAGATGATCCTGCTCGATAAATTTCGCTAGGTCGGAAGCCAACATCCTACCGCCCTCGTCTGATCTGAAAAGCGAACTCTACTCCAAAATCCTCTGCTATCGAATACGCTCGCTCTGTCTCACGAGACATGACGCCAGACACCGCGACCCAAACGGGCGATTTCACGGCGGCTTGTAAGCTTTGGTTCGTCGCGGGGTCGAGAAACCCAAGCTCACAAACCTGGGGCTAACAGCCATTAACCAAATGGACGCTACTCACGCGTTAGTTTAGCTTCGCCTTAACCCAAGCAGAACAGACTTGCCCTTGCCCCCCTTGCGCCCCCTTCCGCTCCTCCAGAAGTTGTTTGCAGCCCTGGCATTTGCTGTGTTGTTCGCCGGCTGCACGACGGCCGCGCCGCCCGACAGCGTGCTGGCCGTGCCGGCGCCGCCGCAGAAATACGCGGCCATCGTCGTCGATGGACGGAGCGGCAAGCAGCTGTTCGAGGTTAACTCGACGGCGCAGCGCTATCCGGCCTCGCTGACCAAGATGATGACGCTCTATCTGCTGTTCGAGGCGATGGAGACCGGCCGCGTCACCAAGGAGACGCAGATCCCGGTTTCCGACCACGCAGCCTCGCAGCCGCCGACCAAGATGCGTTTCCGGCGCGGCGAGACGATCGACGTCGATTCCGCCATCCGCGCCATCGTCGTCAAATCGGCTAATGACGTGGCGGTGGCGGTGGGCGAATATCTTGGCGGCTCGGAAGACCAGTTCGCCGCCATGATGACATCCAAGGCGCGCCAACTCGGCATGAGCAGCACCACCTTCCGCAACGCATCCGGCCTGCCCGACGACAGCCAGATGACGACCGCGCACGACATGGCTGTGCTCGGCATGTCGTTGCAGCGGCGCTTCCCGCAGCATTTCCACTATTTCTCCGAAAGCGACTTCATGTTCCGCGGCAGGCTGGTGCGCGGCCACAACGACATGCTCGGCCGCGTGCGCGGCGTCAACGGCATCAAGACCGGCTACATCAGGGCTTCCGGCTTCAACATCGTCACCTCCTACGATGCCGACGGCCGCCAGCTGATCGTGGTGGTGATGGGCGCCGACAGCGCCCGCCAGCGCAACGACCATGTCGAAGCGCTGATCCAGCGCAGCCTGTCGCCTACCATGGCCGACACCAAGACCAGGCTGATGTTCGCCGAACAGCAGTGAGGTGAGGGGGGCCTCCCCATCTCTTCGTCATCCAAAGACTCGCAGCCGGCTATCGTCTTGCGACTGTCACGCAATCGTGCGGAAGACGTGGCATAGGCTGAGAAATCCGACAGTGGATATGCCCCGCCGCCATGGCGTATTCTAAACAAGCACGACAGCAGGAGCCCATCATGAGCACCGTTCCCAAGGCATCCGAGCAGAAGTCGGCCGACAATGAGAACGACAGCGGCGGCGAGTATTTCGAGGCGCCGACCACGCAGGAGGATTTGCACGAGGTTTCCGACGAGCATTTCGACACGCCAGAAGTGCCGGACTCCGAACCATCAGGCTCCGGCGCATCGCGGCTGAAGCCGAAGAAAAAGCCATCGGCGATCTCAGGCCGCAAGTTCCGCAAGCGCGACCTTGTGCGCATCGACACGCTGCGCCCGAGCCTCGCCGACCGCATCCATGCAGACCACCCGGACCTGCCCAAGGGCGCGCGCATCAGCCGCGAGGAGCTCGGCCGCTATCGCATGCGCTACATGGAGGAGCTGCTGCAGCAGGAGCACGGCGAGTTCTCCGAGCTCGACCGCCAGGTGGTGGAATCGATCGCCCGGCAAGACACGATTTCGGAAAACAGTGAAGAAGAATTCGAGGAGCACCGGACGTTCGCCGACCGCGTCTCCGACGGCATGGCCGCCTTTGGCGGCAGCTGGTGGTTCTTGATCTCGTTCGGCAGCGTGCTTCTGGTGTGGATCGGCATCAACCTCTTCGAGGGCACGACCGGCGCCTTCGATCCCTACCCCTTCATCCTGCTCAACCTGTTGCTCTCCTGCATCGCCGCCATCCAGGCGCCGATCATCATGATGAGCCAGAAGCGCCAGGAGGTGAAGGACCGCCTGCGCTCCTTCAACGACTACCGCGTCAACCTCAAGGCCGAGCTCGAAGTGCGCCACCTGCACGAAAAACTCGACTACCTCATCTCGCGCCAATGGACGCGGCTGGCCGAGATGCAGCAGATGCAGCTCGATGCGATGCATGAGCTGGCGAGTGCGAAGAAGGCAAAGCGGGCGACGCGCGCACGGCGGCCGGTGAAGAGCCCGGCGGGAGCGTGAGGGTGGTGCGCAGCGGAGGAGGCCTCTGCTACCAAGCCAAGTTCGCAACGCAGCCAATTGCCCGTGAAGCCGCGCCCGCTTCCGCTAAGAAGCCGTGACTTGCCGGTTCACCGGCTGGTCGTTTTCCGGACTCTTGTCCTGAAAGCAGCCGTAGCTCAGCTGGATAGGGCGCTGCCCTTCGAAGCCCAAAGTCACAGGTTCGATGGCCGCCCTTTTAGGGGCGGACAGGATGCTTCGGCTCATGAAGGTAGTCGCCGACGCACTCTTTGCGTTACGCAAACGCACTTTTCCTGGAATTTGCCTTAGTACTCAATCGAGCTCGATCCAAGCTGGCGCATGGTCGCTTGGCTTCTCCCAGCCGCGCAATTCGACGTCCACGCCGGCATCGCGGAGTTTGTCCGAAAGGGAAGGGCTCACGAGCAGATGGTCCATTCGGAGGCCGGAGCTTCGATCGTAGCCGCCCCGGTATGAGAAGTTCCAGTAGGTGTAGATGCCCTTCTCGGGGTGGATGCGCCGGACGGCATCGATCCAACCATTCCCGAGCATTTCGGCGTAGGCTTGCCGGCTCTCCGGAAAGTACACCGCGTCCCCTAGCCACCGTCGGGGCACCACGGCGTCGATTTCGGTTGGAACGACGTTGTAGTCGCCGCAGAGAATGCTCATGGCGCCGTCTCCAAGCAACAGCTGGCCGTAGCTGATCAGGCGATCGAACCAGCGGAGCTTGTAGTCGAATTTTGGACCTGGCGCCGGGTTGCCGTTGGGCAAATAGAGACAACCCACGACAAGCCCATTCACCTCGGCCTCGATGTAGCGGCTGTGCGTGTCGTCTGGATCCCCGGGCAGCCCGCGCCGACGTTCCAGTGGTTCTGCTCCCCGAGCGAGAATAGCTACCCCGTTGTAAGATTTCTGGCCGTGCCAGATTGCGCCGTAACCGACGCTCCTGATCGCGTCGGCAGGGAACTTGTCGTCGGATGTCTTGAGCTCTTGAAGGCAGACGATGTCGTACGCGGTTTCATCCAGCCATTTGAGCAGCACGGGCAGGCGGCCGTTGACGCCGTTCACGTTGAAGGTTGCGATGCGGGTCATTTTAACTTTCCGTAGGCCAGGCCGCGCCTCTCAACGCCGGGCGGGTTACTACGATCCCGGTCTAAGTGCAAAATCGGGAGGTTCAACGGAACCGGATGCAGTTGTTTCTTGGCCTTGGACAAATCGGTCCAGGAAGCGCCGTGAGCAACTCGCAAAGGGCGTCCACCGAAGCAGCCGGAGAGCCAATGGGCCGCTCCGCGTCGGCCACCATGGAAAAGGCTGCCCCAACCGAATGCAAATGGAACAGCCTTCTCATGGCATAGCGGTGTTAATAGGCTTTTTTAGACGCCGCGGTCTTCGCGGTGTGCTTCTTGTGCTTCACCGGGCACTTGTGCTTCTTGGTCGGCTTGCAAGCCTTCCTGGCCACAGCGCTGTTCTGGTGCGGCTTCGCAGCCGTTGCCGTCTTGGTCATCGTGCTCGTTGCGGTCGCAGCTGGAGCGGTTGTCTTGGTGGCGGCGGCGGTGCCGGGAACGGGCATCGACAAAGCCAGGGCAACGGCGAGACCGAGGGCGGAGAGAAGGGACTTTTTCATGGTTTTTTCTCCTTGCTATGCAGGTCGGTTTTCGCTGCATCGGGATCGATCGGCGTCACGCCAAGCAGCTTCACAGCATTTGCGAGCATTCGGATTCCCTGTGCCTGCTTCATGTTGGCGCAGAACCGGTTTCCCCTTCTTTGCAGTGCCTTCGCCGCGGTGACCTGCCTTGACGCGGCATGGGTTTCGAGGGCTTCGTCAACTTGGCGGCTGAGATTGATGCAGCGCTCGGTGCGGGTCGCCGCAACGTTTGCCTCGCCAGCTTCGACCGGACCGGTGGCGAGCGAAACGCCGAGCAACGCACTCATCAAGCTGGTCGAGAACCTTTGCATCGCTTGTCGCCAATCCGAACAAGTGCCGCGCTGCGGCAGCCGATGAAACCCTCTCCAGCCAATTCTACGCCCGAACGATTTCTGGAATTTTTCTGGTTTATTTCTGAATTGTGTCTGAGGCTGCGCGCGCGCTTCGCCCGCGTAAGAACGGTATATTGGGGGCCTAGGGGAGTTGCGAAGCCTTTCGGGCGGGTCCGCCCTGATCGCCTCGGGTGCGGCAACTTTCGCATGACTCTGGCATGAATTCGCCCCGGCTCGGCAAGCATCACCCGCCTCCGAGTCCAGCAAAGGCTCAGGCATCCCAGTTCCGCCGGGCTCGCCCTCTACTGCTTGGCGGCGGCTTCCAGGTAGGCGATCACATTGGCGATGTCGGCATCGTTCGGGAGCCCGGCGAAGGGCATCTTGTTGCCGGGCACCTTTGTCTTCGGCGACTTGATGTATTCAGCGATATTGGCCTCGTCCCAGACCAGGCCGCCTGCACCCGCCTTTTTCATCGCGTCGGAATATTTGGCCTGGAAGCTCGGCAGCGAACCTGCCTTTCGGCCGATGACGCCGTGCAAGGATGGACCGATCTTGTCCTTGTCGGTCGCCGCTTCATGGCAGACCATGCATTTGGTGAAGATCTTCTTGCCGGCATCGGCATCGCCCGCTGCAAAGGCCGGAGTGGTCGCGATAAATGAAATTGCAAGAAGGGCCGCGGTCAGTCTCATGGCATTCTCCTCCCTCAAATCGGCGCTGTCGGCGCCGTGGATGCTATCGCATGTCGCCCGAAAGTAACCTTGGTTTTGGGACAGCGACATGCATAAAGCTAAACCTAGCGGGTTGCATGGCTCCTTTTCGACGCCACGCGCTACAATGCCGCGCAGGGTAACGCATCACGCCGTATTTTGGTTGCAGACCGGGCCGCCGAACGCGACAAGGCCTGGGAACAATGCTATGATCCCGGCGGTGCAGGTCGCGGTTTCGCGTGGCCAGTCACGCAGACGGCAGCACCGAAAGCCGCGACCGAACCGGGCCCGATCCTGGAGGAATGGTCATGGCAAATTTCCATGTCTACGCAGCAGGCACCGGCAGCAAGCTCGAACATCCCGCTATCCGCCGGATAGGGGTAGCGGATGTTTTTGACGCGCTTCGCCGGGGATTTGACGATTTTTGGGAAAAACCCTCGCACTACGTCTTTTTATGCCTGATCTATCCGGTTGCCGGTATCGTGCTGATCACCTGGAGCTCCGGCGGCAACGCGCTTCAGCTCGTCTATCCACTGATGACCGGCTTCGCGCTTCTGGGCCCCTTCGCCGCGCTTGGCCTCTACGAGATCAGCCGCCGGCGCGAACAGCAACTCGACGCGTCGTGGCGACATGCCTTTGACGTCCGAAAATCGCCCGCCATGCCGGCTATCGCCGCTCTCGGGGTCATGCTGGTGGTGCTGTTCATCGCCTGGCTGGTAACCGCGCGCGCGCTCTATGGGTACCTCTATGGCGACGCCGCGCCGGCATCGTTCTTCGGCTTTATCGCAGATGTGCTGACCACGCAGCGCGGCTGGACGCTGATCATTCTGGGCAACCTCATCGGCTTTCTGTTTGCCCTTGTCGTGCTCAGCACCACGGTCGTCGCCTTCCCGCTGCTGCTCGACCGCGACATCGGCGCCTATGCGGCTGTCGAGACTTCGGCGCGAGCGGTCATAACGAACCCCGTGCCGCTGCTGCTGTGGGGTCTCATCGTCGCGGTTGCGCTGGGTCTCGGCTCGCTGCCGCTGCTCGTCGGGCTGGCCGTGGTCCTGCCCGTGCTCGGCCATTCGACCTGGCACCTTTACCGCAAGCTGATCGAACCGGCGCCAGCCCCTGCTCCTGCTCCTGCTCCTGCCCCAGCCAAGACAAAAACACGCAAAGGGAGCTGATCCGACTTGCCCAATGCATGCGCGCAAGGGTGACGCGGCAACGACATGCACAAAATAGAGGCGGCGCCGCCTTGCCGCCGATTGCTCGACGAAGGAGGGCGCCCACCCTGTAAAGAGGCGATCGCTTCTGGTTCACGCCGGATGGCTGAAGCGAGCGACCCGCGCATCCCTCAGCAGATTGCGGAAGTCGCCGCCCGTGACATGCACCAGCGTCTTGTGATCGCCGGCTTCGAAATAGACGTCGTCTTCCGCGCCAAAGCTTTCGTCGAGAATGACCGGCACGCCATAGGCGGCGCCCAAGGGCGGCACGGCGCCAATGTCGCAGTCGCTGAACACCTCGCCGATTTCATCTTCGGAAGCGAGGCCAAGCCGCCTGTCGACCACGTCCTGCAACGTATTGAACTCGACCCGGTGGCTGCTCGGAACCACCGCCAGCGCATAGCCCATCTCGTGATGGACCAGCACCGATTTGGCGAGTCGTCGACCCGGAACATGCGCTGCCTGCGCCGTCTGGCTGCTGGTCGAGGTTCGGTGGTGGGCAACGGTATCGTAGGCGATGCCCTTGCCGGCCATATAGTCCTGGAGTTTCCTTGCGATCGTCATCGTAGGCGCCTTTCTGTTGGAGGTGGGGACGCGTCAGAGAACGTGGCAACCATTGTCCTCCCGTCATTTTTCCTGTCAACGAAGAAACGCGATCCGGCGAGCCTCTATGGCCCCATGCCGAATGACAGGACACGGGTCAGCTCGGTGTAGCCGGACTCGAGAACCATGATCCACACGAACACCAGGATCAGCAGCGGCGGCACCAGAATCGCATAGGCAAGCGCCAGCCGCTCCCAGGCCATGTGCATGAATACGGCGACGATCAGCCCTGCCTTGAGCATCATGAAGGTGAGGATCAGCCCCCATCTGAGATAGCCCTGGAGGCCGAAATAGTCGATGCTGTAGGAGCCGGCGCTGAGGACGAACAGCCAGCCCCAGACGACGAGATAAAGCCTGATCGGGTGCTGCTGGCCTTCCGCGTGCCCCACCGCCTGGGCGGGAGCAGCGTGTCCATGCAGCCCGTGTTCGCGCGCTTCTGCCTGTGCCATCGCTCCACCTCACCAAAGATAGAAGAATGCGAAGATGAATACCCACACCAGGTCGACGAAGTGCCAGTAGAGCCCCATGATCTCGACGCTCTCGTACTGGCCGCGCCGGCTGGTGAAGAACCCGCGCGCGCCGGCTTCGAAGTCGCCGCGCCACACCTTGCGCGCGGTGATCAAAAGGAAGATCACTCCGATGGTGACATGGGTGCCGTGGAACCCGGTGATCATGAAGAAGGATGAACCGAATTGCACGGCGCCCCAGGGATTTCCCCAGGGCCGCACGCCCTCGGTGATGAGCTTCGTCCATTCGAAAGCCTGCATGCCGACGAAGGTCGCGCCGAGCGCGGCGGTGACGAGCATCAGCACCGCCGTCTTCCTGCGATCGTGCCGGTAGCCGAAATTGACCGCCATCGCCATCGTGCCGCTCGACGAGATCAGTACGAAGGTCATGATCGCGATCAGGATCAGCGGAATGTCGCTGCCGAACAGATGCAGCGCGAAAACCTCGCTCGGGTTGGGCCAAGGCACCGTCGTCGACATGCGCGCGGTCATGTAGGACAACAGGAAGCAGCCAAAGATGAAAGTGTCGCTGAGCAGGAATATCCACATCATCGCCTTGCCCCAGGAGACGTTCTTGAACGCCCTCTGGTCGGACGACCAGTCGGCCGCGATGCCGCGCAGGCCTGGCGGCCGCGGAGCGACCGGTGCGGCGTGTTCCAGCGTGGTCTCGGCCATGAGCATTTCCTCCTTCGGTACGGCCCGTCGCGCGGCCGTCTAGGTCAAGAGCCCCCGGCAGATGTCGATCACGTTATCCGCCCAGCCCATGAGCACGCAGAAAAGCACCAGCCAGACGGCAAGCAGGATGTGCCAGTATATCGCGCAGAGCTCGGTCGACAGAACGAGGCCTCCGGACCGGGCACCTTGCCATGCGCGCACATTGACCCGGCCGAGCGCCACCAATCCGCCGATGATGTGAAGGCCGTGCATCGCGGTCAGCAGATAGAAGAAGCTGGCGGCCGGGTTCTCTGTCGCGAAATAGCCTTCGGCGGCGAAATCGCGCCAGGCGAGCAATTGCCCAGCCAGGAAAGCCACCGATGCCAGGGCGCCGGCGAGAAGGGCGAGCCGGAGATTGTCCAGTCGGGCTTTGTGCGCGGCAGACACCGCGCCTTGCAGCGCCGAGCTCGCCAGCACCAGCATGGCGGTGTTGAGCCACAGCAGCCTCGGGGCTGGAGCGGCCTGCCAGTCGGCATAGTCCATGCGCATGACATAGGCGCTGATCATGAGCGCGAAGAGCGCGCCGACCACGGCAAGGAACACGCCGAGCCCGATCTTAGCCGGATGCATGAGCGACGCTTCCGTCTGCGGAAACGCCGTGACCGGCCCGGCCTCGAGCCACGGCTTGGACATCAGCCGCTGGCGCGACAGCCACCAGCCGACAACGCCGGTTACGGCGGACAGCAAGATCAGGATCACGATCATGCGGGGCCGCCTTGCGTCAATGGGCGCGGATCGTTCTGTGCAATGAAGTCTTCCGGCGCGCCGGGCACGCTATAGTCATAGGCCCAGCGGTAGACCACCGGCAGCTCCTTGCCGAAATTGCCGTGTGGCGGCGGCGTGCCGGCCGTCTGCCACTCGAGCGTCGTCGCCCGCCACGGATTGCCGCCTGCCGGCCGCCCATGGCGAATGCTCCACAGCAGGTTGAACAGGAACACCATCTGGGCGAAGCCGACGACCAGCGCGGCCACGGTGATGAACGCGTTCAGCGTATGCACCGAAGGCGGGACGAAGGCCGTATCGCCGAGTTCGGGATAGCGGCGCGGCACGCCGACCAGCCCGACATAGTGCATCGGGAAGAAGATCATGTAGGTACCGATGAAGGTCACCCAGAAGTGGAAGCGGCCCATCGCCTCGTTGAGCATCCGGCCGGTGATCTTGGGGTACCAATGATAGATCGCACCGAATACCACCATGATGGGCGCCACGCCCATCACCATGTGAAAATGCGCGACGACGAACATCGTATCCGACAGCGGCACGTCGACCACCACGTTGCCGAGGAACAGCCCGGTCAGCCCGCCATTGACGAAGGTGACGATGAAAGAGAGCGCAAACAGCATCGGGATGGTCAGGTGGATGTCGCCGCGCCACAATGTCAGCACCCAATTGTAGACCTTGATGGCGGTGGGGATGGCGATGATCAGCGTGGTGGTGGCGAAGAAGAAGCCGAAATAGGGATGCATGCCCGAGACATACATGTGGTGCGCCCAGACGACGAAGGAGAGCGCGCCGATACTGACGATAGCCCACACCATCATGCGATAGCCGAAGATGTTCTTGCGCGCATGCGTGCTGATGAGGTCGGAGACGATGCCGAAGGCGGGCAGCGCCACGATGTAGACTTCAGGATGGCCGAAGAACCAGAACAGATGCTGGAACATGATCGGGCTGCCGCCATCGTGCGGTAGTGGGTTGGCGCCCATTTCCACGATCGCCGGCATGAAGAAACTCGAACCGATCGCGCGGTCGAACAGCATCATGACGCAGGCGACGAAGAGCGCCGGGAAGGCCAGCAGCGCCATGACCGTGGCGGTGAAAATACCCCAGACGGTCAGCGGCAGGCGCATCAGCGTCATGCCGCGCGTGCGACCCTGAAGCACGGTCACCACATAGTTGAGGCCGCCCATGGTGAAACCGATGATGAACAGGATCAGCGACACGAGCATCAGGATGATGCCCCAATCCTGTCCGCCGGGCGTGCCTGAGGTAATGGCTTGCGGCGGATAGAGCGTCCAACCGGCGCCTGTCGGTCCCCCCGGCGCGAAGAAGCTGCCGACGAGCACCAGAACGGCAAGCAGATAGATCCAGTAGCTCAGCATGTTGACATAGGGAAACACCATGTCGCGTGCGCCGACCATCAACGGAATGAGGTAATTGCCGAAGCCGCCAAGGAACAGCGCGGTCAAGAGGTAGATCACCATGATCATGCCGTGCATGGTCATGAATTGATAATACATGTCCGGCGAGATGGACGCGAAAGTGTCGGGAAAACCAAGCTTCAGGCGCATCAGCCAGGACAGCACCAGCGCGACGAGCCCGATGGACAGCGCGGTGCCGGCATATTGGATGGCGATGACCTTGGCGTCTTGTGAAAAGACGTATCTCGTCCACCAGCTGTGCGGGTGATAGAGTTCCACCTCCGCCACTTCCGCGGCCGGAATGAAGTCTGCTCCATGAGGCGTGACGTCAACCATCCCTGAACCTCTCCGCTCTTTCCGGTCCTCCTCGGGGCCGGTTTCATTGATGCCTTACTCTGCCTTCGCCTGTGCCGTCGCCGGTGCGGCAAGCACGCCCACCTTGGCGGGTGCCGACATCTGGGCAAAGGTCGACTGCTGCTGCAGCCAAGCCAGATAATCCTCTGGGGTGTCGACCTTCACGACGCCACGCATGAAAGCGTGACCGACGCCGCAAAGCTCGGCGCAAAGAACTTCGAAACTCCCTGTCTTGGTGGGGGTGAACCAGAAATAGGTGACGGTGCCCGGAACCATGTCCATCTTGGCGCGGAACTCCGGCACGTAAAAATCGTGCAGCACGTCGATCGAGCGCAGCAACACCTTGACCGGCTTGCCGATCGGCAGATGCAGATCGGTCGCCACGACGACGACATCGTCCTGACCGTTCGGGTCCTGCGGGTTGATGCCAAGCGGGTTCTCGGAACCGATGAGCCGGGCGTTCGAGGTGCCAAGCTTGCCGTCCGCGCCAGGCAAGCGGAAGCTCCATTGCCATTGCTGCGCAACGACCTCGATCTCGGTCGCGTCCTTGGGAACGGTGACGAACTGGCTCCACACGAACAGCCCAGGCGCCAGCAATGCCGCGACGCCGACAGCGGTGACCGCGGTCAGCCAGGATTCGAGCTTCCTGCTTTCGGGCTCGTAGTGCGCCCTCTGCCCTTCCTTGTGCCGGAAGCGGTACACGCAATATGCCATGAACAGCACGACAGCGGAGAAGACCGTCCCGGTGATCCAGAATGTGATGACGAGAGTGCTGTCGATATAGCCCCAGTTGGAGGCTATCGGCGTCCACCACCAAGGGCTCAGCACATGGAACAGCACCGAGCCGACGACAATCAGAACGAGTACGAGCACAACGGCCATCCTCGGTTCCTCCCGGCGTTCCGAGGGACTCTGTCCCGCAGGAAGGCCGCGCCCATTATGCGCGACTTACTTCGGAAATACTAGGGGAGGTGGCTGGCGGGGGGAACGTCATACTTCGCAGGGGCGAGGCGCGCGCGGCGGATGGTGAAGAGCGAGGCGGGGCAGCGAGGGACAGCGCGGATTGACCGGAAGAAGCGCCCTCGCAAAAGCTCGGGTTCCTTAGCCCCGGCGGAGTGGGGTTCCGAAGGACGGGCGAGACCCGTGGCTCGCCGGCAGGTGGCTCGGCGAAGCGGACACGGAGAGGCGAGCGCCATACGCGGCAAGGTCCTCGCCTTACGAGGGGAAATCTCCAATCCTCAATTGCCCGTTGAAGCCCGCGCCCGCTTCCGCTAAGAAGCCGTGACTTGCCGGTTCACCGGCTGGTTCGTTTTCCGGACCCTTTGTCCTGAAAGCACCCGTAGCTCAGCTGGATAGAGCGCTGCCCTCCGAAGGCAGAGGTCACAGGTTCGAATCCTGTCGGGTGCGCCAGTTCAACCCGGTCCGTTCCGGACACATAGGTTACGGTTTATACCGGAGACATGGGTAACACTTTTGGCCCGAAGGGGTTTTGGAGT